>JAHJEV010000001.1 GCA_018825365.1 Patescibacteria group bacterium
AAAAGGATTGGCTCGAACCGCGTTTTGCTTTCGCAAAAGGTGGCGATTGAACCTAAAAAATCTTGGCAAATACTATACAATCTGCCTGCCGAGGCGCGAAGCGCCGAGGCAACAAACTCGCAACATACAATTTGGCTCCGAACGCTGAACGAAATCCGAACTTTTTTTAGCGAAAATCCTGACGCTGACTTCTGACTGCCAGCCCGCCTCTGGCGGTCTGGCAGAAATCCGCTTCGCGGATTCCCACCCACGGCAAAAAATTTGCCTATTTGTCCAATTCTAGTTATACGATTTCGTTCTTTCAAGGTTTGATGGCTGTAAATTTAATACTTACCACTTTGCCTTGGACAACTTTAAGATCTTTTGGATCAGGAGAAGGAACAAATTCTGTTCCGGGACAAGTGGACATAGCGAATAATTCCCCTGGAGTAAGAAAGTGACGTTTCACCACCTTAATTTGACCAAAACCAGCTTTCTCTACTATCTCAAGATAATCTTTTTCAGCAATCGCTCCTCCTACCACCCCAGCCCAGATTGACTGAAAACGTTCTGTTATTTCAGGGTCTATCTTTTCTGAAAAGACCATATCTGAAATAGCCAATCTGCCACCAGGTTTTAAAATCCGAAAAGCTTCTCTATAGGCAGCCTCTTTGTTTGGGGTCAGAATAATCACACAGTTAGATATAACCACATCAGCAAAACTATCAGGAAGCTCTAATTTTTCAATATCACTAACCTGCTCTTCAACCCTTGCCGCTGGGAAACCAGCCTCAGCTTCTGACTGCCTTTCTTTCTCAATCATCTGAGGGGTTAAATCTACCCCAATTACTCTTCCTTTAGGCCCAACTTTATGAGCGGCTAAAATTAGATCAATACCTGCTCCACAACCAAAATCAATTACTACTTCCCCGGATTTGAGATTGGCAAAACTAACTGGGTTACCACAACCTAAAGCAAGATTAAGAGCAGTTTTTGGAAGCAAAGAAAGTTCTTTCTCACTATAAAGCTCTTTAACTTGCTTCTTTCTGATTGGGCAGGGATTTCCCAAAAGAGCATACTTTTCAGCGAAATTTCCGTAACGACTGGCAACAAGGTTTTTGATTTCCTCATTTGTCATCTGTTGCTCTTTTGGTTTTACCTTAAAGATTTGCTCAGCCCACAAGAATTTACCAAAACCTACAAGAATTGCACTCTGGCAATAAGCTTCAGCATCCTTAATCGCCATGCCATGGCCAAGCGACCAATCACAACATCTTTGATAAACCTCAGCCGCTTCTTTTTTGACTAAATTCCAGTGCTCCTCAATTTCTTTTTGGGGTATATTGTATTTCTGGGCTAATTTCTCAAATTCAATCTCGAATTTTTTCATCAGAGCTTGAAGCTCTCCTTCCTCGCCTTCTTCCTTAACTTTTGCCTTGAAACCTGCCTCTTCAACCACTTTAATTAGCTGCTCATCAGTCACCTCCTCAGCCTCTATCTCAATCTCAGCTATACCCCTCTTTGGACAGCATATAGGGACCCGCTTTACCCCTTTAACCTTTAACAAAGCCTCTTTTACTTCCTCAGTACAGCAAGGGGTATTCATCCCCTCAATTTTTAATGTGAGTTCACGAGATTTTTCCATTTTATTATTCTCCTTTTAAATTTAATGTTAAATACTTCGACCTTTTTAACTTAGGTTTACTTAAATCTTGATTTCCTGGTATCACTAAAAGTCTTTAATGGCAACAGGGTTTTTTAGATGTTTTCTTTCCTTCCGGCTCCTTATAAGTGCAATATGGGATTTTGCTACTCGTATTTAAAAATGCACATCCCTGACAATCTTTAGGGAAATTAATTTCTTGATTTCTTCTTTTACAAATTTTTTTGGCCATAAATTTCTCACCTCCTTTTAAATTGACGATGTCGACCTTTTAATTTAAGTTGTCTTAAATCCTATTTTTGATATTTCTAAAAGTCTTTTTGACTAATTATTGATTCCCAGAGAATCTTAGCATCAGGCTCAAGACTAATTATTTCAACATTCCAGATATCAGCTATTTTTGGTATTTCATCAGCTGGCAATTCTGCGGAGATTTCCTTTTTACTGAAATCAGAACCTTTAACTTTACCAATTTTAGAAATGCTATCTAATATCTCTGCGAATTCACCTTTTGTGCAGCACTCTAACATTATTACTTTGATGCTCATCATCTCTTTGCCGGTTATTAAATGCTTCTCCCCCTCTAGTTTGATTTCTTTCCCAATGTTTCCTTTCAAGAAATTAACTATACTCACTAGTTCTGTTCCGGCTTTATTATTTCTCCATCCTGATATAGTTGATTCTGGGTTAATTGTGCTAGCAAAATTTCTAGATGAGGAGGGAAAAAAATTAGTTACCCCAAAAATAGCTAAACCAATACAGATGATAATACCTGTTGAGATAATTGTCATTTTTTTATATTTCTTTATCAGATCGAAAACTTTACAAACACAGATTATATCTTTACCCTTCAACATAAAAAAGATGCTCACCCCAGCTATAGCAACTCCTAAGATTATAAGGGGTATCCTATATTGATGCAAAAACACGGCTGCTCCAATGAGACCGAGTGGTATTAAAAGACCACAACAAATAAATGTAAAGGCAGCTATACTCACTCCAATGATAGCTGAAATTAAAGAGTGCTTTCGATCCCACCCTTTAACAGAGTTATTTTTGACTTCCATATAATTTTAATTACTTGTGGTTAAATCTCAAATTTATTGTTAGTTTAACATTTTCTTTCTATCTCCGCAAATGATTTTTAGTGGTGGCCAGGGACTAGTGGAGGATATAAAAAGGCGGTGGCTTTTTGTTCTTTCGGAGAGACCGGCAAAATTTTTTGCCGTGGGTGGGAATCCGCGAAGCGGATTTCTGCCAGACCGCCAGAGGCGGGCTGGCAGTCAGAAGTCAGCGTCAGGATTTTCGCTAAAAAAAGTTCGGATTTCGTTCAGCGTTCGGAGCCAGGAAACGGACAATCTGTAAATGCAATTGACAAATTGTCCGAATATGCTATATTTGCTTTAATGATAGCAAGAACAGCCCGCCCAAGGTTATTGGAAATGATATCAAAATATCCTGTTTTGGGTGTTTTGGGACCAAGACAATCCGGTAAAACCACGCTGGTAAGAAACGCCTTTCCTGATTTCACATATATCTCTTTGGAGACTCCTGACAATAAGGAATATGCCACAAAAGATCCACGAGGATTTTTGGATAGATATAAATCCCCAGCTATATTTGACGAGGTTCAAAATGTTCCAGAATTGTTTTCATACATACAAGAAAGGGTTGATGCGGGAGGCGAAAGCGGACAGTACATATTAACGGGATCACAAAACTTTATTTTAAACGAAAAAATATCACAAACGTTAGCGGGTAGGATTTATCTTATCAACCTGCCAACTTTTACTCAAGAGGAACTAAAAGATGAAACAGTAGATGAAGATTGGAAAAAATACGCTCTTAAGGGAACATATCCTAGAATATGGGATAAAAGACTAACACCTGAAGAATGGTATCCAAGCTACATTCAAACATATCTGGAAAGAGACGTTAGAAATATAAAAAACATACCTGATTTAAGAGATTTTCAAACTTTTCTAAAGCTTTGCGCGGGGAGAATTGGCCAAACTACAATACTAAGCTCTTTAGCAAATGAGATAGGTGTTTCCCACAACACTATAAAATCGTGGATATCGGTTTTAGAGGCCAGTTATTTGATTTTTCTTTTAAAGCCTTATTATAAGAATTTCAACAAAAGACTTACGAAATCACCTAAGCTGTATTTCTTTGATACAGGACTTGCCGTAAACCTTCTCAATATTACAAATCCCAACCAAATAGAAACACATCCACTAAAGGGTAATATATTTGAAAACCTAGTCATTTCAGAAATCGCGAAATCGACTATTAATAAAGGTAAATCAGACTTGGGATACTTTATTAGAGATAAAACAGGCAATGAGGTTGATTATGTTTCGGAAAAGGGCGGGTTCCTATCTCTTGTAGAAATAAAAGCGTCCAAAACACTTAATACGGACCATCTTAAAGGTATTGAATACTGGGAAAATGTGATTAGGGAAAGTAGAAGAGACAGCTTTCTTGTTTATGCGGGGAATGAAGAAAAAACATTTAAAAGCACCAAGTTTATTAGATGGAATAACATAAGCCAAATTATAACTTAAAACCACACAGTATCTTAATTTGTTCTAATGAAATCTCAATTTCCCTGTTACAGAGCATGTCAACCAAGAGGAGCCAATTAAAGATTTTGAAGTCTGTTTTCCGATAATTGTGAAATTTCCCGTATAAAAAACTGCTTTATTTCTTCCCACTCTTTTTCTATCTCGACAGATCGTTCGGACAAATTTTCTGCATCATCAAAGTACACTAATGACCTCAAGATATGGGGCGTAAAACTCCCCTGTCGAGCATATTTTTTATCGTTTAGATCAATCATATACTCAAGAGGCCAACCTCTATCTTTAGCTATTTTGTATACATCAAAAAAATCCCTTTTTAACCCTCTCCCTGCTATCGCTTCTAGTTTCATAGCTGCGATATCTTCAACAGACGCAATATTAAAGCTTAAAAACTCTGTTGCCTCTTTTAAAAGTTTGTATTGATAGTAAAACAGACTTATCCCAGTATCTTTTGATTTTCCATGCAAAGTTTGCCACGAAGTAGAAATAAGTTGGAAATCAGGAATCTCACTACCAAATTTTTGCTTCATTTCATCAAGATCAAACTCTACAGGCGAATAAATATCTAAATCATAAGAATTTCTATGATTTATCCATAGTGCAAGGGCTGTACCCCCAGCCAAATAACTCTTGGGAGGCGTAACTTTATTTAATATACCCAAGATGTTTTTGGCGTTTTCTGTAAGTCTTTGTTCAAACATAATATTTCACTTTGAGGGACATGTAAAAAAAGGCCCCAAAAATATACATCTTTTGGTGTTAGCAATCTAGAAGTTTTGAGAACTGCAGAAACATCTTCATTTGAATATGTTTCTAGCATCCATTTCCAGCCATCCAATGTTGAGTTTTTCAAGAGAGTTTGAATGATATAGTTTTTATCCCCTTGGATGTCTAGGTTTTGTATATTTGAGCTTGGAAATAAAGGTTGGAATTTAGAAGGCACTACATTCATAACGCTATTATACTAAAAACTAAGGGTAGCTTCTACATAAAACATTTTCGAACCTCCAAAGCAATAGAGAGTCAACATACCTATAGGTTGCTATTTTGGGATTACCCTGATTTAATCCCCGGTAATACACCAAAACGGTGAAAGGAGAAAAATGAACAAAAATAGATCAGATATGTTGTATTGTTTTTTGGTCCTTACCATCACGATTTTCATACTAGTGATCCTCGTGGTACCGGAAATCCTGGAGACACCGGGCCTCCTTAGTTATATCGATGGGATGGTCGCCAATACAAATGTTGCGTGGGTACAAGGGATTGTGTGCACAATCCTCCTTGTTTTTCTCTTTTTTCGAGGATTCACATATTGACCTTCCCACTAAACTTGTCAAAATAAACGCAAGGAGCTCTTTCTAGAAAAGGAGAAGCGATGGATACTACTATTGTTGTGAAGTTACCAAGAAAGTCCCCCTTTACCCAGTACATCACACAGCTCTGCCAAGAAAATTTTGGAAGTGCGTCCTGGAATAATGGGAGAGGCAGGCGTTTCGGAACTCTTAAGTGCGAGTTTAGAAACGTAAGAAACGTTGCAGACTTCGTACTGGAACTGATGCAATGTGGTTTCACCATCAATGTCGAAGCGTATCTTTAATCACCAATCGTCAATTGTTTTACCAAAAGCTCCATGTGAAAAACCTGGAGCTTGTTTTTTCTCTCACAAAACTAAACACTTCAACCAAACTCAGAATAAAACTTGGCTCCCAAATCTCGAAATCACACCACTTCTAAACAACGGGTATATCGCATATGTTTAGTTTTTGGTATTCTTTTAAATGTATGCCCTACTCGTTTAAACTGCCTCACAAATTCCTTGTGTGGTGGGCCGTAAAATCCCCAATAAAAACTTTTAGTATAGCCAGAACCATCCTTGCCGTAGCTAACAACGAAATGTCGTTTTTGATGAATATCCAGCTTATTTTTGTACCTTTATATGGAAACAGGTCTATCGTGGGAAGAGCTATGAGTTTTATAGCCCGCATTTTCATGATCTTTTTTGGATTTTTGTTCATGACCGCTCTTTTAGTTTTAGTAATAGCAACCCCGATTGTATGGCTGATTATTCCCTCAGCTATATGTTATTTTGTCTCCGTTGAAGTAGCACTTGTACTTGTCGTTGGAATGTATGTTTGCTGGGGCATATCTAACCTTGATATACCTGACAAAAAGCTAAAACAGCTAAAAGACACAAACTATAAAAAATGCTTCCGCCCGGTAGCACTCTACTTTTTAAATTTAGTAATAAAACACCAGAAAGCAGCATTAAGAAAAATATTAAACAAAAAAGAAATAGTCTATCTATTGCAAAAGTCCGAACTTAATACTAAAGAATTGAAAGATAAGCTGTGTTTAGCAACTAAAATAAAATGTGACAACCTTGAAAAGAAAGCTTTTGATTTAGCCAAGGAAAATAAATCACGCTACGTTGAAATTGAGCACCTTTTTACGGCAATTATTCAAAATATACCGGCTACTGAAACCGTACTTTCCGCATACAACTCAAGGTCTGAAGTTATAAAACAAGCGGCGCTATGGATAGTTGAGGAGCGTGAGTATCTGGCTAAAGTTTACGTCTGGCAGGACGATTATGAGATGTCGCCTCTTGGGGGGATAAGCAAAGGAATGCTAGGCCGGGTAACTCCGATGCTAGACTCCATGTCACAGGATTTCACAAAAGAAGTTCAAAAAGGCCGGGTTGATAGAATAATCGGTCGGGAAGAGGAGATTAAAAAAATATCAGAAATGCTTAGTGGGAGCAAGGGAAATATCCTGATCATAGGCGAACCGGGTTGCGGAAAAACTTCAATACTTAAAGGAATAGCATACAAAATAATTTGCGGAACTGAATACAAAACTTTAAATAACAAGCGAATTATAAGTTTGGATGTGGGTTCCCTTCTTTCAGGAGCCAAATCCCCTGGTGAAATTGCCGGTAAATTGACAAGTGTAATGGAAGATGCAGAGGGCTCCGGAGATATAATTCTATTTTTGGATGAAATTCAAAACCTTGTGACCGGCCTTGGTGAGGCGGGAGGAGAGTCTTCAATTGTATTTTCCATGCTGGAAAAACATCTCACTGACGACAGAATTAGGTTTATTGGCGCCACATCAATATCAAACTATAGAAAATATATTGAACCAAACGAAACAATAGCAAGACTTTTTCAGACTGTTCAGATAAACCAGGCATCCAAGGAAGATACTATTTTAATTCTCAAATATGTAGCGAGAAAATATGAAAAAAAGTACAGAATAACTATTTCCTATCCAGCTATTTCAAAAAGTGTAGAGCTTTCGGAAAAACTTATCCATGAAAGAGTTCTCCCCGACAAGGCAATAGACATACTTAATAGAACAGCCACAACCGTAAAGGAAGAAACAAAGTATCTAACAGCAGCTGAAGTAGAAAAAGAGGTTGCAGAAATGACTAATATACCTGTTACTTCCATAACCCAAAATGAGGCACATAAACTTTTAAACATTGAGGGTGAGATGAAAAAGATGGTAATAGGACAAGATCAGGCTCTTGAAAGAGTTGCTGCTGCATTGCAAAGAGCTAGAACCGGAATTAGAGATGAGAAAAAACCAATTGCCAGCTTTTTGTTTGTAGGTACAACAGGTGTTGGAAAAACCCAAACAGCCAAGGCCCTGGCAAAAAATTACTTTGGCGAGGAAAAAAACATGATAAGACTGGATATGAGTGAGTACCAACAGCTTGATAGCCTAAGCAGACTTATAGGATCTCCAGACGGCTCAACCAGAGGAATCCTGACAGATAGTGTTAGAGCAAAACCTTTCGCGCTTCTTCTTATAGACGAGGTGGAAAAAGCCCATTCAAACATTTTGCTTACTTTTCTTCAAGTCCTGGACGAGGGGCGCTTAACGGACTCTTCCGGAACTCTTGCTGACTTCACAAATACGATAATAATAATGACGAGTAACGTTGGAACAAGATCCATTCAGGAAGCTTTCACAAGGGGCGCGAGTTACCTTGAAATGTCTGAAACGGCAATGGCTGATGTAAAAAATAAATTCGCCCCGGAATTTCTAAACAGATTTACCGGAATAATAGTGTTTAATCCCTTATCTGTGACTAGTATTCAACAAATTGCAAAGTTACAGTTAAACGGAGTTAAGAAAATGGCTTCCGAAAAAGGAATCTCTCTCACATTTAAGCCTGAGCTGGTCCAAAAAATTGTTGAGTTGGGATATAGCCCCCAGTGGGGTGCACGACCACTGGCGAGAGTCATTGAAGATTCCGTTCAGTCTTTTTTGGCGGTAAAGATGCTTGAGAATGAAATCAAAGCGGGAGACGCCGTAAACATCGGGCTTGAGGCCTTTGAAACTCAAAAATGAGTATTACCACTGTTTATGATCCTATAGATTGACTAACCCAACTCCAATAAGATATACTCCAAAACATGTATAGCAGATGTATGTGTCCACAAATTAATAAAGATGCTGTTTTAAACAGCACTAAGAGCACCTTTGGTAATTGCTCTGTTAATTTAGTGGCTTATCTGCAAGTATAATTTCTAACAACCATTTGCCAGCTCAGATAAGCCTCCAGACCGGAGGCGTTTTTAATTCCCAAACACTTTTAATCTGGAGTCTTTTCTGACCCAACAAATCAAGCACAAAAAGGAGGTGCCTTTTACTGTGCCCTTGGGTCAAAACAAATACTAAAAAGGAGACTAAAATGTTTGGAAACCCTATTCGTGTTGAATTAGACAGGTTTGGTGTGAAGCTGCGACCGCCAAAGAAAAGTGAGATGGAAAACCTGGCGGAACTGTTTAGCTCCATGGAAGTGCAAAGATACACTCTTGGAACTTACGCGGTAACATCAGAGAAAGAACAGGAATGGTACGACAAAGTGAGCAAAGAGCAGGACTCTGTTTTGTGGGCTATCGTACCAGACGGAACTGACAGCTGTATTGGTATCACATCTCTTCACGCGATACATCCTTTGTGGGGCTCGTGCACATCAGGGATAGTGATAGCAGACAGAAGTTATTGGGGAAAGGGTGTTGCTTACCGCTCTCACCTAGCACGCATATGGTACGCAGCGAAAACTCTAAACAGAACAAGCATACAAACCTCAGTGAGAGTACCAAACGAGGCGTCGTTAAAGGCGCTACTTAAGGTTGGGTACCGGGTATCAGGAAAGTATGAACGCAGTGTATTTCGTGAAGGTTCATATTTAGACACTTACCTTCTGTCGTGGCTTAACCCTTGGAAGATTAAGTTACTCTATCCAATGGGTTCTCCACCTGAGTTGAAAGAATCGCTCAAAAAGGCCAGACAGGCATTGGGACTTGCGGAAAAATCTGTGAAGTTCCTATAAGTAAGTCAGAACCCCGAAGATAATTTCAAGGGGTTCTTTTTTATCCTCCCAATCACTTCTTAATCTCACAAACCACTAACAACTAATTCGGTATTTTATACATCAAAATTTTTTGATAATATATAAACGTGAAGAAACTTCATTTAATTGGTGGGTTAGGAGCATTAGTTCTTATATTTATCACTTATTATTTCTTAGTACGCTTAGAAGTTTTAAACCCCGTTTCATTTAACAACCCGTCTTGGGTAAAAGACCTCATTAAGAAAGAAAAAAGCGGTCTGGCCACCAACCCCCCTACATCGCTTTTTAAATGTATTTATAATAATCAAAAGGTTTACTATCTTCCATCCCACTGCTGTGATTTTCCAAGTGTTGTATACGATAATAAGGGTAACGTTATTTGTTCTCCGGATGGTGGTTTTACCGGAAAAGGGGATGGGAAATGTGCGGACTTTCTTGATACCAAAAAAAACTGCGTGATCGTTTGGGAAGATAAAAGACACGCGAAGTAATTAGTCACATCTCATTGTTAACATAGTTTATGTTGCTCCTATCGGTAATATTTCTAAAGCAAATATGCTAAAATCTACTCATGGAAAACCAACCTCAAAAAGATTTACAACCAGAGCCAAATTTACAAAGTTCTCCTTCCGCCCCCACTCAGTCTACTGGCGACACTCGAAGAAACAAAATACCCAAATGGGTGAGATTGAGTTTGATTCCCCTTTCAGTAATAGTCGTTCTTGCGTATGGCTATCTCGCATATAAAACTTTTTTTGTTAAACCTGTAATAAAATCTTATGAAGAGTGCATTAAGACAAAAGGAAGCCTTATTAAAGAATCTTATCCCCAAGTGTGCGTTACAAAGAGTGGTTTAATATTTACTAACGAGATTGTTCCTGTCACTATTGGTAGTCCAACAAAGGCCGAAGATTGTTATGGACAAGTCATTAACGCTAAATGTCCGAAAGGAGCTCAATGTGTGAAGGCTGAACCCACAGAATCCTTTTGTTACTGTATGGGTGGGTCGCCTGAAATAAGAGAAGAAGGAACTGAGGGACAGTATGATGTTTGTGTAATTAATGGGGAAGATTATACCGATATAACCTTTCAGGACTTTGAACAGGGTTGGTATTGGGGAAGTTATGATCAGAGAAAAACAGGCACTCCTGATAACTGGGTTCATTCCGGTGAGGGAACTCGCAGTGCCTCCTGGCGCAAATCAGACTTAACGCAAACCCCCAGCTATCTTTTTGTAAAGTCGGAAGGTTCTTGTACAGATGACACACAGTGCCAGTGGGCAGGAGAGGGTTGCGGTGGAGGGCATGGGATATGTACAAACAACCCGGATAAATATAAGAACATTGTAACTACTTGTGATATTGTTGATACCTTCCCAGCAAATCTTGGGTATATGTGTGGATGTATAGAAACTCTCAACCAGTGTGGCTGGAAAAGGTAATGGGTCACACAACAAACAGTTGAGGTTGTATGATTAGGAAACACAAACTCTGCTTTTGTTTTACACGCAAACTCTTTTTTATTCTTCCAATCATTTCCTAACCTCACAAACCACGAAGAGCCAAACATAATCACCGCAAGCAGTTCTTAAAGTAATCGTTCTAGCCTCAAGACAATCTTTTCTTAAGCTGGTCTTCTTTTGAAAATGCTGTATACAAAATGCTTCCAACCACACCATGCGCTACCATTTGGGGTAATATATTTCCCATCCACAAGTATATAAAGGTATTTAAAATCACAAAAATAATCAGGCATAACAAAAACTTTCTCAGTTCTTTATCCCAATTTAGGTGAAAGGTGAAAAAGAAAATGACTGATGTTAAAAACGTGACATTAAAGTTTGAAGAAAGGTAGTACACAGAATCAGTAAAGATAGTTAGGAAAAATAGTTGTTGCAGTGCGCCAAATAAAATATAGGAAAGTAATAATTTAAACAAATAGCTATGTCTCTTTCTAAGAATATTCACATTTTTTGATAAGGAGTATGCAAAAAACAATACAAAGGGGATAAACAGGATAATTCCAGAAAGAAACAGGGTGTCTTTGTTCAGTGTTGCTAAAAGAGGATATTTTCTGAAAAAAAGCATTCGGAGAAAAAGTGCAGAAAAACCTAGTATAAATAGTAAAATGCCATTCTTTGAGTTAAAAGATTTAGTTTTGTAATATACCGGAACAACCAAAAGACAGATTACAAATACAACCAACATTCCCATATCCATACAACAAATATATCATGGTCATTTTTACTCAAGCATTGATTCACTCCTCTTTCTACACAAAACTAAACACTTCCTAACCTCTCAAGTCACATCTTTTTATTGACTTGACCATTAAAAGAATTCCGTTAGAATGGGGTAATTCATATGAGACTTACTTTAACTTTTTTACTAATTGTTCTTTTGCTTTTGGTACCCCTTACATATAGGTTTTCCGGAAGAAAAGAGTTAATGAAAATGGATTTTGTTCAATTTTTGTATGCCTTTGTTTTGACACCTGCAATAATAATTTGGATAAAGACGGCTCTTTTTTTCAATCTAAGACACGAGCTTGGAGTAAGTATCAACGACACGTATTGGATCGACACCGCACTTACGGTAATTGCTCTTTACACCTATTCTTTTGTTGTAATACATTCCCTAACTAAATCTTTTCAAATAAAAAAATCAAAAGATCCCCTGTTTGATGTTTTTGAACATTCAGAATATTTTCACCTTTGGCTATCTCACTTGGTAGTTTATTCCGGAGTACTTTTGGTGATGCTTTTTTTAGGAGAACTAAATTTGTTTTTCCCAATCTCAATAATTTCCAGTAAACTTGCTTTGTACCTGGGAATTATTATTGGCATCCTATGCGGGGCTATGTTCTATTGGGGTGTGTGGATAAACAAAATTGAAAAACAAAAAAGCTTTGACAGAATCATGAAATTTCAAGTTTATATCTATACTTTTATAATTCTGGTAACTTATTTGATTGCCGACCCGAAATTTAAGCCCCCATATACAGCTTTTTGGTGCTCGGTATTTTTCTTTGTAACATCGGCTACATCCCTACAGTTTCTAAAAAGACAAGGGCACAATAAATATTAAGTTGTTATAAAACATTTTTCATATATCTTGTAGTGTTTGATGCTCTTTTTGAAAAGGAATATAATCCAGCAACAAAATCTAAAAAAGAGAGGAGATGCACATGAGCTACTACTCGATAATCCCGTCCCGTCGCAAGGGTAGAAAAAACTGGAAGAAAAGATACGAAATCGATCACAGCAGAGAAAGAGCCTTGGAAAGATACAACATTCAACTGACAAACGAGCTTAGATCTCAAATCATTGACGCAATAAAAAGAAAAGAAGCGATTCTTATCCAGAAAGAGTCTCTTCGCCGGTCCTTATGGAAAGTCCACATAAGTGGCTATCCTGAGATGGTCGTCGTTTACGATAAATATCGAAAGGAAATTTTAACCGTACTCCACGACACTGACAAGAAAGGAGAAGCAAAAGTGAGTGAAAACGAGATTGAACAAAAGACTTAATGCACTCACCATCAGTTAGTGACTGACCAAAGAACTGAATACATAAAAATTCAGTTCTTTTTTTATCCCATCACCCTTATTAATCCACAAGGCAGTTATTAAAAAACAATTGGAGATGTTATATTTTATTTAAATAAGTTAGAAAAGAAAATAATATTTATTTTTTGAAGGAAATCTATGAAAAAACTAATAGAAGAAATAGACAAATACGTAAGAAGGGTTCCTGCTCTACCGGAAAATATAAAGGAGTTGCTAGTAGATTTTGCACCATGGGCAGCACTTTTATCAGTGGTTATTGCCATCCCAGCTGTTTTATCTATTTTGGCAACAAGCTCATACTATGGGGTCTATGGGAAGGAGGAGTATTTCTTCGCCCATTGGGGAATGAGATTCACGCTCATAGTTGTTTTCCTTGTAGCTAACCTTGTATTAAGGAGTCTTTCTATAAAGGGACTTTTTGCCAAATCAATAAAAGGGTGGAATTTTCTTTTCTACTCCATCTTACTTTATTTTGTTTACGCGATATTCACTTTTAATATAGTAGGGGGGACCATCGGCACACTAATTTCTTTGTACCTGATCTTTCAGATCAGAGAATCCTACAAATAATAAAGTTGTAAATTGTAAAAATAAAAAGGCACTTGATTTAAAACTTTGGTGCCTTTTTGGTTTCTATCCCTTTCAATTTTTACCTTTCTGTCAGTAACCCGCCTCTATCGCTTAGTCTTCCAATAGCTTCTGTTAATAGATCTTTTGGGTCAACGCTACACGGAGTAAACCTAACCCCCGACTGTTTGGAAAGCTGATCGATATATTCCTTACCTCGAGAGTTCTCGTAAGTTCCAAGATACTTTACTTCCAAAACTCCTGCGTTGACCAAAAGCTTTGCACACCTGATACAGGGAGTTCCGATTGTATATGCAGTCGCACCGACGAGATTGGCTCTTTCGGTATTGATAATTGCGTTCTCCTCGCCGTGAAGAGTTCTTTCACAGTGATTATCAATTATTAGGTGACCAACATCATCGTCATCACAGTGAGGAGCTCCTTTTGGAGATCCGTTGTATCCGGCACCCACCAGACGTTTGTCTTTCACAATGATGCAGGCTGTTCTCAGTCTATCGCAGGTTCCTCTTGTAGAATACATCATTGCTTGAACAAACCAGAAATGATCCCACGACGGTCTATTACAGGTATCCATTCTTACTCTCCTTTTAAATAGGTTTTTAATTCTTATATCACAAATGCAACAAACAAACCAAGTAGGAAGAAACTTTACTAAAATTATTTACGAATTTGCTATAAATCCTTCCTGTTAATAAAGGAGCGGGCCGGACTTATCTAAAGGGTCTTTTTCTGTTAAATTATATATATAATAACACTTTCTAAAAAAGCCGTGCTTATAAGTAAAAGACTACTAAATAGTAAAGTTGCGGTTGTGATTTTAGTCGCATTTATGGTTTTGCTTTCCATATTTTTTTTAGTTCTAAATAAAAAACACACCGCTGTTTCAAATCCGACACTTCCCGAGGATATTCAAAGTGAGAATTTAACTGTTCTCGGATCCAAGTCGCTCGGTCAAACTGTTTTTTATGATAACGATGGTGTGGTAATAGGTACCAGTCTCAACGAAAATCTCAAACCTCAAGTTGACATTACTGTGGATAAAAAAACAGTATCAAAAGACGTAACCTTCTTTGTAAATACGACCAAAGCTTTTGGAAATATAAATGCTTTCTTCGTCAATAGCTGGATAAAATTCATTGAGCTAGTCTCAGTCATACTCGACCAAATTGTTAGTTAGCTTGAGGTATCTTTATAAATAGTCTCTTAGTCTCTTGCTTCTTGATGGATGTCTGAGTTTTCTCAAAGCCTTTGCTTCTATTTGCCTAATTCTTTCCCTTGTAACTCCAAACTCTTTCCCCACCTCTTCCAAAGTTCTTGTTCTTCCATCCTTAAGACCGAATCTTAGTTCCAAGACTCTTTTTTCTCTAGCGTTTAAGGTACGAAGGACATCCCCAATATGACCTTTCAAAAGTTCCCTGCTTGCGGATTCAAACGGAGATAATGTTACCTCATCTTCAATGAATTCCTTAAGTCTCGTATCTTCTTCTTTCCCAACCGGAGTTTCCAAAGATGTGGTTGATTGAGAAATTTTCACGATTTCATGTGCTTTTTCAGGCTCAATTTCCATTATTTTTGCAATTTCTTCAGGTGTTGGTGCTCTTTCAAGTTTTTGTTCTAGCTGTCTTTCGATTTTTTTGTATTTATTGATAGTTTCAACCATGTGAACCGGAATTCTTATAGTTTTTGCTTGATCTGCAATTGCTCTTGTTATTGCCTGTCTTATCCACCAGGTTGCGTACGTTGAAAACTTAAACCCCCTTCTCCAATCAAACTTATCAACAGCTCTCATAAGACCAATATTTCCTTCCTGTATAAGATCTAAAAACATCAAGCCTCTCCCCATATATTTTTTCGCTATTGAAACAACAAGTCTTAGATTTGCTCTTGCCAATCTTATTTTTGCATCCTCGTCGCTTTTCTCGACTCTTTTTGCGAGCTCCACCTCCTCATCTTTTGTTAAAAGATTATAGCTTCCAATTTCTTTTAGATACATTCTTACAGGATCGGACGTAGTTGTTTTATCCAGTTTGATTTTCGTTAAATCTATCTCTTCCAACTTGGCAAGCTTAGAAGCTTCCTTTTCGGAATCCATATCAAAAACGTCAATGCCCGCATCAAGCAATTTCTCGTAAAGGAAATCGAGTGTTTCTATATCATCTTCTGCGTCTGGAAATAAAACTAAAACATCATCAAGCGTTAAGTAACCCTGCTTTTTCCCCTTCTTAACAAGCTTTTTAATACCGAGGTCTCTGGAATCTATTTTTACTCTTTTTTCTTTCTCCGCTTTAATACCTTCTTCACCAAGTAATTCCTCTTCCTCTAACTTTTCGACCCTCCTAGATTTCTTGGAAGCTTTTAAAACAGCTGATTTGGGGTTTTTAACTTTTTTTATTCCCAATTTTCTTACAAAAGTTTTATCTTTTTTCTTCACTGGTTTCTTAACTTTTTTATCTTCCCTCTTCAGATTTTTAGAAACTCTTTTTACTGCTTTTTTAACGATCTTTTTTAAAGAAACCTTCTTTGATTTTTTTTGCATAATTAATGGAAAAATAGGGAATTTGATACAAAAGATTTATACTCTATAAAAGGCTCTTTGACAACTTTTCAAACTTCTTTGTAAGCCTTTCTAACTCAGATGTTCTCCTTTCGGTCTCGGCCATTTTAATCTCTTCGCTTATACTTTTCAACTGTCTCTTAACCGATTCGTTTTTCAATCTTTCAACCAAATCCTTAAGCTCCCGTCTAAGAAGTTTTTCCTCGAGTTCTTCTTTTCCGTCTAAATCTCTCAGGTAAAGCTCTGAAGCGACTTTAGATTTGTTTTCATCAAGCTTTCCAAGAAATGATTTTATGTTAACAGCAGTTTTCCTACTTTTCAGGTATTTAGATAAAAATTCATAAATCTCTCCAATCTCTTCGTTTTCAAAATCCTCTTTGGCTAACCTTCCTATAAATTCCTGGGACATCTCTATAGAAGACTTTAAAAGAAGAGATATCAGATATCCCTCGATGTGAATCTTTTCTGAAGACCTTGCGTCGTCATCTTTGAATTCCCCTCCGATTTCCCTTTCTCCTTTTGTATTATCCTTAAGCATTGAGTAGATGGTTTCCAAAGAAACATCCAGCTCAGAGGATATTCTTTTTGCATAGTGATCCAACAAAACCTTGTTCGATATTTTTGAAAACAAAGGAACGAGATCCTCCATTATGTTTTTCTTACCCAGGGCCGTAGCCTTGTTGTATTTCTTGAGCGTCGTGACTAAAAAATAGTCGTATACTGGAACTCCATTTTGTAAAACTTTCTTGGCTTCGTTAAGATTTGCATTAATAAGTTCATCTAAATCTTTATAAGGAGAGGGGATTATTGCTACTTTTACATTAAAGTTTCTTCTTTCCGCCATTTCAATGGCTCTATAAGATGCCTCTACACCGGCAAAATCCGAGTCAAAACAAAATGTTACGTCTGAAGTGTATCTTGAAAGAATTACCAATTGGTTATCAGTCATTGCCGTACCCGAAACACATATCAAATTCTTAATCCCCGACTGATAAGCACTTATAAGATCCATCTGGCCCTCAACAAAAACCGCGCCTTCGGTTTTTATCGCAACCCTACTTTTATCAAGACCAAACAGAAAAAATGATTTGTGAAACACGGGGGTATCGCTTGTGTTTAGATACTTGGGTTCTCTGTTAAAAATTGTTCTGGCTGTGAAGCCAATAACTTTTCCATCTATTCCCGTAAGAGGAAAGATTATTCTTCCCTTAAATTTATCGAGATAACCACTTCCGTTAGCTTTTTTAATAATAACTCCCGCCATAACCATATCTTCGATTTTTATTTTTTTTAAAAGTAAAAACTTATAAAGAGTGTCCCAAGAATCCGGCGCGTAACCAAGTCTAAATTCTCGAATTGTTGCTTCTGTAAGTTTTCTCTCTTTCTTCAAATAATCTAAAGCTTTCTTTCCAGCCTTTTGTTTTAACAAAATATACTCATAAAACTGGGCCGTAAGGTCGTTTATGTGGTAAATCTGCTTCTTCTGATTATTTTGTTCTTCAAACTGGTCGTTTTTTACAATCTTTACTCCGGCCTTATCTGCCAAAACTTCCAGCGCTCTTGGAAAATCAACTCCCTCAATCTGCTCAACGAAATTAAACATATCTCCGGCAACGCCGCAACCAAAACATTTAAATATCTGGAGAGCCTGAGAAACCATAAAGGAGGGGGTTTTCTCTGAATGAAAAGGGCAGGTAGTTTTATAGTTTCTACCTGACTTTTTAAGACTTACATAGCTTCCAATCACATCAACAATGTCTAATTTTTGTTTTATCTGAGTTACTGTGTCTTCCATGTTTACATTAAGCCTAAAACTTGGCTATCAAGCATTGTATAACACAGATTTATTGTTTTTACAAAAGGAAATATTCTATTCTTATGAGTATATATAACTTCTACTAAACAGGTCCTTTTTTATGTAGGTGCTTGCACCCCTGACCACTGCGGATTGTTTCTTGTACAAGCTTACCATCACAAGCCCCGAAACGATTACGATGATAAGTAGAAAAACAATTACTACAGTCTTGGTTTTTTTGTTTTCCCGCATAATAAAAGTCTAAAACTTAATTAGTGAAATATCAAATAAATTAAGTAGATCTTCGCTAGACACGTGGTTTGTTTCCTAGAAACACAAGTAACAGAACTATGATCGAAATAACGCCAAACCCAATATAAAGAAGCAGCATAGTATTTATAGAAGCTACACTCATAAAGAAGTCCTTTCAAATTCTAAAGATATCCACCATGCCACCAAGGTCATGGGTATACCTAGCGTTATTATAACACCAGACGCACTCGTCGGATTAAGTAGCGGATTTAATACTAACGATCCAAGCAAAACTTGACTGGCGTTGTCAAATATATTCGAAAATCTTTTAAGTTGGGACCTTGTAAATAACGGCACTGAATGTTTTTATAACATACGAAAAGCAGCACCAAAAGTGAGTAAACTCTAATGAAAATAGACTCAGTGACTAACAAGAGCATATGTGTTTAAGAACTGGCAGGGAGTGTGGGGTGAAATTGGAACTTTTTTCTCAACCCACATCCCCGATGTAAAAATATCAATATAGTGCGTCAAAACGGGCCGATCACTAGAGATGGGTAACTGAGAGAAAGGGCAATAGCGTAACCCACAGCTACCCAAAATACAGCCACCAACATCATAAAAAGGGCTGCTAACAGGTTCTTGCGCCAAACATTATATAAAAGTAAGGTTGCAAACACGACTGCAATAGTCTGCGTCAACGGTACTTTCACCGGCGCCGGAACAAGAAATAGTGAAGGGATCGCTAAAACGACCAGATATTTCTGCCATTTAGGCAATGCATACCAAAACTCCTCGTGCATTGGATTTTCTAACATGATCTTTCTCCTTTTAGAGACTGAGGGATATTTACTGAATTATAGCATGTAAAACTTGGCGGAGGGAGGGGGATTCGAACCCCCGATGAGATTACTCCCATACAGTCTTTCCAGGACTGCGCACTAGACCAACTATGCGATCCCTCCAAAACTGATAACAACAGAGATTTTAACACGACTTGGAATATGTAGCATCACTACTATATGGTAAGGAAAAATTAAAGTTTCTGCTCATGTTCTCTTGCGGCTTACTTGTTTGTCTTGCAGCCTCGTATGCCTTCAGGAACAACGTACAGATCTTCAAGATTGAAAATACAACTGCTGCTCGACCAAAGGTGCGGCACCCAACTTGCAACAACCACAACAGGTTTTAAGTGCCCACAAACAGAGTAGGTTGACGCATTGCCAATGATAGGAGAACAAAAGAAGACAGTGTGCTCAGCAGCCTATCTAAACTGGGCAAAGCAGAGCTGTCCAAGCTTTCAAGGCGCTGCTTACTAAACATAGGAAACAAAAATAGAAGAGTTCTTTAAGCTCTCTTGTTTTATTTCACCAGATTCCAATTTAGATAAGTTACAGCCAGTTGCAAAACTGTCGCAAATGAAACCCACATCAGATATGGAATATTTATAAATGAAACCCATTTAACTCTCGTATAGAGAGATATCATTGACCAGATGAGAGCTGCTAACACCAATAAAATATTTACGGTAGCTACTAAATTGCATAATTTCCTATAGGGTGTTACAATAATGCCTACAAATATCCCAGACTAAGGAGATGACAGAATGAAAAAGTTTTTCGCCCATTTTATGTGGTGGCTTCTAGGGTGGACTGGGTTGGTCCGTAACCCCAACAATAAAAGCGGGGCTCTGGCGACCAAACTTACACCGTCCATCGTACAGAATTTCATGCACCAGCGTACCGTTCGCCCCGGCACTAAACCGAGCACAACGGGAGCGGCGAAACTGAAGAATTCCCGCAGCGGTCACTCACGCAACCCCAATTATGCGCGTCGCCGCTGGGCTGCCAATCACAAAATCTGATCTTCTCACTTCATAAACGTCACAGATCCCAGAAAATTTGTGACGTTTATCTTTTTCTGTTGAAAATATGCAAACACATCCTTATCGTCGGCCAGGACTCATATTTTTAAACGTTTTTCAAGCAATAATAAATAAAGTTGCACCCATCTTGAATATTCCACCTGTAAAAGCAATGATTTTAATACATGGCGGAGAGTACAGGACACACTTGGAGCTTATTTAACTGAATAAAGAAAAGAACAGAAAGATGTTAAATAGTGCACTGACTGTAATTATCAACTTCTGTCGGGAAGTTATCTTTTTTTTGTCAAAAGACTCGAGCAACAAAATTAACAAAAACGGAAGAAGATCGATCATGTATCTCGGACCTATTTGCGTCCATCCGGTCCAATAATACGTCAGCAGAAATAGTAATATAAATCCGCTAGTAGCCGCGGCATACTTACTATTCTTTGACTTTAGTCTATTCCGAAACATGAGCAAAAAAATTGGCGACATTACAAAGAAGCTGACTCCGGGAGAGCTAACTTTAACATATGGCTTAACCAAATGAATAATCGTTGATGTATTCGTTTTAAAAATCTCCCTATAAAAACCCGTGGACTTTTCAAACACCGGTGAGGGTACACTTAAAAAGTAATAATAAATGTTTGTTGGAATATTTTTAACGTTAAATAATCCGTATTTTAGCATTTCGTATCTAAAGGTGTCGGATGACCGCACCCAGTTATTCGAGGTGGTGTAACCACTATCAAACAAATTTTCGAAGCGAGCATAGTTATACCAAAGAAGAAACACGCCAGCCAAGAGAATTGGTAAGATCATTAGTAAGCACTTCTTTACCTTCTCTTTTAAGGTTGCGCACGACGTAACTGTCGCCAAAAGGTAAAAAATTATTCCGAATCCAGAGGTAAAGCGCGTCATGAACATCAAAGCATGGTACAGACCGATCAAGAAAATGTTTTTCCTCCCGATATATTCATAAAGAGCAAGAAGTCCCAAAAAAAATGTTACTGTTTGAGAAAAGTGCCAGCTCCAGGGAAGAAGCGCAGAAAGAAAGAAGACACTTGCGAAAACTACGGCCAAAGCTAACCATCTGCTACTGTTTTTAGCAAAACCATATCTGACAGAAATTTTATAGACTAAGTACAAAATCCCGGCAATAAGAAATATATTAGCTATTCCTTGTGGCATAGGTTGCGTCGAAATTCCCAATGTGAGGAAGGATAGGGGAACAAGCATCAGCGCGGGGAACGGCCCGAGATGCCAAAAGTACCTACCTTTAAATAAGACTGCATCACCAACCGCATTGGGCAGATACAAACGACCTTTAAGAAACTGCTCCGACAAAACAGAAAACTCGTTTTCTCCGATTATTTTTATGTTTAGCGAGATAGTTATGAGGGCTAACAACACCAACAAAAGATAAGAAAATTCTATTTTTGGGAGGGATAGCTTTTTTACATGCTGCCACAACTGCATTTTTAGAGTTTAGCACATTGCTAAGAAGCAAAAAAATCGCGAAAACCTATGGGAATGCCCATACCGCCGGCTTTCCCGAATGGCGGGGAGTGTGGGACGTACTTGGAACTTATTTCATAAACTAAAATTTTTGAGAATATAGATTAGACTAAATAAAGATAGGGTTAGAACTGCCTGCATAGAAACTTGTAATATTATGAAACACTTTTGATCTGAAATACCTCCAAATAACTTTCTTAGTACAGTAAAATGTGTGGTTATGTTATGTGGGTGGTGCGAGGGAACAACAAACTGTTGGAGGAAAAAATAAAGTGTTTCCCCAGCACTTCTTACCACCCAAAATACAAGAAACCCAACTAACCACAGGATACTATTATTTAAAGCCACACTGATAAAAGCTATAACGGCGTGCAGTATCCCCAGCACAAGCATATCCTCCCAAACAAATGCGCCCATAACAAATCCCCACAGATATATAAAATTGCACTTACCCTTATTTCTCCTAATCTTTTGTACAGAAAATACCGATAAAAAAAGGTTGAGCACGCCCCAAATGGCTATAAGCGACATAGACATGGATCTATTTTACATTAATTGGCGGAGGGAGGGAGATTCGAACTCCCGTACCACTTGCGTGGTGCTTGGTTTTCGAGACCAGCCCGGTATGACCGCTTCGGTATCCCTCCAAGATACATTTTGCATTGTCATTTTAACATTCCTATAATATCCATGCATGTCTAAATTTATAGACCGAGTTATAAAAATAGTAAGAAAAGTGCCCTATGGAAAAGTTGTAAGCTACGGTCAGGTTTCTCTGATGGCCGGAGTCCCAAGAGCAGCGCTTCAGATTGGCTGGGTACTCCATATTGCGGGAGAAAACGGGGCAACTCCTTGGCGGAGAGTTATAAATAATGCCGGAAGAATAAGCACAAAATGTCTTGAGCACACCGCAAATCATCAGCAGAAACTTCTTGAGAAAGAGGGTGTTGAGGTTAAAAACAATTTAAAAATTGATATTGAAAGGTACAGATGGAAGCCAGATATAAAGACACTTAAGAAACTGGAGTTGAATCAAGATTACATTTTCGGAATACTTGATAAGTATGGAGTTTAATGGTGGACCGTAGCGGAATCGAACCGCTGATCTCTGCAATGCGAATGCAGCGCTCTACCAACTGAGCTAACGGCCCGTAACTACCATATTTTACATTAAAAAACTCAAAATAACTGGATAGATTGAACTGGTGCACCCGGAGGGACTCGAACCCCCGACCTCAGCGTCCGCAACGCTGCGTTCTATCCACTGAACTACGGGTGCATGAAAAACAATAAACGAACGGTTCTTGGGGATATTATAGCTTAAAGATAAACCTTATTCTTTATCTTCAACACCGAACTTCTTAACTATCTTGTCATAAGCATTATCGAAAAACGTTTTAGGTTCCTGCTCCAAAAAGTGAAGGTATTTATTAAAAACTTCCCTTATCTTTTCCTTATCTTTTGGATCAAAGTGGATAAATAGTCTTCCGGGAATTCCCATTGTGGTATCAACAACAGCAATCTCAGTTTCTCCCCTCTGTATAAAAAAATATCTTCTAAGTTCGTCCCAGTAATACAACTTCCCGTTTACAGTTATACCAAATGAGTTTAGTTCGTAACTCATCTTCTCGGGAGGCATTTTCATTAAGGCCTGAGTGACAAAAATAATACTTCCGATAACCAAAATTACAAAAAATTCCTGCATGGCAAGGAGTAGTAGCCCGACAAAAATCCCTATAATCGTGAGGGCTCTAATAAATCTTTTGTTCATCCCTCGCGTCTCGGGGTGGCTTGTGGCCTCCCAGCTAAGAAATATCTTCTTTTCTCCAAGCTGCTCCCTACTATACCCCGGCACTTTCGGAGGTTCCAAAGTCTCGTGAGAACTTTTGATACCTACCATATTTCCTAGATTAGAGAGATTCATAAATAAATTATACAACAAGGGGAATGAAATAAAACTGCAAATAAATCTGGCGGAGAAGGTGGGATTCGAACCCACGATACCTTGCGGTATGGCGGTTTAGTAAACCGCTACACTCGGCCACTATGCGACTTCTCCATTCAAAATTGCTAAATTTCTGGCGGAGGGTACAGGATTTGAACCTGTGGACCGGTTTAACCCAGTCGCGGCTTAGCAAGCCGTTGCATTACCACTCTGCCAACCCTCCAAGATCTCAAAGCTCTCACATTATACCAAAGATACTAATCTTTGATTAAAAATTAGCAATTAACCAGCGGGGTCTGCTTTATAGCGTTATTTGTGGGCACGAATACCAAAACCTCCATTTTTATGTCATTTATACGAGTTTTCCATAGGTTATCCACAATTCCGTATTTGTTGTTACTGCAATGTCTTATTGATGCTGGGCCTGTAGTTATGTATTTAAACGAACTGATAGTACGCTAGGGGGACTCTATTTATTTAGTGTTAACCTATTTGTAGTGATCGCTCTTGACTTATGTATTACAATGTAATACACTGTTATACGTGTGCGGTTATGAAATTCAAGTTGATAATTTAATTTGGAATGATTTCAATACCTCTCATATAGCAAAACATGGGGTTAAAATTTATGAAATTGAAGTGTTGCTAAAAGACAAAAGACTTAAGTTTCTATCTGCTAAGAACAATAGGTTCTTTGCTTTAGGTAAATCAGGAAAACGACTTCTGGCCATGGTGATAACTAAAGAAAGAGGCGATAAATTTTACGTAGTCACCGCTCGAGACATGAGCAAATCAGAAAGGAGGTACTATAGAAATGACAAAAATAAATAAAATTCCAAAATTTAATACCATAAAGGAAGAAGCTGATTTTTGGGACAAACACAGCATCACAGACTATCTACCAGAGCTTGAGCCATCAAAACTCTCATACAAAACAAAAGGTGAAAGAAAAGAAGTTGTAACAATCAGATTTTCACCTGCATTAAAAAAAGAACTCTCAAAAGTCGCGGACGAGTACGATATATCACCCTCTTCTTTAGTTAGAATGTGGGTAGTAGGCAAACTACACGATGTAAGCAAAAGCGATTAATGATGTTAATGGTAGGGATGGCGGGAGTTGAACCCACGTTCCGAAGCCTTTTTTATACAGTTTCTACAAGTTTAACCGAACATTATCTTGGGAAAGCAGGTATCCGGTAAACCCTTTGTGCTTTCTGCAGGTTTTTCTTTGGAATTTCTCCCTTGGCGACTTGAGTTAACCAAACTCAAATGACCTCATCCTGGTTTTATTAGGCTAAGCCAAAAACTCTCCAGGAAGAATTTTTGTTGCCAGTTTCCGCTTTGTTAAGCGTTAACGTATGCCATTGCTGGCACAAATGCTTTTTTATCGGCATTTATATTTTTGCTGACTTTTAAGGTGTCTGCGAACCTACTTGCAACCATATAATAACTGCACCGGTCAAATCCAATGCATCCCCATGTAAAAGTACAACTCTATACGAAAGTGTAAGAGTGATGAGATATTACTATAGAAATATTGATAAATCAACTTAGAACGACAGGGTTATTGAGTCCAAACGCTTCTTTTTATTTCCTTTGATTCCTTAGCCAAATCTATTTTTATCTGTCTGTCCTTCGCTGTTTGTTTCTTTTCAAATTCTTTTTTGCCTTTTACAACTGCAAATTCAAGCTTAATCTTGCCATGCTGCATAACCAAAGCCGTAGGAACTGCGGTCTTACCCTTTTCCGATAGCTCTCTTGTTATATCCGCCACTTCCTTTTTGTTTAAAAGAAGCGGTCTTGATCTTTTTTCATCAAACTTTTCTGAAGTTTCAGACTGCTTGGAGTACCTACCTATATATAGACCAGTAACATGCAACACCCCGCTAATTAATTTTATATAGGAACCTTCAAAGTCTACTTTTCCTTCTCTTATGGCCTTTACCTCATATCCTTTTAACACAATACCGGCAGAATACCTCTCCAAAAGAGTGTGATTAAACATTGCTTTTCTATTTTTTGCTAAAAGAAGTCCTTTTCCCTTCATATGTGCTTTATTTTAGCAGGTCTTTGCTATAATGGTTAAAGATTATGAAACGCATTTTTAAGGTACTTTTTGTGTACTCAATATGTTTAGTTCTATCAGGTTTTATGAAAGAAACCTACGCTGAGTACATCCCCGGTACAAAATGCCCTAAAGCTCCGGATAAGTCGCTAGATTCCATTTGCGGAGTTGTAAAATCCGCTAAACCAACCCCGGTTGTCAAGGATGGGGTGGTAAGTTACGAAGCACCAAAAGGGATTCCTGGGGTGTCGGTTTACGTTTATGAATGTGATAATCAATCACCCTCGTGCAAACTAAATGGTGATTTGGTACGTCCTTTTTCTTCAACTTCAACAAACAAGGACGGGATGTTTTACTTGTGGGCAAGGAAACTGGACAACTACGAAGAAACTGGAGGTGGTCCGTCAACACAAAGAAATGTTATGTCTAAAAAACGATACCTTGTTTTTTCTTGCGGAAAAACCCTTGCAGGCATGCAGGAGATACCGTCCTATCTTGACCTTACATATGTAATTCAGGAAGTAGACTGCGGACCGATACAGGCTTATGTTGCTCCTAAAAATGTGATGTCCGTATTACCCAATGAAGATTCGATACCAAATCAATTATTGGCAAATCAAATGGGAACTGATGATATGGAAAAAGACTGTACAGACATGCTTGCACGAGGCGATCTCGACAACTATGCGGTATTGTGCGACCCCATGAACAAGGATAAGTACAGGAACCACCTAACCGCACAATTCAGCTTTAAACCGGAGCAGTCTATACAAGCAAAAAACGGTCTTTTTCCGATAAGTAATTACACAACGCTTGTGTCAATGAATGTTGATTTGAAACTACAAAATGCGGACCCGAGGTTTATGCATGGGGATGCTGGAGGTTTTATGACTTTAGCAAACATTGCAGGTACGGGGAGCATGGAGATTTTTCCGGAAGGGCCCTTCTGGTCAAGAGATTGTATAATAAAATACCCTAACGATAAGGAATTTTGTATGACACCGGGAGCCCAGAACGTGGATGAGGCCACTGATCCAACAAGGAGTGGTCGAATCGCGGATTACACCAGTGATCTATACACAAATTCTGACTTTGTAATTCAAAACAAATTACCTAACATCCCACCAAAAAACAGCCTCAGGTTTTATAAAGAATTTCCTGCCAGGCAAGATATTATGGAGTTTATCCAAGACCCAACTGATCCTGCAAAGTTTTTAAGTCTGCAGTTCTCAAACTGCATCGGGAGTGTATTTCTAAGAAAAGATAATGAAATCGCTAAAGATAAGTATGTTGCGTGTTCAAAGCTTCAAAAATGCAATGAGGTAGTCAGCAGGCAAAACAGCTACCTAAATATCCAAACTACAGGTGGACCAGCCAAACTTTTGGCAAGTCCGAATACATTTCGCGACGAATACCTTGCGAATGTACCTATGGGCATAGAAGGTGCGCGGGTCTGCAAAATTAATCCGGAGAATGATGCTGAAGAAGCAATAAGAGTAGGTCAAATACAACCTCCTTGGGAGGATTTCGACCCGAGTGTTCATAAACTGGATTCCTCTTATTGGAGTCCTGAGCTCATATATTACTTTGGAAAAAACAATGTGGCTGCTAAATACGGTTTTACATTTCAAAGCAACAACGATTCTTTTATCGCAAGTGGTAGTCCTGTAAATGAAAAACCATTCACGGCGGGAGAAGAAGCCGCAAGCCAACCAGTGAGAGGAGGCTTTTTTGCAATGTATACTAGCGGAGGAAAGAGACCGAATAACACAATGGCGGGGGCTGTAGCCATATCAAGCAACAAGGTGACCAAAGATTCCTCGAATGCACTTACCAGTCTTTTGTCTCCCCCAACAAAAGATGGACTTTATGAGCTTAAGATTTTATCCGGTATTATTGTTCCTACCCTAGGCTCAAAAACAATGAGGGTAGGGGAGTTTTCAAAAGTAAATGACTTTCCTGAAGAAATAACAATCGAGCCCGAAGACGACCAGGAAATAATAAGCAACAGGCTGTTCGGAGGTAACCTAGACCACCATCCTCTGATAGACCAGGGCTGGGATATCAACGGCTTATTTAATGGGACCAGGACCCCAACTTCTGCAATTTACCTTACCGACCCGGCAATAAATAGGATAAAAGCGTTAGCGACTCTTAATAAAAGTGCTTATGATATATACGACTCTTTTCTCTCAACAATATATGGAAAGGGTACCATAGATTTTAGTTTTAGTTCGTGGCCAGCGTTCATCTCTGCTATTGTGTCAAGCGTTAACCCCAGCAAATCTTTTCTTGATAGGGTTAACGCCGATACAACACTACCACTAACAGGCGCGGAGGCGAGAAATGATTTACAAACGGAATTTACGCTTTCGGAAGAAAATTTCACATCCAAATTTCCTTTACCAACACCGGATAATCTTGATGTAACAGCATGGGGAGGAAAAGGGGGAAACGTCGATTGCTATGAGTGGCATATAATACCAATTGCAATATACCCCATAGATATAGAAGAGGAAACATGTAATACCGATAAGACTGAGTCTCCCGATGAGATTTCCAGAACCTGTCGAGTTGATATATGTAAAGCAACAAAAATTGATTGCACATGCGAAAGAGAGGCTCACAGTGGTATAACAACATTTATATTAACGTGCAATAAACGTAACCCCTATGCCGGTTCAGACCCAACGGAGTGTTCAGTACCTGACAAACTCATCTGCGCCCAAAACCAATTCAGCTGCATAGGAGAAACTTCCGGGGGGAGTGGCGAAAAAAACTGCCTTTCGAATACTTATGGGGGTGAGATAGACGCAGCAGTGTCAAAAGCTTCCTGCGACGCGGATAAATTTGCAGGGAAGCCCTCAGAGACAACAATAGTTCCCTTCACAATTACCGTACCCAACGCCCCAGCCTGTATGGTATCAAGGGCGGGACCGTACACATGTGGGGGAACGTTAGAAAAAGACTCGGAGCTGGTTACAAAAACAGGTACTTTGCCCGACAATCCAAGAACTGTAGTACCTCCGCAAAATGCGGATTCCGTAGCAATCGCAAACAATGAGTTAAGAAAGAGTTTCCAATCACCTTTTGAGGCAAGGTTTACATATGGACCCGCTGCCTTTGAAAGCGGGGACTCTTCAATTAGGACCGTAGGTGATAACAACATTGCAAAAAGGAAAGGCACACTAGGTATCGGTGGAGACACTCAAAATGGAGCAATTACCAGAGGCATGTTCTCCGCCCCATTACTGACAGAAGATCCTGTATACAATAAAGTAAATCTTCACTGCAGTATAGAAGATAACACCAACACCGGAGCATTTGTTTCCAATCTTCAAAGCGCAGAGCAGATGGGATCGTTCCAAACGGGTAATTGGGCGTGCATGGTAAATGACCCACCGATACCTGAGGTAGTGGATTTAAAGGAATATTTCACAAGATTCCCTGTCAAACCGGCATGTAAGTTTAATCCTTCAGATACCTGCGTATATGATGTTTTTTCGTTAGTGTTTGGTCCTAGTACACCGATACCAGAAGATGTTAAATTCTCCCCTGCATTTGTAAACATTTTGAATGCCGCTGCGTCAAGAATTAACATACCCGCATCTGTTTTGATGAGTCTTATTTCCGGGGTTGGGAAACAAACTAAATATGGTTACTACTTCACAACAGAGGGAGAAAAAGACTTAGAAGATGCAAGCTATCCTTGGTACGGGTCTTTTCCTGGGTGTGATGAAATGAATTCAGCCGCGGTGGGACCATACGATCTGATACTACAATGGTTCAACGGTGGGGTAAAAGTAATTAAAGGCCCCTTAGATGAGTTGGCTGTGGGAAGACACAAAACTGCCGCCAGATGTAACTTCTTGGACAGCACTTTTGTGACTGCGGCTATGTTAAAAAGCGTCGTAGGTGCTTCTAATTGTGAAAACTGGACATGGGAAGATGCACGACAGGCTTTATTGAAATTCGCTTGGGGATTCGAACTTCAGGGACAGCCTGAGGGAAACACACTATTTTCAGTTGACAATGACGAAAGAAACACTAAACTGATATTCGAGCACTGCAAGTACTAACGAATTATTTCTTTTTGCCCTTACCGCCGCCGAATATCATTTTGTCAACACTATCTTCCATTTTCATTGCCAGGGAAAATCCAAGAATTACAATTATCAAGGGGGCCGCCACCATCATGAAAGTACCAAGCCCCGCTGTTTCCACATTACAAGCACTTCCTACACAAGAAAAACTATAGTACATCAAAACTTCAAAAGCTACAGATAGTGTCGTAGGAATAATCAAACCCATTGCAAAAATTGTAAGGCCATATTTAGCCATTCTCAAAAACCAATCTTTAATTCGATCTTCACTTCCCGGTACAGTACCCAAAGCAAATTCAAAAGGCGCGATAATGGTTGAAAATACCATCTTTATGTAGATAATAAGTGCTTTGATATAAACAATTATGAGTATTATTATGGCAGCTACCGCAACAAGAATAACTAATAAAAATCCAATGCCGGAAAAGAAACCCATTTTCAAAGCCCCAATAACAAGTGCCAACATTACCTGATTCGCAAAAGCAGAGGAGGAGGCAAGAGGATATAAAGCGTCTACAACGATCTCAGTTGAGCTTCTAAATAATCCCCAGCTCAAACCGGTTATCGCAGCTCCAATAGGGTAACTAAATAAGATAAGGATCAAACCAATAATAATTTTCGGTATGGCATATTGAACGGTAACTACAAGTTGTGGGTTGACTTTCTTTCTCATAACTATCATAAGTCCTGTGTACATAAGTATTACAGCCATAAACCCCAAGGAAATATCTCTGCAAGCCTTCCAAACATTTAGCGCGGCATTGATAATTGCCATATCATTCTTACCTAAGGTTACAGCCGCATAAGTTTTCCCAACAAAAGGTATTTTTGCCACCTGACTTCTCCAGTAATAAGCTAGGTTTACAGCAATTGGATCCCTAAGTACTGTGTTTTGAATCCTATTAGAAATCCCGATCAAGCTTGAGTCAACAGCTAAAAGGTCGGCTGGTTTACCTTTATACATATAAGCTGTTTTGGTAGTATTCATTATCTCGTCGCACACAGCTTTCTGATCATCCGTTGCGCTAGTCCCACATTTTTCGGCATTTCCAAATCCTCCAGCGCCACCAGTAGGTGCAACGTTACTCACACTTGTCATTGAACCGAATATTTTATCCTCGCACAGCACCACAGCATTTGTGTCTTTACCATAAACTGCTCCAAATATAGTATTTGCAACAGACTTACTAAGATTCTCCGTTGTACTTTGCATGTCGATTGATTTCCAGATACTAATTTTCCATGAGGCTTCGTAGGGCTTGCAAACACTAACATCATCTGCAGCGGCAAGTGCCTTTACTCTTCCCAAGAAGGCTAACGACATAAAAAGTAGGGGTATAAATAGCAACTTAACGAAAAATATTCTTTTCATTTTTGGCATGAACTAATTGTACTAAATACTAGCTAATTATAGAATAACAATATATGGCGAACAATCCTTTGTATCCGGGCTACTCCCCAAAGAAAAAGGACGAGGGTTCATTTAACCCTTTGTATCCCGGTTATTATGCGGGGCAACCTCTTCCGAGACGCCCCATCTCAAAAGATTTCATCAAACCAATCGAATATAGCGGTGATGTTTTGATGGATCACATCGACGAAACGGCCAGGATGATTAAAGAAACTACGATGCTCGGAGCTCCGAAATGGGTTGTTGACCGTATTGTCAATGATTTCAAAGACTCGTTAAAAATTGCTATCAAGCCCGCTGAGATTAATATAACTGAACTTGATGATTATGAAATGGAAGACCTTCCAGGTGCACAGGGTATTTCAATCTCCTTAAATCCTGTTGATTATATTAAAGACCCTAAGAAAAAAGACTCTGGGAAAATAGTTACGAAAACTCTTAACGACTGGGTCAAAAAAACAATAGGTGTAGATACAAAGGATGTCTTTAATAGTGACTTTAGTGATATAGAAAACAAAACAAGAGAAAGAACGTGGACAATGGCTTTGGGATATGGGGAAGAAAAGATTCCTTTTGATATTGGATCCGCTGAATCAACAGCAGCGGCACTAGTTGCCTACGGATTCAAGACCTCCGGAACAACAGACAACCCGTTGAACTTAAAGGGGGTAGATGTAGAAGGTGATGAGTCCATTGGGTTACCAGCATATAAAGATTTGTACAAAAAAACTGTGGGTAAAATAGGAGAGTTTGAGAAAAACAGGGAAAGTACTAAGTTCAGAGACAGCAAGCACGACGATTTCCTAAAAGAAGCCATATCTGCGGCCAACATTGAGATAGCTTCAAAGTACAGCGATGGTATTAAAAATGGAGATGACATAGTAAAAAAACTATTCGAAGAACATTCCGGTGCCATTGAATTTTTCAGTGTTAAAAATAACATACTAAAAGATGTTGGTGATCTTCAAAAATCTACCAAGGATAACTTAAAGGAAATTAAGAAACAAACTTTAATTGGAAAAGAGAGGGACAGTTCGTTTGATTATCTGAAAAATGGAATTACTGGGGCAAGATCATCACTTGAGGAAAATCTCGCAACGATAGAAAAACTAAAAAGCGACGGTAGGATTTCGGAGTATTCTTACAACAACCTCAAAAAAATCACCGGAGATTACAAAAGTTATATTGAAAACCTCGATAGTACAATTTCTAATATTAACTCCAGGGGACTTACTGGAAAGGCCGCCATAGAAGCGTTCGACCTGGCTGCCTCACTTAGATCAGTTAAATTAACCGGGGGTGATATGTTCCAACACAGCACAGAAAGAACCCTGTCAATGAACATGGAAGCCGACATGCTGAGTACTAGGGCAAGAATGAATTCAAAAGGAGAGCTGGTACACGACCACATAGGATCTCTCTTTCAAGATGAAACATTGCGCGAGCATGGAATAAGAATAGAAGCAAGTAAGTTAGCTCCTGTCGCATACAGACTAAGAAGAGAAAAAATAGGATACGCAACAGAAGAATTTTTAGAATCTTGGGATAAGGGAAAATTACTTGAAAATTACCTATGGAACAACAGAATCAAACCTGTAATTAAGACCTACTTACCATCCACTTGGATAGCAAAAGAATTAGAGAAACGACAATACTTTGGGCTCGTTGTATCCGACGATATGAAAACAATTTTTTACAATCTCGAAGAAACCGATCCCAAAAAGTATGCGAAGATTGTTAAAAAATACGCTTTTAATGTAAGGGTTGGTTTTGATGACTCATTTTTTAGGTCGTGGGGACTAAAAGAACTCACTATAGGGGGAGGAAAACACTTTGATTTTTTAAGCAACGGGAAATTAAGCGGTTTTGATCTAATTAACTCGTCAGATCGCAAATTACTGAAAGATGTGCTGACAGGATCCATTAATGGCAACGAATTAGCTAAAAGGCTTTTTGGCAATCTTTCACTAATTGACGTTATGAACAACGATGAATACAAAAGGCAATTCCAAAAATTCATCGATGAAGCAACAGGATTTCAAGACTGGATGCGAAAAAAACAGGGTAATTTCGGAACACATGGAAGTAATCCTAATTTCCAATTTGCTCTTTTTGAAGAGCTCTTTAAGAAGAATAAGAAACTTCGTCAGGGATATAAACTGAACCGATCTTTAATAGGCAGCTTTGAGAAAATACACATGAAACTCGAGCAGCTTCAGAAATCATTTATGTCTTCAAAGGTCGGAAAAGCGATTGCTCTCATACAAAACTGGAAAGACATTGTAGCAAACAAAGTTTCCGCACTTGTATCAGAATTAATATCAAAACTTATTGCCGGTGCCGCGGCCACAACAGGCTGGTTGGCTGTCATCATGCCCATAATAGAAAAGGCGCTTGCTTTTGTTTTAAAGAAAGTACTCGGTTACGGGGAGGCGGTGATTAGAGGCATGCTCAAAGGAGATTTCGGTGATCTTACGAAAATGATAGAGAAAGATATAAAAAGAATGGCGACATGTTATCTATGGGGCTGTCTTACAGTCGCAACACCTTTTTTGTTATTTGTAGGTTTGTTTTATGCCATTTTCGGAATTAGCGTATCTCCCATTGATAGAACAGCATCCTCAACAGTCAGATGCTATAAAAACTCGAATTCATTTTTTACTTTAGAAAAAGAGATTGTCACACAAAGTGCCACAAAGGTGACATACAAGGTTGTCATTAAACCGAGTGGGGAGGCCACGAACATTCCTGCTGATGCAGGAGTCACGTACACAGACAATGTAGTGGGTATAAGAAGAGAAGGAAATGAAGATGTTTTTCTTCCAATAGGTAGTTATGGCCCATTCCCGCTGACAAATTTCACCAGCCAAACAGAAATAACATACGACATTGAAATTGACAGTGCGGATCCGAATCTTCAAAACACACGGATTCAAAACTTCTTTACTGTGGGTATCCCAAAAATAGACGGCAGCGAAAAAACCTGTTACGACCAAGTTATAATAACATCGGAAAGTTTTGTAATTGGCACGGGAGTTCCCTCATCAATGGATGAGTGTGAGGGATACGAAACATCCAGTATACAATGTGAAGAAAATTAGGTAACCACAAATCTCGCACCACATAATTAAATTCGGAAGACACGTAAACAGTTTTGAAAAATAATTCCCTGCTACTCCCACATACAACCATTTGGATAATTAAAGTGGTGCTGGTGTGGGCTGAATATTCAAAAGCTCATTAATGGCATCAATAAGCTTACCGACAAGCCCACCGGAGGCACCTGAAGAAATTCCAATAATACCCTCTATAATCATAATAATAGCAAAAACTCCAACAACGATAAAAAAACCATATAAAGCGTAGGTCCATGTGCTTTTTGCCCCCTCCAATCCACGAGGATCTCCGGCAGCCAAAGATGATTTCCAAACACCATAGGCAATCATAGCAACCAAAACAAGTCCCGCGCACATAATAAAGACATTTATAATTCTTACTAGGATTGGACGAAGCTCATCAAACGTGGGCGGGTCACTTAGGGCGGCGGCAGCGTATCTTGTGATATAAAACAACATCGACACGAAAGAAACAAAAGAGAAAACTACCTTTATCCAGTTATTAATGCTTTTCCTCATTAATTCACCCCACTAACACCAGCCGCATTCAACAAAACGGTTTTGAGTACGAACGCTAATAGAGAAACTAGTAGTCCGACTGCCCCCCAAAGCAGCGCGCGCTGTGCCTTTTCTACACTCTTTGGATCTCCACTACTCGTTGCTATTTGTAAAAACCCAAAGGCTAACATAGCGACTGATATCCCTACAGCAATCACAACAAAAGCGTTAGCAACTAAATATACGAAAGACTGCACCTCCGTGTATTGACCACCCTGTGGTGCAAAATTCATTATATTATAATATTTATCAAAGGCACCTGCTAATAACATAAATCATCGATAGACCAAAGATATGCAACACAACTACCCCAACCAACTAATTACTAGACGGTAGCCCAAAGTAAATTAGTAATTGGTGAAATCATTGTTGGCACCCACTATGCTGTAGATGACTGCTCTTATAGCGTAAACGGCAAATAAACCAATTCCTCCTATAACAGCGTATGTTACCCATTTTTGTGCCTGTTCTGTCTTTACCTTGTCACCTTGAGATGTTACGAAACTAATAAATCCCATTGCCAACATTACTATGACGATACCCAAACCAATAATAATTACCGCGTTTGTTACAAACGTGAAAAGTGTTCTCAGGTTTGTAATTCCTAGTAGAGGATTAAGCTCATTGTTAGAAGGAATAGCCGCTGCTACCAAATATGCTAGTTTAGACATTTATTACACCCCCTTGAATAATTAATTTACTACTATGCTACCAGTATAGAGTTTATTATGACACGAAGAATTGCGGCTGACAATAAAATGAACATTATTCCAAGAATCGCGGCGGTAAGCTGTTCCTGACTTTGCTGCACTTTTTGAGGATTACCTTCGCTAGTCATTAATGCATATCCTGAGTAGATAATTAAAAGTACCCCAACTACCAGCGACGCATAGAATAGTATCTTTGCAACAGGAGCTAACACCGCTTCCAAGTTAGAGAAACGCAAGCCACTATAGGAGTAGTCGTATGGGGATATGCCACTGGTTAGTGGATGAAGAATCGCGTAGCAGGCGGGGGAAGACTCACAATTCACTTTATCCTCAATACAAGTATAGACTGGTCCTTGGCATATTTCACAGGGGCCGCCACATGCCCCAGAAAGACCACACTGACCAGCCGTGGCCGCATTACAGCCGCCGCAAGTTAAACTTGTATCACATTTCCAACCACAAGAATTGGGGGGAGGGTAAGTACAGTCTATAATACACACCTGATCAGGAGTGCAACCACACTGCCCACATTGTAGGCATATCGGGTCTACTGCATTAGCTGGATCGAGAGGAAGTGTGGGGTTCCACGTCCCTGAACAACTATTTCCAAAAGCATAAGTGGATGTGCGACCAGAAACAAAAATTAGACAAAATATGAATAAAAACAAGCCCAAAAACTTTTTCATACTAAAAATATACCATTAAAACCCTGTCAAATTAAACTGATATAATTTCTCTACATGCCAAAGCTTCGTACAAAATTTCAACTTTCATCAATACCCATAACTAAAAATACTTATAAAAAGATGTTTGCTCTAATAATAGGTTTATCTTTTTTTATCCTCTCTTCCCTTACTAAAACTCCTGCTTTCATATACGCAGAAGATACTTGTAAAAACATATCGGACTTAAGCGACAGGGCCACATGTTACGAAAAAAAAGAAAGAGAAACACAAGCCAAACTCAATAACACCAGATCACTTCTTGATTCAACTTTAAACAACATCAACCAACTCTCATCTCAATTAACAGTTACCCAAGCTCAGCTGGATGGTGTTCAAAATGATATCAACGGAATCAAAAAAAATCTTGATGAAATAAACCAAAACCTCTCAGACAGAAATCAAAAACTCTCAGACAAAATCTCGATTAGAAATTCCCTTCTTCGAAACTACTCAAAGAAAAACATTTTAAACGATCTGGAACTTTTCTTTACGAGAAACGAAAATGCAAACCTCAGCGGCTTTCAACTTTCAAGCTACCTTTATGCATTCAGCAAAGCTGCAAATGAAGAAACCTTAAAAATAATCAGCGGCTTAAACTCCGAAATCCAAGGTTTTGAGCAGGATAAAAAAACTTCGGAAGAGCTAAAGGCTAAACTTGAGACCGCACAGAAAAATCTAATCTCCCTCACAAACGACATTGCCGCAAGAAAAAACACAGCCCAAAGTCAAGCAAAAGAACTTTCACAAAAAACAACTCAGTACGAAAAGGAGCTTGAGAACCTTCAAAACAAAATATTAGCTTTAAAATACAGCGATGAAAATGGATCGGTTGGAGATTACGAACAACCCACCTCTAAAACTCCTTCCGCTCCTTTTAAACCAGCCTTTGCGGCATTTAGTTATGGAGCTTATACACACGGAAATGGCATGAGTCAGTATGGAGCAAAAGGAAGGGCAGATAGTGGACAGGGGTACAAAGACATTTTGAAATTTTATTACAAAGTTGGAACAACAAAACCGGACAGCTTCCCAAAGACAATTAGTGTAAAGGGATACGGGACATTAGACTTTCAGAAGTACCTCTACGGAATAGCCGAGATGCCAAGCGATTGGGATACGGATGCGCTTAAAGCTCAGGCAATAGCTGCAAGAACTTACGCGTATAAATCCGGAAAACCAATATGCACAACCCAAGCTTGCCAGGTATTTTCAAAAAGCAAATCCAACAACCCGCCATCAAAATGGAAAGACGCGGTTGATTCAACGAAAGGTGTAATTCTGGATAATCCTAAAACTTCTCAGTACTCATCAACAACTGGCGGATACATTAACAATATCGGATGGGATGTAAAAGGAGATTGGCCGTCAGATGCATACGAGAAAAAAGCCGGTTCCCCCTGGTTTTATAAGGCATGGTACACAAAAAGCTACAACGATAACAGCACGTGCGGACACCCACACCCATGGATGAAATCATCTGAAATGGCGGACATATTGAATGCGTGGGTTGTTTATACAAAAGGTTCGAGCGGTGAAAAGAGTCACATAACCCCCCTGACAACAAGCTGTTGGGGAGGGGATCCCTACTCCACAGACAAAATGGGAGACGTTGCGGAAAAGTATATAGACAACAAATACACAAGTGTGTCCGATATAAGCGTGGATATAAGTAATGGTGGGGACACATCAAAAGTAACCTTAAAAACTAATAACGGCACTGTTTCTATAAATGGAGGGGGTTTTAAGACTATATTTAACCTTAGAGCACCCGGTTATGTATCTATAAAAAACACATTGTTTGATTTTGAAACAGTTAATTAACGAAAACCAACTTCCAGCCATTAACTCACAAACCACACTCGTTGTTATTCTTCCGCTTAAGCTTATTAATATATAATTCGCTTACTGTGAAAAAAATTTTCAATACAACAAACCTCGTTTACTTACTCTTAGTAATATTTGGAACTCTCGTTTCTTTTAAACCGCCGAGCGACCCTGATTTTGGCTGGCACTACAAATATGGGGAGTATTTTGTTCAACATGGAAAAATCCTGAGGGATAATATTTTTTCCTATACAAACACAAATTATGAGTGGTCTAATTCTTACTGGGTCGCGGAATTGGTTATGTATCTTTCACATCATTTTCTTGGAAGTGTTTATTCGACCCTAATCTTAAGCTTTGCTCTAAGTGTAATTTTATTAGTTATTATAAAAAAACAAACACGAAATCTCCTAAACATATCCATAAATTACATTTTGCTTTCAGTAAGTCTATCGATCTATGCGCTTACAGTAAGACCTTTTTATTACAGCACTGTGTTTATGTTCTTTTTGTTTTACCTTCTTATTTTTAAAAAAGATTGGATCAGGCTTCTTCCTTTTGTTTTTTTGATTTGGGCAAATACACACGCTGATTTTGTACCGGCGCTTTTTGTCTATGGTGTTTACTGTTTGGATAACTGGGTTCAAAAAACAATTCGGACAAAAGATAGTAAAAATTTACATTTCCAAGCCAACTCTTTTCTGGACTCGTTTAAGATTTTTTTCCTTTGTGTCTTTTCAACTCTTTTAAATCCTTATGGGATAAAGCTCTGGGCAACGCTGGCAAAAGAGCTGACTCAGCCAATTAAATCCTTAGTGAATGAGTGGGGACCTTTTGACTTTAGTTTTAGTAACACCACAACACTTTTTATTAGCTTCCTTTTAGCTGTAGGATTAATTTCCAGTTTCTCAGTTTTTAAGAGAAAAAAAGATCAATTTGGTTGGTGGTATAAAATCCTAATAATATTTTTCTACATTCTTTCAATCAAGGCGTGTTATTTTGGAAGACTTTTTTTCATCATGTCCTCGTTTGCTATAATTCAAGAGCTGGAGATCTTAGTAGGAAGCTTGCCCGCGTTTTTTAAAAGTAAAAAAGTTTATCTTCCGAAAGTGTCTTTGCCCGTTTTTTTGGTACTACTGAGTTTTGCCGCAAGTTCTTTATTTATAGAGAACGTTTCTTTAGCATCAGATATTTCCAAATGGTCAACAGAGGGGAAATACCCATATAACGCTTTGGGGTACATTAAAAAAAACCCGATGGGTGGCAATATGTGGAACACATACAATTGGGGAGGCTATTTGATATGGCAGCTTCCGGAATACAAAACATTTATTGATGGGAGGATGGCCGCATGGAATGAAAATGGGAAATTCTTTATTAAAGAGTACCGTCTAATCTCCTACGATCCCGAAAAATACTCTGATTTACTAAACAAGTACCTGTCTGACTACAACATAACCTGGATTTTGGATATACCAAAAAGCAAGGTTATTAAATACCTTTTGGAAAAAAGCAATCAAAACTCCCAATGGAAATCCGTGTACGAGGATGAAATAAGCATCATAATCAAAAAAAAATAAGTCGACTACTTGTTTTTGGGCCTCAGAAATCTTTTTTATTCTCGATGGTATAATAAAAACAATGGCGATAGGTATTTTTAAAACGTTCATTAAAAGACCTGCTAATACCGATTATCAGGGCAGAGATTCCGACGAGACTATAGAAATACTCTTAAGAAAAAGTCTTTACACTCTTTTTCCAAAATTTCTAATGGCTTTTTTTCTCTTTGTCGCTCCTTTATTTTTAATCCCATTTTTGGCAAAAGCCACTGTCTATAAAGTGCATATTTTCGATGGGCCTTCTCTTTTTATCTTTGCCCTCTTTTTTTATCTTTTTGCAGTCGGTTTTGTATTTGAAGTATTTCTCTATTGGTATTTTGAAGTTTTTCTCGTCACAAGTAAGAAAATTGTGGACATAAATAAGGGTTGTAGAAGTATTTCGGAAACCCCTATTATAAATATTCAGGATATTAATTCTAAGATACATGGAAGTATCGGAGAAATATTAAATATAGGTAGCATATTCATACAAACTGCGGGGAAAACCACAGAGTTTGAAATTAATATGATTGATAACCCTTCCGTTGTTAGAGATGCAATATCAGATTTGGTAACAAAGGAGAAAAGAAATGGACATATTTAGTAACGCGCCAGAAATAATTAAACCCAATTACCCCATAGATACGGAAATCGGAAAGATTGTGGGGCTGGTTCCGACTGTAACAGAAATCGTTGTGTTGGTGCTGACCCTTTTTTACTTATTCTTTGCGTTTCTTCTTACAAGAAGGGTAAAGATAATGAATACAAACTTCAAAACCCCGCTCGCACCGGTTTTTTCACTTCTTGCCTTCACAAACCTGATTGCATCTCTAGCCATTATAGCAATTACCCTTCTTACCCTGATTAAATAACATGTTAAAAAAACTGACAGCAAAAACACAAGAACTAAACCCAAAGTTGCCCCAATACAGCAACTCGTTTTCAAAATGTTTAACTATCAAACCGGAAACTCAGGAACTTCTTCTTAAAAAAGGCACTTTATACATCATGTTTGATTTGTCCGGAGGCTCTAACTTTGACACAGAGCTTGTATGCAAAGTTGTTTATGATGTTTTGCATGATTCCTACTTTAACTCCGAAAGCATCTCCCCAATTCAATCAATGGAAAGGTCTATTCTTGAAACAAAAGAGAAAATCCTTCAGCTTTCTGCAGACACCAACACCACCAACCCTCAAAGGGTAGTTCTTAACGTTATGTCAGCTGTATTATGGGGAAATGTTTTGTATATAGTTAAGTTTGGGTCTGCAAAGTGCTATACGGTAAAAGGCGGCGGTGTTGTTCCGATGGAAATGATTTCTGAAGGAAATTTCTCGACCTCCTCAAAGGTTGTGGACGAAGACGAAGTATTAATATTTTGTACGGATCCGTTTGAAGAGTCGGTTCCTCCTGAAAAACTTTTGTCTTCAAGTCTTTCGGAAAGTGATTTAGACCCTAACCAATCATGTCTGTTAATGAGACTTTTGATAGATACTTCTTTTTCGCAGGATGAGGTTATAGATTTCGGACTGGGTACGGCGGTGTCACAAAACAAGATAAGGGTTAGATCAGAAAAAGTTGTTTCCGCGCTAAAGGATTTTTTCGAAAAAATTGCTGATTTCGGAAGGAAATTATCCTCATCACTAAAACTTTTGGTAGCAAAACTAATCAAAAGGCTTCCGAGGAGAAAAGCAACTATAATAACAAACAAATTATCCCAAATTTCAAAAGGAGGCAGTGGAAAACTTAAGGGCTGGGCCTTCCTTGGAGGTGTGGCTACACTTTTGGCCATATCGGTTTTTTTCACAATCAGATCAAGCGTATTTAAAAATAAAAAGAAACTTGTCGATAACACAAGTGGGATGTCTTTAAACAATCAATCGATAGCTTCTCCAACACAACCCCAAGAAGATAAATCCAAAGACGAACAATTTAAAATTTCAAGAATAAATCCAGAAGTTTTTTATGATATCAAAATTGCAGAACCCCAGTCCGAACCCACGGACATTCAAATAGTTGGAACGCAGGTTGTTGTGGTGGATAGAACAACCGGAAAGATGTTTGTGTCCGACACTCAAACTCCCAACTTTAAGGTTGCGGCGGCAACTTTCCCCGGCATTAAATCTCTATCTATTACTGGCGAATCACTGAGCTTTAACGATACGGCCGGATACAAAACTTTTGATTTAAAAACGATGGCGGTGGGAAAATCTTATGAAGTTGAGGGGCTTTCTCTCACCTTTCCATATGCCGGATTTGTTTATGCTCTTTCAAACGATACCCTGACTAAAGAAACCGAAAAGGCGGGGGTGCTAGAAGGAACGGTATGGGCAAAGAACCCTGATTTTAGCGGTGCAAGGTCAATGACTGTTGCCTTTAACATATACATTCTCAAATCAAACGGGGAGCTGGTTTCATACTCAACAGGCACCAAAACTTCTTTTGCTGTTTCGGGGTTAGAAAATCCATTTTCAAATACATCAAAGGCAGTTGCCGATGCCGATTTGAAATATATTTATGTAGCTGATAGAGGAAACAAAAGTATTGTTCTGCTGGACGACGAAGGGAATCTCATAAAACAGTATAAATATGACACGTCAGACATATGGAATGATATTAGAAGCATCTCCGTATCGCTTGACGAAAAGACACTTTTCGTCCTAAACGGGAGCAAGGTATACAAAGTAGACCTTTAGACCTATTTTTGATCCCTTTTTTGGTACAATTATTCAATGTTGACCGCATCGGGCTTACAAAGTAGAATACCGATGCCCTATAAACGCCTATGGAACTAAAAGCAGAAACAAGAAAAGAGCTTGGAAAAGCAAATAAATATTTAAGAAGAGCCAAAATTATTCCGGCCGTTATATTCGGAAAAGGTATGGGGTCCTTATCTATTTCCTTAAAACACAACGAATTTATGAAAGTTTATAAACAATCAGGAGAAACGGATCTTATCGATATAACCTGCGGGGATAAAAAATTCAAAGTTCTTATTAAAGATGTTCAGGTTGACCCGGTAACTGACGTGGTTTCACATGTAGGGTTTTATAAGCCGGATCTTACAATTAAAATTGAGGCTCAAGTTCCGGTTGTTGTTATCGGTGAAGAAAACAATGAGATCGTTAAAACCGGGGCCGGAATTGCTTTACAATTATTACAAGAGATTACTGTTGAAGCATTACCTGAGGATCTTCCACACGAATTTAAGGTTGATATTTCTAACTTAAAGGAATTTGGGGAGGGAATTTCAATATCACAGCTTGATTACGATAAAGCAAAGGTTTCCATCCCGGATGTCGCTCCTGAAGAGATGGTTGTAAGACTTGAGGAAATGAAAGTCGAAGAAGAACCGGAAGAAACGGTTTCTGAGGAGGAAGCTATTGCGCAGGTTGAAGCTACAAAAGAGAAACCTGAAGAAGAAGGCGAAGGTGAGGAAGGTGAAAAGTTAAAGAGTGAGTCCAAACCTCAAGAGAAAAGAGAAGAAAAGAACTAATTTTTGAATTTAGACAAAAAGAAAACTCCTCGTTGATCGCTCAATAAGGAGTTTTTGTTGTTTATATTACAGCGTCAGAACTTAGCTCCTCCCCCGTGGATATTTGTTTAAGCTGTTCCTGTCTGCCTTTTCGTAGTGCGGCCCTACTTTTCTCCTGCTTTACACTCTTTGCAACTTTCTTCCATATATAAATGCAGGCGTAAAGTATAGGAACCAGAATGGCACCCCCTAAAAGGCCTCCAAAGAAACCAAATCTCTGAAGGTGTTGTATCATCTTCGGGGTCTCTATAAGAAACTGCATTTGTTGTCGGGCAGTTAAAACGTTATAAACAACTGTGTCGGGTATTGCCGCATATGTAGCTACAGTAGGAAAGTCAGCTATTCCTCCGATCACAATAACGTTACTGCGTTTTCTTATATTCTCCGGGACCATTGTACAAAGATCGGTACCCTGAGCTCCCAAAGACTCATCAACCCTGCAGCTGTAAGTAACAGGCTCAGCAGGTGGCCTCAAAACCGCCCATACCAGTAATGAGAGTAGTGCCAGCCCTGCCAAAACTAATAAAAGCTTTTTCCCGTTACTCTTACTAAACAAATCGTTTATTTTCATTTTCTCTTCTCCTTTTCTCTTTTTTCTTTTTTTCGAATTTTTCCCTCAATTTTGGGAAATGTGGCCTGTAGTGTACTATGAAAGGGAATTTTTGGCAAATCACACAAACTATTTGCTATAGCTACGGGATTTTGTAATTTATAAAAATGGGGTTTATAGCTTATTTAGGCCACTCTAAGGATACTAACAATTCCCTATCACCTTCGTTTTTTGGTAGGTTTGACCATATTGTCTCTGTAGCAAAGGGCATAAAGGGGTGAAGAAGTTTTAAACCCTCAACAAAAACAAACCTAAAGACACTTAAAGCTAGTTCCTTATCCTCTCTATCCTTAACATGCTCAATATACTTATCGGCAACTTCGTGCCACATAAACTGGTATATAAAATCCGCGGCCTCGGAAAATCTGTATTTTTCCAAACTTTCATTCACGTTTTTCTTTGTGTTTTCAAGTTCGATAAGAATTGCCTTGTCGGTTTCGTTCAAACCCTTTATATTTTTTTCATCATAAAATTCAACTTTCCTATCTTCCATTAACATCAGCATGAATCTCGCCATATTCCACAGTTTGTTTGCAAAATTCCTGTAAGCAATAACTTTATCCTTAGGAAAAGCAAAATCTCTCCCGTTTGCCGTTCCTGATATTAAACCCATTCTTAGAGCATCTGCCCCATACTCATCAATATAGTCTAAGGGGTCAATAACATTCCCAAGACTTTTACTCATTTTCTTTCCATCTATTGCCCTAACCAACCCATGAAGATAAATATCTTTAAAAGGCGGTTTTCCAGTAAGATAAATTCCAAACATAATCATTCTCGATACCCAGAATCTAATAATCTCCCACCCTGTCTCCATAACTGATATCGGGTAGAAATATCTGAAATCCTCAGAATCTGGGTAACCTAATGTAACAAGAGGCCACTGACCTGACGAAAACCACGTATCAAATGTGTCGGTTTCCTGTAAAAACCTGTTCCCTGGTTTTGTGCGGGAAATAACAAACTTTGCATCTTTTGCGGCAACTAAACTTTGAAGCCCGGATTCTATTTCCTCATAAGAATAGCTTTTCAACAAATCTGAAACTTTCCCTGTAGCTCTTTCTTTGTTTTTATTAATAAAAGTAACTTGGAGATCTGAGTTTTCGTCAATATTGTACCAAGCAGGAATTCTAATTCCCCAAACAACCTGCCTGGAAATTGGCCAGTCCCTCATTTCCTCCATCCATCTGACATACGTAACTTCTCTCCATCTTGGGTATACTCTTACTTCTTTATTCAAAACCGCATCCAGCGCCGGCTTTTTGAGTGTTTCTACTTTTACAAACCAGTTTGGGAGAACCATCGGTTCGATTTCATGCCCACCTTTGTAGCAAACCGAAATGGTATGTTCGTAACTTTCATCAATTTTTACCATCAATCCTTTTTTCTGAAGATCCCCAACAACTTTTTTTCTTGCCTCTTGCACAGAAAGACCTGCATAAGAACCTGCCAACTCGGTCATCTTCCCATCAAGACCGATTACCTGTTTTATCTTCAATCCATGTCTTTTTCCGGCCTCGTAGTCATTCTTATCATGCGCCGGAGTAACTTTCACAACACCTGTTCCAAACTCCGGATCAACAAAATCATCTGCAATAACGGTGAGTTTAAAATTTCCATTTAAACCTTCTACTTCTATTTCCTTGCCAATATAATCCTTGTATCTCTCGTCTTTTGGATTAACCGCAACAGCCGTATCACCGAATTTTGTCTCCGGCCTTGTTGTTGCAAGAGTAAAAGGTCCGTATTTCATGTAATAAAGAGGGTCTTTTCTGGTTACGTGTCTTAACTCCAAATCAGCAAACGTAGTTCCGCATTTTGGACAGTAATTAACAACATAGTCATCCCTATAAACCAGGTTTTCGCTGATCATTTTTTGGAAAGTGTTATAAACTGTGTTTATTACCTTTTCATCAAGAGTAAATGTGTACCTTGACCAATCAAGCCCCGGTCCCATGCTTTTTATCTGTTTTTCTATTATTTCCTTGTTCTTTTGTACAAAATCCCAGATAGCTTTATATAGTGAGTCTCTATCATAATCAAACCTAGATTTTCCCTGTTCTTTCAAAGACCTTTCGAACACAAGCTGGGTTTCAAAACCAGCATGGTCTGTTCCAGGAATCCAAAGGGTAGAGTAACCCTGCATCTTTTTCCATCTAATCAAAACATCCTCGATTGCGAGCATTAACACATTTCCTGTGTGCAGTTTACCGGAAGCATTTGGAGGAGGGAGAATGATCGTAAAAGGCTTCTTATCGGCTTCTATTTTTCCTGTAAACACATCTGCACTTTCCCATTTCTTTTGGATTGCCGGTTCCTGTAACTTGTGATCGTATTTTTTGTCCATAGACATGGTCTGAGGTTATCACAAAAGGAAGAGGGGTTCAATTGTCACACTATAACAACAGCGCTTATGCTAACGTCTCTATTTTTTGACCTGTTTGTTCTAGTTTTTGTAACTGCTGCAACCTTACAGAAGCCAGTGCATTAACAGCCTCCTTCACATAATGAGCAGCATCTTGAAATCCCGTGAGAAATTTTTCATCATCGGCATTCTCCCTTATAGAAAAGCTTTCAAGATTTTCTGTTGTCCTTTGATTATCATATCCAAACATGTTGTAAGATTTCCCCGTAATGGCATTTCTAATTTTCCGGACCTCTTCTCTGTTATAAAAGGCGTCGCTGAGTATCTTGGAAACACGCTCTAATAACGCCGTTGCGTAGTTGGACACCTCCTCTGGGGAAGGCGAGTTTACAACTTTGTGCAGAAAAACGTACTTGCACTCTGCAATACTATCACCGGATATTTTTGACACCATTCCTCCATGGCGAGAGGAATCAAGTTCGTGCAAGTCTTTCCTCTTGTGGCCAAAATACTCATTGATCGCCTCAGGGGTACCCTCACCTGCCGTACTTTTATCGCTGTGCCTTTTCATAAAAGCTTTTTCTGCTTCGGATAAAAACTCGTCATCTCTATCAGGAACTTGTTCCCACTTTCTTTGCAAGGAATCCAGACCGGCTCTCACTACCTCAGATATTTCCTCAATTCTTTTATCGTTTTCAGCTGCCGACTCATTAAGGGCAGGATTTTCCGAAGGATTTAAAATCATATATACAGACTAATACATAAAATTACTACAGTAAATAGAAATATTTTTGATACAATCAAATCATATGAGATACTCTCAACTGACAGGGAAAATGTGCCTCAACTAAGAAAAGGCAAGCGGACAAATTCTTGGTTTTATTGAAAAAGTAGTAAATTCTTTCTCATCTGTTATGATGAAAACCAAATGAAAGACAACAAACACGAACAAAAAAGAATAACTTCAAGATCAGAAGATTTTTCTGAGTGGTATCAGGATATAGTAGACGTAGCAGAACTGGCTGAACACTCTCCTGTTAGAGGATCAATGACAATTAAACCTTATGGATACGCGATTTGGGAAAATATCGTAAAAGTGTTGGATACGAAGTTTCGAGAAACGGGTGTAGAAAACGCTTATTTTCCGTTATTTATACCCGAGAAGTTTTTGAAAAAAGAATCTCAGCACGTTAAAGGTTTTTCTCCACAAGTGGCCGTTGTAACTCATGCAGGAGGCAAGAAACTTGACGAGCCTCTGGTTGTGAGACCAACATCAGAAACAATAATTTACGAAGCTTACTCAAGATGGATAGAATCGTACCGAGACTTGCCTGTATTAATTAATCAATGGGCGAATGTTGTCAGGTGGGAACTGAGACCAAGGCTGTTTTTAAGAACCACGGAATTTCTGTGGCAGGAAGGTCACACAGCCCACAAAACCGAGCAGGAAGCCGAAGAAAAAACAAAACAGATGCTTGGTGTGTATAAAGATTTCTCTGAAAATTTTCTAGCGATCCCCGTTATCGGGGGCCTAAAAACCGAATCGGAAAAATTTGCGGGTGCCTTAAGAACTTACTCAATAGAAGGAATTATGCAGGATGGTAAGGCACTTCAGATGGGAACCTCCCATAATCTGGGTCAGAACTTTTCTAAGCCGTTCAAAATAAAATTTCTCGACGAAGACAACAAAATTAAATACGTGTGGCAAACAAGCTGGGGACTAAGTACAAGAGTTATCGGGGCTTTAATAATGGCACACAGTGATGATAAAGGGTTGGTTCTACCTCCTAAGATATCTCCTTTTAAAGTTGTTATTATTCCGGTCTTGAGTGGCAACTCGGATAACAATAACGTTTTATCAAAGGCAGATGAGCTTGCAGTTAAAATTTCAAAAGAACTTGGTGTTGAAGTTAAAGTTGATAAAAGAGACGAAACACTAGGAGAGAAACACTACCATTGGGAAAAGAAGGGAGCTCCATTAAGAATTGAGGTGGGGCCAAAGGAAATTGAAACAGGAAAATTGGCAGTAATACGAAGGGACATCGGCGACAAACTAACTATTTCTGAAGACGTCATTTCCTCGGAAATATCAAAATTGCTGGATGACATCCAAAGCAGTCTGTACAAGAAAGCGGTTGAATTTAGGGATAAGAATACGAAGGAGGTTGATACTTGGAAGGAGTTTAAAAAAGAAGTAGAAAAAGGCTTTGTTTTGGCACATTGGTGCGGCGACGCAGATATTGAAAGGAAAATAAATGAGGAAACGGGGGCAACAATAAGATGTATTCCCTTTAATCAGAAGAAAGAAGAAGGGAAGTGTGTGTACTCAGGCAAAAAATCGGAAGGTCGGGTGTTATTTGCTAAATCATACTAAGAAGTAAGAGCTTTCTACTAGAACCTATCCATTATTCCCAAAGAAGGGTTGGCATCCAGCTTTTCGTATTTCACCTGTTTGTTATTGAAAAATGCCGCGCCTGCAATGTAAACAGCGTTATCGGTGCAAAGACTTATGGGCGGGACATGAGTTATTATACCAATTTTCTCTGCCTCCTCACGTATCCTTTTTCTCAGAACCCTGTTTGCTGAGACACCTCCTCCCAGCAAAATAGTTTTAACCTTGTATTTCTTTGCAGCTCTTATAGTTTTTTTAACTAAAACATCAACCACCGCATTCTCAAATTCACAAGCCACTGCTTCCGCAGCATATTTGTTTTCTTCGATTAATCTCCTAGATGATGTTTTTAAACCAGAAAAAGAAAAATCAAAGTTATCCTGGTCAAGCATTGGTCTTGGCAATTTACCTTCTAAGATATTTTCCTCGCATTCTTCGGCTTTTTTGGAAAGAAAAACCCCACCTAAATACTTTGATAGGCCCAAAAGTCTTGCGACTTTGTCAAACGCCTCTCCCGCCGCATCATCCAAAGTTCCTCCTAGATATTCAAAATTCCCATGTCCTTTTATTAAGACCAAATCTGTGTGCCCACCACTTACAAGAAGGGCAATTGAGGGAAACTCAACAACTTTATCGTTACCTATAAAATTTGCATAAATATGTCCGACAAGATGGTTTACCGGAATAAGAGGTTTTTTCAAAGCTAGAGACAGGGCTTTCGCAGCTTCGATGCCTACAATCAAAGAGCCTACCAGCCCAGGACCGATTGTAACCGAAACTGCATCTATCAGTTTGTAACACTCATCTAACGACCCTAGTCTTTTTGCTTCTTTAAACTTTTCAAAACACGCAGCGATTACAGGTGTTATAGCTTCAACTTGTTTTCTTGCCGCTACCTCCGGAACAACACCCCCTGTTTTCTCGTGAAATTCTTTTGAGGATGCAACAACACTGCATATTTCTTTTGTACCGTTTTCAACAACGGCAGCGGCTGTTTCGTCACAGGATGTTTCGATACCTAAAATGATCACAGAAGAAATATACCAATAAAAAGGGTAAGTTCAAGACAATCCCCTGCAGATCCTACTGCGTCGGGGCCAGTGCTTTTCCCTCTACAAGCGTGGTTTTTAGTATCGCTAATGCTTTTTCTAGACTCACACCACCGTAAAGAGTCGAGTTTATAGCCTTCTTTAACGCATCCACCTGAAAGGCGTTTCCGGATCTTCCTGCAAAGTAGCCGCTTGCTGCAAAAGGAGCGGTGTCCAAAACAGGCTTGATATACTTTGCTGAGGGACCTGACGAGGATTGGGGAGCTAGCGCGGCACTGCTGTAAGGTGCACCATACGTTCTGAACTTCGACGCTTGGTTAAACATGGCCAGTTGCTGTTCGTCCTGAGTTAAAAAGTCGATAAACTGCCACGCGGCATCGGTATTCTGACCGGTTTTAGGAACCGCATACATCCAAAAACTACCCCACGAAACCGGAGTTTCCGGCAAGGCCTGCGGGACAGGAGCAACTCCTATGTTAAGGTCGGGGTTTGCTTTAATTATGTCCAAAAGATTCCACGTTGGCGTAAAAATCATCGAAACTTTTCCTTGAGCAAATGCTTTGGAGGCTTCGGGAAGGGTGTTGTCCCAAACCCTGTCCTCTTTAACAAAGGTTGTATAAAAAGCTAGCGCGTCCTGTGCAGCTTTTGATCCCAAATCATCAGGAACTTTAAGACCCGCTTGAGCAAACATAAGTCCTAAAATATCAGAAAAAAAGTCTATATTATCTGCGGTTCCAATAGCAGCCCCCGATCTAACAAAATCCCCTTCCTTTGTAGTTTGGGTGAGGTCGAGTGCAAGTCTTCTGAACTCTTCCCAAGCTGTTGGCGGAGTAGTTTGATTGACCTCTTCGAAATGGCTTTTATTGTATGCCAGAACTAAACCATCATAGTACATCGGCGCTGCATATATTTTTCCTTCTATTACCGCGCTTTGTGTTGAAACGGGGTAGAAACGCTGTGAATAAACTTGTGGTGTAATAAGGGAAGCGGGAGCTGGTGAAAGATAGTCTTTAATCTCCGAAACCCAGCTGTTATGAACTACAACAATATCCGGAACACCTGCTTGGGGAAGTCTTCCTTTTACGGTGTCTTTATATAAAGAAGGGGTAACAACAGAACGGTTATCATAATTAATTGTGACGTTGGGATAAAGAGTTGTGTATTTTTGAATCAGTGCGTCCATTATCTCGGGGCTTTCCCACAAACCCCACATATTTAATGTCACGGGTGTGTTTGCAACCTTAGGTCCCCCACTAAACAGTTTTCCGATAACGGGAATATCCCTTAACGTGCAAGCTGTTAAAAACAAGGGCAAAGAGACAAGTAAGACGGCAGTGAGTATTTTATTTTTCATCTCTAAAATTATAGATGGGTACCGGGAAAAAATCCAGACACTAATCAGAGTGGGAAAACGTCAATCCCAAAATCACCCACAGCATCAACAGTGTCTGATTTGCAGTTAAAAAGTAGTGGTCCACGCTAAAAAGAATAAGCAGCTGCATTAAAGAAATAAATAAGACATTAAAAAGCCCCGGATTAGTTTGTTTCTTCACCGCCAAAAGTATAAATATAACAAACAAGGTATAAGAGAAGACTCCTGTTTCAGAAAGAGTCAGAGCAAAAACATTATGTACGGGCTGAGTAAATCTTAAGTCTGTGGATTCAGGGGCAAAAGCATCGACCATAACAGTGAAATTGTTTAGTCCCATGCCAAAAAGTGGATACGCTGCGGATATTTTATATGATGCTATCAGCAAATCAGATCTTCTAAAAAGTGAGGGGTTTGAAAATTTCGTCAAAGACCTCAGCCCCGGAAAGACAAGCATTCCCAAACAAAATGCTATAACAACTCCTGAAACCTCAATCTTTTTAAAGTAAGCTTTCTTCGGGTCTATGAGTAAGAAAAGGTATATAAAAATTCCAGCAATAAAGGATGCCCACGCAGACGCACTAAACGTACACGCTAAAGCCAAGGTCCCGGCTGCAAATGCAAAAAAGTATCTCCTGTTTCCTTTTAGATAGGGGAACAACCACAAAAGAAAAATACTTAAAAACCCACCAAGGACATTCGGGTGTCTAAATGTCGCATATGAAGGAACCACAAAGTGGCCAAGAAATGTTTCTTTTGCGATCCCATAAGTAGAGAGGCTGTAGGGTTGCTCTCCAAAAAAATAATAGTTGTTAAATAAGGAGCCCTGTTTTATGAATTGAAAAACCCCAAGAAGGCTCACAAAAATAACGGATGCTGAAACCGCATTAAGAATCTTAAAAAAACGCTTCTCGACACAAACTTCGCATAAAATAAATATAAATAAAAGGAAGTACAGCAGAAGCCTTATCCAAAAATAGAGGGATGGAACTAATCTCTGTGCGGAGAGAACCGAAAACAAACAAGAAAAAACAAAAAGGGTAGAAATCTGAACCTCTCTTTTTGAAATCAAACTTAAACTTTTAATCTTCTTCACATTCCCGCTAACAACCCAAGAAACTAAAACAAGAAAAACCAAGATGTCCTGTAAGTAAACTGTCGGGATTAAGTAGTCTACCAGTATTCCCCAAACATAAGAGTCATTAATAATAAAATGCTTTCCTAAATTAAAGGGAATTATAAACACGATAATCAAAAATAGTCCGTGGTATATTTTTATTAGTTTTTCTTTACCTTGCATTTGTTAATTACTTTGAGCAGACTTTCCGAGATTTCCACAATGTCACTCATTATATTTTTATATATTAAATAAGACGTAGCACTAGAAGAGAGTGTTGATATGTGGATTGAGTTTTTATATATTGTTGTTTTAGCAAATTGTGTCATTTTATTTTGTTTATAACTTTATTTCCTCTTGTTCTAACAAATAGGTCTTTCCTTACAATCTTTTTATTGGCGCTGTAAGGTTTTTTGAGTGTTGATAACACCCCAAATGCTGTGGATATCGTTGTGGATAAATAGACCTGGTTATCCACATTGTTTGTTCGTTCCTTTTTTATCCACAAATTAATCATTGAAAAATTATTTGCTTTACATTAACAATGTCCTGAGTCATTTTTCCGGTTTCCGCTATTTCGCTTTGTATTTTATCCACCCCGTACATTATTGTGGTATGATCTCTCCCACCTAGAAAATCTCCTATTGTCATTAAAGGCATATCAGTTATTTCTTTCATCAAATACATAGCCACCTGTCTTGGAATTACGAGTTCTCTGTTTCTTCTTTTCCCTTTTATATCTTGAATTTTGACGGAGTAATAAGTGCAGACTGCTTTTAGAATCTCGTTTATGTTTATATTTTTTGCAGGTTTATCTTTTATCACTTGACCTAGTGCTCTGGCCGCAAGATCAACGGTTAGTTCCAACCCGTTAGCTTTTGCATAAGTTACAACTTGAAGGTATGCCCCCTCCAACTCTCTTATATTTGAGTCCACTTTTTCTGCGATGAAACCTATAACCTCATTTGGGACGAAATCTTTGTTTTCATCTCTTTTTGATCTTAAAATTGCTGTTCTCATCTCTACGTCCGGCATTTGTATGTCTGCTATTATTCCGCTGGAAAATCTGGAGGATATTCTATCAGCGATGTCGCTAAACTCTTTTGGAGGGCGATCTGAAGTTATGACTATTTGTTTTCCGGCCATATAAAGAGTATTGAATGTGTGGAAGAACTCCTCTTGAGTCGATTGCCTCCCGATTATGAACTGAACATCGTCTATTAAAAACACATCCGCCTTCCTAAATTTATCTCTGAATTGATTTGTGGTGTAATGGCCTTTTCCCTTTCCGCTTTGGATAGCCTCAATAAGCTCGTTACCGTAGGCCTCCCCGGTTGTGTAGATAACCCGCATGCCGGGTTTTGTCTCGATTATTCTGTTTCCTATTGCCTGCAGAAGGTGGGTTTTTCCAAGCCCTACTTTTGAATATATAAAAACCGGATTATAAAGTTCTCCCGGTTTCTCGGCGACAGCGGTTGCAATTGCATAGGCTAGGTTATTATTTTTTCCGATAACAAAGTTTCCAAATGTGAATTTAAAACTTAAATTTGATTTTTGTCTCTTCTCTGTCACCAGTGTTTCTTGGGATCTTTGTCGGGAAAAAAGAGGACCCATCAGATCTTCCGCTGTTTTTTCCACTTCCCCCTTACTTATTGAGATTTTTACTGTTAGGCGTTTTCCCGCAACATTTTTTATTGTGTTTTCTACAAGTTTTGAGTGTCTTTTTTCTAAGCTTTTTCTAACAAAGTCATCCTCACAAACGATCTCAATGTCTTTTTCTGTTAATTTCCCGACGCGGGTTCTTGATACGAGAGACTTATAAATCATAGGGGAGAGCTCCAGTTCTATTTGACCAAGAACGGCTCTCCAAAACTCTTTTGGTGTCTCAAAAGATTTTATACTCATAATGTAGGAAGAAAATATCGGGGCTGTGTATTAGTATATAGCACAAGTTATCCACAATGATAAAGCAATGTGGATTGTTAAAAGGAGGTGTCTTGTTTGCTTTTAAAGCTTTTCAAATCTTTGGGTTTGTCTTTTTTGTTTCTTCCGCTCTTCTTTGCATATACGCAAAATAATCTTCATCCAGTTTTCCGGGGAGGTCTGTAAAATCCGGAAAAAACTCCAAAACGTTACCGGGGAACTCATGTTTTGAGATTACTTCGTCCCAAATAACAACAATATCTATCTTTGCCGCTGCTGCCGCTTTTACTCCCGCTAGGGAGTCTTCAAAAACCACTGCTTCTTTTGATTTTAGTTTTAAAGCCTTGAGGGTTTTTTTGTACATTTCCGGGTTTGGTTTTGTTCTTTTAACCTCGTCCCCAAATATCATGAAATCAAAAACCTTATCAGCACCTATTTTTTCAAGTATTTGCATCGCCGTGGCTTTGGGGGTGTTGGTTGTTAGAGCGGTTTTTAATCTCCTCTCCTCTTTAATTTCGTAGATAAAATCCCAAAAACCTTTTGTAACAGACTCAACTTGCGGGTCGCTTATTATTTTAAAAATCTCTTCGTTTGTTAGATCCGTTAATTCTTTTACAGACTTCTCATCTTTAAGAGCATTGATTTTTAATATTGTTTCCCACCTATACTCGATTGGTAGGCCAGGGAAATCATAATCTTTTGCATCAATGTATGATGCCTTGACAATCTCGTCTAGAATCTTTTGAACTGCTTGAGTTGCATAGCGGGGAGAGTCCTTGAGAATTGTTCCATCAAGATCGAAAAAAACTGCCTTTTTTCCTTCAATGATCTTTTTATACATATTTAATGCCAATCAATCGGAATTCTTTTTTTCCTTATAGAAAGAATAACTATATAAATAACCATTATTGGTCCCCCGATGACATTTATTGGGAATAACCACCATTTCCTTTCGCTTCCGATCAAATGTACATATACGGCGTAAACAAATCCGGCTAAAAGATACAAGGCAACAATAATCTTTAAAGCAATCATAGTTGAATTCTATATTTAAAGCCCAAACATTTCCAGAGCGGTGTGTTTTTTGGTACCATTTTTGTATGGAAGAACAAACAACAACTTCTATAAAATTCAAATGTCCAAATTGCGGAGAGGTTGCTCAGGAGGAAGTTATTTTCCTTTGCAATAAATGTGAGCAGACAGATATGATTGTGAGGGGCGGTGTTTACATGTGTCCCTCGTGTCTTAGCCCTGGAGAAAATTTTGAGTGCATGAAGTGCGAATCAAAGGAAGTAAAGATGAAGATGAAAGATAAAGGCTAATTGTCAGCTTCTTTCGTCGTAGTACCTTCTCAGAATAAAAGCTGCCGCTAAGTGGTCGTTTGATCTCCTCCTTTTTTCAGACACGTCTGTGTCTATCGCCTCGTTTAGTGCCGCTCTTGTTGTTTCGTATTCATTTTGAAAGTCCACTGGTCTTTTCGTTGTCACTTTAAGAATTTTTGCAAATCTTCTTGTTTCCAAAGACTGTGCTGTTTCTTTATTATCTAAGGTAAGGGGTAGCCCCACAACCAATTTTTCTACTTTGTTTTCCACTATTAATCGGTTAATCTTAAATAGGGCGGTGTCTATATTTTTTCCGGAAATAACCTCAAGAGGCATGACGAGACCGTTTCTTCCAAGAGCGGTTCCTATGTTCGCTTTCCCAAAATCTACACAAAGAATGGTCGTGTTTTGATCGTATACCTTTTTGGTCATCTTAGTTTCTTTCTATTGTTAGTTCAATTCTGTTTAAATCTTTTGGAACCCTTCCAAAAAATGGAATTGAGGGAGAAAGCTTAAACTCATAAAAATTGACATTTTTTATCGAACCCAGAATTTTTTCAGCCTCTGCTGGAGTTTTCCCGATTAATGCTTTTTTAATTTCATCTTCTTTAATATCGGGAACAACAAATGCTTTCAAAGTGACCTGAAGGTCCGCCTCTGTTGATGTTAGTACACTGCTTGTCGAGTTACCTAAGACCTCCACGGCTACATCTCTGCTTTGGCTCGATAATACGAAATCTTCCGGAACTCGGTCTTTTACATACTCGTCCAAGAATTTATTTAACTCGCTATTAATGTAAATTAGTCCGTCGGCAGATACAGCTTGTGTGAGAGAAAGTTTATCTACCTGGTCCCCTACATTTTTGTTGAAGGTTTCTTTTATGATTTTTGCTTGCACCGACCCATCAACGAGCTTTTGATTGCCGGCTAGTTTGTTTTTAATATCGCTTGTAGCTTTTATAGCAGCATCCGCAAGTGCAGTCTTTGATAAGTTGGTCCTATCCTCAGCTGCTACGATTTTCACTGCTTGACTCTTTCCTCCATCAACATCATTTTTTGTTTTTCCTACAACAGTATCTTTGCTATAGCCTTTTATTACTAACGTTTTTCCATCGGAAATGTTATAAGATTCCCCGATTTCAGAGGCTGTGATTTCCCCCGGTGTCTCACTGGGAACTCTGGGATTTCCCGTATCCGGAGTAGAACTTGCCGGGATCGTGACGGATTCCTTAAGGTAATAAACCAAATCCGTTGACTTTCCCTCATACGTCATTTTTGTATTCTTATCCAAAGTCACGGAGTCCGACGTATAGTTATAAATTGTGACTTCTCCTTTTGCTTGTTCTCCTATAATTTTTGTGCCGGTTGTATCGGCTTCCTTTGTGATATCAACAGTTGAAGAAAGAACAGACCCCTTAAGTATTTTTGTATTTACATCGGTTGTTGCCCCAGACTTAACCCTTACAGTCACACTTCTTGTCAGTGATTGGGAATGAACGGAGATCTTAGCGCTTACCTTGGGAGTCTTTAGCCCGTAAATTATAAAGCTTGCAACAAACGCCAGCATAAGCAATCCCACGATTAATATTCCCTTTCTCGCTTTTATGAAACTAGGTATTTTGATATTAAACTTTGGAAGATGAATTTTGGGGAGGGATATTTTCCCTTTCGCCTCTTTAGCTTTTGGTGATTCCTCTTTAAAACTGTTTTGTACAAAAGAACCGCTGGATTTGCCGTTTAGGGACATAATCAAATTGTTTCCACTCTCGTCTTCCGTGTAAAATTCCACACTTTTTTCCATCTTATCTGCCTCGTTTTGTATAAGCTTTAAGTTTAAATAATTTTCGAAAAGAATAGCTCCCTTAGGGATAATTAATTCCACGTTTAAATCGCTTAAATCATTTATTTTGTTTATCGCTTCTATCACATTGTCTGTTTGTTCAAGTTGAAGTCTTATCATATTTGAGATCCATAAATTTCTTTATAGATAATAGGCGCTGCATACATGTAAAGCCAGTCATCCGTTTTTATCTTGTCTGTTGAATCAACAACTTTTTGAATGTCGGAAAGGGATATCTTGCTAAACTCGGGGTGTGCCTTGAAAGGAACTGTTTTTGTCCATTCCTCTTTTTTTACAGCCTCAAAAATATCCGGTATCTGGGATCCGCATCCGGTTAGGCATATCTTTGGAGCAAAGGTTTTTACCCCGGAAAAGTCTTCAAATAACAGTTTTAAACCACTTACCCATATTTTTATTGGTTCTGAAAGGCAGTTTTTGACCACAGAGGTTTCGCTGGTTGTTAGGTTGCCCAAGTTATATGTTTCAAGAATATTTTCAACCTCGTTTCTGGAAAGTCCCATCGTAGTTTTGATGGAATCAATAAAATGAAGATAGCCTATATTTAGTGTTTTCGTTGAAATTATTCCTCCTCCAAACACCACCCCTACATCTGTTGAGTCTTCCGCCACGCTTATTACGACAAAATCGCTTAATTCCTTTGGAGGAAGTTTTAACCATTCAACCAAGGTGTACATTTGGGACCCGATTGCAATTAAGCTAAGGCCGGCTTTTTTAATCAGATTCTGAAGACTTCTTATATGGTAGGAGGGAGAAAAAGCATTATAAACACAAGCTTCTACGTTTTCTCCACGCTGACCTTCAAGTACTTCCACACTTTGTCCTTCCACCTTTAGATAAATTTCAGAAGTTGTGATTATCTCAAGCTCGGTTTCGGGATTTCCTGTTATCTGCATAACTTTGTTGTGGGCCTGAATGTATGAAGCCTCCGTTATTTTTGAGTATAGTTCCTCAACCTCTTCTTTCTGAATAGGTCCGTTTGTTGGTCTTTTAAGCCTAATGGTTGTTGCAAGTCCAAGTGTCTCTCCTCCGTCTAGCCCCACAATTGCTCTGTTTAACTTTCCTCCTAAGTCCTCTGTTGCTTTTTCTACGGTATTTTTTAAAGCTTGTGTGACAATATCTTTGTCAAGCACAACCCCGTTTCTTACGGCGTTTTCTGGGAGATTTGTCTTTCCGGATCCAACGATCTTAAACACATCCCCATCAAAGTAAAACGCAAGACATCTCACATCTTTTGCGTTGATATTTATCGATAGGAACCTATTTTCATCAGACGAGGCTTTTTCCAAAAAAGGCAGTCTCAGCATTATTTTGATTATACAGAGATATCAGCATACCTTCCAGAAAGGGTCTTAGAATGGAAATTTATCCAAAGGATTTTTTACCGGTTCTTTGGGTTCGTCTAAAGCCAGTCTTTTGTTTATCGCAGCTTCAACTTCTTCAACCGGGACCCCGTATTTATTTCTTGATAATTCTCTTATTTGTTGTGCGGTTTTTGGATCTTTCTTAGGTGAAGATATTTCGTCCCAATCAATAAAAAGTGAGAATGGTGGAGTAGGTTGTCCTTTGACCAAAAGTCTCATATAAGCATTTCCTACCGGTAGGTTACTTAAATCTTGTTTGGTAAAATTTGGCTGGAATTGCGGTTCCAGATACTCTGCGTCGTCAACCCCTACCCTAAAGGCACATATAGTTCCTACATTTCCAAATATTGCGTCTTTTATTTCATCGGTTAGTTGCTGAATGAATTGGTGAACCACCGTAAGATTAAGTTTGTATTTTCTTGCCTCGGAAAGAATGGTGGCAAAATCCGGAGTCGCAAAGTTTTGGAACTCATCAACAAAAAGGAAGAAATTGGGAAAGTCCCCCTTTATCTTATGTCTTTTTAATGCGGCCGCAAGTATTCTTGGAACAAACAAAAGACCGATGAAATTTGAGTTTTCCTCTCCTATTTTCCCTTTCGCCAAATCAATAAGAAGGATTTTCTTTTGTGACATCACGTCGTCAAAATTAAACGAGGATTTTGATTGGCCGATGATGTTTCTCATTGTTTTATCTGTCAAAAACCTATCGAACTTGGAAACGAAATACCCCATTGTTTCACCTTTTCTGCTTTGAGATGTGTGTGCAACCTCATCAATCCAGTACCTTTTCACAAGTGGGTCTGTAAGTTTGTCCAAAAACTTTTTATGGTAACTTTCGTCTATTAAAAGACGTAAAACATCGACCATCGTTGACTCCGGATCAACCATCGCGGTAAGCATCACGTTTCTGATTGTTCTTTCAAGCAGTGGACCCATAATACCCTGTTTGTTTGGATCATAAAGCTTGTACAAAAGTGCGATGAACGCATTTATAAGAATGTTTCTTTCTTCTTCAGTGTGTGCTTCCAGGAGGTTTAAGCCACAAGGCCTTTCTGAGTCTGCGGCATCAAATAAAATAACATCATCCATTCTTTCAGGAGGAATTTTTTGTAATATATCATCTATATCAGTTCCGTGAGGATCGATAATGGCAACTCCCTCTCCGCGTTTAATATCCTGAAGAGCTATCCATTTCATAAGCTCCGACTTACCCGTACCTGTTTGTCCAATAATATAGCAATGTCTTTTTCTATCCTCATCTCTCATAAATACCTTCTTTTCCACACCTCTAAATACACTTTTTCCAAGATAAACTCCTTCGTTTTCATTAGGCAGTTCTATTGGAGCTGAAGATCTTCTTGCTCCAAGCCATACAATATTGGGGGTCCCGACATTTTTATTAGGGAAGTGAAAGACTGTTGCCATCTCCACGTTATTTAAAATGGAAACGTTTGAGTAGAGCTGGATACCCATGATCGGGAGCTCTATCTTTTTGATACTAATTTTTCTGTATATAAAATCTCTAATTAGTTTTTTAGAGGAGATGAAAGTTTTTTTGGCAAATCTGTTGTATGTCGCATCTGTAAATTGTTCAAAAGCTGTTACAAGATTTTGAATTAGGGATTCTGCTTCCTGTTTAGTATCGGATATGGAAACGATTCTTATTTTCGTATTAAAGCCGGGGTTCCCAATTTTGCTCTCGACCCCCTCTAAAAATTTCTCATCAACATTTGTGCGTTTTTCTGGATTTGCAACGCGTGCTTTTACGCTTGATATAAATCTTCTTCCGGCCATTCTCCAGCTATCATCTGCCGGCTGGATAACATACTGAACGGCGATGACTTCTCCGGGTCCCATTTTGCTCATCGCTGAAGTAATAGAGCTTAAAGAATCATTCTTTAAATTTTCATAAACTTTTATTGGGTAGTAAGCCGGTGCTTTTAGTTTTAGCTCTGTTATTTTTGTGTATTTTCCTCTGTCCCATATCTCAACCGGTTTTACGATATCTATTTCTGCCGAAGGGTAGGCGGCATTTATTTGTTTTTCAACCAGGGATGATATTTCATCCGGTGTCACTACATAAAACGAGATGCCTTCCGCTTTTGAGATAATTTCAAAAGCTATTCTGTTTTGACCGGTGAATAAAGACTTCCAAAAGCTTTTTTTAAAACCCATCAGATTAGAAAACATGTGTTCGGCTGCTTTTGTTTCTATCTCATTATCCGGGGGAAGTTTTATTTGAAGGAAGGTAAGTTTGTACTGGTCTGTTTTCTCGTTAACTCTCCTTTTCCAAGCGGCGAAACCAAAAACAATTGCTGTCGAGAGGAATACGAGTAGTATCAGGTAAACGGAGATCCAAAATGTATTGTATATAAGGCTATTTGGTTCCACCATGGGCAGTGACTACTCCTGTAATAAATTCCTTTTGTTCTATTTTGTCCGCCTCATTTGTTAGGGTATCTGTGGTTTCTAGGGCTATTGTTTCTACCGCTTCTCCCTGAACCAATTTGTTCACGACACCTGCCTGTGGCTTTTGATCTGAGATTAAGGTTTCGACCATTTCTTCTTGTGGTGCGGTTTCTATAGGCTCACCAGAAATAGATTCTACCCGCTCCGTATTAGGGGGTTCTCCAGCCTTAACAACCGCATCCTCTTTTTCCAGCGAGGTTTCTTCTAGCCATTCAGGAACCCGGGTCCCACTTGTAGGGGATGCTTCGCTCTTCTTATCTTCTAATAAAGAATTAATCACCTGGACAGGAACATTACTCATGAGAATATTCTAACACCTGAAGGATTAAAAATTAACAAAGCGAGGTTTATCTTTTTCTTACACCTTTGAAATATCTCTTCTTTATCTTTTTTGCTTCGTCCTCCAATGTTTCCGCAAAATCCTGAATCTTATCCATCACGGGACCTTTTTCCTTTTCTATGGTCTTTTCAATTTCTGAGATTTTTTCCTTTGCAGATTCGATATAAGGATCGGCTTTTTGTTTGTACTGCTGATATTTAACCTTTGCTTTTCCAGCCTCATTTTTGGCTACTACCAAAGCATCTTCTCCTTTTACCTTGTATTCCTTAGCCAGTTTTTTGAGTTTTTTCCTTGTCTCCTCTCCTTTATCTGGTGCAAAAAGCAGCCCCAAAATCCCTCCTATTACAACACCCCATGTAACTCCCTTAAAGAAGGTATCCCCGCTATGGTATCTCGGGTATTTTCTTTCCTCTGATTTTTTCATTCTTCTTCCTCCTCATCTTCATTGAAAATTGAACTTATGCTTTTTACAGCACTGAGGCCCTTTACCACCCCGCCCATCAGGCTCGATACCATTGCTACCGGAGCCACAACGTAGTTTGATAACCTTCTTATAGTTTTGGAAACTTCTTTAGCGTCCTCTAGGGTTTCTTTCACATCTTTCAAGACAAAAATAGAGTAAACGGCTAAAGCTGTAAGCGTTATGCAAAGGAGGATCAGGATAACTATTAGAATTACTTGTAATATTTCCATAGGCAGTTCTTTCTACCTTAAATATAAACACCCTTTGCACCCGCAGTCAACTGGTCTGGTATACTAAAACATATAAAAATTGTTCTTGGAAGGGGGTTTTGTTAAATGGATGATAATACACAAAAAACAATAGTTGATGATCAAGTTCAGGGAGATCCGCCTCAGGGGGATCAAGCTGCTCCTGCTACTCCTGTAGCACCGGCGGCTCCGGTAAGCCCGGCTGTAGAGGAACCTGGGGTTGAAGGAGCTGTTCCGACCCAAGTTTCGCCTGATGGGGAGACCGAGGAAGAGGAATCTTTTGAGGATTCTGACAACACTGATACAGCTCAAACTCAGTAACTAATTATTGGAAAAAGAAAGGTCCGCCTGTCACGGACCTTTTTTAGTTCTTCCTAAAAAGGATTTATTCTACAACCTCGCCCTCGACAGGCTCGTCTTTTTTGTCCTCTTTTGATTTGTCGTTTTTTTTCTCTTCCCCTGGTTTAGTTTCGTTTTGCTTGTACATGTACTGACCAATCTTTTGCATTGACGTAGATAATTCCTCTGTTTTTTTCTTCAACTCTTCAGCAGAGGCTGTTTGTAGCGCATCTTTAATTTCTTTTACTTTATCCTCGACCTCTTTTTTCACATCTGCAGGAACCTTATCACCGGCATCTTTAAGTGATTTTTCTGCGGTGTAGCAAAGACCGTCCGCAAGATTTCTTGCCTCTACTTCTTCTTTTCTTTTCTTGTCTTCCCCAGCGTGGGCCTCTGAGTCTTTAACCATTTTTTCAACCTCATCTTTTGAAAGTCCCGTTCCTCCTTGAATGGTTATTTTTTGTTCTTTTCCCGAGGCTTTATCCTTTGCAGTTGCATTTAAAATTCCGTTTGCATCAATATCAAATCTAACTTCTACTTGAGGGATGCCTCTTGCGGCTGGTGGAATTCCATCCAATATAAATCTTCCTAGAGATTTGTTGTCCGAAGCCATTTCCCGTTCTCCCTGCAACACGTTGATTTCAACGCTCGTTTGGTTGTCGGAAGCTGTTGAAAATACTTGGCTTGTCTGGGTCGGAATGGTAGTGTTTCTCTTAATAAGAGGCGTAGAGATCCCTCCCAATGTTTCAATTCCAAGTGTTAGCGGAGTTACATCTAAAAGCAAGACATCTTTAACGTCTCCTGCTAAAACTCCTCCCTGAATTGCGGCTCCAACAGCAACAACTTCATCAGGATTTATGCTTTTGTTTGGTTCCTTACCAAAAAACTCTTTGACGATCTGAACAACTTTGGGCATCCTGGTCATTCCGCCAACTAAAACTATCTCATCGATTTGCTCTTTCTTTAATCCCGAATCCTTCATAGCGTTTTCGATAGGTTGAATTGTTCTTTGAATTAAATCATCAACAAGTTGCTCAAGTTTTGATCTGGTCAGCTTAACATCCAGATGTTTTGGTCCGGATTTATCAGCTGTAATAAAGGGAATGCTTATCTCCGTTTCCATTGTGGAGGAAAGTTCGATCTTTGCTTTTTCAGCAGCATCTTTCAGTCTTTGCATGGCCTGTCTGTCCGTCGATAAATTTACCCCAGTTTCCTTTTTGAACTCTTCCAAAAGCCAGCTAATGACTTTCTGATCAAAATCATCTCCGCCAAGATAGGTATCTCCGTTTGTAGCTTTTACTTCAAACACCCCGTCTCCGATTTCAAGAACAGAGACATCAAAAGTTCCTCCGCCCAAATCGTAGATGATTATCTTTTCATTCTTCTTTTTATCAAGTCCATACGCAAGAGAAGAAGCTGTTGGTTCATTAATAATTCTTTTTACCTCAAACCCCGCTATCTTTCCTGCCTCCTGAGTAGCGGTTCTTTGTGAGTCGTTAAAGTATGCAGGGACGGTGATAATGGCATCTGTTATTTTTTGACCCAGAAAGCTTTCAGCATCGGCTTTCATTTTGGTAAGTATTTTTGCTGAGATCTCTTGAGGTGTATAAACTTTTCCTTCAACCTCAACACATGCAAGACCGTTTTGTCCTTCGACAATTTCGTACGGATAGTTCTTTTTAATCTTTTGAATTTCAGGGTCTGAGTACTTTCTTCCCATCAGCCTTTTTATCGAAAAGACAGTGTTTTTCGGGTTTACTACCTGTTGTCTTTTTGCAGGTACTCCGACAATATTCTGATCCGGAACTACAATTGATGGGGTAGTATTCCCGCCCTCTGCGCTGGGGATTACTTTGGTAGTCCCGCCCTCCATAACGGCCATGCAGCTGTTAGTTGTCCCTAAATCTATTCCTAGTATTTTTGACATAAAATCCTCCTTTTTATTCCTGGCCGACAATTACCTTTGCCGGTCGTAATAACTTTCCATTTAATAAATAACCTCTTAGTATAGTTTTCAAAACTTTGTTTTTCTCTCCTTTTTTGGTTTCTACAGCCTCCATAGTTTCGTGATCAAATTCCTTTCCTTCGGCTTCTACTTCCTGTACCCCCATACTGATAAGTGTTTTTCTAAACTCTCTTAATGTAAGTTCCAGACCTTTATCTTTAATATGTTTCTCGATTTTTTCCAAGTTATCCAAAAAGGGTAGGAACTCTTCGACCGTTTGTTTTTTTACATAAAAAACTAATTGTTCTTTGTCTTCAGCTATTCTTTTTTCAAGATTTTTGTAGTCGGCTAAAGCTCTTTTCCAATTGCTTTCCAGATCAGAAACTTTCTGTCCAAATTCCTTAATTTGTTTGTGGTATCTCTCTAATTTATCTTTTTCTTTCATATGAATTTCTGGGCAGTAAATTGGCTTTTACCAAGAACCCCCAAGTTCCTCTAAAAGTTTTTTTGTATACTTAACAATTGGGATTATTTTTTGGTAGTCTAGTCTTGATGGTCCAAGAATGGCTAGGAAACCTCCCTTGTCCCCCACTTTGTAGGGCGTGAATATAATTGTTGATTTTGTAAGGTTTTCTACGGGGATCTCATCACCAATTAGTGTGTAGATTTCTCTTCCTGGGGCCACACTCTGGAAAATTCTATCTAAAATTTCGTAGCTGTCTAATATTCTTAGTGCTGATTTTGCTATATCTATGTCCCAAAATTCTTTATGCTCCAAAACATTTACTGTCCCCGCAGAAGTTACGAACGCTTCGTCAGTTGTAGCTATAGATAAGCATCCGGTTGCCTCTGCCATAGCAAGAGTAGTTTCTCTCAAAAGTTTTTCCATCTCAAATCTATTTGTCCAAAGTCTTTGTTTTAATGCGACTTCTTGTAAAACAGGAAGCTCTTCTTCCTGCATAAGTTCGTCTATATACATTCGATAAGCCATTTTTGTAGGAACTCTTCCGGATGATGTGTGGAGCATTTCCAAAAATCCTTGGTCAATAAGTTTTGCCATCTCGTTTCTTATTGTGGCTGGGGAGCAATGGAGATTGTATTTCTGAACTATCTCAACCGAGCCTACCGGTTCGGCCGTGTTTATATAATCGTCTATTATTGCTTGAAGCAATTGAACCTGTCTTTCGGTCAACATAGTTATCAGTATAGTATCACGAGTGCTAAGGTTGTCAAGAGAATTTGTTTACTTTGTGAGTATTTGTCTGAAAGCTTCTTGAGGAATATCGACCTGGCCTATTTTTTTCATTCTAGCCTTGCCTTTTTTCTGAATATCTAAAAGCTTGTCTTTTCTTTCTCTGTGCCCCCCAGACATTTTTGCCAAAACATTTTTTCGTAGTGCTGGGATATCTTCTCTTGCAATTATTTTTCCGCCAACAGTGGCTTGAAGTGATACAACGAATTGCTGCTTTGGTATTACACCTTTTAGTTTTCTAATTAATGACTTCCCAATTTCGTCGGCCCTTGCCCTTAAAACTATGTTTGAAAGCGGCTCGACCATTTTCCCGTGCACTAAAACATCAAGTTTTACCACGTCGACAGTTTGGTAATCTGAAAATTCATAATCAAGACTTGCGAATCCTGAGGATATCGTTTTTAGGTCATCAAAAAAGTTATAGATAAGCTCGGATAGAGGGAGTTCGTATTCAAACACCACGTTTTGTTCATTTGGGTACTCCATTTTTTTCAAAACTGCTCTCCTATCTTTACAAAGATTCATTATTGACCCTGAGTATGCAGCCGGGGTTATTATCGTACAAAAGATCCAAGGCTCTTGTATTTCAAGAATGCTTGATCTATCGGGAAGTTGAGACGGAGTCCTCACATATAGTAGTTCGTTTCTTGTATTTGTGACTTTGTACTCAACGGTTGGCGTGGTTGATATCAAATTTAAATCATATTCCCTCTCAAGCCTTTCTTGGATTATCTCGGCATGTAAAAGTCCTAAAAACCCGCATCTAAAGCCAAACCCTAGGGCTGAGCTACTTTCGGGTTCAAAACTCAAGGATGAGTCTGAAAGGAAAAGTTTTTCCAAGGCGTCTCTTAGCTGGTTTGATTTTGATGTATCAATCGGGTACATGGATACAAACACGAAAGGTTTGATTTCCTTGTAACCCGAGAGTGGTTTTGAAATGTCATCTTCCCAGCATACGGTGTCACCAACTTTTACTGCGTGTATGTCCTTAAATCCCGTTGCGATGTACCCGACCTCTCCTGTTTTGAGTTCGTTTGTTTTTACTCTTTTAAGTTTAAAGTACCCTGCTTCTTCTGGAGAGTAGATTTTTTTTGTTGCTAAGAATTTTATTTTTCTTTTGCCGTTAAGTATAAATTCACCATCAACGACTCTTATTGTTGCAACAACCCCCAGGTACTCGTCATAAGATGAGTCAAATACCAAAGCTCTTGATGATGCGTTCTTATCACCTTGGGGATAGGGTACTTCCTTTATAATTTTTTCAAGCATGTCAGAAACTCCCTCTCCTGTTTTCGCGGATACTTTCAAGATGTCTTCTTTCTTAAACCCGAAAGTTTTAACCATATCGATCTCAGTTTTTTCAATGTCTCCAATTCCCATATCAATTTTGTTTATAACGGGAATAATTTTTAAACCTGCTTCTTTTGCCTTGTAATAATTGGAAACCGTTTGTGCCTGGATACCCTGAGTTTTATCAACAAGCAATACTGCACCTTCGCATGCGGCCAGGGATCTGAAAACCTCGTACGTAAAATCAACATGTCCGGGAGTATCGATAAGATTTAGTTGATATCCCTTGTATTCCATTCTTATAGCCTTGAGTTTTATGGTTATTCCTTTTTCTCTTTCCAGATCCATTGAGTCTAGCGTTTGCTTTACGATGTCTCTTTGATCAATCGCGTGAGTTAACTCCAATAACCTATCCGCTAAGGTAGATTTACCGTGGTCTATATGGGCAATTATGCAAAAATTACGAATATGGTCCTGACTCATGAGGTGATTTTACTATAAAAGATAACAAAAAGTGCGGAAGTTTGGTTATGCTTCCGCATTGAATTATTAATCAGCTGATCGAACACTTAATAAAACAGTCTCTGGGTCGAATTCGTCTGGGTTGAAAACAAAATTGATTCCGAGTTCTCTTGCCCAGGTTTTCGCTTGGGGTATGTCGACTATATTGTATTCACCCCAAAGCTCGTGTTGTCGAGCCTTTTTGATATATCTCAATTTACCAAGGGTGGAGGGATTGGTTTGTGTATTCATTTATTCTCCTTTCTATTATTTTGTCTAGAATATACTAGTAAATTGATCTTTTATCAAATCTTTTCCCGTCCCGTTTCTGTAAGGCTGATTGCTTCTGAAGGTAGCCCTCTGCTTGAAAGTTTTATCTTTCCTGCAAGTCTGTAAAACAACTGAATCTCTTTAACCTTGAATAGACTTGTGAACATGATGTATGTGGCTACACCTAAAACTCCGGCAATAATTGTAAGACCAAGCAAATTAATAGTTCGTGTAGTATCAAATACGAATTTGTCCAGGAATCTCATCGGAATGTAAAGCATTACGCCCATAAACATTGTTGACATGGATATTTTCACAAACGGATAGAGGATTTTTTTCTTATTGAACCCACCGATTTTTTTGTTAAGGAAAATAAACATAAATATCATGTCTATCAGCGAGGTTATCGTGTAAGCAAGTGCAATCGACCACACCCCAAGTTTAAAGTGTGTGACGAATGCTATTGAAAGCGAGACGTTAATTAAAGCTGTAGCTACGTTTATGATGACTGGGGTAACAGTGTCTTTCAAAGCGTAATACGCCCGTGTTATTAGGTAGTTTGCGCTTTGAGAAAATATTCCGATGCTGAAAAATGCAAGGGTCCACGCAGTTTTTATAGTTGCGTCCCAAGGAAAGTTATGTACTCCATAAACCAATCTTACTACTGGAACTCTGAGTATTAAAAGAATAGCGCTGATAGGCATGACAAGATACATCATTTGGAAAAACGATGTAATAAATGTGTTTTTAAAATCCTCTCTTTCATCAAGGGAGTTTTGAGCTGACAGGGTAGGAAGCGCTGCCGCAGCCATGGAAATTCCAAATAGAGTTATAGGTAAAGTTTGAAGTTGGTCTGCAAATTTAAGATATATTACTGATGATGTTGATACCAAAATTGCCAAGCTGTTGTTTATCGTTTGCGTGACATTAGCTAAAAGTACGCTCATTATTCTTGGAGGAACCAAAGATAAAGTCTTTTTGAAGTTTGTATCTTTTAGATTTAGTTTTGGGCGGAACGAAAACCCCGCCCTTCTTAGGAATGGGGCTTGAATTCCAAAATGAAGCAAGGCACCTATCACAACCCCTATTGCCGGTCCGTACATTCCCATTGTTTTTGAAAGAAAAACAATTCCCACAATCATTCCAAGGTTGTACGCAACTGGAGCTAAAGCAGGTATCGCAAAGTATTTGAATGACTGCAAAATGCTTGTTGATAAACTTCCAACCACCAAAATCGTTTGAGCAATGAGCATTATTCTCATCAAATTAGATCCAAGTGTTATTTCTTCCTCAGAAAAATTTCCAAGGGATAAGAGTCTTATTATTTGAGGGGAAAAAATGAATATTATTAGACCTGCAAAAATAAAGAAAAGAAGTGTTGTGTTTATTATCGAAGAGGCCACATCAAAAGCTTCTTGTTTGTCCTTCTTTAAAAGGCCCGTGAATACCGGAATAAAGACCGCTGACACCGCACCAACAATTAGGATCGAGTATATTAGGTTTGGGACTCTATCTGCGGTATAAAAGACGGCTAAAACATTCGAAACCCCAAAGTAGGAGGCCAAAAGCCTTGTTTTAATAAACCCAAGAAGGGCACTCAATCCGCCGGCTACGGCCAGTATAAAAGTAGCTGAAAGTATTGAGTTTTGAGTGTTGAATAAAAACCCTCCGTTTGTTTTTTGTTTTAGTTCAATTTGCATCTGTTTGGATGGGCAGAAATATACTTTGTACTCATCACTGATTATGTTATTATACATCCCGACTATGGCCAATACTAAGTCAGCTAAAAAAGCGGTTAGAAGCTCAGCAAGAAAAAGGTCCCACAATTTAATGTGGAAGACGAAATATAAGCAGCAGCTAAAAGCTGTTTATAAAGCTGTTGCCGGAAAAGAGACAGAGGAAGTGATTTTGGAAAAGTTTAAAGCCTTGCAAAAATCACTTGATAAAGCTGCTAAGGAAAAAGCTATTCATAAAAACAAGGCTGATAGAGTAAAATCAAACTATGCTAAAAGAATTGCTGCTCACCTTAAAGGAGAAGATAAAACTAAATCGGAAAAAATCGCAAAAACAAGACCCTCAAAACCAAGGTCAAAACGAAGCCTTTAAAACCTTAGGCCTAAATCTTCTATCCAACTTCCAGCCGGTAGTCGCGCCATTCAAAAGACACGAAGACGCCGTTTTAATTTTTAGAAAAGTTATTATTATCCTTAGTTTTATTCTTGGGATCCTTATAGTTCTAAATTATCTACTCTTTCTCCGTATCGGTAGACTCAAGGTAGAACAAGACAGACTTTCAAATAATGTACTGTCCGAACTTGCATCTGAAAAAACAGCTGTGAGCATAGACAGAAAAGTCACGTATTACAAAGAAATACTAAAGCTTAGAAAGCTTTTAGCTCCAAGAGTGTCTTTTGTTTTCGAAAATGTTATCGAGGGTATAAAGTTGGATGAACTTAGAATTACATTTCCAAGTTTTGAAATTACCGCAACGGCCAAAAATATTTATGACTTCACAAAACTGATCACGAATTACCTTAGTGGTGATTATGTTTCTGAAATAGTTTTAAAAAAAGCGAATTTTAACCCGCAGACAAAAGAGTATGAGTTTACTATTGGAGGCGTATTCAAATGAAGGAAAAGATACAAAAAGTAAGCAACAACTTCGCTAGGTTAATAACCAATGAGGTTATATCTTATAAAATTTATCTTTATTGGGCAGCAATAGCAGTTTTGCTAATGGGAATTTTTGGAGTCTACCCTTTTACTAGGGAGCTGATTGGAAAATACCAAATATCAAGGCAAATGACGAAGCTGAATAAGGATTTGTCGAAAAAATATAATGAGATTTCCGATGCTTCTGAAAAAATAAAGCTGGTTGGTACAGATGTTTTGTACCTCAATGGTTATCTGCCGGAGAACTTTGACCCTCAAAACTACATGATCGATTTTGTAACAGCATCCGGAAATGCAGGTTACTATGTAGACACATTTGTGCCGACGGGACAGGAAGGATCCGTTGTCGAAATAGTTGTCGCTCTGTTCGGAGAGGGGGACCTAACTCAACTAATGGAAAATCTCGAAAACTTAAATCGTGTCTCGGAAATACAAAATGTTGAGTTAGTCAAAAGAGGGGCATCAGATACTTTGAGGCTTAACATAAAAACTTATATTATGGAAAAACAATGAAAAAATTTGTAAGTACTCTTGCGATATTTATACTAGTTTTAACACTTTGGTTGATGATTGGTATGAAAAAAGTAAACAAAACCGATTATGTCTCCCAGGCAGTGCTTGACATGTCCAAGCCCTTAGATGTTACTATTGATATAGAATTTATTAAAGGTTTGAATCCTGCCAATGGAAAATAACAGCTACAGTGTACAAACAAGCGCCGGGAGAAGTTTTAGAACATTTTTACTGACATTGTCGGTGTCTCTGATTTTGTTCAGTACAGTTTATTATTTTCTTACAACTAATGCTTCCAGGCCAGAAGCTTTAGAAACTTCTCTTAACGAAAAAACTGTAAAAAAGGTTTCAGATGATTCTGAGGTTAAAAATCAGGGGGAGGTTGCAGGTTTGGCTACGAAAACTGTATTTGGAGAAATAGCCAGTAAGGAGACAGGCGGTCAGGTAAGACAGGTTCTTGCCGGCTCCACGGAGACTTCGCAAACCACAACTACCGCCCCCAGCACAGGAACAACCGGTGTGACGATCGGACTTTTTAGCGCGTTAATATTTTTCGTTGCTAGTTTATTTGTAGTATCCAAGAATCCGAGGAAGTTGGCACTTAGTTCGTTTGAAAGGAAAATTTCAAACAGTATGAACGAGGACGGGTCACACTAATAACTAGTCTAATATTTTTAATTTTCCAAAATAGCTCTTACTTCTAGTCTTTCTGCTTTTGTTCCCGCCGGCCAACAGGTCATTAAAGTGATAGTTGATTCGTTAAGATACTTTGGTTTCCAGGGCTCTAGGGGTTTCACTTTTTCTGGTTTGAGGACAACTTGATTATCAACGATGTATTTTAATCTTTTATTGTTGTAGGTTATATAAATCTCGTCTCCCTGTTTTAAATCCCCAAGAGTTGAGAAAATGGTCTTGTAATTTTTTGGATTAAAAAACCATGGTAATACAGAATGACCAAAGATATATGAATTTCCGCTTTGACCAGGAAGAGAAGACCCTTTGTAGTGTCCAATGAATCCGTCTGGACTTGATCCATCAAAGTTAGTTTTAACCTTTGTGTTTTCGATCTTGAGCTTTGGGATGCTGATATAGAAATATTCGGGAACGTTTTGCTCATTTGATATGTCGGCAGTGTTTGTTTTTATTTCTGGGAAACTATAATCTCTAAATCCGGATGCCAGCCCTAAAATGGTAGATTCCATGGGTTTTGCGACCTCGTTCTGAGTTTTGAAAGATATTAATGGTAATGCCACTTGAGTTCCCAATACGAGAAATCCCAATGCCATCAATCCGCCGGAGAGTATTCTAGTTCTGAAAAGGAAAGGGAGGTTAACCGATTTATATATCGGATCAAAAGATTCATCTTTTACATAAATTTTTGGTTTTGAGTCAGGCATTGTTATGAGTTTAGCACCTTTTCTATGGCCATCGGAATCAGAAGTTCTTCACTAATCTCCGAAAGTTTTGATTTCATATCAATAATTCTAAGTTCTTCAAATATTTCCTTGATTTGATTTTCTGTAAATAAGTTTGCCTGTGATAAAGCTTTTCGTTTTACGAAATTATGTAATTTGGAAAAGGAGGCTGACGAGAATTTAGCCGAAGACAGAGTTCTTAGTCCATAGAAAAACATCGATAATATCTCAAAAGATGAAACTTGGTCTTTCAGAAGTTTGGAAAGTTCTGAGTAAGCTTTTTCTCTTTGTCTATAAAAAACAGCATCTACAAAAGCGAATATATTACTTTGGGGTACCATCTCGTTTGCATTTATCCTGGCTTTAAGTCTTTCCGCATTTTTAATAAATATGTTAGTTTGTGGAAGGCTTTTCCCGGAGAGAATTATGATCGTAGTTGCGATGGGAGCTTTTTCCAGCATCTCGATATATTTATCCATATTTGTTTTCCCCGCCGAGGTAATATTCAATACCATAAATGGGGGATTGTTAAAAAGATCATTCGAATGGCTTTTTTCATAGATCTCCTCAGGTGTTACGTTTGTTATATCTATCTCGATACGGGATTCTATGTTTAGTTTCTTTTGCTGGTTTTGAATAAGTATTCTGGATTTGGAAATGTCGTCACCGTGAACTATGTATATCATTGTTTCATTTTACTGCTTCTCACCAAAAATATATTTTTGCATATACGCATGAATTTGTGAAAAATCTCCGGTTCTTGGAATTAAAACCCACTGATCCTCGTAAAGCTGGGTATCTACAGGAGAGTATAAAAGTCCCCCTTCATCTGCCTCACTTGTGTTATCCAAAACAACCGAAACGGTTTTATCAAATTTAATCTGCTGGGAGAGAAGGTAAAAGCTTTCCAGTGTTTTTAGATCCATGTTTGTATCAACGTTTTTGGCATAAGCATCATACAGACCTTTTAACTTTGTAGGGTTGAAAAGAGTTTGTATAGATATTGCCTTGTCCTTTATAGATACAATTACTTTCTGTTGTCTTTTTGCTCTTGCAAAGTCTGTACCTTCGTCATTGTCTCCGTGTCTTGATCTTGCGAAGTCCAAAGCTGTTATGGGGTCCATTGTTTGAACCCCGGTTGTGAAAGAGATGGTTTTCCATCTGCACGGGAAGTCGTTCTCGGTAAGTTTGTCTGCTTCTTCCGGTTTCATTCCACAAAGACTGTTTTCCATACCTTCAACCGGATAGTACCTATCTGTGAATGCGGTATCGACATTAACTTCTATTCCCCCCAAGACCTCTATTGCCTGTTCAAAAAGATCAAACGTTACTAATACGTGATAATGGATCGGAATTCCGGTGATTTCTTGTACTACTCTTTTTATCTCATCGGCGCCGCCAAATTCATATACGGCATTTAGCTTATTTGATTTATATAAAGTTCCCCCACATATGTCTGTGGTGCAGTTGTAGTTTGTTATCCACAAATCTCTGGGAAGGGAAACCATTACTATGTTGTTATCCACCGCTCCTACTGAAACTACCATCATGGTATCGGTAAGAACATGACCGCTTTCTGCTCCTGCACCCCTTTTATCCGAGCCAAGAACTAAAATGTTTGTCCTCCCATCTGTTTCTAAAATATTGGCAGCGGAAACGTTCGCAATTATTGAGATGGGATTAAAAGCCTGCTTGATTTTCCCCCTGAATACGTAAAGTACTGTTCCGATAAGAAGAAGTATTACCACCAAAAGGATGAATTTAGAAAACCCCTTATTTCGTGGTTCGTTTACAACCATCTTTTTTTGTTTTGAAATGTCCGTATACTTCATATTCTTCACTCAAACTTTTTGGAGTAAGCACTTATTATATCTGCAAAAGTTTTAGGATCAAGGCTTGCGTTTCCAACCAAAACTCCGTCCAGCTTTTCTATTTTTGAAAGTTCTCCGATATTGGTTTCATTTACGGAGCCTCCATATATTAAAGTGGAGGTGCTGGGGAGTTTCTTTCTTATTTCTCCCACTGTTTTTTCGATTTCTAGTGTGCTTTTAACGTTATAAACCCCATTTTTTGATATGTTTTTAGAATCTTCCCAGACAAATATGCAGTTTTCTGAATATAAATCTTTAAGACCTCTCGGATTTACGAAACAGATAATAGGTGTAATGCCTTCTTTTAGACAAGCATTTCTCTTTTTGATCACCGTTTTTTGATCTTCTTTTCTTTCGCTATGGCCTATTATCGCGTATTTACAGAATGCTTTTAGTTGAAAGGCACCTGTTTCTCCTGTGTGCGCGCCTTTTTCCTCAAAGGATACATCCTGAGAAGATAGTTTAAGTGAGGTTTTTTGCGAGAGTTCAAATATTGCCGGTATGTGTACAAAACTTGGTGCTAGAATCACTTCGACTGCCGGTGTTACACAGGCTTGGAGTTCTGAAAACCCGGCAACCCACTTCGTCAGGTCTTCAAAGTTCATATTCATTTTCCAGTTAGCGATTATGTATTTCATCTTATAAAGAAAGCTTTCTTATTGTGTCCTCAATTAATTTCGGTAAGTTTTCCACGTCCTCGTGGGTGTGATTATAACCCAAAACATTAAGACATGAAAAAACAATTCCGATATCAGTATATATTTTATCTGCAAATTGGCAGGCAACAAGACTGTCTATTAAAACATTTCCTCCTATCTCGCCAACTCTTGATTTTCCGCATCCCATCGGACAGTTTGAACAGGAAGGGTAGACGCCCCTTTCAACTCTAAGATCAGAAGTTCTTGCAAGTATTGTTTTATATAATCTTTGATATTCTTCAAAATTTTCCGGGGAGTATACTTCGGTTCCTGTTATTACAAGGCCTTTTAGATTTTTTTGGACGAACGCCTTCTCTAGATGGTTTTCAGGAGTAGTAAAATAATTGTCCAGGAGAGTCTTATTGTTTTCGTGTCCAATTACACTTCTTTTTCCCGGAAGCCCCAAAGATCGAAGGTCCATAGCCTCGCCGTGAAAGGTCGTTTTAGTGTTTAGTATTTCTACTACCGTTTTCTCTTCCGCCTTTTTGCATATCACGATTGCGTCGATTCCTGCGAATCTCATTCTAAGAGAAAGACTTCCGCCGATATAAAGGTCCTCAATTGAGCCTTCATCATTCAAAACCACAGCCGTTTTTGATGCAAAAGGAAAAAATCCGTTTAGAGGCCCAATTGCAAAGACAACAGGTTCCTTGTCGGCATAAATTTCAAGAAGCTTTAAACCTAACCCAACACCCCCAAGGTATTTATTTAGGTCAACAAAGCTGTTAACATCGGACTCTTTTTTAGCTAGATCTATTACCAAGACTTTTTTAGCCGATAAATCAATCATTTAGCTTGGTTCTCCACCTCATCAACTATTTCCAGCACACTTGTGGGGCAGATCTCGCAAATTTTATCAATATTAAGCATGTTTAGGCGCGGATCTATTTCCACACTATTAACCAAAGTTTGTGGATCTTTACCTTTTTTCCTGAATATTCTAATTAAAGATTCTTCCAAGCCTACCTTTTTCAGTTGTCTCTGAGCTTCAAGAGAGCACAACTCGCACCCGTTGCATTTATCGACTTGTGTTGCTTTAAGTGTTTTTGACATTAGTTTAAGGCTGTTATGCCGGGAAGAGTGCCTTCTGCCAAATACTGAAGCATGGCGCTTCCGCCGGTTGACACGAAACTAAATTTATTCAATAAACCAAGTTTATCTAGGGCGCTTATTGTATCTCCGCCTCCGACTAGCGAGTAAATACCTTTTTCTTCTGTTTCTTTTGCTATTTCAAGAGCTATTTCTCTTGTTCCCACAATAAATTCTTCTTTTTCGTACATTCCCAACGGTCCGGCCCAAAGAACTGTTTTTGCGGTTCGAATATATTTTTTAAAGTCATCTATAGTTTCGGAGTCGATATCCGTTGATTTTAGGTCTATATTACGGGAAATAATTAGGTTTCGAGGAATTTCTTTACTCCAACTGGCAGAAAGAAGCGAACTGAGAAGCACAAAGTCCGCCATCGCAAGTAATTTGTCTATTACAGGAATTTTACTTTCAGGTTTTGCTCCTCCTATTATCACAATAAGTGGTTTTTCAGGTGTTTTTACTATTTTGTTCAATACTTCAATCTCTTTCTGGAGCCTAAAACCGGCATAAGAAGGTAGTATTTTTGGTAATTCTACAATTGAGGTGTGTTCTCTGTGGTCGTTGCCAAAGCTTTCGTTTACATACATTTCTGCTTTTGAGGCTAGTTCTTTTGCAAATTCTGGATCTTTTTCCTCCTCTCTTGGGTCAAATCGAAGATTCTCAAGGATCTCAAATCTGTTCTCACCAAGTTTTTCATTAAAATAGGGAAGAAAGTGTCTGGTGCTTAGTTTTTCAATGACCTGACCTTTGGGTCTCCCAACGTGCCCCGCTATTAAAGGAATTCCGCCTTTTTCTATAATGAATTTAAGGGTTTCTAACAAATTATCCAGTCTGAAGGTCTCTGCGATGGTCCCGTTTTCAATTGGAACGTCTATGTCACATCGAACGAAAACTCTTGTGCCTGATTTAATGGGTGCTTCTGATAAAGATTTCATGTGAATATTTTAGCATTAATTGAAGTTTGACATGGGTGTTTCACTGAGGTATATTCTGAAAAAACCTATAGAAAAGGAGCATCAAATGGATAACTTAAATATTCGTGTCTATAAGGCCGTTTTTCCCGACGGCAGTTATTCTTTCCAATGCAAAACGAAGGACGAGTTTGGAGTAACAAGTATGTCGAACATGGAGCTGTTGGTTGGAGAGGTAGTGGATAACATACACTTCCTTTCCGCTTCTTGTCATGACGGCAAACTCGGTAATATATCCATCGACTTTCGCCCCTATCATGATATAGAATGCTCGGGCGCTAAGCCAAGGCTTTGTATGCCTCTTACCGAGGGAAAGATCAAAACTTTTTGGGGTATTTTTATAACAAAGTAACCGTTCTCCGAAGCAAAGCTAGAACACGCTGCAACAACAGGTGAAATTTCTAGCTTTCTTTTGTTTTCGGTTGCTGCTTTAGCCTGGGGTTATTCTGCCATCATGACAGCCATTTCCACAAGTCTGCAGCTGTAACCCCATTCATTGTCGTACCAAGCAAACACCTTAATAAGGTTCCCATCGATGACCTTAGTCATCGTGAGATCAGCAATTGCCGAGTATGTATTTCCGATAATGTCCGAAGAGACAATTGGCTCGTATGTGACTTGGAGTACATCTTTGTAAATCGGATTTTTTGAGGCATCTTCTAAGGCCTTGTTTACCTCATCGACAGTTACATTTTTTTCTACCAAGGCAGTAATGTCGGAAATAGAACCGGTCATTACAGGAACTCTCAAAGAAACGCCATCAAACTTCTCTTTTAGATTGGGCAATGCTTCAACCGTCGCATCCGCGGCCCCTGTTGTTGTAGGGATGATGTTGTATCCGCTTGCTCTTGCTCTTCTTAAGTCAACTTTTTCTCCGAAGGGTGGGCTATCTGCAACATTTTGATTGTTCGTTATTGCGTGGATAGTACTCATTCCTGCTTTTAATATCTTAAATTCCTTGTCAAGAATAGCTAGGATTGGAGAAATGCAGTTTGTTGTGCAGGATGCGTTTGAGATTGCGTTTTGGCCTAAATACTGAGAATCGTTGACGCCTTTCATAAAGGTTTGAATAGTTCCGCCTTTTGTTGGAGCTGAAACCACAACCTTTTTGGCACCTGCTTTTATATGTTCAAGGGCGGAATCGTCTTTTGTGAACCTTCCGGTACATTCCAACACAACATCTATGTTAAGTTCCCTCCATGGAAGTTTTGTCGGATCTTTTTCTGAAATAACTAGAGTTTTTTTACCTTCCACGACAATGTAATTTTCACTACCTTTAATATCAAAGAAATCTTTTTCACCTCTGTTATCTTCAAGTTTTATCTTTTTTCTGTCTTCTTCAAGCCAAATTTCTTTTCCATATACGCCGTACACCGTGTCGTACTTGAGTAGGTGAGCCAAAACTCGGGGATTTGTCAGATCGTTGATAGCAATAACATCTATTCCTTTACCGTGGGCGATCTTAAAGGAGGATCTTCCTATTCTTCCAAAACCATTGATTGCAATTCGGGCAGTCATAAGTAAATTGTATATTTATTTTTTATAAATGCGAGTCGATCCAGTTTTTTAACATTTCTTTTGGCATTGCAGCACTTTTTCTATCTAACTCTTTATCATTTTTTAGAATCACATACGTAGGAATATTCATAATTCCAAATTTCCCTGCCATTTCGCTTTCCGCTTCTACATCAATCTTTTGGAATTCGACTTTTCCTTCATATCCTTTTTCCAATTCCTTAACTATCGGGGCCATTGCCTTGCATGGTCCGCACCAATCTGCATAAAAATCTAAAAATTTAATCATTTTATCTCCTAAGTTAGAAAATAATTAGTACGTGATTGGACTATGATAACATACTCTTTATATACCCTCTATGGAAAATAATGCTAAGAAAAAATTTACCCTTTACATCTCAGTCGTTTTAGGCTTATTGCTGATTTTCCTTGTGTTTTGGCGGTTTTTTTCAAGCGTTTTTAGCAAAAGTATTTCTGTAAAAGAAGATTTGAGTGAGAAAAATTACTACACAACTTTACTTTTCAACGAGAATCTGACGTCCGATTGGAAACCCAGTGAGGTTTTCGGTACGAGCAACAAGCCGGAAATCTCAGGCCAAAGCGCTGTTTTGGTCGATATAAATTCCGGAAAGATACTTTACGAAAAAAATTCCGCTGAAAAAATGAAGATTGCAAGCTTGGTCAAAATGATGACTGCGGTTGTTGCACTGGAACACAAAAAAATTGGTGATGAGATTATTGCTTCTCCAAAGGCCGCAACAATAGGGGAAAATATTATGGGAATTTCAGCAAGTGAGGTTTACACACTTGAAGAATTGTTGTACGGATTAATTTTGAATTCCGGAAATGATGCTGCTTACGCAATTGCCGAGGGAGTTGCGGGGGATGTGGGAACTTTTGGTAAGTGGATGAACATGAAATCAAAAGAGCTTGGGTTAGGCGATACATATTTTGCAGATCCAAGTGGCCTAAGTGATGAAAGTTGTAGCACTGCTGTTGATCTGGTTAAACTTGCAAGGTACGCAATGCAAAATGAAGATTTTAAAAGAATTGCCGGAACAATAAACATCGAACTTCCTTATAGTGATAAACATAAATATTTGTATTTGGAAAATCAAACCAACTTATTAACAACTTATCCGGGAGTTGCCGGGATCAAAACAGGATACACCGAAGAAGCGGGGTACTGCTTAGTTACTTATGCAAGAAATGAAAATATAGAGTTGATAGGCGCAGTATTGAAAAGTGAGAACAGAAAATTCGATATGATTTGGATGCTGGACCATGGGTTTTCTGTTTTAGGTTTACCTATTAACCACCCCTTGCTGATATTTTAAAAGAATAGAAAAAGCTATGGGGCCAGCACTAACCTGTAGTGTTTGACTGCAACACATGTTTGTAATATAATCACCCCAAGAAATAAAAAAATCAAACAAAAAGGAGATGAGTAGATGAAGACATTTGAGAAGCTGAAAGGCAGGATAAACCAGATAATTTCCGACTTGCCGTGGTGGTGGGTACTGATTGCTGTGTCCCCCATACTCGTTTTTATTCTTTTCACGGTTCTTGAGTCGCTGACGTATATAGATACACAACATATGGAAACCGTGAAACTTGAAAATAACGTAACGGTCGTATTTGAAGTAGACGGGAATGAATATCGAATATCTGGCGAAAACACCACTCCAGAGGGATGCATAGTAATTCCACTGGCGAAAAACCTGACCAACAGCGAAATAGGTTTTTTAAGCTGTGGTGGTCAAAGCCTTGGTACCCTTCAGTGTGTAGTTTACTGTACCATAACATCTAATAAAATTGTGCGAGTTGAACACCTGCCGTAACCCTCTCAAGAATTAATTTTGGGAGGGTTATTTTTCTCACACAAAACTAAGCGCCTCAACCAAACTTCGGATAAGGTTCTGTATTAGAATGGCCCCTTAACAATAGATGTTATTATATCTTCGTGTCTGAAAATTCTTCCGAACTTTTTAAGAGATTAAATCCAAAGCAGGTAGAGGCCGTGAAACATCTTGACGGTCCCGCTTTGGTTGTTGCCGGCCCCGGAAGTGGCAAAACCAGAGTTCTGACCCATCGTGTTGCGTATCTTATTGAGGAGTGTAATGTTCCCGAGACAAATATTTTGTGTGTTACTTTTACAAATAAGGCAGCCAACGAGATTAAAACCAGAGTTTCCTTATTGCTATCAAAATCAGATGGTGACACTAAACTGCCTTGGGGAGGAACCTTTCATTCAATCTGTTCGAAGATTCTAAGGAAGGATGGGTACGAAATAGGAATTGAACCCTCATACGTAATTTATGACACTGACGACTCCTCAGTTCTTATAAAAGGAATAATAAAAGACTTTGGAATAGATTCAAAAAGATTTAATCCAAGAGGTGTTTGGGAAACAATTTCCAGTGCAAAGTCAGAGCTTGTAGGACCGTCAGATTATGATTCTTTCGCCCAAGGATACCATCAAAGAACGGTTGCAAAAATTTACCCCGAATACCAAAAAAGGATTAGGGATAACAATGCCTTGGATTTTGATGATTTGTTAATGGAAACGGTGAGGCTTTTTATTCAAGCTCCAAGGATTTTGGAAAAGTATCAGAAGCTTTTTAAATATATTTTGGTTGACGAATATCAAGATACAAACAAAGCTCAATATGTTTTAACAAAACAGCTATCCGATCTTCATAAAAATTTGTTTGTTGTGGGGGACATGTCTCAGGCTATTTACAGTTTCAGAGGTGCCGATTTTAGAAACATTTTAAATTTTCAAAGGGATTATCCGAAAGCTAAGGTTTACAACTTGGAACAAAATTACCGATCAACCCAAATAATTTTAGATGCCGCAAAAAATGTTATTAAAAACAATTCAACTCATATTCCTCTTGATTTATGGACGGAAAACAAGAGTGGGGAAAAGATTGTGGTTTATTCCGGAGGTACGGACAAAGAGGAGGTCGAATTTGTTATTAGTGAGATCACAAACCAGCTCCTAACCGGAAAAGCTTTTTTGGACATAGCGATTTTGTACAGAACCAACGCCCAATCAAGAAACATGGAAGAAGCTTTGATAAAAAACAACATTCCATACAGGATTTTTGGAGGTGTGAGGTTTTATTCCCGTAAGGAAATTAAAGATGTTGTGGCATTTTTACGTGTAATTCACAATCCTAAGGATTCTGTTTCTTGGAAAAGGATAGTAAACACACCTCCTCGTGGGGTAGGTCAGAAATCCGTTGAAAAGCTAAAAGATAAAAAATGGGACTTAGAAGAAATTGAAAAAGTATCTAAACTTCCAATTAAAAAATGGATCGACAGCAAAAGCGTCCTTTCAACTTTAGAACTCATGGAGAGGGTTTTAGCGGACACGGGGTATATTAAATGGCTTGATGACGGAACAGAGGAAGCTTTAAGTAGAATAGAAAACATTAAAGAGTTAAAGTCCGTCGCATCTTTGTTTGTAGAACTTCCGGACTTTTTAGAGAATGTATCTTTGATAGAAAACTCTGAAAAGCCAAGTCAATCCAATGTCGAGGGAGTAACTCTTCTTACAGCGCACGCTTCAAAAGGTCTGGAATTTCCAGTTGTATTTATCATCGGAATGGAAGAAGGTTTGTTTCCTCATTCACAGTCGGTTGAGCAGCAGCAGGAGCTTGAGGAGGAAAGAAGACTTTGTTATGTGGCGATAACCCGCGCGAAAGAAAGGGTTTTTATGACAAATGCCAGGTCCCGTCTTTACTTTGGAAATATCCAGGCCAACCTTCCGAGCAGATTTTTGTCGGAAATTCCTAAGGAACTGATGGATTTTAAGGGAATTGATTTCACAAGCTACTTTGGAAAAGGGATTAACGGAATGAAAAAAATATCGGATTCGGATTTTCTTGATGAGCCTGACGACGATAGGGGATTTTTTAGTTGGAACTAACCACCTTGGTGGTGTGGGTTTTAGTTGGTACGTTTGTTGTAATAAAAATAAGGAGCCTAGTTTTTATAACCTAAGCTCCTAACATTTACTCTCTATAGCACGCGACGTTATTCCGGGTTGATTGAAAAATTCTCGGCATCCGCGGCCTTGATTTGAAGCTGAAGTGCTTTGATCTCACCCTTGGTTGTCTTTAGCGTAATCACTCCGGCAACCTTAATCTTGTCCCGCCTCTCACCGTTGAGAAAGTCAAAAACATCCGAATCCAATTCGTCAAATGTCCAAACGTTAGTGTCGATACTCGGCAGGTCATAATCTGTGTCAAAAAAGTAAACCACGGGCAGATAGGGCTCCTCAGGATCCTGATCAGTGATTTCGATCAACACGCCCTGAACACCATCGCCGTGAACATTTTTGATGTTGCGTGCGAGAACAACATCTTCCTCGACCTCGGTGTATTCGATGGCGTATTGCTCCGTATCTTTGGTATCAATTTCGACCTTTACCAACTTTGCAGACCCGCCGTAGTCAACAATATCGACGAACCTTAGCGACTTGGTGGACCCCGGATCCTTCATCGCTTCGCACAAGTCTGTGTCTATTTCTGTGATATCCACTTCCTCGAACGACTCAGAAGATCTGCTTAAATCAACGGTTTCCCCATCGAAAAGGTACAATTGATCGGAGTACTCTTTATTCACAGGCTGTTTGGTAATCACAAGGACAAAGCCTTGGATATCATCACCATATTTTTCCTTCAGGACACGCTCGATCATAACACTATCATCAACTTCTTCTCCCTCGATATCGAATATGTTGCACGCGTCGTCCGCGGTGATTTCAACCACCAGCAACCTGACTCCATCGCCCAGTGTTTCTACACCCACAATCTTGGCACGATTTTGATAGTCGGTTCCCATGAGGAATTCCTCAAGTGATGAGAATGTTCCATCCAGGCTTTGATCATCATGAGTGGAGTCGATATTTTCAAGACCACTTATGTCTTCTCCCTCGAATGGAAACACAAGATCGTTGTAGTCGATGTCTTTGGGCTGGTCTACGATCCTCACGTACACGCCCTGTACCTCATTTCCGTATTGCGCACGGATTTTCCGCTCAATGATCTCGCTGTTTTCCAGCTCCTCGCCTTCAATACCGAAACGATCCGCGTCGTCAGCTCGGATATGGACTTCAAGCAGTTTTGAGACACCAAGGTATGTTATGATTTCTGCAAAAACCACCTCGGGCCGTTCCTGCTCACCACGGAAAATTTCTTCCAAGTCAGAATCCGACATGTTGTCGAGCTCGCGAATGTGAAATTCAGTACCTGAAGCTTCTAGGGCATCCAATGCCTGCACTGTCTCCTCATCGAAGGGATAGACTTCGTCTGGGTAGCAGTAGTTGTCAGGGACGTCAATGATTTTGACAACAAGTCCCCGAACTGACGAGTTCCTTGCTAAGATTTCTCGGACACGTTTTACAACGACCGCACTGGTCTCGACTTTCTCGTACGGAAGGTCATATTCCTCAGCCGCTTCTACATCTATTTCGATCTTCAGTAGCTGCACAACGTTTGCAAAGTTGACCAGTCCGACGATTTTCGACAGCGCCGGTGTATCTCCAGTGAGAAGAGCGTTTGTCAGTTCGTGAGGCATATCATCAAAGCTGCGGAGATTTCCAGGATCTTCAACTTTCCGAAGCCTGTCATCGGTCTCCGTATTGAAGGTATAGATCTGCGGAAGATAGACCACAGTATCAGGAAAACCTGTTACAACAAGGACTACGCCCTGAGTCTGCGAACCATATTTCCTTCGCAGTTTTCGGGAAATGCGGGTAGCCTCGTCCTGGTATTCCGGCAAGATGTCAAAAAGTTCGGCATCTTTGGCCTTAATACGAATCTCCAGAAGCAAAAAATTACCAACTCGCGTAGTTCCAAAGTCCTGTGCGAGGGTTTCGCCCTGATTGATAACGGTTTCGTCCCGTCTTTCTAGCATAGCTGCTAGTTCCGGATTAAGATCGGCCATTCTTTCTACATCATACTCGGTGAATCCTCCTTGTAAGCCCGTAGACCTTGGTGTACCTCCAAAAAGGTAGATTCTCGAGCGGTATGACTCGTCTTCAGGCACATCGGTAATCGTAACCAAAATGCCTTTTACAAAGTTGCCGTACTTAGATGTGATGGCAGATACCACTGTCGAGATACTCGCGAGATTGCTGCTAACCACCTTTTTAATGGCGAAAGCAAACAGTCTTGCTAACACAAACGCTGGAAACGCAAACAGCAAGAACAGCACAAGAAGGGTTTCAGCAGTTACCTTCACGATCTCCCTTCCCACTAAGAACGCCAGAAATGCGTACACTGTCAGTACCAGCGTTCCGACGACAAGTAAAGTACTAAGTTTCTTCATGTCTCTCTCCTTTTATATGGGATATGTAAAAGAGACTCTACTACGGGTTAATTTGCTTGTCAAACCTGTTTTATATGGTTAAATTTGTAGCGGGGTATTTGTGAGCTTATAGTTTGACAAACAAACTGGCATATGTTATAAATCACGTTAACAATAAGGGAGCAATCCCATACTCATGTAGAAAAGGAGAGAACTATGATACTTTCGTGGATTTTTGCTGGACTGATGATCCTTGGAGGCAGCTTTTTTGTATTTAGCCTGCTCCTCGGAGGCGTTGGAGACTCGCTCGGGGATATGTTTCACGGGCTTGATTCAGCGCTTGAAAGCATCGGGCTTGACTTAATACCTGACAGTTTCGAACACGGCTCGGGAGGCGCCGGATGCATTACCATCCTGGCCTTCATCACTGGGTTCGGAGCTGCTGGCTTGGTGGCATCATTATTCGGCGCGAACGCTTTAATTTGCGTTTTGGCCGGGATTCTATTTGGTGTCATCGTCGGCGGAATTTACGCTGGGATCACTAAACTGATCATGAGTCAGCAATCAAATTCGTCAACTACCGATGCAGACATAGTCGGCAAGACAGCGCATATAACGGTCGAAATACCGAAAGGCGGTGTCGGACAAGTAATGCTGACTACCCAAGGCGGAACCCGCCCCTACCCGGCCTGTTGTGTAAATAACCAGGCGGTCGTGAGAGGGCAATCCGTAAAAGTCATCTCTGTGGAAGGAGGCAGGTTATACGTAGAAAAAGTTGAGTAAACTTTTACCGTAAGCTACCTCAATCATATTCAACTCTAGATAAAGGAGAAGGTTCTATGGATCTAACTGGATTACTTCCTACGATCGCATTGGTGGTAGGAATCATTGTCGTACTCCTGGTAGCGTTCTTTGCAATTTCCAGGGCTACGCGTCTCTATCACCGTGTACCTCCCAGCCAAGTGCTGGTTGTCTTCGGACGTGGTAAAACACAGTTCGATGCAGACGGAAAACAGGAAAAGACCGGCGTACGTTTCATCACCGGTGGTGGCGGCGTAGTGCTTCCAATTCTGGAAGAATGCACCACTATCGACCTGACCGTAATGACGATTACACAGAACAAGGACCGAGTGTATTCGACCGACGGTGTTGCTGTCAACCTCGATTGGGTTGCACAGGTGAAGATAGCTGAAGATCAGCATTCACTCGCAACAGCCGCGCGTACTTTCCTGGGAAAAAGTACGAACCAAATTGTCCAGGTGATTACCGAAACCCTTTCGACGAACTTCCGGGCCATCGTGGGCCAGATGACTGTTGAAGGCGTGCATCGTGATCGCGATGCCTTCGTCCAGGCTGTCCAGAAATTGGCAGCGGATGAAATGACGGCCATGGGTGTGCGGATTATTTCCATGGGAGTCAAAGAGATCACCGATGACCTCGGTTACTTTGAAGCAATGGCTGCTCCGAAGATCGCTGAAGTGATGCGCGATGCCAAAATCGCTAAATCTTTGGCCGACCAAGCTGCCCGCGAACAAGAGGCAAAATCTATGTTGACCGCTCGTGAAGCTGAACTTCACACTGATGAAGTTATCGCTCAGAAAGAACGCGATGTTGAGCTTCAGAAGGTCGATAAGAATAAGCAGGTCGGTCTCGCCCAAGCAGACGCGGACAAAGAAGTGCAAACCAAAAAGGCTCTGGCCGTTGCACAACAACAGGAAGCCGAAGTACTGGTTCCTGCTCGCGCTGCCAAGGAAGCTGTCGAGATCAATGCGAATGCGGCAAGGTCGAAGACAGAAACAGAAGCTGACGCAAATGCCTATTCGAAGAAGACAGCAGCTCAGGCTGAAGCCCAAGCTGTAACACTCACCGGACAGGCTACAGCCGATGCCAATAAGGCAAAACTGTTTGCTGAAGCTGAAGGCACGAGGGCAAATCTTCTCGCTGAAGCCGAGGGCAAGCAGAAGATCGCTGAGGCCACCGCCGCCGAAGGTGAAGTTAACCTTCGTCAGTTTGTTGCGGCTGAGCTTATCAAAGCTCAGCAGGCAACTGGCATTGCTTTTGCTGCTGCCATGGGCCAGATTGGTGAAAACGTCAGGATCGTTCAGATTGGCGATATTCCAGCCGAAAAGAACGGACTTCTCGGTATACTGCAACAGGCCCCGCTCATTGCTGTTCAGCTCAACGAGCAAGTCAAGGCCCTCACCGGCGGTATGTCGATCGAACAGGTTCTTACACAGGTTGCTGGTACTCTCAAACTGGCTGGGAAAACCCAAGCAGATGTTAAGACACCGAGTAGCAACGAAGAATCTGCCGCTGACATTTCTGGAAAGAAAGGTAAGAAGCTGACAAAGTAAAATAACATTGTAACCCTCGCTACGAGGATAGAGTTTCACAAAATTCTATCCTCGCTTTTTTATCCCTTTAAGATGGTCGGACCTTACCCCAAACGTAATACTTAATTCATTCAAAATATTAAATAACTTCTCAGCATTGTATCTTCATATTTGATCTGAGTCATCTTTTTAAGATTCTTAGACTTGTGCTCGACTGGTTGCGTGGGAACCGGTCGGAACTTTACCTAGGATTGAACCCCTTTTTCTACCAGTTTCCGTTATTAAGTTTGTATACCCTCTGAATCCATATCCAATATCTTCTACCTTCTAGTGTAAAATATACCTATGTACGAGCCGATAAAATCATTGGGCCAGAACTTTTTGGTAGACAAACAGTTAGCAAGAGATATGGTGAGCGCGTTGGATATTGCAAATGGGGATATCATTGTTGAAATAGGGCCTGGACTTGGGTCATTAACTGAAATTCTTGCAGAAAGTATTAGTGGAACCAATAGCGAGTTGAATGCTGTTGAGGTGGACGAGAGGTTTTTTGGAAAACTAGTTTCAATGTACGCGGATGAGCAAAACATTAAAATTATCAATGCGGATATTTTGGAATGGCTTCCTAATTTTGAGTCACCGCACGATTTTAAAATAATAGGGTCGCTGCCTTATTACATTACTTCTCCAATTATTCATTCAATTATCAAAATGAAAAAAAGACCAGCTGTGTGTGTTTTATTGGTGCAAAAAGAGGTTGCCGGGAAGATAAAAAGTCCCGCTCCCGATTCTTCTTATATGTCTTGTTTTATACAGACATTTTTTGATGTTTCTTATATCGGTAAGGTGCCTAAAAACAGATTTAGACCTGAGCCGGAAGTTGACGGGGGGATTTTGAAATTTGTTAGAAAAGAGGGGGATTTTTCGCCTGAATTTATCGTCAAATATGAAGCGTTTCTTCACAAAGCTTTCTCAAATCCAAGGAAAATGCTAAATAAAATGTTCACAAAAGAGGAATTGGAAAAAGGAGGGATTGACCCCACACTGCGAGCTCAGAATCTTAATTCTTCTCAATGGCTTGAGTTTTATAAAGTTTTAAATCAAGGAAATTCATGATCAAATTTAGTGTTTGTATCCCAACATTAAACGAAGAGAAGTATGTTGGGGGATTGCTTGATAGTCTTGTGCACCAAAACCTTAAAGGATTTGAAGTTATTGTTGTAGATGGAAAATCAAAGGATAAGACTGAAGGCGCGGTTAATAAATATGCCGGTAAGTTGAATTTGAAATTCATAAAATCTCCCAAAAGGGGAGTTTCTTTCCAAAGAAACTACGCTGCAAAACAGGCAAAGAATGATTGGATAATATTTTTTGATGCGGATGTGAAAGTAGGACCTGATTTCTTGGAAAAGATTTCCGATTACTTAGAGAAACACCCCAATACCGAGATCTTAACTACCTGGGAGGAACCTATATCAGATAAACCCATTGATGACCTTGTTTTTGCAGCTATAAATCTTCTGATGCTTGAGATGATGAAGAAAAAAAGGCCCAACACAATCGGCTGTTTCATATGTGTTAAGAAGAAATCTTTTTGGGAAGTAGGAGGATTTAGAGAACACATTAATTTTGGCGAAGATTTTGATTTGTCCGAAAGAATGCATAGTAAGGGTTGCAAATACGTCCTTTTAAAGACTCCAAGAATTAAAGTGTCTGTTAGGAGATTTAACAAAGAAGGAAGGTTTAATATGATTGTGAAGAATATGAGGGCGGCGATAATGTATCTAGCCCAGGGAGATGAGTTTTTTGATAAGGTTCAGGGGAAGATAAAGCACGAGTTTGGAGAATTCTAGTTTTATTGGAAATAATAGATAAAGGCCCGTACAAGTGTTTGCGCGGGCCTCTTTTTTGGCCCAAATTCTCTTTTTAGGCCAGTACTCCATATATCCCGTCCCAAAGGACGATATTAAGTTGTAGTCAAAACATAAACTATATGGGTTTATTAGTCAATGATATACTAGTTTTATGGCAAGGCACGTTCTCCAGTCAGAACTTTGGGAAAAGTTTAAAAACAGCTACGGAACTCCCGCAGTGAGAGTAGGAAATGTCTTGTATACCAAACACAAAATACCATTTTCCTCTGACTTTTATGCGTATTCACCCCGAGTAAATCCTTTTGATATAGATTTTGATAGAGTTAAGGCTTCTTTGGAGGAAAACTCCTGCGTTGCAATTCATTTTGATGTTCCGAATGTTACAAAAGATAGCTCTGATTCGGAAAGAGCAATCAATATTTTTAAAGATAGGTGCTCACCGTCTACAAGGGACGAATTTGCGAAGGGAAATTTTCTTTTAGATCTAACTAGGCCAGAGGAAGAGCTGTTGAATAACATGCATAAGAAACACAGGTACAACGTTAAGTATGCACAGGGAAAGGGCGTGGTTGTAAGACAAAGCACGGATGACGCGGATTTTGATATTTTCTACAATCTCTACTCCGAAACGGGTGGGAGAGCAAAGTTTTTTGCAAGGTCCAAAAACTACATGGAAAAAGCTTGGAGAACGTTTCGTGATGCGGGGTGTGGGCGTTTTGTAATAGCTGAGTTGGATGGCAAGCCTTTAACGGCTTGGTTGCTCATAAATTATGATAATGTCTTGTATTATCCCTATGGTGGGTCTACCAATGAAGACAGAAATGTTCAATCAAGCTGCCTGGTTGGATGGGAAGCAATTAAGTTAGGAAAGAAACTTGGATGCACATTGTTTGATATGTGGGGCGCTTCCGAGGATATGAGTAATAAAAGTGATCCATATTTTGGATTTTCCCTATTTAAAGAGAAATTCGGCGCGAAACATGTTGTGTATATTCCCTCTTATGACTTTGTACTTAATGCCTCTGTATATAAGCTATTTACTGCAGCAAACGCTTTTAGATGGAAGCTGTTGAATTTATTGAGATGACGCCAATTCAAGACATCAGGCAAAGTGAAAAATGGGGCCTTTATTTGAAGTCCTTGGGCTGGGAATATTCAAAAACGTCTTCTGGAATTTTGGTTGTTACTAAAAATATAAAAGTGGGAAGTGTTGCAAAAGTTCAAAGGCCCCAAAATCTAACCCAAAAAGATTTGAATGAAATAGATCAGATATGCAGAGAAAAGAAGGCACTTTTTGTTAAAATGGAGCCTTTTTGCTTTGAAGACACTAATCTTTTAGAACAAAACGGATATATTGCAAATACCAACCCTTTATCTCCACCATCAACTTTTTACATCGACCTTACAAAATCTGAAGAGGATCTTTGGAAAAACATCTCAGAAAGCGGACATTACTCAATAAATAGATCCAAAAGGGAAGAAACTAAAATGAGATTTTACCAAAATCCTCTGATCGAAAAGCTTCAGCCTTACTTCAAAATGTGTCAGGAAACAGGGAGGAGAAATCGCTTTTTTATCCAGCCGTACAAGGATTTGCTTTCTAAAGTAAAGGTATTCGGAAAAGACTCACACCTAATTTTGGCATACGATAAAAACGGAAATTTATTAAGCGGTAAGTTTTACTTGTGCCACAAAGATATGGTTTTGTATTCAACCGGTGGCACATCTGCCTTAGGGAGGAAAGGTAAGGCGGGATACCAGCTTTTATGGGATTCAATTTTGTATTTTAAAGGTTTGGGGTACAAAGTTTTTGACTTGGAGGGGAGAAGTGACGATAGATTTAAAGAAATTTCAAAAAACTGGGCCGGGTTTACTCACTTCAAAGAGAAGTTTGGTGCGGAAGTTATCGAATTTCCATATCCCTATAACAAATACTTTAGTCTGATTATGAAATTGATTGATAAGTTTTTTAAGATGCCTGTTTAATCTTTCTCTGCAAAAGGACAGATGTTTTTGTGATCACACCAGGTGCAGTGTCTTCCCGGAGTAGGTTCGAAATCTCCTTTCTTTATTCCCTTAACAACTTCTTTAATTTTTTCTTTTTCGGTTTGAATTTGCTTGTCGTTTCTTGTTGTCGAAACCTTTTCTCCTGTTTCCACATAATAAAAAGTCATGTTTTTTGGGTTTAGGTTTAAAGCTTCCCTTGCACCCATTGCATAAATGGTCATCTGCGCATCTTTATCGGCCTCTACCTGTTCTTTTGGGTTTCCGGTTTTGTAGTCGATTATTTCGATATCTCCGTTTTTGTGTTCGTCAATTCTATCTATCTTTCCATAAAGCTTCGTCCCGTCTACTAAAATGTTAAAAGATTTTTCTATGCCCAGATGTTTTACATCCAAGCCTTTGTTTTTTTCGTAATACTCCTCAAGTAACTTCTTTCCGCTTTCAAACCTCATTTTTCTGTGTTTTTCGTCAAGATAGCCAAGCGGATTCCAGTTTTTCTCATAGATTTTTAGTAATTGGCTCAGACTCATATCCTTCCCAAACATTTTTTGAGTGTGAAATTCCTTAAGAGTGTCGTGGATTGTATTTCCAAAGCTTAGTGAGTGATTTGGAGCAGCCGGTACTTTAAGAACATAAGAATATTTGTACCTAAGGGGACAAATTTTGTAGTTATCTATTTGTGAGTAGCTGACAAAATCGGGGGTAAATCCCGAAAGTTTCCTTACATGTGCTTCTCTGAATCCTGTTCCGACGGCAAAAAGGGTGTGTTGTTCCTGTTTTCTTTCCTCCTTTTTGTCTATATTTTCTGTTTCAGTTTTTATACCTGTCTCCTGTAAGAAGCCGCCGGGTGTTGTTTTCCTTTTTCCTCCATAATCATGTCCATAAGTCATGAAAAGGTATTTTTTTGCTCTGGTCATTCCAACATAAAACAACCTTCTTTCTTCCTGAATATGGCTGTCTCCTGTTGGCAAGGACTCTTTTATCAGCTCGTCAGGAAGGTCAATTGTGTCTCCGCGATTTCTGGTTGGGAATCTTCCGGAGACAAGGTTTGACATGAAAACTACCGGAAACTCCAGACCCTTCGCGGAGTGAACGGTCATCAAATTAATCGTATCTATGTCTTCAATTTCAGCTTGGGCCGGATTTTCTCCCGCCTCAATCACAAGATCTACGTAGTCGATAAAATCTATTAATGTAGGCATTATTTTGCTCTCAGTGTGAAAATCTACCTCAAATTTCTGTATTTTGGTTAGAAAAAGGTTGATGTTTTTAATGCAAAGCTCGTTTTCAACTGTTTCTTCTTCCAAAAACTGGTTAATGTAATTTGTTGACTCAACAAGTTCATACACAAGCTCTGTTGGGGTTGCTTTCGTTAGTCTTTCCTGAAAACTCTCAATTATTTTTCTCGTGTTTTGAACATTTACGTCCTTCGATTCTTTAACTTGTTCCCAAAGGTCCGTTTTTGTGACCCTTGTTTTTGACAGCAGGCTTGAAATTTCCTTGTACGGGGCACCCAAAGTTTGAATGCTCAGGGTTCGGTACAAACTTGTGCCGTCAAGTGGGTTCACAATGGCCTTTAGGAAGGCCAAAATGTCTCTAATTTCCTCCCGATCATACAAACCGCGATTCCCAACCAGTTGATAAGGAAGGCCGTGTTTTCGCAGTGACATAACAAACGGATCCAGATGGTTGTTTGCCCTTGTCATAACAGCAAAATCTTTGTATGTGTATTGAGGTTCCTTGGCTAAAACATCTAAAATCTTGGAAATTATGAACTCAACCTCGTCTTCAAGAGTTTCAAGTTGAATTATTTCAGGACTCGCACCTTTTTCTTTAACCTCGCTTTTTAACTCTTTTGAGATTCCAAGTTTAGACTCCAGTGTGTCAGGATTGTTGTTTTGAATTAGTTTATACGCCGGGTCAAGAATCTTTTGAGTGGATCTGTAATTTTTGATAAGAGTCACGGTCTTTGCATGTTTAAACTCGTCCATAAATTGAAGAATGTTTGAGATTGCGGCCCCCCTGAATTTGTAAATCGATTGTGAGTCATCGCCAACGACCAAAAGACTTCTGTTTTCATCCGTTTCTTGTATGGGGTAGAGCATTTTTACAAGCTCATATTGTGCGTAATTTGTGTCCTGAAACTCATCAACGAGTATGTGTTTGAATTGTTGCCGGTATTTCTTGAGAATATTTGGTCTTTTTTTGAATAGCTTTATTGACCACATTATCAAATCTCCAAAATCAAGCTTTGATTCCTTTATTTTGTATTCTTCATACCTCTCGTACACGTGGGAAAGCTCTTCCCATCTTTGGTTATCTTCTTCGTTTTCAAAGTTCTTTTTAGTTTTGATAAATTTTTTGAAGTCGTTTGTAGAAATGTTTTCATCTTGAAGATGAGAAATGAATTTTAGTGTTGCCGAAATGAATTTGGTTGGATTCCCTAAGGGTCTGAAGTATTTTAAATTCAAATCAAACAGGTTTTTTCTAAGCAGCAGCCATTGTTCCGGGGCGGAGAGTATTTTGTAAGAAGGGTCCAGTCCGATTTCCAAACCTTCTGTTTTAAGAATTCTGTCAGCGAAGGAGTGAAATGTATAAACCCAGGGTTCCTCATATCCTAGTGGCATAACATCGTCAATTCTGTTTGTCATTTCTTGAGATGCCTTTTCAGTGAATGTTAGAGCAAGTAGTTCTTGTGGGCTGATATTTTTTTCTTGAATCAAATATCTGATTCGTTCGGTTATGACCCTGGTTTTTCCTGTTCCGGCACCCGCGATTACAAGAATGGGACCACCTTTATGCTCAACGGCTTTGATCTGATCTGAATTTAGTCTTGTTTCTTGCGCTTTCTTTTTTGGTGCCATCGTAAAGGTATTATATCTTATCGATTGTCCGAAGTCCTAACGAATGTTATAATGTTGTCCCATCAATTAAAAGAGAGAGAAAGGAGAAAATTATGGAACCAGATCCAATTGCTGTTTGTTGGGCATTCGCCTTTATTTTGGGGGCCTTGGGACTAATCGTCCTCGGCCTGGTTTGCATAGGCATTCTTACCAATGAGGGGAAAAATAATGAAAATGATAAGGCGGGAGAAATGATTGAGGAAGCAGTTTAGTAGTAGTTCCTCCAGCCAAGGTGTCTTTCTAATGCCTTGGCTTTTTTGTATTTAAATATTAGAATGAGTGAGTAGCGGGGAAGAAATATGATTGCTTTATATATCACTGTTGGAATAATAATAGGATTGGTGTTGACCATAATGGTAATTCCGGGTATCAGGAAAATGGTCTTTGGTTCTAATGAAGAGTCTTTTTCAATTATTGAGCAGAAGTTAAATGAGTATTTTCCAAAAGCTTTGCAATCAGCCACCGAACAACTTATTACCATGGCTGATCAGAAATTGGATGCCAAGAAGCAGACAATAGACGTTGATGTTGCAAATAAAAAAACTGCAATAGAAGATCTGATAAAAAATATTAAAGAAGAACTGACTGTCAGCAACAAAAAGCTTGAAGATGCGGAGAAAGAAAGAGTCGGGTCGTTTAGGGAATTAAAATCACAGCTGGAAAATCAAAAAATGATATCCGAGCAACTACGAGTTACGACAGAAAGTCTGAGAAAAGTGCTTTCCAACAATCAGTTGAGGGGTCAGTTTGGTGAACAGGTTGCCGAGGATTTACTTAAGATGGCGGGATTTGTCGGTGGAGTTGATTATTTTTACAACAAGGCTCAAGAAGGATCCGGTACCAGGCCTGATTTTACAGTGCTTTTGCCAGATGGGGTAAAAATTAATGTTGACGCGAAGTTTCCCTATTCGAACTTACAAAAGTATGTTGAAACAGAAGACAAAGAAGCTCAAAAAAACCATCTGAAAAGTTTTGAAAACGACATTAAAGAAAAAATTAAGCAGGTTACAACAAGGGAATATATAAATCCGGAAGACAACACTGTTGATTTTGTTATTTTGTTCATCCCAAACGAAATGATCTTCTCTTTTATTTATGAAAAGATGAATGACATTTGGACTGAGGCTATGAGGCAACGGGTGGTGTTTACAGGACCCTTTAGTTTTACCGCGACACTGCGGCTTATAAGACAATCTTATGCCAATTTTAAGATTCAAAACAATGTGCGCAAAATAGTCATGTTGATCAAAGAATTTGAGAAAGAATTTTCTAAATACAACGAGGAGTTTACCAAAATCGGAGACAGAATTAACTCGCTTTCAGATCAATATGAGAGAGTAGACACAACAAGAACTAAAGTGTTGGTCAGAACTGTTGATAGAATAAGAATTGAAGAGTCGGAAGAACTTCCGGAAATACCCGAAGAAACTGAGACGGACTGAGCAAATAATTCCCCATCAATGATAAAATCAAGGTATGCCCAAATTTATGTGGACAATTGTTGTGTTTTCGCTGGTGTCGTGGGGAGTTGTAGCAACGCTGGTTTGTAAATCCGCCCCAGATTCATATCTTAACATCGCAACCTTTTTGGTTGCCCTTTATGCTGCTTTAGATAGTACACTTTGCATTCCTTTTTATTTGATATACCGCAAACGTTTTATTAATTTCACAGATCAGAAAGTTCTTTTTAGGATGAGCTCCAAGTGGCCCGCGTTTATAAGTTTTGGTGTGGTAGGGATGCTTTTTTTGAAAGCTTTTCACTTAATAAATCTACTAAACGCCGGTTTGTTCACCCTCTTGTATATCGGTATTTTCTTCCAAATAAAAGGAAGAAAGTGATAAATCCGATCGTTAGAAATGTTAAAATAGTTCCGTTATGAAAAAGAAAATACTTATCACAACCGCAATAGACTACGTTAATGATGTAATTCATATCGGGCATGCTTATCAGAAAATACTAGCTGATTGTGTTGCCAGGTTTGAACGAGTAAGAAGAGGAAAAGACAATGTATTTTTTGTTACTGGAACCGATGAGCATGGTCAGAAAGTTTATAACGCGGCCAAAGAGCAGGGTTTAGATGTCAGGGGTTTCGTGGATGATATTGCGAAAAAAGATCAAGATCAGCAAGATAGCTTACAGATTTCGTATGATAGATTTATAAGAACAACCGACGAGGATCATAAGAAGTTTGCGGGAGAGTTTTTCAAAAAAGTTTATGATGCAGGGTATATTTACAAAGGAACTTATAAGGGTTTGTACTGCGAAGGTTGTGAGGCTTACAAAACGGAGAAGGATTTAGTTGATGGGAAATGTTCCTTGCACCCAACAGGAGAAATCCAGGTTGTTGAGGAAGAAAATTACTTCTTTAAGTTTTCTAAATTCAAAAATTTCCTCAAAGATTTATATGATAGTAATCCCGATTTTGTGCTACCAAAATCTCGTTTTAAAGAGATGTATTCGTTCATTGACAAGATTGAGGATATTCCTGTAACAAGGAGAAAAGAGAAGCTTCCGTGGGGTATAGAATGTCCGATTGATGGCGACCATGTTATTTGGGTTTGGTTTGATGCACTTGTTAATTATTTAACTTTTGGTTTGGAGAAAAATATTTGGAATAAAAATATGGAAATAATTCACTTTGTGGGGAAAGATGTAGCAAGAATGCACGCACTTCTGTGGCCCTGTATGTTGAAGGCTGCTGGGTATGAACTTCCTGATTGTATTTACGACCACGCATTTTTAAGTATAAACGGGAAAAAAATAAGTAAGAGTTTGGGAAATGTTGTAGCTCCTAAAGACTTGGTGGAAAAGTATGGAGTCGATCCTGTTAGATATTATTTCTTGAGATATGGTCCTATCGTTGAGGATGCCGATTTTAGTGAGGAGCATTTCAAAATTGTTTATAATGCGGATCTCGCAAATGGGTTGGGGAACACAGTGGCTAGATTAGCCAAACTAGCCGAAAAGTCTGAATTGTCATTCGTTGGCATCACGAATGAAAATGACAGATTGAGTAAAGAAGTGACTCAGCACTTTGATGTATTTCGAGTGGATTTAGCTATACAAAATGTGTGGTCTAGACTTTCTGAACTAGATAAACACATAAATGGGAATACCCCATGGGCTATAACTGATGAAAAGAAACTTAAGGAAGTTTTGGAATATGAGATTAAAGAGCTTTGCGTAGTAGCCTCTCTTTGTAAGCCTTTTATTCCCGACACTTCACAAAAGATCCTTAATACATTTGGAAGTGAGAAGGTTACTGCTTCGGTGGGATTATTCCCAAGAATATAAATGTCAAATACTCCTAAAAATTTTTCAAAGGTAATAAAAAAACTTGCAGATATTTTTGGTGAATATCAGTACGCCTTTAGAGGTACATCTAGTCTGGTTATGCAAGATTTAGATATGAACGTCGATGACATTGATATACTGTGTGATGAAAAGACTGCTCTGGCAGCAAATAAACTATTAAAGGACTTTTTAGTTGAAGAGGTTAAGTATAGTGAATCTCCGAAGTTTAAATCCTTCCTTGGCAATTTTAATGTGGATGGAGTAAAGGTAGAAATAATGGGTAACTGGCAGATTCTTGATTCGAAAGAAGTTTGGAGCAGGGTTTACGATGCTAGTGATAGAGTAGAAGTGGAATATGATAATGAGAAAGTATTTGTTACATCTGTGAATCTAGAATTGGAAATGTTTGCCAAAATGGGTAGGTGGACAGCTTTCCAAAAAATTAAAAAGCAAATAAAACCTATGAAAAAAATGTTAATTATTGACACATATAATTTTCTCCACAGAGCTTATCACGCAATTCCGTCAACATTCAAAGGACCGGACGGCCAACCTACAAATGCGATTTACGGTTTCACGTCAATGATAATTAACGTTCTGGATCAGGTAAGACCTGATTACATGGTTGCGGCACTCGATGGGCGGGAACCCACATTTCGAGTAGCCGATTTTACCGCCTACAAAGCTCACAGAAAACCAATGGAAGAAGAGCTTGAGGTGCAAATACCCAAAGTTTTTGAAATCCTAGATGCCTTTGGAATCAAAAAAATTCTGGTTGAGGGTTACGAAGCCGATGATGTTATTGGGACTGTTGCTAAGAAGTTTTCAAATGAAGTTGAAGTGGTAATAATCTCTAACGACAAAGATTTATGGCAGCTTGCGGGAGACCATATCACAATAATGGTTCCGGGACAAAAGGGACTTTTTGAGTTTATGGGGGATAAAGAAGTTGATGTCAGACTTGGTTTTGAGGCCGAAAAAATAGCGGATTATAAGGGTTTAAGAGGGGATCCGAGTGATAATATCCCGGGAGTTTATGGAGTGGGGGAGGTGACTGCAACAAGTCTTCTTAAGCAGTTTGGGTCAATTGAGGAGATCTACAAAAATATCGAGAAGGTAAAGCCCGATAAGTTGAAGGAAAAACTTCTTAACTCCTACGAACAGGCTTTGATGAGCAAAAAGTTGGCCCAGATTGTTTTGGATGTTCCTTACAAACTGGATTTGGATGAGTGCAAGTACAGCACATTTAACATTGGCAGAGTTAAAGAGGAACTTCAGAAATATAATTTTAAGTCTTTGATTAGAAGGTTGGGTCTTGAGCCCGATGAAGGAAAGAAGAAAGAGAAGGAAGTACCGGATAGTCAACTTTCACTGTTATAAAAAGGAAATCGCCCAGTCTTTATATGCAAATCCGGGCGATTTTTTTTGGTCAGATTCTGTTTTCATTTTTTTATCCAAGTAGATACTTGAAGTAGAGTTGCCAGTCGTTCCGCGATGGGTCTACAATTCCTAGCAACACAGCACCCTTTTGCTTCAGGTTGGCATATATACGTGAGAAACTACCTAGGCTGAAATCCCCGCTTGCGATCAAAACGGCCTGTTCCTTCTTGGGGAATTTTCTCTTAGCCAGTTCGCTGAAACCACTTGGGTCGAAAACGTTGATCACCTGCGAGCCATTGGTGGGTTGTTCTTTCTCGACCGTACTCACTTTGAGTTGTTCGAGGACCGCTCTGACCTGCGGTTCTGCGTCTTTATCGAGAAACAACCTTACTACTACGGTACTCATACGACCTCCTTTCCTTTCTTTCGGAGATTATACTACACAATTTAGGTTTACATGCAAGTTACATTGTGTGAAAGTATAGTGATATGGAAAATCTCAATGAAAAAGCAGAAGAAATAGCAAGGATTCTTGAAAAAAACTATCCAAATCCTAAAACTGAGTTAGTACACGCCAATGAGTATGAATTGGCTGTTTCTGTTGTGCTTTCAGCCCAGACGACTGACAAAAAAGTTAATCAGGTTACTCCTGCGTTGTTCAAAGAATATCCAACATGGCAGGTACTTTCAAATGCTGAAGTGGCTGATGTTGCAAACTTCATAAGACAAGTTAATTTTTATAAGGGAAAGGCGCAAAGGCTGGTAAAAGCAGCTCAGAGGGTTGTTGCTGAGTATGAAGGTGTTCTTCCTCACTCGATGGAAAGTCTTATGACTATACCCGGTATTGCAAGAAAAAGTGCCAATGTAATAATGCAGCAAGCTTGGGGAATAGCCGAGGGGATTGTTGTAGACACACATGTTATAAGAGTTTCAAACAAACTTGGGTTAACTATTCATAAGGATCCCGCGAAGATAGAAAGGGACTTGATGAACATATTTCCAAGGAAATATTGGAGAAATATCTCAAGCGCGCTGGTTTTACACGGTCGATATATCTGCATTGCCAGAAAGCCAAATTGTGGTGAGTGTTGTTTGAATAAGATTTGTCCCAGCGCTTTTAAGTAGGGGATTACTGGACTATTTCAAAAACTCTGATTGTCGCGAAATACTTGCTTTGGTTTTCATCGTAGTTCCAATCACCGACTACCGTCATTCTTAACTCAAAACTTTTTTCCGGGTCTATTCTTATCAGCTCCGCAAGGTCCTTGTATGAGGGTGTTCTTTGTCTGAAAAATATCTCTTTGTTTGTTTTATTTGTCCACATGACTTTCTGATCTTTCGCTACATCAACAAATTTAGGTACCCAGCCAAAGTCTGTAAATTCAACATTTACGACTCCCAAAGAGGCATCAATTTCTGCCTCTGTTTGAGCTTTGATTTGGGCACTTTCACTTGCCTGTTTTGTTTCTAATTCTTGTGCTGTTTCTTCCTCAGTTACACTGTAGGAGCTTTCGTTTCCAATTCCTTTCATCTCTGTTAACTTGTTATGAGATTTTAAAGCATAGAAAAAAATCAATCCAAGAAACACCGTGAGTGTAATAAGTCCGATTGTGAATACTGGTTTGTTTCGCTCAAAAAACGCTTTCATTGGTAGATTATATCAGTTTAGGCAATTGAGCTTACGCTATCTTTCAGCAGCTCTTTATTTACCAGATATTTTGGTGGGTTCTTATTAATTAATACATCAATTACGTTCTCTGCTGCCATTCTAGCCATCTGAATTCTTGCTTCCCAGGTTGCGCTGGCAATGTGCGGAGTTAGAAGCACGTTGTTTAGTTTCAAAAGGTCTGGATGGATTTTTGGTTCTTCTTCAAACACATCAAGAGCCGCTCCGGCAATGTAGTTTTCTTTTAGAGCTAAAGCCAGAGCGTTTTCATCAATCACCGGACCCCTTGCCGTATTTATGAGTATAGCGCCGGGTTTCATAAGTTCAAATTGAGCACTATCTATCATGTGCTTTGTTTCTTCGGACAGGTTAACGTGCAGGGAAATCACATCGCTATTTTGTAGCAAGTAATCCAAACTTACCTTTTCTGCATCTAACAGATTTTCGGCTTCTGGATGTGGGGCGATATCGTAATAAAGAATTTTCATGTTAAGACCGTGTTTTGCCATTCGCGAAAAGAACTGTCCAATCCTTCCAAAACCGATAATTCCCAGTGTCTTTCCCATGAATTTTGGTCCTATAAATGTCATGGGGTCCCAGTATTTGTATTTTCCATCTCTGCAGAATTTATCTGCCTCCGCAAGTCTTCTTCCAAGTCCCAGCATCATGGAAAGTGCGTGTTCAGCAACAGCCTCTGTTAGATCACCCGGGGTGTTGGCAACATAAATATTTTTCTTCGTAGCTTCATCAAGGTCAATGTTGTCATAACCCACAGAGTAGGTTGCAACAACCTTTAAGTTTTTAGCTACTTCAAATACGGACTTGTTAATCTGGTCGGGTATTACCGGAATGATCGCGTCAGCGTCTTTAATAGCTTTTTTTAACTCTGCGGGCGACAGAGGAGCACCTTTTCTGTAATCAAGCTCCAAGTTTTTGTGCTCTGTTAAAAGGTTTATTCCTGCTTGTGGTATTTCTCTTGTAATTAATACTTTCATGGGCAGTTTCCAGCTTTATTCCACTAACTTATTTACCAAATTTTCCATCTTATCTTTAGTATAAAGACCAGTATCTGTTCCTGCTACTTCTATTTCACCTCTGGCGTTAACAACCCCCCAGGCTAGCGCTTCTCTTAGAGGTCTTTTGTGAAATATTGCCGACACAAAACCCGATGAGAAAGCATCCCCAGCTCCGGTTTTATCAACAACCGGCCGTCCATCATCATATGCAGTAAGACTTACGAGATTTTCCCCATCAAACGCACTAACACCTTTTTCGCCATCGGTTATTACGGTGAGTTTTGGTCCTAACTTTTGCAAGTCAATGTGTATTTGCGGAAGTGGTTTTTCTCCGACAATTTTTGCGGCCTCTTCCATATTCAAGATTAAAATATCGGTAACTTCCATGAAGCTTTTTAGTGATTCAACACCGGCTTTTAGCTGGTATGTACCGGGATTAAAGACGATTCCCACACCCGAATTTGATTTAATATATTTAATTAGTTCGTCCTGAAAACTCTGAAACCCATCTCCAATTGAAGTGTAGTAGAGAAGTTTGGGTTTTTCCCAATCCCTTACCATGTAATTTCTTTTTCCGTGGTAGGAGAAGATTGTTCGTTCCTTGTTATAAACAATGATTGAGTGAATATCAGTCGTAGTGGCAGCATTTTTTACGCAGTATCTTGTATCAACTCCAAGTTTCGCCAGTTCTTTAATTATTCTTTCTCCGTTTTCATCATCTCCGATTTCAGTATAAATCGAAGTTTTAAGACCCAGATAGTTGCAACCAATACCCACATTTACCGCGTTTCCGGCAATTGATGTTGTAAGGCTTTCAACTGGTATTTTTGTGCCGTGAACAAAACATATTTCTGAATCACCAGAGGTGGTTACCTTTTCATCAACCGTGTTTACGTGCAGCGTTATATCTATTGACGAATCTCCTATGGTTAGAATGTCACTCATATTTTCTCCATATTTTTTAGAAACTTATAAACCTTATCTTCTATATGATGGGCGCTAAGACCGTATTTGTCTTTAAGCTCCTCGTATTTTCCGGACTCTAGAAAAGTGTCATTGATACCTATTCGAAGCAGCGGGAGGGGATTTTTATCGCTCAAAAGCTCGGCTATTGCTCCTCCCAGCCCCCCGTTTATTTGATGCTCCTCGACAGTTACTACGCATTTTGTTTTTTTAACGCTTTGTAAAATTGTTACCTCGTCCAGGGGTTTGATTGTTGGACTTGAGATTACCTCCGCTTCTATTTTGTACTTTGCTTTTAGATGTTTTGCAGCAAGTAGCGTCTCATATATTATTGGTCCGCAGGAAATTATTGTGACATCTTTTCCCTCTATGAACACATCCGCTTTTCCTATTTTAAATAGAGTTTCCCTGGTTGTGATTAATGGTGTTTCTGCTTTTGAAAATCGAAGATACACGGGGCCTTTGTGTTTTGAAATTTCAACAACTGCTTTTTGTGTTTGATTAGAATCAATTGTGTTTATAACTACCATGTTTGGCAACACTCGCATTGTTGCGATGTCTTCAAGAGGCAGGGCATTTGCTCCGTCAGGAGCGTTTGATAATCCGGCGTGGGATCCGCATATCTTAACATTCGCATTTTGAAGACAAACAGAGAGTCTTATTTGATCCCAATTTCTTGTAGTGGTGAATATTGCGTGAGTTGCAACAAACGGGATTTTTCCTGACATCGAAAGACCGGCGGCTATTCCCATCATATTTTGTTCGGCAATACCGCAATGTATGAATCTTTCGGGATATTTTTCCATGAACCCCCCAAGTCTTACTGAATATGATAAATCGGCGCCAAGAACTATGATGTTTTTGTTTATGGCCGCCGCATCTAAAACTCCCTCTCCAAAGCCGTCTCTTGAAGCTTTGAGTTTAACATCACTACTGAATATATCTTGATCAAGTTTGATTTTTTGGTTCAGCATTGGGCAGCGAAGAAGTAATTAATTGCATTCTAAAGTTTTTGTAACCTTATCAAATCTTATATCCCAATCGGTTTTTGATAGAGTTATAATGTCAACAGCGACGTTCATACCCGGTTGTGGTGTGCATATATCTCCAGGCACTGTCTCTTCAACTAAAACAAGAAGTCTCTTTTTGGCCTTTTCTTCATAAACTTTTCTTATTTTTACCTTTACCCCCTTAAACTCATTAGTGTCTGACGTCGCGGCAATTACCACATCATTGTCGAAATTAATATTTTCTTGTACCTTCAGCAGACCACTTTCATCAATAGAATTTAAAAATTCATTTAGTTGTTCGTTTGTGGTAATAACCTCTCTTCGTTTTTCTAACTGTTTTGTTGTGGTAACTGTAGTGGGGAAGTCGGTCAGCCTTGTGATTGTCGGTTCTTTGTTAAAGTTTGGTAATTTTATTTCGTCTTTAAGAAGAAAAGACCCCACTCCCAATATCAGAAGTATAATGATTGCCAGAGGGATCAAACTTACGTTTAATACTGCTTTTTGTTTTTCAATCATAAAGTATTTTACCTTTCAAAGTTTTTAGTTCTTCCAGCGCGGTTTTCGCCTCTTTGGAATTGGGAGCTATTCCGTGCCATCGAAAATCGTTCTCCATAAATTTTACACCCTTACCGGGTATCGTATGTGCAATTATAGCAGTTGGACGCTGTGTTATGGTTTTTGCCATATTAAATGCACTTATGATCTCAGCTATGTTGTGTCCGTCTATCTCAATTACAAACCAATTGAAACTCTCAAGCTTCTCTTTAAGGTTTTCCAGCGGCATTACATCTTCGGTATTTCCGTCACTTTGAATATTATTTCTGTCTATGATCCATGTGATATTGTTTAGTTTTTTGTTTGGGGCAAACATTGCGGCTTCCCACACCTGTCCCTCATCTAGTTCTCCGTCTCCTGTCATACAGTAAATTCTGTAATTTTGTTTATCCATTTTTGCTGCTAATGCCATGCCTATAGCCTGGGAGAAGCCTTGTCCTAAAGAGCCGCTTGTATTTTCGATTCCGGGAACAGTTCCCAAAACAGGGTGCCCCTGAAGTTTGGAATTAATTTTTCTCAATGTCCAAAGCTCCTTTTCAGGAAAAAACCCTCTGTGTGAAAGAGTGGCGTACCAGATCGGAACTATGTGTCCATTTGATAGTACAAACCTATCCCTGTTTTTCATATTTGGATTTTGAGGGTCTATGTTGAGAGTGTGAAAGTATAGGGCAGTAAAAATCTCAGCAGTTCCCAAAGATCCTGCTGTGTGTCCGGTACCGGCTTCCAGAAGCATATCCACAACAAGTTGTCTTAGTTTGTTAGCAACTTGATAAAGTTTTTCAGTATCCAAAACAGGTTCTTTTTTTTGGGATGTGGGCATTAAGATGAGTATAAAAGTTTTGGATTTTAATTACAAGAAATGTTTGATATTTAGCTCTTTACTTAAAATGTTCTAATGCAGGTGTTTGACTTTTGGGGATATTTTCGGTAGTACTACCGTCGATAGGTGCACATGAAAGCTCGTCAGGTCAAATTAGACCCGCTCGGTTCAACGGTTTCTCTCCTTTTTAAAGTTGGACTGTTTTTACGAGCCAGTGCACCCTTCCTCCTCAAAGCGTGCGGTGAGTTGTCTGCCAAGGATGCTGTAATCATTGCCCCCCAGGTAGATACAACCTCTGCACGCTTCTTTTTATTCAACTGCTTCTGGGAAATTTATTTTCTGTTCTTATCGAATTCTTTTAGGTAAGCCAAAACTTCTTCTGGGGTAGTGCATATTTTCAGTATTTCTCTTTCTCCTATTTTTAGTATCATATTTCTTTCTATAGCGTCCAAAATGTCATTCCAAAAGCTTCCAAAAAGGATTATCGGTTTGCTGTTTGGTTCGTGTATCCATGAACTCACCCAGGTCATTCCAAACTCACTTAAAGTTCCAATACTTCCTTTAAATATGATGTGAACATCGGAAGTTTGAAGCATTACCTTCGTTCTATCAAAATAATCAAGAGTTATAACTTCAAAGTCAAAGTTATTGTCTAAAGCAACCCCCTCGTAGTGCCTCTTGGGTTTATTTGGATGGTAGGTTACTGCAAGTGCTTTTGCACCTCCGGCATGAGCTCCGTTTGTTGCTGCATCCATGATTCCCGGACCACCCCCATCAACTATTTGGTATCCGTTTTCAGCTAAAAGTTTTGCGGTTTCAAAGGCTTGGATGTATGGTTCCTCGTCCATTTTCCAGGCAGCGCCACCCAGAATGCACACCGTTAATGGTTTTTTATCCTTTATATTGTTAATAGTTGCTACTTGATCCATGGGCAGTTTTTGAAAATTCCCTATACTTTTCTTTGGGATTTTCTGAATTAAATATTGCAGAACCAATGACTATATTGTCAACTCTGGTGCTTAGTATCTGAGGTAGGGTAGTGTCATTTACCCCGCCATCTATTTGTATTGTTATAGAGGGATGCTCCTTTTTAAAGGCTGTAATTTTTGGGAGTACTGCCTGAATAAAGCTATTTCCCTGCTTTCCCGGAACTATTGCCATGAACTGAGCAAAATCTATGTTTTCTACATAAGGGTTAATGAGTTTATTGTCTTGATCTGTGTTTATGGACACACCCGTTTTATACCCAAGTTTTTTTGCAAGTTTAATAAAAGTTTTCATTTGCAACGGATCTACAAGCTGGGTAAACACGGTACTCACATTCTTGATTTTTACTGTTTTGGAGGGAATAAACTTTCTATTCTTGTTTAAGAAATCAACTGGATTTATAACCATCAAATGTAACTGAAGTTCCGCTTGCGTCTCGATCTTATCCAGTTTTTCTATTTCCAGAAATGTTTTTCCATCAACAAGCTTGTCGTCAGCTATGTCTATTTGAATAATTGAAGCCACGTTCTCAATGATTTTGATTTTCTCGACAACTTTTTCAAATGTGGGTTCCAATATAACTGGAATTATCATTTTAGTAGGGAATCTAGTTTGTCCAACCTTCTTTTTCTTCTTTCTTCTGTACCAAAAGGTGTGTTTAACCAGCTGTCCGTTATTTCTACAGCTTTCGTTTCGTCTATGTAGTCGGCCGGCAGCACTAGTATATTAGAAAAATCATCGTGTCTTGATGATGCAGCTTGCTTCGGATCCCATGATAAAGCTGCTCTGACGCCTTTAAACCTGTTTGCGACGACACTCATACCGACACCGTTTCGGCATAACAAAATACCGATATCCTCCGAGTTCTTGTCGATTTTCTTGGCAAGTTGTACTGCAAAATCAGGGTAATCATCATCCATATTCAGTTTCGTAGGGCCCAAATCTTCAATTTTAATCCCTTTGTTCTTGTAATAATCCACAAGGTAGTTTTTTAACTTAAATCCTCCATGATCGGATGAGATGTATATCATTTTGTTCCTTTTAGGCTAAGAAATATGACGGATAAGCCTAATACAAGTATAGAGACACATTGAGATACGTTCAAGCCCGATATCGTCCAAGGATCTATTCTTAAGTATTCTAAAAAGAAACGAATTGTAGAATAAAAGCTAAGATAAATGGCCAAGAATGTGCCGTTTTTGAAAATGCATTTCTTACTTTTGTATAAGGAAAATAGAACGAGGAACAAAACGAAATTTAATACAGATTCGTATAAGAAAAGCGGATGGAATTTTTCAAAATTTGCAAATGGTGCGGGTCTGTTTTGCGGTTCGATAAATATTCCCCAGGGTAGGTTAGTTGGGAGTCCGAAGATTTCCTGGTTTAAAAAGTTTCCCCATCTACCTATTGCCTGTCCCAAGGGTAGTGATATCGCTATTAAGTCAAACCACAGGAGCACCTTTTGTTTTTTGATCTTAAGATATAAAAAAGCACCCGCTGCTCCTCCTAATATTGCTCCCCATATTCCAAGTCCACCCTTAGAAATTTCAAATACTTTTAGTAGGTTAGTTGAATAGTAGGGTAAACTGCTTACTACATGATAGAGTCTGGCACCGATTATTCCGCACAATATAGACCAAAAAGTAACCCCCCAGAAAATATTACTATCTTTACTTTTTACAAAAGATCTGACAACAAAAAGACAGGAAATTATGGACAGAGTTATCAAAAGACCGTAAAGATTTGGCACTAGAAGATGTATAAACAATAAATCAGAACTAACATCAAAAACATGATAAATCCAATGATTCCTGTTTTAGTCGGTTTTACTTTCATAGCCCAAAACCATTCTGCTGTTTTACCTTCAAACAAACTTTCGATAAGTTTGTAAATAGAACTTGCGAAGGTAGAAAGTATTAAGGCCTTTATCAGAAGAGACTGGGAAGCATACACTGCAAAGATGGCAATTGGTACCAAAATTGCTTGAAACAGGGCGCTATTTAGGGCTCTGTCCGTTAGCTCACTTTTATGTGTGTTAACAAATCCGATAAGCCCGCCAAAGTCTTTGTGTTTAATGTACCCGATGATTGATTTTGAAAATTCTGTATTTGGTTCAAGTATGTATGCATACATTACATACTCCAGATCAAGAACGAATGTTCCCAGAAGACATCCGATTACAATTTCGGATATTGGCCATGGTCTTCTAATAACCCCAAGAGCAAGTAGGGTAATAGTTAAAGTCGCTGAAATTAATAGAGGTAGTTTGTAATAATTAAGGATTTTTCTAATCACAATTTAATAATACTATCACGGAAGATAAGTTCAACATCTAGGGCTTTTTCGTGTTGGTTTTTTCATCCTTGGCTTTTTTTAATTGCCCGAGTTTCCACATAAAAAGCCTTCCTTTGGTTGTTGCCTTTTTAGACTCCAAAACTGAAACACGCGCTTCTTCAAGAAGGTTCCTGTCCTCATTCTTGGCCAGTTTTATATATAGGGTTCTATGTTTTTTATCGTTTAGTTCCTCAGCAAGTCTGTTTCCATAAGCCTGAAACTCATGAGAACATCTGTAGTCGCGTGCCATTTTCCTGCTTTGTAGTATTTCAGAAAGTTTTTTCATTCTTTAAGAGTTTTTCGAAAGCTTGTTTTTGTTTTTATACATTTTTACTATTTCATTAAGTGTTGTTGCATCGGTGGGGCTTTTATCCTCTCTAAATTTTAAAAGCCTTGGGAATCTTAAGGCATATCCTGCCGTATGGGTAGGGGAGATACTTATCTCATCAGCTCCGATCTCAACAACGATTCTTGGTTCGACGAAAACTGCAGGTTTAAATATTTTATCCATCTCAACACTTGCAGGTTTTTCCTTGATTTTTATCTTGTCACACATCAATTTTAGCTTTGTCCAGTCTTCTTCTGTAAGACCCGTGCCGATTTTTGAAATAGTTTTGAATGTGTCTTTTTCATTGTCATAGACGCCTACAAGAAAACCCCCGATACCGAATTTTGATCTCACACCTTTTCCTGAGTAGTAGCCAAGGACAACGCAATCAATTGAATCATTTATAAGGTTTTCGTCTGCGGTTTTGTATTTAACCCACGAGAATGATCTGGCTCCGGGGTGATAGGAGTCTTCGGGAGTTTTAACCACAAGGCCTTCCAAACCTTTGGATTTGGCTAAATCATAGTATTTCCTAAGCTCCTCAAGTTTTGTTGTTTCAAATTGCTCATCAACACTTATAACTTCTCCGGGCTCGATAACTTTTTTAAGAATTTCCTTTCTCTCCTTTAAAGGTTTGTCCATTAATGACTTTCCGTTAAGAAACAAGATATCAAAGATTAAATATTTAAATGGAATATTTTTTGCAGTTTCTGCAACATCATATTTCCTCTTTCTTTGAATAGTTTCTTGGAAGTGGAGGAATCTTCCAGTTTTTCTATCAAAGCCAATTCCCTCACCATCCAAAATTACAGAGTCTGCTTTGATTTGTTTTTTTGCCGCCGCGATTATTTCCGGGTACTGGTGAGTGGTCTCCTCAAGATTTCGTGTAAAAGTTTTGATCATAAAATCATTTTTTGTTGTTCCAAAAAGGTCTGATTGTTCATCTTTGTCATTCTTTGGCTTCTTATTTTTGTCAAAATGCATCTGAATTCTGGTTCCATCAAACTTAAACTCCGCCCACATGTTTTTTATCCTTTCAGGAATTTCTTCAATTCCGCTGACCCTTTGGCATCTTTGGGAAAGAATCGGAACTCCTGTTTCCACATCTATTTTTTCAACACCTCCCATTCCGTCAGTCTTTATCTTTTTAGCGATGAGTCCTATGTCCGGGTATATATAAAACTTAGATTCGATTTTCTTTGCCAGTTTTCTATCTTTTAAAAGATTTGCTAAAGACGCAATTATTGTAAGTTCAGTAAAACCAAGTCGCATTGTGTCCAGGATTATTCTTGTTACGTATTTGGCAGAGAGGGGATCAAGCTCCTTTATCAGTGCGCAGGCCTTTGTGGCTTTCTGTTCCTGCGACCCGGTTCCTTCGATTTTGGTTATTTCTAGAAGTTTTGAATAAACCTTCGTTATAGAAAGATCGCTTTTGCCTGATTTCTTAAGCTCAAAAACTACACTTCCCAAATCCCCATACTTTTTATAGAGAGTTGATACCTTTCCTTTGAGGTTTGTCTCTTTCAGGGTAGAGAATGCCTGTTCGATGATTCGGGTCATCATTTTTTCGGCGATATTGAATTTAACTCCTGCAAAAGCCGATTCCAAATGTCCGGATGCAAGATAAATCGCTTTGTCAGTCTCTTGAGGTGATAGGTTAGAGATTAGGTCTGTAAGTATGTCGGTAATTTCCAATCTCTTGGTGGTTTCCTCCAGTTTTTGGAGGTATTTTGCAAGTTCACTAAACTTCATATTGGCCTTATTATACTGCATTTTTGGGGTATTTATCTCTTTGAGGGTTGGTTATCTCAGCTCGTATCTAGAGGATTTAGTGCTTCCCACTTTTTGTACTATATCCATATCTATCAATACCTTAAGATCTCTCAAAACTGTATCTTCCGATACATCGGGAAAAAGAATTGGGAAGTCCTTGTTTTGTAATAAACCATAATCTTGTATGTGTTCCACAATTTTTTCTTGCCTTAAACTTAGTCTGGTTCTTCCTGTAGCTTTTGCTATCTTTATATCCTTTGCAAGAAGCTTCACATTTTGTGCTGTTGTTGAAACCTCTGATGATAACCCATCTGAAAAATATTCTATCCATCTTGTAAAATCCGGCTCCTCCAAATCAAGAGAGTCTATTTGGTTCTCATATTCGTTTTTTGTATTTTTGTAATAATTTTCCAAAGATATAAAGTCTTTAAAACCATATCCCAGTGTTTTGAGACTGATATAGGTAAGTAGGTTAGAGGAGACATTGTTTAGTTCCTCAAAAGGCTTGATGACTTCAAGGTAAGCTTTTATTATTGCGGATGTTATTATGGGATGGGTTTCTTTAGCATCTAGGCTGTTATACCAATCAAAAAGCTGAACCATCTGAGCCAGTATTTTTTCTGGGGATGTTTTGCCTTGGATTTTTGTTCCTCTGTAAGCCCCCTGTTTTACCTTAGGAAGTATTCCTTCGGTCAGTGTTTTGTGAATATATTTAAGGTCCACTTCTTCTATTTCGTTGTTTTTTGAAATCTCTTCAGCCAGTTGAGCGGCCACTATTATGTTTGTGGTCTCCCGATGGTTTGATCTGCTTACATTATCTATCGAGGCTTTTATTTTTTGTTGATCACCATTTATTCCCAAAAGCTGCAAAGATCCATAAATTATTTTTACCAAAGCCTCCTTTTTTAGTTGTAACTCCCACGAGGGCAGTATCGTGGTGTTTTCTATAATGGCTTTGCCATACTCAATAGAGGAGATGTTTTTAAGTGTCTTTGGGGTTATTGAATATTCCGGCAGAAACATACTGAATAATTCTCGCATATTTCCCGCAAAAAAGTAAATATTTTGAATGTTGTGATACAATGTTGCCAAAACTAGAGAAAAGGAGAAGAGATATGGAGACAATCGTTTTGCACTCTTTTAGCAACGACAACTTTATGATTTACCTGGTGAGGCGGGGAGGGGTGCTCCTCGATCGTGTCGTGGTCAAGATCTGCGTTCGGGGTTCCGAGGTTTTCAAAAAAGAAGTTTTAATTCACCCCGGCTTCCTTGGCTTCAACCTGGTGGGGCTCGCCCAGGTGCCAGTAGACCCCTCTGTCCTTAAGGGAGAGGGTGCAGATTTAAGCATCCTTGTGCTCAAGAATGAAAGAGAAGTGTGTCCCCCCGTGCCTTTCCTGGTTCCACTATCTTCCTAGGCTGAGATTGCGAGAATCTGTTGGGCCTCCGGTTTAATATTTAGACCGGAGGTTTTTTATTCTATCGGTAGTAAAACTACTCTCAAAGCTTTATCTTTTATAAACTCCAGATTTGCAGTACTTGTTATGGTTGTTTGTTGTCCCTCGATTGTTTGAAGAACCGCTTCCTGATGTTTTGCATCAAGTTCGGAGAAAATATCATCTAACAAAAGAACTGGTCTTTCTTTTTTAATCTTTTCTATGTATTCAATCTCGGCTAGTTTTAAAGCTAATACACATGTTCTTTGTTCTCCTCGGGACCCAAATTCAGAAACATTGTGCTTATTAAAATGTATTTCAAAGTCGTCTCTGTGAGGACCTATTAGACAGGTTTTTGCTGCTATTTCGCGGTTTTTATACTCTTCTAATCTTTCTTTACTAATCTCATTTTTTTTGTATTCAAGTTCAAGTTTTGTTCCTTCTCCTCCCAGTTTGATTCCGTTATCGCCAATTATAGATTTTATGTTTTTAAACATCTTGCCTCTTTTTTCCTGAATAAGCATTCCGTTAGTCAGAATCTGGTTTGTATAAAAATCGATTTGATCCCAGCCACCGGTTCCCTGCGAAATATTTTCTAACAATTTATTTCTTTGTCTAACTGCTTTAACGTAATCGTTTAGTGCTCGTTTGTAATTTATATCTACCTGAGAAATTAAGTTATCAATATATTTCCTTCTTTCTGATGGAGAACCTGTTGTAAGCTGTATGTCTTCGGGAGAGAAAAGAACTGAATTAAATATCCCTGTAAAGTATTGAATGCTTTTTGCAACCTTATTTATTTTCGCTTTTTTTATCGAAAGGTTCCCACCTTTTTCACTACCAATTATCTGAAGTTCTAGATCAAATTTCTCCTCGCCCGTGCTTACTTTTGCTGCTACCGTACAAAAGAATTTATTATATTGAATAAGGTCTCTGTCATACCTTGACCTGTCAGACCTTCCTGTTGAAAGTAGGTGAATTGCTTCCAATATGTTCGATTTTCCCGAGCCATTGGGTCCTGTTATTAAGGTAAGTTTATCATCAAAATCCAGGTTAAGTTTTGAGTGGTTCCTATAATTTGTAAGTTTTAGATTGTATATTTTCATAGGGTTTTTAACGGCTGACATGTGGGACAGAAGTATGTGCCTCTTCCGTTAATTTTAATAAATTCAACCTTACCATTACACACGTCACAAATATTTTTTAGATAGATTCTAAAGTGGTCCTGTTGACTTCCCGAGTTTCCAAAAATATCTACGTACATTTTGTCGGGTAGAGTAGAGCCCCTGTTTTTGATTCCCTCATTTAAGATTTCACGGATAGATTTTAAAAGCTTTTTGGCAGACTCTGGTGTAATATCTTGGGTTGAAGTTTTTGGATTTATATTTGCTAAAAATAAAGCATCTGTTGCATAAATATTGCCCAAACCGGAGATAATTTTTTGGTCAAGTAGAACATTTTTAATGGTTGTTTTCTTGGATTTAATCGCTTTTAGAAAATTCTCCATCGAGACCGTTTCGTTTAAAGGCATTAACCCATATTTAGAGGTCAAAATGTCAAGATTATTCTTGCTTAATACTGCCACCTTACCAAACTGTCTCATATCACAGAATTTTAAATGCTTAATTTTGTTATCTTTTTGTAGCTCTAGTACAATTTTTACCCAATTATCGGTTTCATCAGGTGGTTCTCGTAACAAAATCCTGCCTGTCATTGCAAGGTGGAACACCAAATAACTGTTTTCACCTAGTTTTAGAACAATATTTTTGGCAATATTGTCTACATCTTGAATTTCTTTACCAATAAGTTCTTTTAAACCCACCTGTACGCTACTGGGTATTTTGTAGTATTTGGAGATTTGTATGTTTTTTACCTTAAATCCAACAATATTTTTCTTTAAATCTTGTGAAATTGTATGTACTTCTGGAAATTCCGGCATATTAGTTTTGAGCAGTTTCCTTCTTTTGCATTTCCTCCCATTTTTCTCTTACAAAGTTTTCAAACTCAGTTTTAAATCTCTCTTTCGAGAACTTTTGAGCATATTCTTTTATTTTTCCATGATCAAATTCCCTATTTTTAATAGCTTTATCAAATTCGACAAGTTTTTCTGATAGGGAATCAACTGTTTCCTCATCGAAAAACATTCCGGTTTCGTTTTCAATTATCGTTTCCAAATGACCGCCGGATCTGTGAGCAAGTACCGGTTTTCCATGTGCCATTGCTTCAACCGGAACTATTCCAAAATCCTCATCCGTAACCGGGTTTATGAGTCCCGCAGAATCTTCTAATATTTGATGCTTTTCTTCTTCTGATACCTTTCCCTTAAAGACTATATTTTCTTTTGCTATGTCCTTGAGGTGAACCTCTTCTAATCCCGTTCCTATAATAACCAGAGGGAATCGGATGTTATTAAAGGTTTCTACGAGAAGGTCAAAGTTTTTGTATTTTGATAATCTCCCAACCGCTACGAAGTATGGAACAACTGCCTTTTTTAAACCGTCTTTGGAATTGAAGGAAAAATCAACTGGGGGATGAATAACTTTTGCGTCTCTACCATAAAATTTGTGAATTCTTTTTCTTGTGGTCTCAGAGTTAGTGATTATAAAGTCAGGTCTTTGTGCAGCAACGTAATCCCAGATTCTAATAAAGTTTACAAGATAGCTGTAAAAGGGCTTAAAGAATGGTTTTTCCCATTTGGTGGATTCTTGAGAGTATTTGTATAAAAATCTCGGGGGAGTGTGAATATAAGAAATATGTAGTTGATCTGGTCTCGTGAGTATCCCTTTGTTCCAGGTTGTTCCGTCTGAGATTACAATATCGTATTTTCTGAAATCAAAGCTTTCGAATATTGTTGGCATTGAGAATAGGAAACAAAGCTTTGAGGATAACTTATGAATCAAGCCTTTAGGATAAATAATTTCTTTACCGTTAATATACTTCGACATGTCATTCGATTTGTATTTGGCGGTGTATATGGGTGAGTCGGGAAATATCTCAGATATTGCCTCAAGGGTTTTTTCTGCCCCTCCGTATTGAACTAAAAACTCATGGGCAAGCGCTACTTTGGGTTGTTTCATGTTTGTATTATATCTTATTTAGTAATCAATTTTTCGATAGATCCGATATTTAGTAGTCTGATTTCGGGTTTTATGTATGCAAACTCTTGACACTCCTTCCGAAATATGAGTCCATTTAAACATGAAGAAAAGCCCCCTAATACCCCTTGTTTTTATAGTTAGTTTGTTTTTAGTCGTTCCTGCTGCTTTCTGGGTGCTTACCTCAAAAACCTCAGATGAAAACGTCCAGGGTGTCACCATCAAATCCAATGTTAGGGGAGTTTTGGTAAGGATAGATTCAAATTATGGCAATTGGGACATGGCTAAGTATCTTTGCAAGGATAAAGAAACCTGTGAGGTTTCTCTGATTTCCGGAAAAGGTTTAGATACAACAAGTGGAGGACAGGTAGAAAATAGGGATGTTGCGGTTGAGTACACATCTGAGTGGAAAGATTACCAGTATTTAAAAATCTATGTCAGGTCGGGGTGGGGTTCCCAGGTCAGAGAATTTAAAGTCTCAAAGATCGGAAGTATCCCCGGCATGACTATCGAAAAAATGACTTATGGGGGTTCTGATTATAGTGTTGTTTTTATTCCGCTTGATAGTATTAGAGAGACCTTATTACCCACAGTCAGATTTTCGGATTTATAACTCAACACCCAAGCGTTTTGATTTTCCCGTCTATTGTTCTAATATTTACTCATGCAGATCATTGCCCGAGATTCCCAGCTATGGATTTATATGACGCCGGAAGTGCGCGATCTTATAGAGGATGGGGAGGTTGTGTTGAATTTTGTTTATGAGAATAAGGAAAGGTCCAAGGCCGGTATCTCTGATTATTCATTTATGGTATTTCCATTTGCGAAAGCATTTGAGGGGTTCTTAAAAAGATTTTTTTGGGATGCAGGTTTGATTACAAAAGCCGAATATTTTTCAGATGAGATAAGAATAGGAAGACTTTTAAATCCCGGATATGAAGATAACTCTAGTATTTACAAAAAGATATGTGGCGGAAAAGAAATTCCGGATAAATTATGGAAAGCTTGGAAGAGGGGAAGAAATTTGGTTTTTCATTACTTTCCCCATAATTTTAGAAGACTGGGTTACAATGAGGCGCTAGATGTGGTTAATGAAATAATAAAAGCAATGGATGCGGTTGTGTCTCACTGTTCCGTAAAGGTCAAAGATTAGGGATTAATTATTCGTTTCGAATCTAGAGCCTATAACTTTAATGGTTTTTGTAATTTTTCCCTGGGTGTTTACACGGATAACATAGTTTTTGGTATCTTCCATATTTCCGTTTATGTCCTGTGACTTATACAAAAAGTCAGTAACACCTTCTTTTTGGATTAAAATTGGTTCTTTATATAATTCCCATGTTTCTCCATCGTCGATTGAATAAAAAATACCTTCAATATCAGTGCTTTCCTCGTTGTCACAAGATAGATTAATTAAAGGGTATTCTACAAACCAGCCGTTTAATTGGTCTCCTTGAACTAAAATAACGGTTTCAGGTGGTAAGATATCTGCTTTTTCTGCAAATGCTGCAAACTTGCTAAAGTGATTGGTATATGAGGTAAGGGTATTAGTAACAGTATCAAAGGTGCTTTCTAAAGATTCCCATAAACCTGAGTTTTGATTCCAATAATACAGTTTTATAGTGCTAGTAATTACGTTGCTTAGTGACAAAGGATTTATTTGTATAGATATTTTTATCAAATTATCAAAGTTTGAAATTATGTCTCCGCTTTGGTCGAAAGCTTCCAAAATGAAAGACGTGCTTTCTATATATTTTAAATTTTTTTGAACGCTGTTTAATGTAGGTTGGATATAAGAAACAATTTTTGCTGTAAAGTTTTTCGCTGAATTTTGAAAATTTTCAAAAGAAACCTTTTTGTTGTCTAATACCAAGTCGTCGGAATCTTCCGGATTTGAACCCGAACTAATAAAACGAGAATTCTTTCCAATATCGGTTTTCCACAAATACGAACTTTCACTTCCTCGATGATTTCCTAATGAATCATTCCAAGTAAAATTTTTCCACGGATCAGAACTTATTAAACTTTGCCACCCGAATGGATCGACTCTTCCGATAGGGAAGTCGTTTAAGTAATCTCCATCCAATCCCAAATCCCTCAAAATTTCAAAATGAAGATGGGGCCCGCTTGTCTTTCCCGTCATACCCACTTTTCCTATTTTGTCACCGGCATTTACCCATACTTTGTCATATTTTGTTATTAATTCATCACTTTGTAGATGTTCATATATTGACTGATATCCTTGCGGGTGGTCTATCTTAATAGTGTTTCCGCATGCACTGCAGTAGTAATAACTGGCATATCCGGAAGCCGGGGCTACTATCTCCGTTCCATATTTTAGAGCAAAATCGGTTCCGCTGTGGGAGCTATAATAAATGTTAGGTTCTGAGTCTTTGTACCCTAAAAAATTTTGAGTAGTAGTTTTGTCACTTTCCGGTTCAACAAAATACGCATAACCTAAAAGAGGGTAACTGTGATCGAAGTACGCAGTAATTTTGTCGATTAATTCCTGATCCCCTTGACTAGTCCAAGGAATGTCAAAAATTGGAAGTTTGGGAATCGAATCTTCCGGTAGTTGATATCTGTAAACTCCTTCGTATAAGACTGCCGCAAATAAATATGCAGGTTCCGAATAAATCCAATTTATATCTCTCGTTTTATTAAAGGGATCCGAGATTTCTAAGCCCGTGTTTTCCCAAGTGTTTCCTAGGTTTGAAGTAGAGTAGACAGTATAAGTTTGATTAATCGGATTTTGTCTGCCAACATAATATTTATTTCTGAAATGCGTGATATTCCCAACCGCATAGTTTCCAAAACTGTCAACTTTATTCCAAGTTGTTCCCAAATCCATTGATGCGTAAATGCCAGTAGTTGCCGAAGATCCGGCAAATACCTCAGATTCATTTATAGCAAAATAGTACAAGGATTTATTTAATAAAGAGGACATTTCTGTCCACGTCTCCCCATGATCTACAGATCTGTAAACCGATCTTAAAGTTGCAACAATTGCTAAATTGTCACTTGAGGCCAGTGCGTATATTTTTGTTCCGTCACAGGAAATCCCGATTCTCTGAGTCCATGTATCCCCTTTGTCTTTTGAAATCCAAAGCCCGCAATTTTCAGTTCCCAGATATATAGTTTGTGAGTCTGTTGTAACCTTATTTGTAGAGTACGGCGGACCAATGTAGCTCCAGGTTGCGCCTTTATCCGATGAGACAAAAAGCCCGTTTGTGTTGTTTTGAGTGTAGTAGGTTGTTGCATATATTTTTCCATCGTAATATTTAATATCCGTGATTCCTCTGCCAGAAAGACCAAGTGTTTGCCAGGTTTGCCCCAGGTCTTTTGATATATAAAGTGCGTTTTTGGGAGGCGGCACCTCCCAGATATTTGTATTTAATTCCCCGGCAAGGATACCAAAGGGAGTGTTTTCCAAAGAAGTTATTGATTGCGAGGCTAAACCCGTTTTAATCCAGGAAGCCCCAGTCTTAAAAAGAGAAGAGAAAGTAATTAATATAGCCAAAACAGTTAGATATTTTAAATATTGTTTCACTATTTTTTAATATTCTTTATCACAGACTTATTCAATTAAGGAAACTCTATTTTCCGTAGAGTGTAGTAAAATACCCCTGTGAGTAATTTGATTGAGCAAATAAAAATACAAAACCCAGATCTTAAAATCTCTGAAATTGAGGGACTCCTATTTATATTAAGAAACGAACCCGAAATCTCAAACAACGCTTTAATCAGAAAATCAGGGCTACCTAAAGAAACACTAAAGTTATTTAAAAAATCCATATCCGATTATTTAGAAAACAGCGGAGAAGATGAAGTAACCTTAAACAAAACGGGAAAAGAGGTGCTCTCTGGGATAGAGTTGCCCCCTTATAAATGGACTTTATATCCATCTGATGAGTTAACCTTGTCATATAATAAGGTGTTGGAAATAAGGAATAAATATGACATAGTGGCCAAAAGAGAATACGACCAATTTCTTGCTACGCCTGAAACTACTTACAATAAGGCTCGGGTTGCCATTGACAAGGGTGTGGTCCAGGGAAAGAACATTGCGTTTATCGGAGACGATGATTTAGTTTCTTTGGCACTTGCTTCAGTTTGTAGTTCTTATAAAAGTATTACAGTTTTTGATATTGATGGGGATCTTCTATCCAAAGTAGAGACAGGAGCAAAGGATTTAAATTTTAAAAATCTATTTACTGCTAAATATGATGTTAGAAAAGAGTTAAATCAAAAATATTTGGGAAGATTCGATACTGTTATCTTTGACCCACCCTATACGAAGAGTGGGGTAACGTTATTTTTGCAAAGGGCCGTGGAATTGCTTGGGAAAGTTGGGGGATTTGAAGGTAAGTATATTTTCATGTACTACGGAAACAGTTTTAAGTCTCCGGAAAAAACTCTAAAAATACAGGAAATTGTGAATAGATTTAATCTTGTTATCGAGGATAAGATAAATAAATTTGCACAGTATGAAGGTGCGGAGTCTGTTGGAAGCTCAAGTTCTTTGTATGTTTTGAAAGCCGACAAGTTTACCCACCCAGTTGATATCACGTTTGATTCCAAGAACATTTATACATACGAAAAGCAGGAAGATGAGAAGTTTCCTTTTGTAGATCATGTCGTTCTTAAGGTTCATGACGTAGCTTCGGATCTTTTAATATCAAAAGGAAGGTTAATGGGGTCGATGGAGAAACTATGTAAGATGCATAGGTTTAAGGTCGTAAGCAAAGAAATTTCAGTATTTGCCGGAGGTGGCATGACAGCAACGTTTGTTTTAGCAAACTCCAATTTGGTTGTTCATACATGGCCGGAGTTTAAAGCTTTACATATAGATTTGATCACATGCTCACCAATATTTAAAAAGGAAGTGTTAAGAGAAAGTGTTTGTGAGGTCTTTGGTACTGATAGGGTTGAGTATCTATATATAGAGTAGAGAATATAGATCAGTACCTTTGATTTTTAGGCGATTTTGTTGACAACGCACTTAGTTGTTGCTATTTATTTAATGCTGAAGTACTATTCAGCTCTTGTACATTGAAAATTTCCTTTGAGATTTTGAGTTTTCAAGATCATTAAGGCGAAAAGAACGGGTGCTTTGATGAATATCCCCTAACGCATTTGTGGATATTCATTAAAAGTAATTTAGCTTTTTATTAAGAATTTGATCCTGGTTCAGGGTGAATGCTAGCGGCGTGCCTAAGGTATGCAAGTCGGATGTACTTTATGTACATGGCGAACGGCTGAGTAACACGTAGGAATCTACCCTCAAGTAAGGTATAACCCATCGAAAGATGGAATAATACCTTATGTGGTGGCAACACTAAAGATTTATCGCTTGGGGATGAGCCTGCGGCCTATCAGGTAGTTGGTGAGTTAAGAGCCCACCAAGCCTATGACGGGTAGCTGGTATCAGCGTATATCCAGCCAGAGGGGCACTGAGACACGGGCCTCACCCCTACGGGGGGCAGCAATCGGGAATTTTGCGCAATGGGCGAAAGCCTGACGCAGCGACGCCGCGTGAAGGATGAATGCCTTCGGGTTGTAAACTTCTTATTAGCACCGGCTAACTACGTGCCAGCAGCAGCGGTCATACGTAGGGTGCAAGCATTACCCGGTCTTATTGGGCGTAAAGAGTTCTGTAGGCGGTTGAATAAGTTGGAAGTTAAATATCCCGGCTCAACCGGGAGGAGGCTTTCAATACTGTTTAACTTAGAGGTAACAAGGGGATAGCGGAACACATGGTGTAGCAGTGAAATGCGTTGATATCATGTGGAACACCAAGGGGGAAGCCAGCTATCTGGGGTTATTCTGACGCTGAGAGACGAAAGCGTGGGGAGTAAAACGGATTAGATACCCGTGTAATCCACGCCGTAAACAATGCCTGCTAGATGCCCGACTTTTGTTGGGTGTCGAAGCTAACGCGTTAAGCAGGCCGCCTGGGAAGTACGGTCGCAAGATTAAAACTCAAAGGAATTGGCGGGGACCCGCACAAGCGGTGGAGCATGCTCTTTAATTGGCTGATAAACCGAGAACCTTACCAGGGTTTGACATGCATGAAGTAGAAACCTGAAAGGGGGACGACCGGTATCCAGTCCGGAACTTGCACAGGTGTTGCATGGCTGTCATCAGTTCGTACCGTGAGGCGTACCCTTAAGTGGGTCAACGAACGCAACCCTTACTACCAGTTGTATCACTCTGGTGGAACTGCCTCGGCAACGAGGAGGAAGGTGGGGACGATGTCAAGTCAGTATTGCTCTTACACTCTGGGCTAGAAGCATGCTACAATGGCCGGTACAGCGAGAAGCGAAATCGCGAGATGGAGCCAATCTTTAAAACCGGTCTCAGTTCGGATTGGAGTCTGCAATTCGACTCCATGAAGTTGGAATCGCTAGTAATCGGCGGTCAGCTATACGCCGGTGAATACGTTCTCGGGTCTTGCACACACTGCCCGTCACGCCAGCAAAGCTGGGGCCACCCGAAGTCTCATTTTGAATGGGCTCAAGGTGGAATCAGTGATGAGGGTGAAGTCGTAAATAGGAATGTTGCGACTTATGGAAGTAATTCCATAAAGAAATTCGGCTAATAACGGTGAAGTCCTACCAAAGGATAATACCGTGGGAAGTTTCTATTTTTAATAGGTAACCCCGTATCGACTGAGTCTTTAACATCTGTTATAGACGAGATGTATCTTTATGAATAATAAAATACATAACACGCCGACTCCTCAAATAAGTTTTGAGGATGAAGATATAGTCAGCGCCATTAGTAATAATGGAACACGCGAACAAGGTAGCCGTAGGGGAATCTGCGGCTGGATCACCTCCTTTCTAAAGAGAAAATTCGTTTTCTCTCCTTGGATTAGACAACTTAAGTATATTTATATGCTTAAGTGTCGGTCGGATGGGAGGAAAGTAGTTTCACCAAATAGGAATCTTTACCTGTACTTTGTATAAGGAAAGCCCTTTTTGAGAAATTACACTTGCTGTTTTAATAACCCAACAGGACAGCATTTTATAAAGATGTCTCTCACGAAACATCTCGGGTAAGTTTGAAGATAAGCTTTAAATCTTTAAATGAGGCTATCGTTCTTTTTGCCTTAACGATCTTGAAAAAAAGGCCCGCAGTAATGCGGGTCTTTTGCGTTGTGTTTATGGTAAAATATTTCTAAATCTGCCATTTTCTTATGTCGAAAAGTATGAAGAAAAAGGAAAAAACTGTACAAAAAGAAATAGTTTTGGGCATAGTTAAAAACCCAACTGGAAAAATAATTCTTATAAGTAGGGTGTGGCCGGAAAAAAGTTTGGATGGTTCAACTACACTTACATGGGCGTTTCCCGGAGGAAATATTGATGAAGGAGAAACACCCAAAGAAGCACTTATAAGAGAGATTAGAAACGAAACCGGTTTAAAAGTTAGTGTTAAGAAAAAAATTTCCGCAAGAATTCACCCGCAATTTAATGTGAGTATAAAATATTATGAATGTGAAATGGTTCTGAGTGGGGGAGCGAGGCCAATAGTTGATGTACACGAAGTAGAGTCAGTTAAATGGGTCAGTCCTTCGGAGATAAGAAACTATTTTACAACCGATATAGACCCCGGCGTAATAAAATTCTTAAAGATATAGATTCCGGGTTTTTCCTTTTCACTCTTGAATAGTTTCCAAAATTGTTTCCTTTGATAGAATAAATGAGTGAGAGATACAATCCTTTTCGACATTGATTACACTTTACTTAATACTTTAGTATTCAAAGAAAATTGTAGAAGTAAACTTTCTGAGTTTTTAAATATCTCAGTTGAAGATATCTGCGTTGCAGAAAAGGGTTATGTAAAAAAAGAGACGGAGTTTACGGATTTTAATCCCGAGGAATATATTGATTACATAAGTAAAAAGTACAATGTGAGTACTCAGGATGTGGGCAAAGCTTTCTTTGATGACGAGAATTTTAAGAATATCTCTTACCCAGAAGTCGTTTCTTTACTGGAAGCTTTGTCTAAGAATTACAAATTAGGGATATTTTCCGAAGGTTTTAAAAGCTTTCAGCTTTTGAAATTACACAAGTCGGGTTTACTTGCATACTTTGATCGGGAAGTTACATTTGTTATTAGGAGGAAACTTACACAAAAGTCTTTAGATTTACTGCCAAAGGGGAGCTTTGTGATTGATGATAATTACTTTGTAGCAGATGCGCTTTGTAAAGCAGGTTCATTTAAACCAATCTGGTTGAATAGAAAAACAAAAGAAAAACATCCGGATTGCGAGACTGTTTTTGATTTAACAAACTTGAAAGAGGTATTGGGGAATTACTCTAAAAGGTAAACACCGTCCCCCTCTCTTACCTTTTCATTTACTTTTACGCCAACCTCCTGACCCTTTTTTCCTTCCGGGATACTTTCATGTTCAAGTTGGATTTCTGATATTTCTTGTTCGAAATTGGTTTTTCCACCCTGTATTCTTACTTTATCTCCAACTTTCAGCTTTCCATCGAGTTTAATAATTCCCACAGAAATCTTATCGAAGAAGTGAGTGATAATTCCGATTTTTTTGTCTGCCATTTTTTTATTTAAACACCTCCTTTTTGAGGCATACTACTAAGTGAGGTTATTATAGCAGGAAATTAGATTTGGGTGGCTCCGCACCGTGAACAACGTTAGAACCATTTTTGAGAGAAAAGGTGAATATATTTATATTCCAAACTTAAGACCAACAGTTTAGTTTTTACCCCACCACGCCACTCACTATTGTTTACATATTTAGTTATCCGCCCAAAACTTTTATGATCTCCCTTTTAAGCCTGGAAAAGCCATGTTTATTAAGATTCAATTCTTTAACCTCAAAGGTCTCGTCTAGGAAAACTTTAAGGCTATCTAAGCTCGTTTGTAAGTTGTAGATTTTCGAAATCTCCTTAATCTTGCTAAGTTCAACGACCCCTGAATTTATAAGAGCCAGTATGTCGATAAGATCCTTCCTACCTTTATTAGAGCGGCCTCTCTGTTGCAGTGTGAAAATTTTTAGAGCCGCAAGATAGTTACCTTTCAGAACTGTAAATCCACCTAGACTTTCCGTGTTTTTTATGAGTTCCTCCACCGGTATACCAAGTTTTGAATAGTGTGGTAAGTAAATATCAATCTGGACATCGTTCTTGACAGCTTCATATTTGTTCAACCTGTTGTTTTTAAACAGTTGATAGTGTTTTCCCAGATCGGGTAATTTGTCAAAATCCACAATGATATCAATGTCCTTTGATTTTAAAGTTTTTGTGTGTAAATAGGTTGCCCAGCCTCCAATAAGAACAAAATTCAAAAGCTTTTTAAGTTCTTTTAGCTCCTCCCAGCTTTTTTGTGTGATTAAGTCAGTGTAAAATTCCATGCATTTTCTCCTCTAAGCTTTTTGTAAAGTCTTTTGCGTACCAATCACGCATGTTCCAAATGTCAACAAAAGTTTGAGGTAGAGTTGTAAACCCACCGGACATGTTTTGAGGTTTTCTAATAACAAATATGTTTGGTTCTCGCTTCTTATTAAAGGGAAATCTTTCTCTGAAGCTATTAATATCGTCAAAATAGCAGTAAAGTTTGTCGTAATCGGCAGGAGGCTCATCTAAAAGATGCTTTGCGGCGGTATAACCGGCATAAATACAGCCTGCGGGGATTTCACTTTCTGCTTTTAGTATTCGATCCGGATAGTACGTACTATATGCGATATCTCTTTCCAAATTGCGGACGCTAGCCCAATAATACAGAAGTTTGAAAAAGTCCTCTAATACAAAAAACTTTGACTCTTTGCGGATAGCCCCCATTTTGGTGGGTATCTCCAAAGCGTGATTGATAGTGCTGAGGGAGTAGTTGTATTTTATGGCCAAATCTTGTTGGGTGTGTTTAAACGAGCCGTTTAGGGAGTCATTTAATAGATCGTGCCAGATTGTTTCGATTTTTCTCATAGTAAATACATTGTATTTCGATAATTATCGAAAGTCAATGGTGTTATTTGGCTCCCCATAGCTTTGGAGGTTAGAAAATGCTTTGTAAAGTAACATTCCATATTCCGTACTGTGCAATGAGTTTTACGGTTACTCCATACGCAACCATTAAATTATTCAAGGTAACCATAGTATACTTTAAGTATGAATTATCCTTATAAAACCCTTGAGAGTATAAGCAAGGAGAAATTTCTTGGCACTTTTTCCAACTCGGTAACAGCTATTTACCTCGACATCCCATTAAAGATGATGTCAGCACGAACGGTACTTGAAAAGTTTTTGTTAGTTCAGGCAGGTTTTGCTGTAGATTTAGCAGTTGGTTATGTGACGCGAGAACATGACGATTTGGATTTAACAACTTTGGTAGCAGACATCCCAACTTTTAAAGAAATATTCCACAAAGCGAATTTTGAAGTCGCGACATATCCAAATACAGACCCTAGCCTATCTTTTTATGCTCACACTTTTATTCAAGACATACAGAAAGATATTAATATAGATGTTGTAGGTATAGATATTTCTGGTGATGATGTAATTGATAGGAAAGTGTCTGGGGGAGAGAAATTTATATTTCCTATTAAGGCTTCTGAACTTGTATGGGAACGTAAGATAGGCGAAGTACCAGTACAGTTTTTCTCTCCGTATTTAGTATATAAGTTTAAGAAAATGCAGCAAAAACGAGATGTAGTAATGGAAAAGAACGAAAAGGATTTTGATATCCTAGAGAAGTTTTATCCCCAACTGAAGAGTAGTGCTCCGAATGCTTGAGTTAGCATTTATTGGCTCCCTAGAATGGGCTCGAACCTACTGCTATTTATTAAAACCCTGTTGGAAATCTATAAGCATTGCTTTGGTGGGTGATCTAGGGATCGAACCTAGGACCTCTTCCTTATCAGAGAAGCGCTCTAACCGACTGAGCTAATCACCCGCATAAAGTGAGCAAATTCTATCGTACAGCCAATTAGGATGCTTAAAATTTTTCTACCGCAGAGCTAGTAAAATGCTAAACTTGTCTATATGAAACCAAGTGAGTTCGTGAAAGTGGTAGTCAACCAATACACCGAAGGGAGGGGTATATTCCAGAAGAAAATAAATGCCGAAGAGCTTATTCCAGTGGAACTTGATGATCTGCATAAAGCTTTATACATTTTTTATGTTCTCCAACTTGATTATGCGATGAAATCTCAGATTCTGTATAACGGAGCTAATCGCTTATATAGAGAAAATAAAGAGTTTTTTACTCCTAAGTTTCTAACAACTTTAACTGATGGTGTTTTAACAAATTATCTAAAAGAATATCTTCGCCCTAGATATATAAACGAAGCTGTTAAAAGATACTGTGTAAATACAGATATATTACTAACTAAGTATGAAAGTGACCCCAGGAAGATTTTTGAAAACATTTCCTGTTGCCAAGATGTTCTAAAAAGGTTAAAGGATTTTCGTGGCTTTGGACCGAAAATTGGTAACTTTTTTGTTCGTACCATGATAAATACATTTGGTTATACTTTTTCGGATATCGACACCGTGTTGCCACCCGTGGACGTTCATGATGTAAGGATAGCTTACCTGTTAGGCTACACAGATACCGACCAAATGAGTCAAAAGAATATAGATTTTGTTAAAAAACTATGGAACAAGGCTTGCTTATCTTCAGGTAAGAGCTGGTTGATATTTGATAAAGCTTTGTGGTTACTAGGATCTGAGGGTAAACCGAAGACTAGAGAGGATATTATTAGGCTTTTGTTATAGATTTGAAATGAAAATACTTTTCAAGAAGATGCTTTGATTTTTCAGTGAACCGTTTATCGTCTTTAGTGCTAGTGACTTTATAGACAGCTTCTAAATAACTTTGCCATCTACTTAATCTATCTTGTCCAAGTTCCTCCGCTGAATACACTCCCAAAGTAGTTTCAAGATCAAAAAGGTTGCCAGTTGGATTAATCACACTTACGTCAGCACCACCCACCCTTGTTTTAAACGAGTAGGTGTCAATTAAACGTTCAGTGACTTTTGGTTTTGGCAAGGGAACCATGTGGAGAGCAATGTTGTATTTTTCTATGTACTTCGAGTATGCCTCCAACTCTGGAGTACCTTTTGGCGGAACAGTTTGAACCCTATCTCTAACTTTCCAAGGAATTTTTGATTCTTTGACATAGATGTCTATATGATTTTCTCTCATCGGTACGTCGTAGCCGTTAAGAATCCATGCGTACTCGCCTGAAATGCACCAATCAGAGGTATCCATCCCGAAGCTTTCCATGAGTTTTATTAAGGGTCTTATGGCTTTATCCAAGGTTTTGTTCACAAGAGAGAATATAACTAAACTTCTAATGGTGGGTGATCTAGGGATCGAACCTAGGACCTCTTCCTTATCAGAGAAGCGCTCTAACCGACTGAGCTAATCACCCGCATAAAGTGAGCAAATTCTAACATACAGCCAATTTTGAGTCTATTAAAAGAATAAGTCCCATCTCATTGATATAATAAGTATATGAAATCCAATCCTAACATAGTAACAATAGGTGGGGGAACGGGAACTTTTGTGGTGTTATCAGGTTTGAAAAACTATCCTGTTAAACTCTCTGCTATTGTTTCTATGATGGATTCCGGTGGCTCTACAGGGAGGCTTAAAGATCAGCTTGGTGTACTACCTCCGGGGGATTTAAGACAGGCGTTAGTTGCACTTTCTGAATCAGATGAAATCTGGAGAAAGCTTTTTACATACAGATTCGAAAGCGGAGATTTAAAAGGACATAATTTCGGAAACATTTTTCTTTCAGCTCTTGAGAAAATCACGGGATCGACACAAGAAGCAGTAGAGTATGCCACAAGAGTATTACAAACACGGGGGGATGTGATTCCGGTCACCTTAGATAATAGTTCCTTATGTGCTGTTTATGAGGATGGAACTTCATTTGATCAGGAATCTCAAATAGATGAATACTTTGGAAAAAGCAAGATTTCCAAAATGTTTTTGAAACCAAATGCTTTGATAAATCTTGACGCTAAACATGCAATAGAACGCGCCGATTACATAATATTTGGACCGGGAGATCTTTACACAAGCCTCCTTCCAAACCTTCTTGTTCAAGGAATGCCTGAGATATTGGCCAATTTAAATACAAAAAAGATTTTTATTAGTAATTTGATGACCCGGGCAGGGCAAACTGATGATTATAAAGTGTCGGATTTTGTAAATAAGATTGAGGAGTACATGATGGGGGAGACTTTGGATTACATACTAGTAAACAACGAGCCCTTCGATAAGGAAATTGTGAAGACTTATAAAGAAGTAGATAATGCGGTACCGGTTGTAGATGATATTGAGGGAGACTTTTATCATGAAGCTAAAGTAATTCGAACAAATTTATTATCCAATACTGTGTTTAAGCCTAGTAAATCAGACACCTTGAAAAGAAGTTTATTGAGGCATGACTCCGAAAAATTAGCAGAAACCCTGTTTAAAATTCTCTCTTTCAAATAATTTATAGCAGCGTTTTTCCGTTGAAACAACTGGGTATTGACTTGCCTTTATATTTTGTAGTACTATCTCCCATACGGAATGGAATACTAACTTTCTCCTCGTAGAAGCTCTAGATTTCAATAAAAAAGTAGATAAATAATATTTGAAAAAGCAAAGGCAGTGATGCAGGGTTGGTTTTGCATAACTATATTAGTGTGCCGAGGGCCGTTAGCTCAGTTGGTTAGAGCGCTACATTTGCAATGTAGAGGTCAGCGGTTCGACCCCGCTACGGTCCACCAGAACCGCGTAGGAAATGGATTTACTGAGGTTCTACCTGATAAAATTTGTCAGGTGAAATTTCAGCAAATCGCTGATAAGGTTCTTTGAAAACTGGATAGAAAGTCATTCATTCTTTTTTAAAGAGCAATCTTTATTAAAGGTGAGTAAAACAAGTTCAATTTCTTAAGTAGATATGAAAGTTAATAATGCATGTGGTGGATGCCTTGGGTATTCATGCTGATGAAGGAAGTGCAAGACTGCTTTAAGCTTCGAGGAGCTGTCAAGAAGCGCTATTACTCGGAGATTTCCGAATGGGGAAACCCGATCCGTTGCAAAACGAGATCACCATTCACTGAAAATTTCACCGAAAGGTGGATTAATAGGTGTTTAGGAAGGTACTCGGCGAACTGAAACAACATAGTAGCCGGAGGAAAAAAGACAATATTGTTATTCCCTTAGTAGCGGCGAGCGAAAAGGGACTAGCCCAAACCCAAATTGTTCTTAGATGAGAGTAGTTTGATTTATCAGACTATTTTTCATCTTCGAACAAGAAAATTGGGGGTATGGAAAACCCGCTTCCGTCTTTAGGGACGGAAAAGAGTTACAAATTACTTTTGTAGAAAAAGACGCCTGGAAAGGCGCGCCATAGAGAGTAAGAGCCTCGTATTCGAAACAAAAGTAACTCTTTGGGTTTATCCTGAGTAGCACGGGACACGTGAAACCCTGTGTGAATATACGATGTCCACATCGTAAGGCTAAATACATGAATACACCGATAGCGAATAGTACCGTGAGGGAAAGGTGAAAAGAACCCCTGTTAGGGGAGTGAAATAGATCCTGAAACCGCATGCAGACAAGCTTGTAAAGCCAACCTTTAAGGTTGGTGATACAGTGCTTATTGAAGAATGATCCAGCGAGTTGATACTGTGGGCAAGCTTAATCTGTGAAAGCAGAGGAGGCGTAGGGAAACCAAGTCTTAATAGGGCGAATAGTCCGCAGCATCAGACCCGAAGCCAAGTGGGCCAGCCATGACCAGAGTGAAGTCCATCGAGAGATGGATGGAGGCTCGAACCGGTGTACGAGGAAAAGTGCTCGGATGAGTTGTGGTTAGTGACTAAACGTTTATCAAACTTGGCGATAGCTGGTTCTCCCCGAAACATGTTTTGGCATGACCTTCGTGTTTTATTCCGTGAGGTAGAGATACTGGAAGGGGATGGGGGGCGTAAGTCTACCCACTCCTATCAAACTCCGAATGCGCGGATGATTGACACGGGGAGTCAGTACTACGGGGAAATCTCGTGGTACGAAAGGGCGACAACCCAGACCATCGATTAAGGTCCCTAATTTTTACTAAGTGGGCAAGGAAGTGAAACCGTTAAGACAGCTAGGAGGTTGGCTCAGAAGCAGCAATCCTTTAAAGAAAGCGTAACAGCTCACTAGTTAAACGGTTTTGCGCCGACGATTTAACGGGGCTAAAGTAAAAAACCGAAGTCGTGGCTTTGTACTTTATTGTACAAGGGGTAGGGGAGCTTTGATGCAGCTGTGAAGCTACACCGTGAGATGTGGTGGAGCGGCATCAAGTGAGTATGCTGGAATGAGTAACGAGATCCGTGTGAAAACCACGGACGCCGAAAGTCTAAGGTTTCCTCCGCCATGCCAGTCAGCGGAGGGTTAGTCGATCCTAAGGAGAGGCCGAAGGGCGTATCCGATGGACAGCAGGTTAATATTCCTGCACTGATGTAGAGTCGTTATTACCAATGGAGGGACGGAGCATGATGGACCAGGCCTGAAAAGGATTTGGGTTCCAAAAGCAAGTTAGTCTGCGTAGGCAAATCCGCGCGGGCGTTTTTACATGAGCTTAGGAATAGTTCACCGCAAGGTGGGCAATTTGGTTCACGCAAGCTTCCAGGAAAATCTTCTAGGGAGACTTTACATTATTCGTACCGCAAACCGACACAGGTAGATGGGTAGAAGATACCAAGGCGAACGAGAGAATGGTGGTTGAGGAACTAGGCAAATTACATCCGTAACTTCGGGAAAAGGATGCCCTGCGCCGAAAGGTTGTAGGGGACACAAAAATGGCTCAGGCGGCTGTTTAACAAAAACACAGGCTTCTGCTAAACCAGTAATGGGAGGTATAGGGGCCGACGCGTGCCCAGTGTCCGTAAGTTAAGACCGGGGGTGACCAACCGCAAGGTTGGAGGCTTCTGGTTCAAGCTCGGATGAACGGCAGCAGTAACTATAACTGTAGTAGTAGGGCAGTTATGAAGGTTTTGTGCAAACCTTCCGTTGATTAGAATTTAGAATTTAAATTCTTTTCAATGAAAATTTGGCCATATGCTGGGACGCCCGTCCACACTTTTTACCAAAGATGTGGTCACTCTCTACACAAAGTAGAGAAAAGTATCTTGAGCTACTTTCCATTTTCGGTAGTATTCGATCATGGATAGTGAAAATGCTTCAAGTGCGGGTAATCAGCAGGAAAGAGTTCCAAAGAACAAGGATAGTCTGAAATATTATTTAGCGGGATTTGCTGACAGCGAGGGAAGTTTCAATGTAAATGTTTGCAAAAACAAATACTCTTACTTCGGCTGGAAGCTTGACCCGTTGTTTCAGATTTATCAATCGAAAGAAAATGACAAGATGCTTCACATTTTCAGAGATGTTTTAGGGTGTGGTTACATCCGTAAAAGCGAGAATGATTCTTCCGGATATGTTTATTGTGTAAATAGTATCAACAATCTGGTTTCGAATGTTATTCCGTTTTTTGAAGAACATCCTCTTATTGGCAGTAAGTACAAAGACTTCTCCTTATTCAAGGAGATAGTTTATGCACTAGCTAATAAGGAACAGCTCAACTTTAACGGCTTTTCTAGGTTAACTAGACTCGCCTGCAAAATGAGCAAATGTGGTAAAAACAAAAAGTATCTTTTAGGTTATGTTCTTAGATCTTTGGATCAATCCTCAGAGACTAAACGCCAAACCCACATTAGATAGTGGGATGATATAGTCCGATCTTCGTGGCGACACGAAGGATCCTCGAATATTAAGAGAGTTCGAGGTGATAACGAAAATTGTCTATGGTAGCGTAATCCCTTGCCGGGTAAGCGATGAGCAAGCCCGTACCGGCTTATAACGGGAAAGCCTGAAAACTTTATTATAGGGATATAAAGGGCAAGTTTTCATGGTGATTCCGTGGGAAGTTTCTATTAGTTCTATTATTAATAGATAACCCCCGATCGACTGATTGTTCCTTGTACACTAGTATGATGAACATGAGATGTGGTATTTATTTACAAGATAACGTTGTAAAGCTACATCACACGCCGGTGTTTCTCAACTCTGAGAAACAAAGATATAGTCAGCGCCACTAGCGATAGTGGAATAACGTGAAGTTCCGGCCCGCACGAAACGCGTAACGATCTGAGCGCTCTCTTAACCACTAACTCGGTGAAATTGAACTACCGGTGAAGATGCCGGTTACTCATTGTTGGACAGAAAGACCCCGTGGAGCTTTACTGTAGCTTGGTATTGGCAATCGGTTTTAGTTGTGTAGTGTAGGAGGGAGTTTTGAACCTAACCGTTTAAAACGTCAATGAAACACCTCTCTACTATTTCTGAGAGCCTTACCGTCTCGCATAACCTGCGAGAGGGACAATGCCAGGCGGGCAGTTTATCTGGGGCGGATTCCTGCTAAAAAGTAACGCAGGAGCTCAAAGGTTCCCTTAATGCCGATGGAAATGGCATTGTAAGCGTAAAGGTATATGGGAGCTTGACTGCAAGACTTACAAGTCGAGCAGATACGAAAGTAGGACTTAGTGATCTTCCGAGTGCTTAGTGGTAGGCCCGGAACTTATCGGATAAAAGTTACCCCGGGGATAACAGGCTTATCTTACCCGAGCGTCCATAGCGGCGGTAAGGTTTGGCACCTTAGACATAAATCAGGGGTGCTGCGAAAGTAATTTCGTACCAAAAATTCGGCTAATAACGGTGAACGCCTAACGATTCATGAGAAATGAAACGAAGGGGAATACCGTGGGAAGTTCGTGTTGAAGCGAACCCCGTATCGACTGATCCTTAAGAATGGTCAAAACCATTCAAAAGGTGAGATAGAGTGCTTAATCTCTATCACACGCCGACTCCTACTCTTTAAAAATTAGTTTTTAAAGACAAGAGGAAAGAAGATATAGTCAATGCAACTAGAAATAGTTGATTCATCATGCGATGTCGTCTCGTCTTATCCTGGAGCTGGAGCAGGTTCCAAGGGTCCGGCTGTTCGCCGGTTAAAAAGGCGCGTTAGATGGGTTCAGAACGTCGTAAGACAGTTCGGTCCATTTCCACAATGAGTGTAGAATCCTGAGAGGGCTCATTCCTAGTAAGAACTTAATTGCTACTTCTAGGGGAAACCCCAGTTGAAAATGCGGCTAATAACGGTGGAGTCTTGGCGGTTTGTACGTCACTATCGCGGTCTCAAGGTGACGTGCATGGTATAAAAGTATATTTACTTGAGGACCAGAAACTCCTAAGATAATACCGTGGGAAGTCGATCTAAAGAAAACCGAAACAGAGTTACTAAAATCTTTAGGTTTGACCCCGTAACGACTTTTCTACTTTTGTAGAAGGACTCATTTCATACTTTTGTATGGATGGGTAATACGCCGACACCGCAGCATTATTCGAGAGAATAGATGGCGGTGAAGATATAGTCTATCCTCCTAGTGATAGGAGATTTGATGACGAGAGGACCGGAATGACCTAACCTCTGGTGTGCCAGTTGTTCCGCCAGGAGCATTGCTGGGTAGCTATGTTGGGACTTGATAAGTGCTGAAAGCATATAAGCACGAAGCATACCTCAAAATTAGGATTCACTCCAATTTATTTGGACGCGGCTCCTGGGAGAATACCAGGTTGATAGGCTGTGGGTGTAAGCACAGTAATGTGTTCAGCCGAACAGTACTAATGCTAGCGCACTTTATATTTACTTATATAAAGAAGTAGGACTTAGACTTTCTATTCAGTTTTCAAAAGAATCTTTACTTTGAAAATTTATTGTGAGCAGCATCTCGGTGGTGATGACGGTGGGGTCACACCTCTTTCCATTCCGAACAGAGAAGTTAAGACCACACGTGCCGAAAATACTTAGAGCAATTCTTGGGAAGATAGGTCGCCGCCGGGATGCTGCTCACAATAGTTAGCTCTTTATAATTTCCTCATACAAATTAAATGCACCTGCAAACTTCGGATAAAGTTCCGTATGGGGAGGCATTTGGCACCACTAATAGAAAAGCCTAAACCCTGGACCTACTGTGTCGGGGAAGATAATTTGTTAGCGGTCACGAGAAAGGTTTTTTAGGTACCACTACAGTTGGCGGGTATAAGGTTCGGGTATTGATCGATCTTTTTGTTTAAGGTCGCTTCTAATGGGCAGACTAATAATAAAAGTTGTGATTGCTACTAGCAAAATTATGATAGAGCTAATAACGTATTTCGACATTGGTGCCGGGTGTTTTTCAACTCTAACTTCGTACAAATAATAAGTAAATATAAAACCACTGATTACAAAGGTAACAAGCAAATTAAATCCAAAGTTTAAAGTGAAAGTATCATTTAAGGCTGTGTTAATGGCGCTGACAGTACGAACGATAAGAATTATAAAGGTAACAATTAAGATTATGTAATTTAAAGTTCTCTTACCTCGAGTTTTTTTAAGCTCGGGTTGTTTGGAATACTTCTTATTTGTGCTGATAAATAGAAAAACGAAAAGAGGGGCGGATACTAATAAAGTTGCAATCGAGGAATTCAACAGATAAGAGCTAACCAATCCGGTGTATGCATTTTCATTTGTTGGTACCCAATGATTTACAAAAATGCTCCACAGAGTGTGTAGTGATCCAGAAAAAAAGGCCAGAGAGATAAAGGTCAGAATATTTTGGAACGCGCTCCACATTGATTCCTCAACATAAGGTCTGTCTGTAATTACTTGATCTTGTTGTTTTAGGGTTGTGTCTGGATCCATCAGTTTAAATTATGTCTTTAATAAATTTGTGAGTCAAGAATATTGTTTCTTATCTCCTTAGGAGTAAAAGGATAACTTCTCCACGATTCACATAAGGTCTAATAAAGGGAGCCAAGCATTGGGTTAATAGGTATTTCCACGAATCTACCTTTTAAACTTTCCCGTATGTCCAGTTCTAAAGTAAATAGTTACCGGGATATTATATCTTTTGAACGCATCTTTTAATTTCTGTTCTGCTTCCACGTAAAAATCGTAAAATAAGTTACTATCAAAAAATATTTCCTTCATCCTGACTAGTTTGTCTGAATAATATTTCTTTAATACCTTTTCAACTCCAACGAAGTTTGATCCTGTTGTGTTAAAACTTTCTGAAAAAGCATGCCTAACTCCTGCTTTCTTTAACTCTTTAAATATCTTTTCAGGATCGGTAAAAAAGGGCCAGTAAGGTCCAACCATTGCGTATACGGACACACCTTCGTCTGAAAGTTTCTTCATTGCGTTAAGTCTTTCTTTTGAAGTAGAGGAGTTAGGTTCTACTCTTTTTCTCCACTGCTCATCAAGGGTATTAAATGTAAAGTTTACATCTATTTTTTTGAATTTTTTAATCAAATCCAGGTCTCTAAGAATCAAATCTGATTTAGTAAGTATACTGACCGAAGTAGGGTAATCAACTAACTCCTCTAATATTTTTCTTGTGAGTTTATATTTCTTTTCTGCTTGTTGATAGGGATCAGTTACAGTTCCAATGTAAATAGTTTCCCCCTTGTACTTATCTGATTTAAGTTCTTTCTTTAATACTTCTGGAATATTTACTCTAACGTCTACAAATTCACCCCAAGGTTCTTCATGATTTGTAAATCTTTTCATGAATCTGGCGTAACAATACTCGCAGGCGTGTTCGCAGCCTACATATGGGTTTATTGACCAACCGCCGCCAGGAAAACCGCATTTTCCTATAGCGCTCTTACATTGTATTTCCCTTATTTTCATAATGTTTTATTAATAACTTTACAAACCAGTATTATTTTATCAGAGTATATAACTTTTCTCTTGAGTTTTAGTTGTTGTTTATATATAATCCCCTTGTCCTTCAAAGGGCGGAAAGGGGGTTTTTCGGTTGCTTTGGAAATAACAATCGCAGGATTGTCTCATTTTCCCAAACACCCAAAAACCAAACATGACAAAAGCAAGAAAAGTTCATAATGAAAAATCTGCGATGTCAAAGTTTATTTCTGATAAAGATTTGCAGATGAAAGAACTCCGAGTGGGAGATATGATCAACGGAGTAGTGGTATCAGCTAGCCACAGAGAAATCTTAGTTGATGTAGGAGCAAAATCAGAAGGTATTATTACTGGATCTGAGCTCACAGATGCAGATAAGTCATTCAAAAGTTTAAAACCAGGAGATGCTATTTCAGCAAAAGTTGTTCAGGCTGAAAATGCCCAGGGTTACATAGTTTTATCACTCAAAAAAGCTGAAAAAGATATGAAGTGGAAAGATGCTGAAGCGGCATTTGAAACTGGCTCCGTGCTTGATGCCGTTGTCATTGAATACAACAAGGGAGGGCTTTTGTGCGACTGCTTGAGCTTAAGAGGTTTTATACCGCTTTCTCATTTAGATAGAGTTCACTTTGCAAATGATGTTGCAAAGTTTGCAGCAGGAAGTGAAGCCGAGCTAAAAGAGTCCCTAAAAGTACTATCCGGAAAGACATTAAGAGTAAAAGTTATTGAGCTTGATAAAGAAAAAAATAGATTTGTTCTCTCTGAAAAAGACGCATTGACTTCTTACAGCGAAGAGTCCAGAAAGAAAAGACTTTCAGAGATTGCAATGGGCAGCACCGTTGAAGGAATAGTTACTGGAATAATGCCATTTGGGGGTTTTGTTGACCTTGATGGCGTAGAAGGGTTAGTTCACATCAGTGAGATTGCATGGGAAAAAGTAAACCACCCATCTAACTATTTCAAAGTCGGGCAGAAAATCCAAGTAATGGTTCTTGGCGTTGATGAAGTATCAAATAAACTTGCATTAAGTGTTAAAAGGCTTACCCCGAACCCTTGGGAAACAGTTGCAGAGAAATATCCTGTTGGTACAACCATAAAAGGCAAGGTTAGCAAGATAGTACCCTTTGGTGCTTTTGTAACTATCGAAAAAGGACTTGATGGTTTGATCCATGTTTCGGAGGCTGAGTCACCTTTGAAAGAGGGAGACGACGTTGAGGCAGTCGTAATTCAGGTTGATGGTGAAAACCAAAAACTTGCATTAAGCACAAGAAGCCAAGATAAGGATAAGTAACCCTGCCGGATTTTTGAAAAAAGGCAAGATGTCTAAATTCAAGACGGTTTATACCTGTAAAAATTGCGGTTACACCTCATATCAATGGGTGGGCCAGTGCCCGGAGTGTAGTGAGTGGAATACCTTTGTTGAAGATGTTATCGCTTCAAAAGAATCTAAAACATCTGGGCAAATAAGATATTCGGCGGAACCTGTGAAATTATCCTCAGTTATGACATCTCCCACAAAAAGAATTACATCCGGAATTGGTGAATTTGATCGTGTACTTGGTGGGGGGTTTGTCCCGGGGCAGGTGGTTTTGTTGGCAGGGGAACCCGGTATTGGAAAAAGCACAATTATTACTGAAATTTCTAAGAGCTTGAAAGACATAAATATTTTGTATGTTTGTGGTGAGGAAAGTGTAGAGCAGGTAAAAATTAGAGCTGAAAGAATGGGGTATGAAGCAGACAATCTTTTAATGCTTTCAGAAACTAACGCTGAGTCAATAGTTTCTAATATAGAAAAAAACAAGGATGTGGGACTTGTTATTGTGGACTCGATCCAAACTCTTTATTCGGATGAATTACTTGGTACTGCCGGGTCTTTGGTTCAAGTCAGAGGATGCACCCAGATGCTGACAAATGCTGCCAAGTCATCTGGAATACCGCTTGTTTTAATAGGCCATGTCACAAAGGAAGGTGTGGTTGCCGGACCTAAGGTTTTGGAACATTTGGTGGATACGATATTGTATCTTGAGGGGGATTCTCAGCATTTATTTAGAGTATTAAGAACCACAAAAAACAGATTTGGTCCGGTGTCTGAGGTTGGGATATTCGAAATGACAGAGAAGGGGATAAGGGAAGTCCTAAATCCGTCAGAACTTTTCTTGAAACAAAGGATGCTGAATGCGGCGGGCTCTTGCGTAACCGTTGTGATGGAAGGTTATCGACCTTTGCTTTTTGAAATCCAAGCTTTGACCGTAAAAACATCTTTTGGGTACCCAAGAAGAACCGCAAGCGGTTTTAGCAACACAAGACTTCAGGTTTTGATTGCGATTCTTGAGAGAAGAGCGGGAGTTAGCTTGAGTAATTATGATGTTTATTTAAGTATTGCCGGGGGATTTAAGGTGAATGAGTACGCTGCGGATCTGGCCGTTTGTTTGGCAATAGCATCTTCCGTTAAAGATAAACCCATAAAGGAAGGAACGGCTGCTTTTGGGGAGTGCGGACTTAGCGGAGAAATAAGACAAGTCCCGCACCAGGAAAGAAGAACAAGAGAAGCAGGAAAATTAGGTTATCCAAATGTAATAAGCTCGGATCATACATCAAACATTATAGATGCAATGAATAAAGCCCTTTAATTTTTCAGCTAATACTCTAATGTTCACTTGTAGTTTTCCTTTTTCCTATAGTCTAATATTAAGTCAAGATGGTAAAAGCGCCGGACTCAAAAGTGAATAAGAAAAGACCAACTCTAAAAGAGGCTCACATTGTCTTAAGAATTATATGTGCCGTTTTGTTTTTTGCGTTAGGGTACGGCGTTTCAAAAAAACTCCTTTTTTCTGATTTAGCACTGTTTGGAACCCATACAGTAATTGAGGTATTGGTGGGTGGGGCACTTTCGGTATTTGGATACTTTGTGTTTCCGCTTCTACTTGTAAAGTTGAAATATTGGTTGGAGGGGTTGGTGGTCGCGACTGTTTCTAGTATAGTAACCAGTTTTTGGGATCAGCAATCAAAAAGGATTCAGCAGGCTCGAAGAGGCAAGCAAAAGATGAAAGCAGAGGAGAAGAGTATAAAGGAAAAACAGGAGATAGAAAACGCCATTTTGCTTGATACATCGGTTCTTGTAGACGGAAGGCTTTTGGATGTGGTTAAAGCAGGTTTTATGGATAGGCCTTTTATTATTCCCCAAAATGTCATAAACGAGCTTCAAAAACTTGCCGATACTAAAAGCAAGGTCAAAAGAAGCAGAGGAAGAATGGGTTTGGATTTGGTGAAGGAACTGAAGAAAAGAACCAGAGTTTTAATTCCGGATATTAAAACAAAAGAGAAGGAAGTTGACAGGATCCTTATAGAATATGCCAAGGAGAAGAAGGTAAAGCTTATGACACTTGATTTCAACTTGAATAAAGTTGCCAAGGTATCGGGGATAAAGGTTTTAAACATAAATGATCTTATAAATGCCTTAAAGACCGTCATGCTTCCAGGGGAAGATTTTACGATAAAGGTACTTCAGCAGGGGAAAGAGAAGAAACAGGGAATAGGGTACCTTTCTGACGGAACCATGGTTATTATTGAAAACGGTGTTGATAAGGTAGGGCAGGATGTGAGCGTTAGAGTTTTGAAAGTTATTCAATCTTCGGCCGGAAAGATAGTATTTAGCGAAATGGCAACCAAGTAAGATTACTTTAGCACTCTCTTATAAATCTAGTATTTCCCCATTAAAACTTATAAAGACAATAAAAAAACGTTCCACATGGAGCGACATACAAAGCGGCAACCGTAGAACGTTTTTAGAAGCGTGATTCCGTCAAGTGACGGAATGAGACCATGCCTCCAAGCAGGCGAAGCATGATAGCTTACTTAATGTTAAATTTATTCCTTTTTAAAAAAGTAACAAGCGACGGAGGTTGAGAGTTTGAGTGTGAAAAATCATTGTTAAAGCAAATATTCGTTAGAATTCCAACGCGCATTGTGTAATCATACATATTTACATAAATATGGTAATATGGTATTTTAATTCTGAGTAGGCAAACATAACCATCCTATAAGATAGTGAAATTTATAAAAATGGTTGTGGATAAGTATTTATTTTGGGGATAATTATGAACGAAAAGAAGCAACAAAAGGTAAAAACAACCATAGTGATAGAAAAAACTCTAAGAAAACTGGCCAAAGTGTATGCGATCCAGAATGATATGAGTTTCGGAGAGTTAGTGGAGAGGGCGTTGGAAGAGAAGATAGTAAATAAATAGTGTTGGGTAGTTCAGATGATTTTGATCTCCAATTCGGAATCTAAAGCCTTTGTAATCTTTTGAATTAGATTAAAGGATGGGTTGTAGTTTCCTGATTCAATTCTCGAAATAGCACTTTGTTTTGTCTCTATCATGTTCGCTAAATCCTTTTGAGAGAGACCTTTTTCTATTCTTTTTTTGATTATAGACTCGATTAATTCATATCTCGGTTTGAGCTTATCGTACTCCCTTCTTACATCTGGATCTTTTAGGTATTTTTCTTTTAAGCTGCTATATGTTTTCATGCGTTTATCGTATAACATATATGTTATATGTCAAGGCCTTTAAGTTTCCTCCTTACAGTCTCCAGAATTCTTACGGGTATTTTGTTTGTTTTCTTAATGTAAGCATGAAATAGACGAATGTCCTGATTTTTAAATGTGTAAAAGATTCTTACTTCTAAGTTTCCTCTGATTCTTAGCTCATATAGATTTTTGGATATTTTCTTGCAATAGGGTGGGGGAAGTTTGTAAGTGAAGCTTTTCAACAGATCTATGTTGTGATGTATCTTTGCGATGGTTTTGCTATCCAATGCGTCCATGAACTCTTCTACTGGTTTTAATATTAGAATTTCCATATTTATTGTAGTTACTTCCAATGTTAAATCTTGTAGATTAAAGCATTATTAAATTAGTGATTTTGTTTTGTAGACAAGAGAAGGGCATTTATATCTAGGTCCTATAGTTTGACAAATCTCAGATTTTGATATAGACTGGTCCTTGTTCAGAAGAGAAGAAATACTAATTGGTCTACATCTTAGTCTTTTTCCTGTCCCAACAACAAAAAGGTACCTTGAAAATATCCATAAATGGGTTCTCACACGCTTTTCGTGCATGAGTATAGTGTCGTGCTCGGGAAGGGTGTGTGGAACCTGATCGAATTCAAAAAATCAAACAAAAGGAGAGAAAAAAAGATGCCTCAAAAACCTGTTACAGTACTACCGTTACCTCCGGTCGTCAAGCCTCCGGTCGTCAAGCCTCCGGTCGTCAAGCCTCCGGTCGTCAAGCCTCCGGTCGTCAAGCCTCCGGTCGTCAAGCCTCCGGTC
>JAHJEV010000002.1 GCA_018825365.1 Patescibacteria group bacterium
TCAAGCCTCCGGTCGTCAAGCCTCCGGTCGTCAAGCCTCCGGTCGTCAAGCCTCCGGTCGTCAAGCCTCCGGTCGTCAAGCCTCCGGTCGTCAAGCCTCCGGTCGTCAAGCCTCCGGTCGTCAAGCGCTTTAATTGGCTTTGGGTAGTGGTGCTTATCCTCATCATCGCGGCTATGCTGTTCGCTTTTTGGCCACGTCCTGACGCCGCTCCTGCTGCTGACGCCGCTCCTGCTGCTGACGCCGCTCCTGCTGCTGACGCCGCTCCTGCTGCTGCTTCAGTAATTGAAGTTGTTGATTCGATCTTCAACTTCACTGGCGAGGTTCCGGCCTACAGCGACTTTCGGGCCGCTGTTCGGGAACCTGGCGATTCCGCTGTATTCGTCTGGAATTTCGTTTCCGGACTTGATAACGCGGTTATTCGTCGCATTTGGCCTGACGACATCCTTGTCAAGGCTACACTCTTAATTCCTGGCCAGGATCCAAGGGACGTCACGAGTTTGTTCGAGATGTTCTTTGTTCCCGCGGGTGGAACTGGGAATGCCGACCTGGATAAAACTCTCCAAGATCGCGGCGTCAATATTGTTGATGGAGAAGTCCTTCAGCAGAATAAGTATGCTGTGCTCTTAGGGAATGTTCCTGCCGGTTCCAAACTTGTCTTCGAAATTAAAGACAACGCGGAGTTGGCAGTGAATCGTGGCATAGGCGTTGTAATTGATAGTAACGCCGCTGATGCCTTTACCAAGAATAAATAACCACACACCCACGTTCGCTAGGGCAGAAGGAGAAAAGTTGAATAAAATCAACTCTCTTTCTGCCCGGCAACACTAAGTACATAAACAGCTTATGTCTTTAGGGCTGCTATTGAGTTAATTAAATAACTTAAATATAAACACCACCTTATAAAAGGCGGTGTTTTTTTGTACAATCTATTAAGTACTCAACCATGAAAAAACTGTCCATAATAATACCTGCTAAAAATGAAGGGAAACGTATCGCTAAAACTCTTAGCAATTATGCCTCTTTTTTCTCTTCCCAGGAGACTTTTAAACCGGAGATTATTGTTGTTATAAGTAACTCTAGTGACTCCACAGCGGATATAGTTGACGACTATTCTTCTAGATTTCCTTTTGTAAGAAAGGTTTTTACTTCGTATGATCTGGGAAAAGGGGGAGCGGTTGCTCTCGGTTTTAAAAATTCTACAGGCGATTACGTAGGTTTTACAGATGCAGATGGCGCCGTTCCTGCTTCAGAGTTTTTTAGACTTTCAGTATTATTACATGAAACTCCGTGGCTGGATGTAGCTTCCGGCTCAAGAACTTTTGAAAAAACTAAAATGAGTCTCCGTCGTCGGATTTTGAGCAAGGTTTTTAATCTTTATGTCAGGTTTCTTTTTAATCTTCCATACAAAGATACTCAGTGCGGTGCAAAAGTATTCAGGGATAATGTTGCTTTATCCATCGCAAATAGACTTTCAAATACCGGCTGGGCTTTTGATGTGAACATCCTTCTTGTTGCGAGGTATTTGAACTTTAAAGTATTGGAATTTCCAGTTTCGTGGTCAGAAAAGGAAGGTTCTAAATTTTCCGTGTACACAGGCCTTGTTAGAGTACCGATTGAGTTTTTAAAGCTTAAAGTTTTGGAGATAAAGCATAGGTTGGAAGTAAGGATGCCGCAGTTTGTAAAGACCACAATGGCAAAGAAAGCAAGTGTTGATCAGAGGAACATACTAATTTTCGCTTGGAGAGATACCAAACACTTTGAGAGCGGTGGCTCGGAAATATATGTTCATAATATCGCAAAAAGGTTGGCCAAGAAAAATAACGTCACACTGTTTACATCTCAGCCTGGAAATTTAAATGACAAGGATATTATCGATGACGTGAAGGTAGTTAGAAGGGGAAATTTCGTAACTGTTTATTTTTGGGCTGTCATTTATTACATTTTGTATTTCAGTAAACGTGTCGATTTTATAATTGATGTAGAAAATGGGATACCGTTTTTTTCACCTCTTTTCGCCAGGAAACCAAGGTTAATGATTGTGCACCACGTCCACAAGGAGCAGTGGTTTAAGCAGTTTATGTTTCCAATTGCTATTATTGGTTATTTTTTGGAATCAGTATTAATGCCTATTGTTTACAAGGGAACCTCTGTGGTCACGGTGTCTCCATCAAGTCTCATGGATTTAAAAAAATTAGGGTTTCCCGATAAAAAGATTTACCTGGTTTATAACTCCATTCCTAACAAGGTGGGTGGTAGATACAGAAAGTCCGGTTTTCCGCTTATTACGTACGTTGGACGTGTTAAATCTTATAAAAGGATTGAGATAGCGGTGAAAACCTCCAAGATCCTCCTTAAGGACTTTCCAAACCTCAAACTTGTTATTGGCGGCACCGGCGATCACTTGGAAAGTATTAAAAAATTAATTAATAAGCTGAGAATTCAAGATTCCGTAGAAACGTTGGGATTTGTTTCAGAAAAGGAAAAGTGGGAATACATGCAGAAGGCTTGGGTATTTCTGATGCCCTCAATGAAAGAAGGGTGGGGGATAACTACAATAGAGGCTGCCTCATGCGGTACGCCCGCTGTAGGTTTTAATGTTCCTGGTATAAGGGACTCCATAAGGGATGGTTTAACGGGCCTTTTAGCTGATAACGAAAAAGATTTTACAGAAGCTGTTGACAGACTTCTTAAAGATAGTGAATTCAGAAAAAAACTTGGGGAAAATGCAAGGAAGTGGGCAGGATTTTTTACATGGGGGAACAGCGCAAAGGTATTTGAAGAAGCAATTGGTGTAACGCTGAGAAAACAAGGTCTCCTAAGTAATAGAATCTACCCTTGGGATTTAGATGTTAGTTCGGATGCTGTAACTTCCCTTGCCGACAATTTTGATAACAACGAATAGCCCAAAAGAGCGACAAACGTTATTGCGGACACCCCAACTCCTATGTAGAAATACTTTTGAGGTTTATACGAAATAATATAAGTTTTGTTATCCAGTTTTTCTAAATACCACCCATTAACGTAACCGTTTGCTATGACCGGTCTTTCATTGGATAGTAGCCAGCTGTTTCCGAAAGGTTTTGCAAAAGCCAGAACACCTCCTGCTCCTGTAGAGTTGTATACCGAAACCGAATACATAGTCGGATTGATTTCGGTAACCTTAAAGTAAGGTTTTATAGACGTGTCGGGTAAAGTATCATTTGTTTCGATCACCTTTTGTGTATCTTGATAAAGCTGTGACCTCTCATTCTCGGTTAACAGAACTATGGAGTTGATTGAATTAAAGCCTGACTTATTTGTGATTGTAATATCCGGCTTTTTACTAGAATTTTCTATTGAGCCTACTTCCAGCCACTCATACCTTTCGTTGTGTCCCAAATCCAGTGTTTTTGTAACAATAGGTAATACCTTATTACCTATGGTAAGCTCTATTTCCCCTCCAATTCTACTTTTAAGTACCCTTGCAAATACTGTACAAGTTCCTTCGCACATGCTAGGAGCGGAGAAGGTCATAAAGACCGACTTTACATTATCTGATGCATCATAAATGTGGAGATTATTGACTTTATAAGTGTATTTTTTACCACCTACCGGGCGAGCCCACGAACTAAACTCGGTTGTTACTGCACCTTCAGGAACCTTTACAACATAAGAAACAACGCCTTTTGCGTTAGGATAGTACGCACTTTCTTGTGTTGTTTTGCCCTCTGAATCATAAAATGTCAATTTGAAATGAGGTTCCAGCTCTTTGTCTATAAATGACTTAAGCTGTAGGAACAAGACTTTAGTATTCGTCACATTAAAATGCAAACTTCTGATTATTTTCCAAGGAGCCTGCGTTTCCAGTGAGTCTAATTTACCCAATGTTGTGTAAGTTAGATCGTGATTATTAAATGCAACGTTATCGATAATTGTAAATCCGGAAAAAATGTCATTACCGCTTAGCTTTGAAGTGTCAGAGATAATGTACCCATCCTTTGCCGATATAACTCCACGACCATAATCAAACTGGTTTATTACTAAACCTAAATCATCGAAAAAGAAATTTGTTTCGGCATGGTTGATATTTTCAAGAGACCCGAGTCCCCAATAACTCGAGACCCCCTCATATTTTTTGGTAGTGTAATCGTACGGATATATAAACTTATTGGTATATGAGTTCATAAAGTAGTCTAAAGGACTGTTTTTACCAGTATATGAAGTTTTTCCATCAAATTGTATATTGGATGGTTTATCACTAAAGTCTAGTAGTGAGGTGTCTGTCTTTATAAGGTCGGGTTGCTTTAAAATGTCTAAACCTAGGTTTGTAAATACCTTGTTTTCATAAAACCTAAATATTCCAGAAAATTCTTTGTTTCTGTATATTGTAAGAAGATCTGTTTCTAATACTTTCTCCATAGAGTTTTGCAATGCGATCTTTTCTTCATATGCGTTTGATGTTGAGAAAGTGTAGTCTTTTCTAATAATTAGGTACTTCACTCCAATGAGATCTAAAGCCTTACCAAGGTCTATTGAGTAAATATTTTCTTCATTAAATAAATAGTTTAAGTAATTAATCAAGTTCGACCTAGACGTGATAGATTCTTTTTGGGAAATTAGATTTGAAAATGTGTATCTCACGTCTTCTTTTTTTGCCCAGTTGGGTTTTGGTACTCCAGGAAACCACACAACATTAAAAATATCTTTGTCGTCGTTCAGGAATTTCTCTGCCACAAAAAAATCATTGGGAATTGTTTGAGGTGAATAGTTCTGATTTAAAGTCTTTTTTAAAAAGTAGAAATTTGAAGCAAGGATTAAAAAGACCATTAGCGTGGCTACACCAACAACTGGTCTTTTATTTGATAGTTTATATATAACAATACTGATTGCCATTGAGTATATAAAAGTCAGTATAATTCCGAATTTGTCATACTCTCTGAATAGCCACCCCAAAGTTTTTATCGGAGAAGAAAACATGAGAAAGAAGTAAAACTTATCGGTTATATATGAGGATGTGGCTAGGAAACAGCCTCCGAGAAATAATAAGAAGATAGTATAAACAAAATTTCGGTTTTTTCGAATTAACCAAATAGACACGATAAGAAATACGATTGGGAGAAAAGATACGGCGGTTTGAAGAAGGGAGGCACCTTGTAAGAAATAGTCCTTGGGATTTGTTAGCCAATATCCCATCAGTCTTATCGAATTTACAAATTTCGCGTTTTCCCCGATAGTATTAACAATTGTTTCGGATAGAACTGCGTCTGGTATAGAGGGGGAAGACACATAAGGTAATATCCAATACGAGTTAATAAGTAGATACAAAATACCAAAAAGTAAGAGTTGGAAGGTTCTTAACCCCTTAGTTTTCGAAGAAGTCCTCCTGTTAGTTATGAAGGTTAGATACAACGTTACTAATACGAAAAATTCAAATATGGCAGTATGTGGAGTTGCCGTAAAAATGGATAATAAAATGAGTAGCATTGCTAGTTTTTTGAACTGAGTTTTTTCGCAGAATAGGTAGGAGTATAGAAAGAAAAAGGTTATAGGTAGAGTCACAGTAGAGAAGAACAGGCCGAAATGAGTGATCCTGTTTGAAAACCAGTAATTAGATATGTAATAAATGCCCCCCAAAGTAGCGGCAAGTGATATCCAGAATTTTTTATGTAGTCTTTCTTCGTTTTGGCCCAAGTTTTCTAGCAGTTTTTTAGCTGTAAAGAAAAAAGCTACGAAAGAAAGAATAAAAAGAAGTAGTATCTTAATTTTTACGTAGAAAGAATCATCGAACACTCCTGTCCTTTTTCCTAACTCGAAAATACCAAAAATTGCATAAAAGATCGGAACCCTCGCTTTTTCAGCCAAAGATTCTCCTACATCGCCGCTGTATGCGTATGAGTATCTTTTGTAGAGATTGTCTAAGTGTAAACCCTCAGTGACATCTCTAAAGTAAATGTACCCCGGTTTAAATATAGTGAGTACTAAAAAAAGGGAAACTAATAGTACAGTAATAATGGGGATTATTGTGGACCATGCTTTTCTCATATTCTATGATTTTATCACCAATTAGAAGTTGTTTGGTAGGATCTTTGTGTCGGTCCTATAGTGTTGACAATACCTCGTTCTTAGGCTATAATGACGGGGTGATGGTTGAAATACCAACAATTAGTTGGTATATCAACAAAATCTCCCTGTCCAATTAATTAAATAACCGTATTTTGCATCATAACTGATGCTTTTTATGGTTCCATGAAAGGGCATATGAAAAACACAATTAACAAATTAATATTGTCTGCCTTTGTGATAGCCGCTGTGTCCTTTGTCGGGACCACAAAAGCTTACGCCGATTCTAATTGTGAGGAATTATACGGTGGTGGAGAGAAATGCGAGTACGATAAGAAATTCAAAATCACCAAGGAAGTTAGAATCAAAGGTGAGACAAGCTGGAAAGATAAAGTGACGGATGTCACAAAAGACCAGATAGTTGAGTTCAAAATCACAATTAAAAACAAAAGTGATGAGAACGCAGATAAGACAAAGAAAATGTCTATGGAAGACTTCTTACCTAAAGAGATGTATTGGGTAGGAGGTTCCAGAACAAACGAGTTTTGGGACGATTTCGAACCGGGCGATTCAAAAACCTTTACTGTAAAGGCTAAAGTTTACGCTTGGGAGTATGACAGAGACTATGCATTCGAAAAGTGTGTAGTTAACAAAGCTGAATTGAGATGGAAGAATGATTTTGAAGGTTCAGACACAGCTACCGTTTGTTACGGTAACGTGACTCCTTCAGAGCTTCCAAAAACTGGTGCTGAGACAACTCTAGCCCTATCTGGTTTAGGTATGTTGGTAGCCGGTCTTATAGTCAGAAAGAAATTTAACAAGTAACGTTAAGGCCCCTTGTTTTAGGCAGGGGGCAGAATGGTTGGGTTTGGCTTGTACTTACGCGACCATTCTGTCTTCTGCCTAAACACCTGCCAATCTTGCCCCAAAAACTTACTATGATTACTTCATTTCAAACATTAAATTTAAAGAAAATATTGGTATTATTCTTAGTACCACTAACTGTATTTTCTCTATTTTTTTACAAAAACTTTACAAACCCGTTTACGAAAAAAGGAGATGTTATTCCTGAAGTAGAGGAGAAGGTGTCTGTTTTTCAGACAGCGTTGCGTCCTATTTATGGAACTCCCAAAAGAATTATTATTGACTCTCTTGATTTAAAAATTGATGTCATTTCTGTTGGAGTTGATCTAGATGGTTACCTTGAAACTCCAAAGGATTGGAATATTGCCGGGTGGTACAAAAATAGTGCTAGGCCATCAGAAAGCGGAAATATGTTAATCGATGGTCACTATGATAATAGCTACGGAAACCCCGCAGCCTTTTGGAAGTTGAAAAATCTGAAGCCGGGTGATAAAGTATCGATACTTGATAGCTATGGGAGGTCTTATGACTATACTGTGGTCAATTCCTATTACGTTTATATAAACGATCCGGCAAGACTTAAGGTTCTTGAAAGTTCAGGAAATATTCCTGCTTTAACCTTAATAACCTGTGGAGGCGTTTGGAACGCAGCTAAACAAACTTACAATGAGAGGTTGGTAGTTGGTGCAGAGCTTGTCCAGAAAAATTAATGGACGAGACCTGAAGTTGGGAGGTAGCTCGGGGCAGTGGCTATCTCCCATCTTTAGGTGAAACACTTGATTATGTTTGCGTTTTGGTTTACCATTTTTATGTAATTGGAACTTCAGTAAAGTGCTTTCCAGTTAGAAATTTTCCAAATATGTAAAAATCATTTCACGTTTTAACGTATAAACTTTTAGCGTAAATTGTTGCGCAGATAAAAACTATGCCTATTAAAAGACAAAAGACAGATACAAAGAAAAGAAATTTGGAGGATGAGCAAACAGCCTCAACTCCCTCTATAAAGCCCGCAGAATCAATGGGGGATATTTCACCAGTGTCTTTGGACACTGCAGATTCCGCAGGTTCGGAAGGAAAAACAAGGTATGGGTATGTAAGCTATGGAAACGGCTCAAGTTATTCAGGAGACACCATTAAAATCAGTGGGATGCTTGAGGTACTAGAAGATTACGGTGTTATTAGACAAAATGAAAAAATAGACTCAGATCTTCCTAAAGATGTTTACATTTCTCATTCTCAGATAAAAAGATTTAACCTAAGAATGGGGGATTTGATCACGGGTTTTGCCAGACCTCCTAAAGAAAATGAGAGATATTTGTCACTGCTTCGAATAGAAAGCGTTGGGGGAATGAATCCGGATAATGCCAGGAAAAGACCTTTGTTTAATCAATTAACCCCAATTTTCCCAGAAGACTGGTTAAAACTCGAAACTAAACAGGATGTTACGTCAACTAGACTTATTGATTTAATTTCCCCTATTGGTAAAGGTCAAAGAGCAATGATTGTTGCTCCTCCTAAGGCTGGCAAGACATTTTTACTGCTAGATATTGCCAATGGCATAACCACAAACTACCCTGATGTCATTCTACTTGTTGCACTGATAGGTGAGAGACCCGAAGAGGTTACCCATTTTACAAGAAGTGTAAAGGGGGAAGTTTACGCCAGTAATTTTGATGAAAAGGCAGAAGAGCAGACAAGAATATCAGAACTATGTCTTGAAAGAGCCAAAAGACTTGCAGAAATGGGTAAAGACGTTGTTATCTTAATGGACTCAATTACAAGACTTGCCAGAGCCTACAACATGGTTGCTCCTCCGTCAGGCAGAACTCTAACCGGAGGTTTTGACCCTGCGGCTTTGTATCCTGCAAAACACTTTTTTGGAGCTGCTAGAAACCTTGAAAACAGCGGTAGTTTAACCATTGTCGCAACAGCCCTGGTTGACACAGGTTCAAGAATGGACGATGTCATATTCGAAGAGTTTAAAGGTACGGGAAATATGGAGCTTAGACTCGATAGATCTTTGTCAGAAAGAAGAATATTCCCGGCAATAGATATTAAATCCAGCGGTACAAGACACGAGGAAAGCTTGTTTGATAAAGATGTGCTTGAACAGGTGTATAGACTAAGAAGAATGGTGGATCTTTTGGATGACAGGGACGCAACTCCTTTAGTCATAGAACAGCTCAAAAAGTCAAAGACCAATAAAGAGTTTTTAGAGAATTTAAACAAGGGCGGTTCTAACTAAGACGGCTTAAAGCTTTAGGCTCGTTTGCTAACATTTTCTATTGTTGATAGAATTTTACCTCTGCCAGCAGTTAGGGGATAATATTATTCAACATGTCCTTTACTATAAAACGCCCCTCATCTAAGAGGTTTTTCCAGCTGAGTTTTGAGGGTTTTAGACCTGCGGGGCAAAATAAATTTGAACAGTTTCTTAACTTGTGGTCGGACTTTTTCCGGTCTTTTGTATCGTACGTGCTCAGAAGAATCTGGTCTCTTGTCTTCCTAATTATTAAGCTCATTGTTTTTCTGACAACCTTACCTTCCGAACTAAAATCCTTTCTTACAAAAAAACTTATATGGTCCAGAGGAAAACTGGGTAGACCAATTGCCGTTTGGATTGTTATGGGATTTTCATTTTTTGTTTTTATGTTTGGGGAGTTTTTTTCAAGTTCCACGTTGGTTGTTAACCAGTCTGTCAGCGCAGATTACCTTAAAAACACTGCCGACATTATTCCTAAAAAAGAACTCGCTCTCACTACAATTCCGGAGGAAAGGAAGCGGGATAAACCTTCGAAATATATAATTGAGCCGGGAGATTCACTTTATACAATTGGAAACAAATTCAAAGTATCCATAGACGCTATCAAATACATGAATGGACTTACGGACAATTCTGTTTTGAGTATTGGTCAGGAAATTACAATTCCTCCTATTGCCGGTTTAGTTCATAAAGTGGAAAGCGGAGACACACTTGGTTCTATAGCTTTAAAGTATGATGTAGCCCCCCAAGCTATAGCCGATTTTAACTACATATTAGATACATCAAGACTTGCTGTTGGTACGGAACTTGTTATTCCGGGAGGAAAGATTCCTGAAGCTCCGCCGCCATTTGTATATATTCCGCCATCTTCATTTGGAGCTTCGGGTCAGGCAACTCCTAACAAGAATTTCTGTGTGTGGCCAACAACGGTTAGACTTATTTCGCAGTACTATACTTGGTACCACAATGGTGTGGATATAGCCACACCTACTCGGACCACGATGCCTCCGCTTTTGGCATGTAGTAATGGCAAGGTTGTAAGAGCTGGCTGGGACCCGTTTGGTCTTGGGCTTAATGTAAGAATAGATCATGGAAATGGTTACGAAACGATATATGGACATATGAGTAGGATCGATGTTAGCTATGGTGAGAAGGTCGGAAGGGGCGATCAGATCGGTCTTATGGGAAGCACCGGTCGTTCTTCTGGCCCCCATGTTCACTTTATGGTGAGGTACAACGGAGTGCCCCAGAATCCGCTCAACTTCACACGATAACAGTGTTTGTCATAGTATTTTGATGAGGCTTTACGGATTTATGTGGCAGAGTGTAGACTTGAGCTAGTTTAGTTTGGAACTTATATGGTTGATATAGCAAAAATAAAAGTAAAGGCAGGAAGTGGGGGGGACGGAAAAGTCTCTTTTTATACTGCGCGTGGAATTACAAAGGGAGGTCCTGATGGAGGCGATGGGGGAAATGGGGGGAGTGTTTATTTTGTTGCGGATAATAATCTGAACACTTTAATGGATTTTCGGTCTAAGGAATTATACGAAGCTCAAAGTGGCGAAGGTGGGGGGAAGAAGAACATGACCGGTGCTTCCGGAGAAGATTTATATATAAAAATTCCTGTTGGAACCTTGGTTTATGAGATTGAAGAAAACGGAAGGGAATCTTTGGTAGGGGATATGATTGAACCGGGCCAGAAACTTATGATCGCACAAGGCGGGATCGGGGGAAAGGGGAATTATAAGTTTAGGGGGTCAACAAATCAAACTCCTATGCAGTATGTGCCTGGTACTTTAGGCGAGGAAAAAGAAATTAGGCTTGAGATTAAATTGATTGCAGATGTGGGCTTTGTAGGAGCTCCAAATGCAGGCAAAAGCACTCTTTTAAATAGGCTTACAAACGCCAATGCTAAAGTTGCAAATTATCCGTTTACAACACTTACTCCAAACCTTGGAATTTGTAAACTCAAAAACGGTCAGAGCGTCGTTTTAGCTGACATCCCTGGATTAATAGAGGGAGCTTCTCAAGGAAAAGGGCTTGGGGACGATTTTTTAAGACACATAGAAAGGACCAGACTTTTGGTCCACATAATTGACCCGCTTGATGGTAGTGCCGATAACTACGTTGAGAATGCTGTAACTGGTTATGAAATGATAAGAAAGGAGCTTAAAGAGTACGGTCATGGTTTGGAGGATAAGGATGGTGTTATTGTAATAAATAAAATGGATGTGACCGAGGTGAAAGAATCATTTCAAGAGATTTCTAATAAAATAAAAGAACTTGGAGTTGAGGTATTGGGAATATCCGCAGCCTCAGGAGAGGGGATGGAGGGTTTTTTGCAAAAGATATCAGAAAAACTTAATAGGATTCCAAAGACAGTCTCTTTTGAAGTTCATAAAGTAGTAAAGAAATACACAATCGATAATCTTCCGAATAAGAGGGTGGTTTTTAATAAAGATAAGGTCAAAACTTTGGAAAAACGCCTTTAAGGTTTTGGTATAATACCTAAAGTTAGGGGCCGTTAGCGCAGTTGGTAGCGCGCTTCCATGGCATGGAAGAGGTCACCGGTTCGATCCCGGTACGGTCCACCAGAAAAATACTAAATGTTCAATCACTCTACAGCTGAGATTACGGATATGTTTTCTAAGCGGCTAAAGTGTTTTTCGTCAAAAGTAACAATTTTAGAAATTTCTTCATTTAACATATCAAAATATGTGTAAGCATCCTCAAAGTCTATGTTTTTTTCAACAAATAAGCTTAGTGCAGCTAAAACAATTGGCTTATCTTTAATTATAAGATTGGGAAGCGATAAAATTGGTAGCAATAGTTCTTTGATATCCAATTTAGGGAGTTCGTAGTAACTCTCCAGCACATAAACTATTTCGGCGACAATTAGTGTATTTGTTTGAAGCAGTACTTTCCTATTTTGCAGCAATGAGAATATTTCTTTGGCTTTAATGCTACTTTGTGGGGTTTTTTCGTCCACAATCAAAAATCTTAAAAAAACATTTGTATCAATGAAGATTTTACTTTGCACCTTTTAACGCCTTTAATCTTTTAGCTTCTTTAACTGCAACTTCAGTATTTCTTGATTTTCCTTTTGTCACCTTAACAGAGTTATAAAGGTCCATAATATTATCACCAGGAAAATATGTCGGATGCATAACAATTTTCTTATCTAACCTTGCAATTACTAATGCAGAACCCTCTTTTAGATGTAATGCATTTCTTATTTTTGAGGGAATAGTTACCTGTCCTCTGCTATTTATATATAATGTTTCGAGCATGTATGAATAATACAATAATATCAGTAAGTAGTCAATATATCAGTATTTTAGGTGTTACACTGCTAATTTATAGTATTGGTAATATGTAGTGTGAGGGAGTGGGGCTTCACACAAGTTACTAGTTCCAACATAGTTCCAAATGGTCCACCAAAGCTAATCAGAAAGCCGCACTTTTAAGCGCGGCTTTTTCGATTTATCTACAATCTAATACCTAAGTTATTGCTGAGGAATAACTTGTGGGTTTAGGTTTTGCGTTTCAGTTTCCCCAGGATTAACAAGAGGCTCCTGTGGTATTCCAGCTCCAACTCCAGATAACTGTTCAACGGTTGGTTTGGCAGGTTCTTCTGTTGCGGGCGGGGTTGGTAACTGAGCAATTATACTGTCTACAACTTTTGCGTCCTCAGAATCAACCGGTAACAATAGTTTAGTTATATCAAGTTCTCTTTTTGCCAAATCGTACTCTTTAAGTTCGATGAGTGCCAGCGCGAAGTTGAAGTGGGCGTTAGCGTAGTCACTCTTTAGAGAGGTTGCCTGTCTAAACTGGTTTGCCGCAGAAAGATAATCTTTGTTTGCAAAGTATATTCCTCCCAGGTCAACTCTAAATCTTGCATTCGTGGGATCAAGTTGTATGGCAGTGTTGTAAGAGCCTATTGCCCAATCTGAAGCGTTTTGAGCAAGACTCATAATACTTTTGTATATGATTGCTCTTATCTCCCAGTTATCCACGTTTAGGGGGTTTATGGTTTCTGTTGCTAGTCTTATGTTGCTTATCGCCTGCGAAACAAGTGTCTGAATGTTTTGCTTATCTGCATCTGTAAGGTCTTTCTTAGCGGCAAGAGCATTGGCTATAGCTAGATTCGTTTGGGCAAAATAGTCGTAGTAGACATCTCTTTTTGGATTGGACCTGATAGCCAAACCTTGGAAATAGTAGGCATCCGCGCTGTTGTTATTTGATATAGCAACAAGAGATCTTCTCATGTAATACTCACCGGCATAATTTCTGAAGCTTAAATATCCAAGAAATCCAGCGAGAAGAAACGCAGGAATACTCATTACATATTTGATGTATTGATTGCTGGTGGCCGTCTTGTCATCTGCAATGATTGATGTCAGTGTTGGATATTCAATTTCAAACGACTTGGTGTATTTTGAGTCTCCATCAAAGGAGTTAACTCCTACCATTAATCCTATTGCAAAAAACAGTAGGAAAGTTGTCAGGACGCTTGCGTATGTGAATAGGAACGAAACTAGGATTGCGATTGTTAGTGACGATGCGATTATCGAAAATCCGTTTTCATCTTTTACCTCCTTTGACGTAACGAAGGTAAATTTTACTGTTTTCACAACAAAGAGAGCTACCGCAAGCACACCTACAATTCCGATTGTTCCTAATATATTGAACAGCTCGTTATAGGGTTTATCGAATTTTCTATCCCACAATTCTGTAGCGTTAAGTGATAGAGGTTTGTATCTTGTGAAGTTTAGGTCAAATGTTGAAGGACCGGTTGCTAGCATTGGATAGTCTTGAATTGTTGATGTGGCGATAAACCAGCTTTCTTTAGCAGGAAGCATATACTCGGTTATATAGGTTTTATCGAGTATAAGTCCTTTTGTTCGGGGAATAAGTATGGCAGCTACCGTTGGAAGTGTTATGACCAAAAAACCAATGAGTACTATCTTTTCGCTGAAAAGCTTACTTTTATCAGCAAAAAAGATTATAGAAAGAACTCCGGTAATTAACATTGCCCATCCAAGGAGACTTCCGGTTATTGCTATAAAGAAGAAGTTTATTGCTACAGAAGCTGCTAGAGCAATTCTTAAAGGTTTTGATCTTGAGTAAATGGCCAACCCCAAAGAGATAGTGATTGCCAAAACCGCCAGCATGATAGCGTCTTTAATAGACCCCGTGAAAGAGAAATTTTGGATTCTGAATAAAGATAGGCTACTAAGATATATTTTGTAGTAGCTTAATGTTGATGCCATTGAGGAAATTGTTGACGAGACTACCAAAGCTAGTAAAGAATATTTAATTATCTTTGAGCTTTTAAGAGCTGGAGTAGTAAGGTAATAATAGGCTCCTATGACCAAAAAAGCCACTAAGCCTAACCACCTTCCTTGTGTGCCCCAAATACTGTTTGTTTTGCTTACGGAAAAGACAGTTGAAAGTACCACCACCCCCACGAGTATAAGAAGTGGCGTGTCTATCATAGACTCTATGATTTCTATCTTTTTGCCGGTAATTGTTTTAAGAGCCCAAATAAGTATAAGGAGTATTACAACTACGGTTATCAAAGCAAATTTATTAAAGGAGAAAAACTCCGTAGATGTAGGGAGAAAGAAAATTGGTACCAAAAAGGCCATTAAAACAGGAACTATATTCGATACCTTTTCAAGTATCCTCGATTTATTAAATGGTTTCATACTTCAAGTGTATGACTATTATTAGAAAGTTGTCAATAGGCAATTCTCGTCAAGGGAATTAGGCCTGAAAAGGTTATTGTGTCAGCCACCAATTGAACTCGACACTATCTGAGACCGGCGCGTCTAGTTCTAGAACAAAACCATCACCTTGTTTGATCTGAGATACCCAAAACTTATTTGCGGGAGAGTAATTCTGGGTAAATGTAACATATACCTTTGAAGTAATGGTTATATCTGGTGTCATAACAAAAATCTTATTTTGGTTTTGGGGTACAAAAGATGTGCCACTTTGGACTATTTGTATGTTCTGTCGGGTTTGGTCGGTTGTATAAATTACGTTTTTGGATTTGCCGAGCCTAAGAATTCCTAGTTCGTTGGCGAGAATTAAGACAACTATCGTTAAAATAGAGTAAAGGACTAACTGCTTTCGAACGTCGGGTGATTTTATTGCGCTTACGATTCCCTGAACACTGTTTTTTGTTTCTAATTTTTCGGAAATTTCGTTGTTTGAGTACCCTTTGTTTTTAAGATTCTCTATTAATAAAAGTCTATCTATTGACCAAGTGGGGTAGTGGCCTTTTATACTGCCTTTTTTATCTATTCTTCTAATCATGTGGGGGAGCCACCCGATTTTTGTATAGTATCTAAGTCTGTTGTATGGGTCTCCTGCTCCAAAGTCCAATCCCCTAGCTTTAGCCGTTTTTATTATTTTGTCTATACTGATAAAATCATCCATCTCAAAACGTTTGGGGGCAGAAGTGAAATTGCAATTATTATAACAGATTATTTCAAATTTTTTGAAATGTCAAACATCTAATAGACTTTGGTATAAAAAGTCTATTTTTCCTGTTCTACAATATGGGGCTTGAAATGCAACAATAAGTGTTGTATATTCGGGCCATGAAACTAGAGAAGATCTCTAAAGCACTGTCCGATAAAAATAGGTTACAAATTTTAGAGTTTTTAAGTGACGGACAGAGAAACGTAAGCGAGGTGGCAGACAGGCTTAACGTTGAAGAGAACCTAGCCTCTCATCATCTTAGAGTTTTGGCTGCATTAGGGTTTCTTAAAAACGACAAAAAGGGTAGAGAAGTTTTCTACATGTTAAACGAGTCCAGAATCGTGTCTTTATTAAAAGACATGAGAAGAAACACTAAATTTAAGAGCATCCTAGCCGAAGCTTTAAAAGACTAATTTTTATACCTTATTTATGCCCAAGTTTTAACCAAGCGTTAATTCTGCGTTAAATAATCCAATTAATATTAAAATTAAGAAACTTACCTGCGGTAAATCTGAGGTAATTAATGATAAGAATATCTAACTAAACTAGATTATTGCTCGTAAAAAATTCTTTCTAAATGTGTTTTTATACTTATGTGGTTGAAAAATTTTTAACGTTCGGGAAAGAGATTGTTAGAAAGAATATGCTCACATTTATTTTGGTTTCCTTGGTAGTTGGTTGTGGGGTGGGATTTTTTGTAGCAGGAAAAAGAACCGCTTCTGGTTGTGTTTTGGCTATGGGCACATCAAACGGAAGTGAGACTCCGAATGAAAATATTGTTGTAGATTTATCTGGTGCTGTAAGCAAGCCCGGTGTTTATAAATTAAAGACTGACTCAAGAGTAGGGGACTTACTAAATGCAGGCGGTGGCGTAGTGGGGGATGCCTCAAAAACTTGGATTTCAAAAAATCTAAATCTTTCAAAAAAACTTGAGGATTCTGCTAAAGTTTACATACCTTTTGAGTGGGAAATTATTAATCAAGGAAACTATGAAGTAGTAAAAACCGAAGCACCAAATGTCACTAACCCCTCTGGTAGTAGTTTACAAAGTAGTAATGATGAGGACAGCGGCAGTGGTGGGGTTGGAAGTGATGGCAAGGTAAATGTTAACACCGCCTCTTCATCCGATTTGGACAAACTTTCCGGCATCGGCCCTGCTTACGCAGAAAAAATAATTGCGGGAAGACCCTACGAGGATATTGCGGACTTTGAATCCCGATCTGGATTATGGGCATCAACCATTGCCGGAATAAAAAATTTAATAACCTTCTAGTAAAAACACTGCCAATAGGAGCCTTGCTTATATTGTCGTTTGTCAGGGTTCACTACAACTGTTTGAGAAAAGAAGTGGCTCAAAACTGTCTTGAGCCTAAGGAGTCTGTATTTATCGATCGTACCAGATTTCCTGGTAACTATATTGGTAAGTTTAGAGACTCTTCCGCGAAATTGGTTAGAAATTACATCCCAAGTCCTCACAGCGAACTTTTGATAGGTACTGTTATGGGCGCTGATGAGCTTTCAAAAGTAGCTAAGTTTAAAGAAGCTTTAAAAATTTCCGGAACAATCCATGTGGTTGTCGTTTCCGGGTTTAATATTAGTTTAATTTTTGGGTTTGTGACTAACATTTTGGGTACAAAACACAAACTCAGAGGTCTTATTTTAGCTCAGTCTACAACCGCCATTTATTCGATGTTAACGGGATTTCAGCCTCCTGTAATCAGGGCACTGGTTATGGGAAGTTTAGTGTCTTGGATTAAATATTCCAATAAGAAAATAGATGCTTTCAGGGCCCTTTTGGTAACTGCGCTTATAATGATTATTCTTTGGCCGTACTTCCTTTTCAGTGTTAGTTTTCAGTTGAGTTTTTTAGCAACCTTAGGTTTAGTCGTTTTTGGAAACTACACAACTGACTTTTTCAAAAAACTATTCAAAAAAGAGTCTTTTATAGTAGAGGATCTCAGTACAACAATTTCAGCACAGGTTTTTGTACTTCCAATAGTTTCATATTATTTTGGGAGAATTAGCATGATAAGTTTTCTAGTTAACCCATTAGTTTTGTGGACTATTCCAATTTGTACAATTTTAGGGTTCATTTTCTTAATTCTTGGCTCTGTATCAAGTATGTTAGCTACGATTTGTTCGATATTTATATACCCGTTTTTAGACATTTTTGTGCGTCTAGTTACCTTTTTTGCGACCTTTAATTTTTCAAGTACTAATTTTAGCGCTAGTATTAAAACATTAGTAATTTACTACCTTTTCACGCTTCTAGCGTGGTATTTGTTAAAGCGAAGAAAAGGGAAAATATATGACAATAAGTAGCTTACTGTCAACAATAGTAGTTTACATGGCTTTTTCTCTTGCCGGTTTGTTTTCCAAGCCTCAAACGGGGTTTAGTATGGAGTTTGTGGACGTGGGGCAGGGCGATTCTATCTACATCACAACAAAACATGGAAAAAAGATTTTAATTGATGGTGGGGATAATTACACAATTGATTATGAACTCGCAAAGAAAATGCCTTTTTACTCGTGTAACTTAGATGTGGTAATTCTCACACACCCGCATTACGATCATTTAAATGGGTTGAATAGAATACTGAATAGGTGCAAAATCTCGACACTTATGTTTAACGACGTTGATTTCTCTTCCAAGGGGTTTTCCGATTTCAAGGAGACGTCGAAGAAAATAAATGCAAAAAATCTTTTTAAAGGAGATGAGTTTGAGATCGATGACGTGTCATTTAAAGTTTTATGGCCAAGTAAAGAATTTACGCAACAAAAAGGGGCGGATATTAACGACACTTCAATAGTGCTGTTTGTCGATTATGGGGATTTTGAGGCCTTTCTTTTAGGGGATGTTAATGACTCAACTTTGTCAAATCTAGATCTAAGTTCTATTAAACCCCTCATAGCCGGTGATCTGGAAGCCATAAAAGTCTCCCACCACGGTTCAAAATATGGACTAGACGAGCAGTTTTATCTTGATTTGAAGCCAAGAAACTGCATTATAGAAGTAGGAAAAGACAACAAATTTGGGCATCCGAATAAAGAAGTTTTGGAGTTTTTGGAGAGTATTAAATGCAATATATTAAGAACCGACCTTATGGGTAACATCGTCCTGAAGGTCCTTTAAAAGCCCATTATTTCCCTTATAATATGACTATGTCAGCAGTTTCAGTTTTACTTACGGAAAAAATAAAAGATATTATTAAAAAAACACAGGGTGTTGAGGTTAAGGATTTGGTTTTGGAGCATCCTGCAAACGAAAAATTTGGTGATTTCGCGACAAGTATTGCGATGTCTCTTGCCAAAAAAGTTGAAAAAGATCCTTGGGAAATTGCTCAGGAAATAGCCGGAGAGTTAAAAGGAGCTGATTTGAGCTTTGAATCCTCAAAAGATCACTACCCTATTTTCTCCTCCATTGAGGCTGTAAAACCCGGGTTTGTGAATTTAACACTATCGGAAGAATGGCTTAAAGAGCAGATTACAGAAGTTCTTGAGGCTGGCGATAAGTATGGTTCAAGCAATGTTGGACAAAATAAAAATATAATTATTGAGTATTCACAACCAAACCCAAACAAGCCGATGCACATAGGTCATGCGAGAAACAATTTCCTGGGAAGCTCTCTTGCGCAGATACTCAAGTTTGTCGGTTACAACGTGACCAAGATGAATTATATGAATGATTGGGGAACCCATATCTGCAAATCGATGCTGATGTATCAAAAATATGGTAACGACGAGGAACCAAACAAGAAATCAGATCACCTTGTAGGAGATTTTTACATTATGTATGAAAAGGAACACGGGAAAAATCCGGAAAGTTTGGAAACGGAACTAGCCGAGATGTTCAAAAAAATGGAAAGTGGGGACGCCAAGACTTTGGAAATATGGAAAAAGATTACTGAGTGGGCATACAAAGGTTGGGAGGAAACTTATAAAGACGAAAACGTTTCCTTTGACACATGGGTTTATCAGAGTAATTATACCAAGGCAGGTAAGGAAATTGTTGGTCTTGCAATAAAAAAGGGTATCGCAAAAAAGGATAAAAGCGGAGCAGTAATCGCGAAACTGGAAAAGTATGGGATGCCCGACAAAGTAATGCTCAGAAGCGACGGGACGTCAATATATATCACTCAGGATACTCAGCTGGCTAAGGACAATTATGAAAAGTACAATTTTGATAAAAGAATTTACGTAGTTGATAGCAGACAATCAGACTATTTCAGACAACTTTTTAAAGTATTAGAGCTTTTGGGATTTGAATGGGCAAAAAAACTTTATCATCTCGCTTATGGCTGGGTTTCACTACCGGAAGGGGCTATGTCATCAAGAACCGGCGCTGTTGTTAATGCTGACGATGTTTTTAAAAAGCTTAACAACCTTGAGAGAGACGAGGTAAGAAACAGTATTAAAGAGGTAGAGAATTTGGATACCACAAGTAGAAACCTTGCTCTAGCAGCTTTTAGATACGGAATATTAAAGATAGACTCCAGACAGGATATTGTTTTTGATTATGCAAAAGTGACAAAATTTGAAGGAAACACCGGTCCTTATTTGATGTACACATATGCTCGTGCCAAGTCTATTTTGGAAAAGGCCGGAATAGGCGAGAAAGATTTAGAGTTTAGCTTAAAAAAGTATGAGAGTATAAAAATGACCGATAAGGAGTTGGCACTTGTAAGAGCAGTCTATAAATTTCCTGAAGTAGTAATAGAAGCAGCCAACGGATTTGCTCCACATGTAGTTGCAAACTACTTATATGAAACTGCACAGAGATTTAACTCTTTCTATGCTGATACTCCAGTACTAAACGCTAAAGGTGACGTAAGAAGCTGTAGAGAAGGTTTGGTTAAGTGTTTGTCCGTAGTAATGAAAAACGGACTCGGGCTTTTAGGGATTAAAGTGGTAGAGAAGATGTAGTTTTTACTGCTATGACTAAAAAGTTTTTAGGAATAAATCTCAAAAGAAAATCATTTTTTTTCCGATTTTTAAGATTTGTCGTTTCGGTTGTTGTTATAAGCGCACTTTTACTGGGTATCTCCGTTGTGGTAAAGGAAGCTTCAACTTTTGACTCCGGGAAGTTATCTGGAATAACCAGTGGCGCGCAAAAAGCCTTGGAGAGTAGTAGTGTTGATAGTGGTGGGCAAGATATCAACTCGATTATTAATGAGCTTGCATCCAAGATAAAAATCCCGGATCTCTCTTTTAAGACACTTTTTAGCAAGCTTATAAGACAGGCTGCTAAAAAGGTCATTTCTACTGAGAACCCCGAGAGAAAAGTGTTATTTCATGTGTGCATACTTGCTGATATTCATCAAGATACAGAAAACCTTACAAAAGTATTAAATAAATCGAAAAATTTAGGCTGCGCGAAGTTTTTGATTATAGGGGATATTACAAACTATGGTGATGTGGCTTCGCTACAGGGTGTAAAGGACTCCCTGGATTTATTTGGATTAGAGTATTATGTAATACCGGGCGATCATGATCTCGCCCAATCGACGGGGGTGGATAACTTTATTAAAGTATTTGGTCAGGATTATCAATTAGTAGATATTTCCGGAGTTAAGTTTTTGATGTTAGATAACAGCGCAAACTACACAATAATGGACAGCAAGCAAATGGCTTGGTTGGACTCAAATATATCAAATGCGGACTATGTGGTTTTATCCCAGCCGATCTATGTTGAAGGTTTGACTGCCCCGTTTAACCAGATATTTATGGGTAGTATGAGAACTCCACCAACAGAACAAAATTTAATAGAAAAGCAGCAGGCAGTTAAAGAACAAGGAAAGTTTTTGCTGGAATTGATAGAAAAAACAGACAGTATTAAAGCTGTTTTTGCCGGTGAGCATCACAAATCAAGCGAACTCACCGATCCGGTAAGAGAAGATCTAAAACATCATGTGATCGGGGCTGTTTCCAGTACTGTTGACACCTACCCTCAAAGTGTTATTCAAACAGCAAGATTCTCACTTCTTAAAATATTTGAAGATAAAACATACTCTATCGAGGATGTGATTATAGAGTGATAGGTGCTAAGATTTCGGGTTTTTCTTAATTTTATTTCCCCTGTTATAATGGACAGGTATTTATATGGAAGGGTCGCATAGTGGTCTAGTGCGGCAGTCTTGAAAACTGCTTTACCCGCAAGGGTAACGTGGGTTCGAATCCCACCCCTTCCGCCAAATGCTGCAATAGTTATTGTAATTTATTCCATTGATTTATATAATCCAGCTATGCAGAAAGAAAGTACCATTATCCTATTTAATCAAAAAAAGTCCGTAGGCAGTGGGACTCTAAAAAAGAGGTTTGGTACTTCTCAATAATTAATGTAGTTGAAATACTTACAGATTCTTCGATACCTAAAAGATATTGGAGTGATCTTAAAATTAAGCTAAAAGAAGAAGGAAGTGAAGTGTACGATAAAATCGTACAGTTGAAAATGATTGCGCCTGACGGAAAATTGAGGGGTACCGATTGCTTCTCAACAGAGGACCTGCTTCGTCTCATTCAGTCTATTCCTTCACCCAAAGCCGAACCCTTTAAAATATGGTTGGCAAAAGTAGGCTATGAAAGAATTGAAGAAATGGAAGATCCCGAGCTAACCTTCGATCGGGCGATGAAAACTTACCTGCAAAAAGGTTACACAAAAGAGTGGATAAATCAGTGCTTAAAAAGCATTGAGGTTAGAAAAGAGCTTACTGATGAATGGTGCTTAAGAAGTATGCAAGAAGGAAAGGAGTTTGCAATTTTAACAGACGAAATTACTAAAGCTTGGACAGGTCGAAGCGTTAAAGGATACAAAGCACTGAAAGGATTAAAGAAAGAAAATCTTAGAGATAATATGACAAACCTCGAGCTGGTGTTAAACATGCTTGCAGAGGCATCCACAACAGAAATTTCAAAGAAGAGAAGGCCTGTAGGGTTGGAGAAGAACAAACAGATTGCAAGAAAAGGTGGCGGCGTTGCAGCAAAAGCCAGAGAAGAGATAGAAAAGCAGATCGGAAAAAGTGTGATTAGTAAGAAAAATGCAAAAGAACCGAGGCGAAATTACAACAAGATGTTAAATGATCCAAAAAAGACGGTGCGACCGGAAAAATAAGTTCCAATGTCCTTCCACGCTCTCTGCTATTTTATTTCTTGTGCAAAAATCTCTTGCTTCGTATACAATATATCTAGTATTAATTTCCTGTAAAAATATGTTTTCAAAAATAATAAATTGGATAAAAACTCATAAACTAAATACGTTTCTGATCATTGTAGTTGCATATCTTTTGTTAGGAAAAAGTGCGTCTATACTAAGGTATTACGGTACCGGGGTGTCTTACGATTCAGCACTTAGTGAAATATCCCCGACGATGGGGGGAGGGGTAGCTCGTACTTTAGTTAACTTAAAATCAAGTATCGTTGCCCCATCACTTTCTCAGGAAAGAAAGGTTATAACAAACACCAACTTCTCTTTACTAGTTAAAAATGTAAATAGCTTCATAGATAGCGCCAAAGGAAAGGTGAGTGAGTTTGGTGGTTTCATGGTTGACACCCGGATAAATAGAGACGAGAAGGCAGAAACTGCCACTATTCAGGCAAGAATCCCGGCAACCACGCTTGAGGAATTCTCCAAGTATGTAAGGTCAATCTCAGTTAAGGTCGTATATGAGAACATTGTCGGAAATGACATAACCGATCAATACGTGGATTATGAAAAAAGAATAGTAAGTCTAGAGTCAGCTAAAGCAAAGCTTGAAGCCATTATGGACAAGGCTGTTGACGCTCGGGATATCTTAGACATTCAGCAAAAGATTTTCCAGATTCAGGATCAGATAGACAGCTATAAGGGGCGACTTGACTACATGGAAAAAGCATCCACCACATCTTTGGTTACTATAACAGTCTCAACGGACGAACTTGGTCTTCCCTATTATCCAGTTAAGACATGGAGACCGGATATAATATTCAAACAAGCTGTAAGGTCACTTCTAGGTTTCTTGATGTCTGTCGGAACATTTGGAATTTGGTTTGCGGTATTTTCTCCTCTTGTTATACTGGCTATTTTGATTATAAAACTGGCTAGAAAGGGAAAAGGGAAGTTAAACGAAATAAAAAAGAGTTAAAGAATAAGGTTTGTTGAAATTAAAGCTAGCGTTCAGAAATGGACGCTAGTTTTCGTATTATTTGGTTTTACTGATAAAATAGGTTTGGTTTATCTTAGCCCCCGTAGTTCAACGGATAGAACATGCCCCTCCTAAGGGCAAAATACAGGTTCAATTCCCGTCGGGGGTACCATTTTTTCGGGGTGTAGCTCAGTTGGTAGAGTGCACGGTTCGGGACCGTGAGGTCGGCGGTTCGAGTCCGCCCACCCCGACCAACTTCTGGCACCTTAATGAAAAACATACAACGCTTAAAAATCATCAAAAAGACAGGGCTTGTAATGGAAGAAGCTTATGAAACGCAACCCACAAAGTTGAAGACCTCGCCAAAGAAAGTCAGGTCAATTATAGATTTGACCGCAGGAAAGGCACAACTATTAGACAACTGTGGTGTAAATAAGGTTCTAAAACAATCTTGGGAAAAAGCGGTTAAAGATTACAACCTCCCCCTATATACTTATACGAGCGTTTTACTTAGCCAAGGAGTCACTGAGGACACAGTAACAAAACTAAATGATCTACTACTGAATTTAAAGATAGATGTAAGTGACCCACACGCATCAAGCTCCGAATTGTCAGTTATTATAGGTTACTTGTCCAAGGAGCTCCTAAATGAAGATCTCAGTTCTTATAGACGTACTGTAGACGAAATCGAATGTGATTATGAGATCGATACAAAGGAGCCACTCTGCAAGATACCAAAAACAAAATATACTTATTCAAGAAATTTTGAACGCACATATGAAAGTATCAGTGAGTTAAGAAGATGGGAAAGATTCTACATACTCTCTAATAATTATTACTCGGATATTTCCAGGACGCTGCTGAGAGAAAATAACACTTTTGTGAGAAAAGTGCTTAGAAACGAGCTCAAGAGAATATGGGGCCGATTAAAAATACCAAAAAGTGCTAAGGCAGTGCTATACTTTCGAGACCTAAAAACGTATGCCGGAGATTTGGATTTGTTTTACTGGGGTCCGAAGCGAGAGGCTGTTCTAATTGAGCTTTCCAGGATTTTAATGCCGCTGGGCTACAAAATAGATCACCGCTCAACCTCACTAGTAGAATCAATCATCGAAGGTAAACTCGGATTAAAAAATGTCTATCTTAGCACGTACCTGTACATGTACTTTTTTATGGGTAGGACTATTGAGATCAACGGAGACTCCTTTGTTAAGCATTACAAAGAGAATGGTTTGCCGGCATTGTCCTTGGTAGTAGCGTGGCCATCTTTATATATGTGGTCACTGGAAATGTGTGATGAGTTGGAAAGTGTGTACTCGACCAGTCGCAAACAGTACCCAGGATTTAAGGATTTATCATTTAGACTGCTTACGGCAGTTCTGATGGGTTTGTCTATAAACTACAACATTCCGTTCATATTAGATGTCGAAGTATTTTTGGATAGATTACGTCCTTTTGTAGCTAAAGGAAAGATTAAAATCTTAAGGGACGCCTTCTACGGTATTAGTCAAATAAGAAACCTGTATCAATTAACAACAAACAGAAGGTGGGAAATGGTATACCCTGAGTGCGCCAGTATAATCAATAGACTACTAAAAAAGCAGGGGTGTGAGAGCATTCATGAGTTAATGACTCGGTATGCAGCTACATTTAGAGACCTACTTATCAATTGTACAAAGCATCCCCAGCCTACAGATAACACAGAAGGACCTTCAGATTACCAGACTGAAGCAAAAAACATTGTCTGGGACAGCTACGAAATGGTCGTGAAAATCTATCTTTCTCTTATCCAAAAAAGCAGTTATACTGATTTGTAGCACCAACAAATAGCTTGAGAAACATGCTCAAAACTACAATAGTTTTACCAACATACAACGAAATAGAAAACCTAGAGGACATGGTAAACGCTTTACTGTCTTTAAATGTTGTCAATTTATCTATTCTTATAGTTGACGACAATTCTCCAGATGGCACTGGTAGACTAGCCGATAAACTTGTCAGCACCTACAACAATGTCTCTGTGCTTCACAGACATACAAAGGCCGGTTTGGGTCCCGCCTACTTAGCAGGTTTTACAAAAGCACTGGAGATGGGGGCGGATTATATTGTCCAAATGGACACAGACTTTTCCCACAATCCGAAATATATCCCAACTATGTTAAAGACTATAGAAAAATGCGATCTTGTAATCGGTTCTAGGTACATTAAAGGTGGGGGGGTGGATAATAGATGGAGTTTATACCGCAAACTTTTGAGTTGGTGGGCAAACAGGATATATACACATTTTATTTTAGGTTTTCCAGTATACGATGCAACAGCGGGTTACAGATTATGGAAAGCAGAAACATTGAGAGCTATTAACTTTGACAAAATTCACTCAAGTGGATATGTTTTTCAAATCGAGATGGCCTACACTACCTATAAAAACGGTTTAAAAATAATAGAGGTACCGATTTACTTTCCTGACAGAGCGAAAGGAAAATCCAAGATGAAATCACGTATAGTTTTGGAAGCCGCTATTAAAGTGTGGGGCATTAAATTCCGTTCCCTCTTTTTTGGTACAGTTAAAATGTAGTTATGTTCTCCGTTACTCCGTAACGCTCTTAAAATAGTTACAAACATCGTTCGCTATAGTCGACCAGGACTTTTATCCGCAAATTTCTTGGATGGAAAGCTATTTGTTATAATAGCGAGGTGGATCTCAAAGATATATCAGTCAGCATACAAACCGGGGCAAAGGCTGATATAAAGGAAGCTCTCAAAGAGTTGGGTAAATACGACACTATAAATAAGAGAAACAAGAAACAGATAGAGTATTTCATACAAGAGCAAGCCGACCGCTATTCCGGTATAAAAAACCCCTTAAATAAATCTGCTGTCTTAAAGTCACTGGAGACATTTGCATATGTTCAGGGGTTTAGTCAATACGATCAACTTAATAATATATTAATTAAAGCTCTGGAAGACGCAAATGGTAATGTAAGACGGAGTGCCTATTACCTTACCGAATGGATGATATGGGCGTTACTCCCGAATCCTAAATATAGGAAATTAATTGCCCTGATTCTAGAGTATGAGCAAAGGGTATTAAATCTTGTCTTGGAGCTAAATACCCTAGCAGATAAGCATAGAGAAGAGTTTGAGAATAAAATCTATATAACTAAGAACCCACACTTATTTCGATAAGCTTTCTTTTAACATCCGCTTCATCGACCTGAAAATTTGGTTTATACACAACTTCCTCTGTATTATCTATGTCTTTATGGTAACTAAGCTGCTCCCTAAAGA
>JAHJEV010000003.1 GCA_018825365.1 Patescibacteria group bacterium
AATGAAAGTAAAATATAAATTTTAATTTCATTGCGTTTATTTCTCCCCCAACGTTTATAAGTGTCACATTTTAGTATTTATCGTCTCTGTAACCCGAGTACTTCTACAATGTCGTTAAACATACAAATAGCGTCGTCTCATGTGTATGGATGTGTACACCCCTACTTCAAATTTGCATATTAAAGTTTTAGGTGCAAATAAAAATTAATTAATTCCCTATTTAATTCTTATACGTAGGCATTTTCTAAATCAGTTCCCTATTTTATTTTCTATTTCTCTTTTTAAAATCTTTTACTTTTCTTCCAAAACCATAAACTTTATATGTCTGGTTTGGTTTTGCCACTACCCAACCTTTCCAAACATGTCTTTTTGTGTGCTGACAGAAAAACTCGTCCAGATTTTATATTGTTGTGACAACGTAAAACAGGTGCGACGCTCTACAATCGATTTTTAGAAGAGGTTTGCCTTAAGACGATTGTGGAATCGTCTTAGCATTACTAGTTAGTGTCTGAAACACATAAGTATACAAATTTGGATATTTTGAGTTGTGTATGTTTCAAATAATAAACAGAGTGAAGGTGGATTTGAAATGGGATCTCGGGAACCTAGAATATGGGAAATAGCAAGGACAGCTACTCAGACCGAGGAAGTATTTATGGGTGATTTTCTTTTTTCTACACAAAAGATGTCGTATAATAAAAGTATGCCAAAACTTAATTTGTCTTCATCTTTTGCCGATACCGTTTCTAAATATTTAGAGTACTGTGAAATAGAACGAAACCTCTCACAAAACACCATTAAAATGTACCATTTTTACCTCAAAGACTTCTCTACTTGGTCTAAGCAATACCTGAAAAAGGATACATTTGCTCTTAAAGACATTGATGTTGAATTAGTTAAAAAATACAGATTAAATCTTAATCGCAGAATTAGTACCAAATCTAACATGGAATTCAAAAGATCCACCCAAAAAACCTTCCTTGTGGCCTTGAGGGCTCTCCTTAAATATCTTGTTGTTGAAGAAGGTATGGAAATTATGTCCCCAGAGCAGATTGTTCTTGGGAAGGTTGATGATAGGGTCCCTAAAGTTTTGAACTCCGATCAGATGAAAAAGCTTTTTGAAATGCAAAATTTGGATAGAAAATCAGGAGTTCGTGACCGGGCGATACTGGATACCCTTTTTAGCACTGGACTTCGAGTTTCTGAGCTCGTTGCTTTAAATCGAGATGCAATAAACCTAAACAGCGGGGAATTTACTGTTATTGGAAAAGGAAGAAAAGCTCGGGTTGTTTATCTTTCCCCAGAGGCAATAAAATGGCTAAGAAGATACCTGGGAACTCGTGCAGATCCCTTTACACCTCTTTTTATTAGATATTCAGGTAAAAGAATGGAGGAAAATGATTTTGATGGCGAGTCCTTAAGACTCACTCCCAGAAGTGTTCAAAGATTAGTTAAGAAATATGTAGCGAGAGCAGGAATTTCTGTTGACGCAACTCCGCATACCCTAAGACATACCTACGCTACTGATCTTTTATCAAACGGAGCCGATTTAAGAAGTGTGCAGGAGCTTTTAGGGCATTCAAACGTCTCTACTACCCAAATCTATACTCATGTGACCAACAAACAGCTTAGAGATGTTCACAAGAGGTTTCACAAGGATATACAGGTCGGATCCACTGGTTCTGTATCTAGCTTGAAATAATTTCCTTTCCTATTTTTATAAGGATTTGTTAACCATTTTTTTAACTGGATTGAAGCTTTTTCTGTGTATCTCACACGGCCCATATTTACACAAAGCGTCAATATGGTATTTCGTCCCGTACCCTTTGTGTCGGTCAAAGCCATACATTGGGTATGTTTTGTGCATTTCTATCATTATGCTGTCACGATAGACCTTGGCTACTATAGATGCTGCAGCGATAGATATGCTTTTTGTGTCCCCTTTTGTGATGTTTATCTGGCAGTCCTTGATAAGTTTTTTAACTTCAAAGGTGTCTGTAAGAATAATTTCCGGAAGAGTTTTTAGATTTTTTATCGCATTAAAAAAACAAATTTGAGTTGCTTCGGATACCCCAATTTCGTCTATCTTTTCTGGTGGTAATAATTCTATTGAGTAGGAAATAGCCTCTTTTCGTATAAATTCAGCTAGTATCCCTCGGTTTTTGGGTGACACTAACTTGGAATCATTTATTTTTGTGTATAAAAGTTTTTCTGGAGGGTTTTTCCTTAATTTGTCGTCGTTAATCATAAGTTCGAGTTCCTTACTGAAGATTTTGTCTAAATTAAGGATTACTGCCGAAACGACAAAGGGTCCGGCGAGCGGTCCCCTACCCACCTCATCAATCCCGGCGATGTATTTTATGCCGTCGTTGTAAAGTTTTCTCTCATATTGAGTAATTTCTTGAAAATGCATTGGTAGGTATATTTTACGCTAAGGATTATAAAAGTTACTCTTCTTCGCCTTCTTGCGCTTCTTCCATAATGGCAACGGATGCTACTTTATCCCCTTCGTTAAGCTTTATTAGTCTAACTCCTTGAGTTGCTCTACCAAGTGTAGGTATTTGGTCTACAGATAGTCTTATTATCTTTCCGGATGTTGTAGCTATGAGCAAATCGCAATCTTCCTCGTGTTTTGAAACCGACATCGCAGATATAAGTGACCCGGTTTTATCCTTGACTTTGTATGTAAGTATTCCAGAGCCCGCTCTTTTTTGAGTTTTGTACTCATCTGTCGACGTCTTTTTACCGTAACCAAGGTCAGAAACGACTAATAGTTCAATATTTTTATCCTTCTTGGGTATTAATACTGTGCCAACAACTTTATCCTTTTGTTTAGAAAGCTTAATTCCGGTTACTCCTTTTGCGGATCTTCCCATGGATCTGACATCTTTTTCCTTAAATCTTATAGACTGCCCCATTGATGTGGTAAGAAGTATATCGTCCTCCCCCGATGTTGAATCTACAAATATTAGGTTATCGTCCTTTTCAAGCGTTATGGCGATAATTCCAGCAGTTCTTATATTAGAAAAGTCTCCCATGGCAGTCTTTTTTACTACACCGCGCTCTGTGGTGAAGAAAATGAAGCCCTTTTTGCTTTCTAGCTCTTCATTAGTCTTTGTTAGGAAAGCTTGAACTTTTTCGTCCTGTTTCATACTCAAAAAGTTAATTAATGGCGTCCCTTTAGCATTTCTGGTTGTTTCAGGTATCTCCCAAATTCTCAATTTATATACTTTACCGGTATTTGTGAAGAAAAAGCACCAATCATGGGTATTGCAGATTCTTATTGTTACGACTCTATCTTCCTCCCTTAATTCCTGCCCTCTCACGCCCTTTCCGCCGCGTCCCTGCTTCTTGTAGGAGGTTTCTTTAAGCCTTTTGATATATCCATTTTCAGATATTGTGACTATGCAGGGTTCTTCAACTATTAAATCTTCATCACTCAACTCCCCTACTTTTCCTTTTATCACCTTGGTTTTTCGTTCATCTGAGTACTTCTTTTTTATTTCTTCCAACTCACTTTTAACAAGTGCGATGATTCTTTTAGGTGAAGTCAGAAAATCGTGATAATTCTCTATTGTGTCGAGTATTGTTTTAAGCTCATCTTCTATCTTTTGTCTCTCAAGTGCGGCCAAACGTCTAAGCTGCATGTCTAAGATTGCTTGAGCCTGTATTTCTGATAGCTCGAACTTTTTTGTTAAACCCTCCTTAGCAGCATCCGCATCTTTGCTTGATTTAATAAGCTTTATGACAGCATCTAAGTTATCAAGTGCAATTTTCAAGCCTCTTAGTATGTGCGCTCGTTCCTCGGCTTTTTTGAGTAAATAAATAACTCGTTTCACTACTACTTGTTGTCTGTGCTTGATAAATTCCTCAAGCATAACTTTAAGAGTCATAAGTTTTGGTTCGTTGTTTAAAAGGGCAACAAAGTTAGAGTTAAACGTGCTTTGAAGTTGGGTATATTTAAAAAGCTGGTTTTTTATCTTGTTTAATACCGCATCTCTTTTTAACTCAATCACCATTCTTATCCCGTCCTTATTGGATTCATCCCGCAAATCTCCTATTCCGATTACTCTCTTATCTCTTACAAGATCCGCAATTTTTGAAATAAGTGTGGATTTATTAACCATGTAAGGAATCTCGGTGACTACAAGTTTTACTTTTTCACCTTTTGACTCCTCTACTTCCATTTTTGCCCTTGTTACAACTCTTCCGCGCCCTGTCGCATACATTTGAACCATTTCTTTTTGATCGTAAATTATTCCTCCGGTCGGAAAATCAGGTCCTTGAATTACTTTTGTTAGATCCTCAACATTTGCGGTTGACGAGAAGTCAATTTTTGCTATAGCTGACTCTTCTAGGGGCTGCGATGATGAGTTTTTTAAAGATTTTGTACTCTTCTCAGGTTTTTTACCCGGTGTTCCAATGTTATCTGCCTTATCAATAAGAATATTTATTCCATCAATTATTTCCCCGAGGTGGTGGGGAGGTATGTTTGTTGCCATACCAACGGCAATTCCTGTTGCACCATTAAGCAGAAGGTTAGGTAAAAGAGATGGAAGGTAGTTTGGCTCTAAATTTTGAAGGTCATTTATTGAAAAATTAACAGTTTCCTTATCAATATCAGAATAAAGCTCTTCAGAAATCTTTTCCAGCTTGCACTCTGTGTATCTCATTGCGGCTGGCGGATCTCCATCAATGCTTCCGAAGTTTCCTTGTGGTTTTATAAGCGGGTATCTTAAGCTGAAATCCTGCCCCATTCGGACAAGCGCGTCATAAATGGAAATGTCTCCGTGAGGGTGATACTTGGACATGACGCCTCCAACTACAGTTGCGCATTTGTGGAGTTTCCCCGAAGCGCCCATTCCCGCCTCCTGCATGGAATGGATAATTCTTCTTTGGACTGGTTTTAGGCCATCTCTCACATCAGGTAGTGCTCGGGATACTATAACGCTCATTGCATAATCAAGATAACCCCCCTGCATTTCCTTTCCGATATCGGTTTTTATAATATTTGGATCATTAATGATTGGTTCTTGCTTTGTAGTTTTTGGTGTTTCGTCGGCCATAACCTAGTAATTTTAACAGGTTTTATTACGCTTTTAAATAGTTTTTAAGTGGAAGATGAAAAAGAAAGCCCGATATTTTTTGTATCAGGCTTTCGTCTGGATTTACATGATTCTTGATAGAAACTGATTCAACATTTTGCCAGTTTCTTCAGAACTCTTTTTATTCGCGGAGATTATGAGTGACAGTATGTTGTTCACTTCGGATTTTCTCAGCTTCCTTTCGGGCAGCCTACCAGGGATATCCGGCGAGTACTTCATTTGGAAGTCAAATCTGATGGCCCAATACTTGATCGGATTGAAATAGTAATGAGGCGACTGGGTTACCTTCATAACGGGACGAAGTGCCAACCCTTTCCCTCTGACCGCCGTCTGTTCGTCTGATTCCATTGTCTCAATGTTGTACCAGGTGGGATGGATGAGCCTGGGTATCCAAACAAAGAGAAAACTCCCGATTTGGCACGATTTGGGTCTGGCAGTTATCACGATTTCCGCGTTGCCAACCACGCCAAGGCGCCAGTGTAGCCTTATGGTGATCGCGCCTAGGTCAATATGGTACCAGTGGCTAAATGTTTCTGAAGGCAACTGCTCCGCGCTTATCAACTTTTTTACTTTCGTTTTCATTTCTCTGCTCCTCTCTTTCTTTGTATTTTGGTTGTATTTTACACTACGGGTCAAATGTTTTGTAGTTCCTTAACAATTTCTTTTCTAAGTATTAAATCATTCGTTTCAGCAACCCCATCTTTGAACTTAATATCTAACAAATTTTCCAGCATCTTTTTTACCTCTTCATTTTCCGAATAGATATAGTTTCTGCCTTTAGATATACATGGGGAGTTAAAAAACCACTGATTGTGGTCAAACTCATTTAAAACCTCTTTAATTAAAGGTTTGTAGTCGGCCACAAACTTTCTAGCATCCCAAAGCTCCATCTGTCCTATTGTGACTTTCATTTTTAGGTTTGGAAATTCAATTATTTTAATATCATTAATGATTGCTTCTCTTGGATTTTTATAAACGCTGTCTTCTTGGTCAAGAAAATATTTCTCAATCCATGTTTTTGAAAGATCCACAACCAAAGACAGCTCTTTGAAAGCTTCTACGTCCCGAGGGGATGTGATTTTTGCCTTAAAGTTAAGAGTGTTTGAAACTATTGCGGCGTAAAGCAGTTTTGCGCTTGTTTGAGATACCTTTTCGGCAAAACCCCGTTTTTTGTACTGTTCCCATATGAGTGTTGCACACGAACCGATAAGTTCTATTTTGGCTTTGTCGCCTATCTGCTCTTTCCAGTATTTTTCAAATCCGCTGTGATGGTCATAAATCTCAATAATGTTTTCAGTTTTAACAAAATCCGGAAACTGTTCCGGATAAGATGCGTCCACTATTACGTAGGAGATATCCGGGTCGTTTGGTTTTGCCTCGTATTTATATCCCCAAGACTTTATTTCATCCGTAATACTGCTGTTTGGTTCTTCCGTTATGTAGCCGGCTGCGTCCGAGCCTTGAAGGTTTAGGAGTTCTGTGTAGGCTACAACGCAGGCCAGTGCGTCTATATCGTTTGTATACTTTGAGGCAGTTACTCCTATTTTTGGCATTGTAATTAGAATATCAGATAGTTTGGATTATTTGTACAGAGTAAATTTGTCAAAGCCACTTGTGTGGTTCGTAGGTTCCTTTGACCTTCTGAAGTTTCTTTCGCTTCACAATTTTCTTGGGCTTTGATTTACTAGATATTTCTTCAATCATATTTACAACTTGTATAATTCTCGCCTTCATCTGGCATTCTTTCTCAAACCAGTAGTCATAAGCAAAATTTTCCCTTAAATCTTTGTTCTCTTCTGCGGCAAGACCTTTTTCAAAAATTACTTTAGACCTTTCTTCTCTTAGTTTCACAAGCTCATTTCTTAATTTGTCTATTTTTGTTTCTTCCATGTAGTTATGTTTACCAAAAATGTTGACCTTGCCGCAAGGGGGTGGTAAGATGTTAACATTAGAAAGTCTAGAAATAGGCTTTAGAGGGATCTGAAAGGATTCTTTTTTTATGACACAAAACCCTCCATGCATTTAGTTACGAGGGGAGTCTGTGAGGGTTTCTGGGGTTTGTGTTACATAATATCTAAATTTGCCTGTTTAGCGTGTGTGGTTATAAATCTTTTTCTTGGGGCGACCTCTTCTCCCATCAACATTTCAAAAATCTCATCTGCAGCTTCTGCGTCTTCAGCTGTGATTTGTTTTAGTCTTCTTGTTTCCGGATTCATTGTGGTTTCCCAAAGCTCTTCCGCGTTCATTTCTCCGAGTCCTTTAAATCTTTGAACGATTGCCTTTTTACCTTCCGCAGTTTTCAGAAATTCTTCCCTATCTCTATCCGTGAATAAGTATCTCTTCTCTTTTCCCCAAGTTGCTTTGTATAGAGGCGGGACTGCAACATAAACATGCCCCTGTAAAATCAGTTCCGGCATGTGTCTATAAAAAAACGTCAGGTGAAGTGAGTTTATATGCATTCCATCAGCGTCAGCATCGGCCATAATAATGATTTTGTTGTATCTTATCTTTGAAATATCAAATTGATCCCCTATTCCGCATCCGATTGCTATAATCATTGCCTTAAACTTGTCGGAGTCGACAATTTTATCAAGTCTTGCTCTTTCTGTATTTAAAACCTTGCCAAATATCGGAAGAATGGCCTGATAGTTTCTGTTTCTCCCCTGTTTTGCTGAGCCTCCTGCGGAATCTCCCTCAACAATGAAAAGTTCGCTTCTTTCAGCGTCCTTTTCGGAGCAGTCGGCAAGTTTTCCTGGTAATACTCCCCCGCCCTCAAGCGCTGTTTTTCTGATAACAGTGTCTCTTGCAGCTTTTGCTGCCATTCTTGCTTTAAATGAAAGGAGATTTTTCTCAATAATTGAGTTTGCATCTTTGGGGTTTTCATCTAAAAACTGCTCTAAGGCTTCTTTTACGACCGTTTCAACGGCTACTCTTACATTAGTGTTTCCAAGTTTAGCTTTTGTTTGCCCTTCAAACTGCAATGTTGCTGAGTCTAAGGATATGGAAATTATAGCCGTTAGACCCTCTCTGAGGTCATCTCCTGTAAGATTTAGGTCTTTGTCCTTTAACGCCCCGCTTTTTCGTGCGTAATCATTTACACAGCGTGTCAAGGCGCTTCTAAATCCTGTTAAATGGGTTCCTCCTTCGATGTTCTTCAAATGGTTTGCAAAGCAGATAACATTTTCTCTAAATGTGTCGTTGTACTGCAGTGCAACTTCAACATTAACTTCGTCGTATTCTTTTTGACAGTAAAATGGTTTAGAATTTAAAACTCCGTGGTTTCTATTCAAGGCTTCCAAGTACGCTTTTATTCCGCCCTCAAAGTAAAAACTGTACTTTCGATCAATTCTATGATCCAATATGTCGAATTTTATTCCAGCTGTAAGATATGCGTACTCTCTTATCTGTTGAACGAAGAATTTATAATCAAAGTCTATAGTTTCAAAAATAGTTGCATCGGGTTTGAACTGAACGATAGTCATTGGTTCGTAATTCCACCCCTCGAGATCTATGTTCCACTCAGCATTTTTAAGTTTGCTAAGTTTATTAAGATCCAGCTTTTCAACCGGTCTTATCTTGTTTCCGCCCTTTTCGTATTCCTGAATTACTGTTTTGTCCCCTCTTTTTGTTATTACCCGAAACCACTCTGATAGCGCGTTAACAACCGAAGATCCAACTCCGTGAAGACCTGAGGAGACTTTGTATCCCCCGCCGCCAAATTTTCCTCCTGCATGAAGTTTTGTGAAGGCAAGCTCAAGTGCGCTTACACCATATTCCTTTTTAATATCAAAGGGAACTCCTCTTCCATTATCATAAACCGCAACCGACCCGTCCTTGCAAAATTCTAGTTTGATATGATTGGCGTAGCCACCAATTGCCTCGTCCATTGAGTTGTTAACAATTTCGGTGACCAGGTGGTGTAATCCTTCCTGTCCTGTGGAACCGACGTACATTCCGGGTCTTTTTCTTACTGGATCAAGTCCTTCAAGTACTTGAATTTGTTCCGCTCCATATTCGCTTGGGTTTTTAGGTTTATTTACCACTTATATGTCGTTAAAATTATTTGACTTATATATTTTACTGGCAGGATGGACTTTTAACAAGGGTTTTTCACTCTCACAGGGTGCCCGAAAAGCTTATAACTAAAGCCTCCATCGATATTCTTTGGTTTACATTGCTGTTTTCTAAATCCTTTTTAATCTCAATAATTCTCTTTATGTTTTTAAGTCTGTTTTCATCCCTTGGTCTTTTTAAGATCATGTCCCTCGCCTCCTCTATCCAACATTCCAAAAGTTCCAATATTGTTTCTTTTTCCTCTTTGGAAATTTCTGATGCAAATTCAAGTCTTTTTCCAAGGTTCATTTTTAGGATTTTTTCCAATGAACTGCTGTTTTCAACAACCGCGCACCCCCTTGGTTTTCTAATAGGTAGCATCCGACATCTGGACACGACAGTTTCGAGTAGTGAGTTTTGAGTTTTGGAAGAAAGAAGAATCAGTGCATACGCCGGTGGCTCCTCCAAAGTTTTGAGAAGCGAGTTTTGCGCCTGAATGGTTAATTTTTCGCAGTCCAGTATTACTAGAAATTTCTTTTGATATGAAAACGGTCGCTCTTGAAGAAACTTAACCCCCTCTCTTGTCTGAGAAATGCCGATTGTTTTTTCATCCTCCAAAAGTGCAACGATTTTTATATCGGCTTTCTCAGAAAGATCTTTAGTCTTTTCAAAGTCTTTGTTAGCTTCAGAATTAACAATCTCAACAATCTTTTCTTCCCGAAGATTTTTTGTGGAACCAAATATCAAAACACTTCCGTTCATGGTTAGATTATAACTTATAAAAAACAAAAAATAATTTTTGGGGGTTTACAACAATTTCTGGCGTACCTTATAAACACTACGTCTTATTGAACTTGATAGACATAGTTGTTACCATTTATACTAAGAAAGTTAATCTGCCCTATGACAAAACTTGATAAGATAAAAACTGTCGCTGACGTTTTGTACGAAAAAAAACTAATAACCTCAGATCAGTTGTCGGCAATAAAATTTGAAAATGTAAACACTGGAAAAAGTATTGAAAGTCTCATCAAAGAAAGAGGCTATGTAAACGGTGAGAATTTTGCTGAAGCTTTTGGTGAAGTATACAAAATTCCCTACACTACTCTTGTTCCCGGTCAGCTGGAACCCCAACTTTTGGACATTATTCCGCTTGAAATAGCAAGAAAATACAAAGTAGTTCCTATCAGTGTTGATGAAAAGAAACTTGACCTTGCGATGGTTGATCCACTCGACCTTCAAACGATAGATTTCATTGAAAGGAAAACCGGCTTAAAAGTAATTCCCCACATTGTCACAGAAAAAACAATTGACAAGGTATTGGAAGAGCAAAAAGGAAAAGAACTTGGTGAGGAAATTACAGCTGCAATGGAGGAGATCTCACAGACGACTTTAAAGATTGAAGAAAGTCACGGAGAGTTGACGGACGCAACAATTAGAGACGCACCTATTGCAAGAATAGTAGGAATGATTTTGGAAACAGCAGTAAAATCGGGAGCCTCTGATGTTCACATTGAACCTGGTGAGGAGTCCTGCAGATTAAGATACAGAGTCGACGGAATTTTGGCCGAGAAAAGAACTCTTCCAAAGGAAATGACCGAATCGGTGGTTGCGAGAATAAAAATTCTTGCCGGAATGAAAATTGATGAGAAAAGAATTCCGCAGGACGGAAGATTCAAAGTTCAGGTTGGAAAAATAGAAACAGATTTGAGAGTCTCTACCCTTCCTACTATATATGGGGAAAAAGTTGTTATCAGACTTTTGAGGGAACAGGGGGCTGTTTTTACATACAAAGATCTTGGCATGAGGGGGCTTACCTTAAAAAGACTTGAAGAAATGGTTTTAAAGCCAAACGGAATGATTTTGGTTACCGGACCCACCTCTTCTGGTAAGACTGTTACACTGGCATCCACTTTAGATAGATTAAATACCGCAAGAGTAAATATAGTAACGGTTGAGGATCCGGTTGAAATTAGAGTTCCGGGTGTAAATCAGGTACAGATTAATGTTCAAGCAGGCCTTACATTTGCAACCGGCCTAAGATCTTTCCTTAGGCAGGACCCCAACATTATAATGGTGGGAGAAATAAGAGACGACGAAACCGCTGAGCTTGCCGTACACGCAGCACTAACCGGGCATTTGGTTTTGTCTACTTTACACACAAACTCTGCTTCAGGCGCGCTTCCAAGACTTATGGATATGGGAGTTGAAGACTTTTTCCTGGTGTCAACGGTCATAGGCGTACTTGCCCAAAGACTTGTTAGAAAGGTTTGCAAGTATTGCGTTCAGGAATACGAACCTCCGAAAGAAATCGCTGATGAAATTGCCGCAGTTTTACAGGAATTATCAAAAAATACTGTTCTTATGACTAAAGATCCGGAAAATGCAAAACTTGTAAAGACACTTTTAGAAAAAAACAAACCTGTTTTATTCAGAGGAAAGGGATGTCCAAAATGCACCGCAGGGTACACGGGAAGAGTTGGTATTTTTGAGCTTTTACAGATGAGCGAAAAAATCGGAGAGGCGACACTTGCAAAATCTCCGGCGACAAAGATTGAACAGATTGCAAAACAAGAGGGGATGATTACACTTATGCAAGATGGTTATTTAAGAGCGTTGGAAGGTTCCACGACTCTTGAGGAAGTAATGAGAGTCACAAAGTGAAACTAAATGCAACTCAGATTCTGGAAAAAGTTGTTGATATGAATGCTTCGGACCTTCATGTGTCTGTCGGTTCAAGGCCCCATGTCAGGATAAATACACAACTTCAGCCTCTTGGGGACTATCCTGTTTTAACAACCGATGATTTAGAATACATCCTTTCCCAAATTTTAGATGCTAAGCAAAGAGAACTCTTGGAAATAAACAAGGAACTGGATTTTTCAATTGCTCTTGGTCAAAAAGCCAGGTTTAGAATAAACGCCTATTTTCAGAAAGGCTACCCAGCAATAGCTTTTAGACATATTCCCCTTGAAGTACCGACGTTTGAGCAACTTCATTTACCCGCCAACCTTGAAACGATATGTAATTTAAAACAGGGTCTTATCATTGTTGCAGGCCCCGCAGGGCATGGTAAGTCAACAACTATTGCGTCAATGATGGAAAGAATAAATACCACAAGAGCCGAGCACATAATTACCATCGAAGATCCTATTGAATACATTTTCTCAAGTAAAAAATCATTAATTGAGCAAAGAGAAATGTTTTTGGATACCCATTCATGGGAAGTTGCTCTAAAATCTATTTTAAGACAGGACCCGAATATAGTTTTTATAGGGGAAATGAGAGACGTGGATACAATGAGATCCGCTCTTCAAATAGCTGAAACCGGACATCTAGTTTTTACTACGCTTCATACAAACTCGGCCGCTCAAACAGTGGACAGAATAATTTCTTCGTTCCCGGCGGAAAAACAAGGTGAAATAAAAAACCAACTGGGATCTGTTATCGAAGTTGTTATTTCAGAAAGACTTCTGCCCTCGGCGTCACTGGGGGTAGTTCCTGCTTTTGAAATTATGGTTAATACTGACGCAATCTCAAATCTTATAAGAGAAGGAAAACCGCATATGATCGATAACGTTATTAATACAGGCTCTCAGTTTGGGATGATTAGTCTTGAGAAAAGTATGGCAGAGTTGGTAAAAAGCGGAATTATTACATTTGAAGATGCGATAAAGTTTGCATCCAGGCCAAACGAGTTAAAAAGGTTTGTAGACCGAGAATAAAATATGCCAATTTTTGATTACACTGCGAAAAATTCATTTGGTAAGTCTATAAGCGGAAGCGTTGATGCAAGATCCCAAGAAATTGCCGTTTCTCTTTTGAAAAACCAGGGGCTTACGGTTATCGGAATGAATGAAAAGAAAATGTCTTTCATTGATCAGTTCCTGAATTTTAGAGGAGTGCCGAAAGGAGAGACTGTAGCTTTTACAAGACAGCTTTCTACAATGATCTCAGCAGGTCTTCCAATATCAAGAGCATTGGAGGTTTTGGCCAACCAATCAACAAACAGAAGTTTTAGAAAAATAGTTACTGAGGTACTTCGATCTGTTGAAGGCGGTGTATCGCTTTCGATGTCTTTGGCAATTTATCCAAGGGTTTTCAATGAAACATATGTTTCATTGGTCAAAGCTGGTGAGTCCTCTGGTAAACTGGATTTAATTTTGAAAAAACTTGCGGAAAACATGGAAGCGGAAAGAGATCTTGACTCAAAGTTCAAATCCGCAATGATCTACCCCATCATAGTTTTTATCGCTATGATTGGGGTTTTCATCATTCTTATGGTTTTTGTCATCCCCAAACTTTCAGAGATGTACACGAATATGAATATTGAGTTGCCCCTTATCACGAGAGCTATGATTTCGGTCTCCACCTTCATGGTGAGATATGTTTATATCGTTCTCATTTTACTCATAGGTGCGATTTTAGGGATAAGGTCATTTGCAATGTCAAAAAAAGGAAGAGCAATTATTTCCGAAATTACTATCAAAATTCCGGTGTTTGGAAAAATTACACTTCAAAAAGATTTTTCGAGATTCAGTAGAACTCTGTCTTTACTTATAAACTCAGGCGTACCCATTGTTGAATCGCTAAACATAGTCTCAACGTTAATGTCCAGCCAAACTTTAAAAAATGCAGTTTTAGATGCGGCAACACAGGTTGAAAAAGGCCAGTCACTTTCAAACTATTTCAGAAGTACAACAAAATTCCCTCCCCTTTTAGGCCAGATGGCCGGAGTTGGCGAGGAAACAGGAAGAATGGACGAAGTTTTGGAAAGGGTCGCGATTTATTATGAAGGTGAGGTTGACAACATGGTTAAGGGTTTATCTTCGGCCCTTGAGCCGATAATTCTTGTGATGCTTGGTGTTATGGTAGGGTTTTTGATCATATCGATCATAACTCCTATCTACAAGCTAACCAGTTCTATTTAAGAAGAATATAATTTATTAACTTAAAGGAGGTGAATAAAATATGTTATTTCAACCTAAAGAAAAAGGTTTTACGTTAGTTGAGCTTTTGGTAGTTATTGCTATCGTTGCTATTCTTGCGGGCGCTGTTTTAATTGCAATTAACCCAGCTACAATGATGCAAAAAGCAAGAGACTCCAGAAGACTTGGAGATATGGACACGCTTGTCAAAGCCATGAACTTGGCTATAACAGAGGGTGAGATCACCTTAGCAACTATGGCAGCCGCTACGACTTCAGCACAAGCTACTGCACAGGTAGTTGATGGTACAGGTTGGATAAGGTTTGCTATACCAGCGACAAAGACTGGCCTTTCGAAATACGTAGCAGCCCTTCCACTTGACCCGACAAACACAGGATCGAACGTCTACTCATTCCAGTCAACTTTGACTGATTTTGAGATGGACGCAGTTTTGGAGCATGCTGATAATGCAATAAAAATGACAACGGATGGTGGAAACAGCGCTACGAAATACGAAGTTGGAACAAGCCTTACAATCACGAACTAGTGATTGGTTAGTGGAGTTGGAATTGCGTACGTAGCCAGAGCTCTGTTTATAGAGTCAAAGGGGACCCGTATTTGGCGGGTCTCCTTAAGTTTTTATGAAAAGCCTCAGGTTAATTAAAACACGTCACTTCTGGATAATAATTTCTTTCCCATACAATTGTTGTTTCACATTATGTTTTATTTCTTCGGAAACGGATTTATTCTTGACAAGTTTCATAATTTCTTTTGGGTCATCGTCAGCTGCTATTCTATTTAAATTAACTTTTCCACATTTTTCACAAATGTGCATAAGCATAAGTTCCCCTATCTTTGCTTTCTTCCACTTGCCATCACGGCTTTTTTTGAACGTAACTCCGACAGGATGCATCTTCCCCCCACATTTTGAAAGTCTGTCTCCGGTTTTTGTTTCATCAACGTGTTTGCTCCAAAGACAAAATGGGCAATGATTTCTATTTCTTGTACCGATATTTCCAATTGCCGAAACATGTTTGCCACAGTGCAAACATTTAAAGTTTTCTTTGATATTGCTTTTCACACTCCAATTATATCTTAGATTCCTGTACAATAATTTTATGCAGACATTGTGTTATATTTTTCTTTTTTTAGGCGGCGCTCTTATCGGATCTTTTTTAAACTTGGTTTCTGATCGTCTTCCAAAGCGTAAGCTGATTATTTTTGGAAGATCCAAATGTGATTTTTGTAACAAACCCCTTGAGCCTAGAAATTTATTCCCTATATTTTCTTTTCTTTTCCAAAAAGGTAGGTGTTCCTTTTGCAAAAAGAAGCTTTCCCTTTACTACCCCCTTTCGGAGATCTTATCTGGTTTGTTATTTATAGTTGCCGGTTACGCATCCAGATTTTTTCAAGTTCCATCATTTGCAACTCTTATTACCTTTATCTTTTATGCCGTTGTATTTAGTTTTTATCTGATTATTTCTCTGACGGATTTGAAGAAATGTATTATTCCTGACGAAGTTGTCTATCCAGCTATTGGTTTTACTGTTTTATATATTTTATTTTCCAGAGCTTATGATTTTTTGACTATGAAAAAAGCTCTGTCTAACGATCAACTTGGGGTTTATCTTATAAAAGTTGGATACCTTAATAGTCAGCTTATGTTCGCGCTGAAAAATCTTGGTTTAGTTTTATTAGGAGCGGTTATTATCTGTTTGTTTTTTATGTTTCTGGTTTGGATCACAAAAGGAAGGGGGATGGGATGGGGAGATGTAAAACTTGGATTTTTAATAGGACTTGTTAACGGGTTTCCTTATGGATTTGAGGCGATATTTTTCGGGTTTGTGCTTGGAGCTTTGTATAGTTTGATTTTAATAATATCCAAAAGGAAAACCATGAAAGACACGATCGCATTCGGTCCTTTCCTCATCATGGGAAGTGTGCTTACTCTTTTATATGGGGTCAGAATTTTTGATTGGTATACGAGTATAGGGATGAGGTAACTGGAGAGATTCTTAAAATTTTAGGCAAGGAGGAAGAAGAAAAAATGATTTAGTTTTTGTCTTTTAGACACTCTAAGTACATCTTCTCACACCTTATTATCTGTTCTTCAATTGTATCCAGACCCATATTTTCTCTTAACTCTATCAGTTTATCTGAATCCTTTACGGGTAGTAACTCCGTAATCACCTTACCGTCTTTTTCTTCAGATTTGACTTGGGTTCCGTATATTTGGTAACCGTATTTTCTTAAGCACACTCTATCCTCAAGAAAGGCCACGTCTTTCTTTGATACACCGTTTAAGTTTTCTTTCATTAGTTCTAGGCATCTTTCTCTAAACTCATTATCTTTAGTGTGTTGTGCCAGTAACCACGATGCGTGGGCTGCCCTCTCACCTACTTTGGAAAATGTCGGCCATCCGATTTTTGAAATTATCTTTTTAAGTTCCTTAGTGTTTTTTTCGTCTGCAGTTTCTACATCTTTCCATGAGAAGTTTGGATTTTTCCTAAGTTTCTGATCCCGCTTAGCCATTTGTAGAAGCTTCGTCTTATTTAAAAAGCGTTTGAACAAATTCATATATATATAAAGTAATACTTTCCACTCAAATAAAATAGTGCCTACTCATTGTTAATGTAGCAGGCACTTGATGTGGCTAAGACGTTATGACATTTCTATTATAAGTAACTCTCCCGCTTTCATCCAATAACCACAGTCCCTTGTTCCACTCTCCTGTGTATGGATTGTATGTGCACCGGGGGTAGGGGGACTCCGCTAGACTAAGTTTTCCACCACAGCTTCCAAACGACAGAGCTCTGCAGTCGAAACAACAATATCTGTATTCGCAGTCTTTACATACCAAAACACTGTCCTTTGTAGATTTCCAAATGTCTTGAACCTGCTTACGCTCAACAAGGTTTGTGAGGTTGGTTTCTTTGTAATTTCCCAGAATTGTCCCACGAAGGAAGATACAAGGTAGGAAATCCCCAAATTCTGTCACAGTCAAGCAGCCCTTAAGGCACGAATTAAAAGACGTGTGGTTACAAAGAGACTCTTTGTTAGTCTGGAAGTTTGGTTCCATCAGACAACCGTATTTAAGTATGTACTTCATGTCCGGCAAGAGTGTGGAGTTGTTACCCCGACCGGTAGGCCTCAAAGGGTCTATTTTACTAGATTGTATTCCAAGTTCCCTTTTAAATTTTAGGGTTTCCTCTATGGTTTCCTGGTTAGCTCTCATTAACACGGTTTCAGCTCTTACTAGAACACCGAGGTTTCTTAACTGCTTTATTACGGCCACGGTTTTTCTGTGACTTCCGGGAGTTCTGGTAATGTAGTCGTGAATCTTCTCATCATGGGAGTAGATAGTTGTGGCGATTTTCAACCCCAGACTTTTTATTCGAACGATGTCTTGGCTTTTAACCAGTGTGAGATTACTAAAGATTTCGATACTGTTAAAACCTATTTCTATGGCATACTCCGCTAGATCCAGGACTGTTTCTTTGTTACTACCCCTGAATAAGAAAGGTTCCCCGCCTATAAACTGACCCCTCTTACACCCAAGATCTCTTGCCTCTTTTATTAATGAGACCCAACCCTCAAATCTTATCGGAGTTTGGTTGCAGTAAACATCCTTATTTCCTGCTTCACCAGAATCCACGTAACACTGAATGCATCGTTCGTTACAGCGCGAAGTGCAGATTTCAAACCACACAAAGTTCAGATTTGCCTGTCCTTCGTCTTTGGGAAGTTTGCTATAAGAATGCCTAGAACATTTTGTTGCCAAACCCAAGTTTAGAAGTTTTTCCCAATAGGCAGCATCACTTGATTTATTAGATAATATACCTACCGCTGCCTGGTTTATTGAGTATACGTTTCCGGAGTTTGTATCTAGTATTGCCCCTCTGTGAACTCCCTTTACTAAATAGACACCCTTACCAAGTTTGTATTTCATCGCATCTCTCCTCTTTTGTTAGATTATAACTTGCAATATATCACTTATTAGTACTTTTCACTACTTGCTTTGGAGTACTCTGGGTACTTTTTCTTTATTCTTTGAACAAACTGGTAAATATTTTCCTCATCGTTTTTTAAATACGTTTTCCATTCTTTTAGAATTTTTCTTTCACACGTTTGCAAATGTGTGTGACCTACTTGCATCCCATCACACTTAAAGTAACTTCCTTTCCTGTTTAACCTAATTCGCATTTCATTGTCAGCTATTAATTCAACAACCGCGTGTTCCAAATCTGTTTTTATAAAAAAATTGTGAAGATACTCATGAACAAGATAAACCAAGCTATAATTTTTCCAATCCTCCTCATGGCCCCAGAATATACTTCCATGGTAGCTTGATCCCTCCCGCACTTTGTTACTAAGGACGTTCACAACAGAGTTTTTCTCTGGGAGTTCTGTCTTCAAAATATCCATCAACTCTTTATTTATAATTTCTTTGTTTTTATTCCACTGATTTTCGAGCCGTACTTTATAGTCACAAGCATTTTTATATATTGAGGAGAACTCTTTTGTGGCTAGTCCTTCAGAAAGAATTTGCGTTATGTCAGAGGTTGCTTCTTTTAATACCTTTTTGTAATCTGGTCCAGAAAGTAATTCATAGTAGTTACCTTGTATTAGTTGATAACCTTTTTTGTATTTTTTCCATAACTTGTTTTGAAGACTTACCCAACTTTTAACTCTATAGTTAGGGGTTTTTAATAAACAGGTTATGAAAAGTATTTCTTTTGAGATTTTGAAAGTTAAGTCCATATTTTATAAAGGTGGCGAAGTTTATGATCAAGCACGTTTCACAAACTTCGCCTATTTGGTACATCATTACTTTGGATTACAAGTTCTTGGATAACAGGATGGTGCACATGGACCGTTGGGGGCGCAATTTGGATTACACCTAGAGGGTCCTTTCCTGTTGTTTGTCACGAGCTTTATCTCTGGTTTCTCACGGTTTTTCAAATCAGTTGTTGCGGGTTTCATTATGATCTCCTTTTCTTCTAGCACTTTTCTATCTTTATGTTGTTATTCTATCACTTCTTGTAAAGCTGTGGGTACTTGACACACCATTCCCTTGGGGAACTTCTAATAGATTCTGTTTTATATTCAGCTCGAGGGGATATTAATTAAAATTGTTATAGGATTTATGGTAGCCAGATTGTCCAGAAAAGATTGTCCTTATATTTTGGTAGTTACGATAAACTTGTGATTTGTTGGATTGGGACCCGCAGTGTCTTTACGCTGTCGGATTCAATTTTTTCGCCAGGTTTTAATATTGTTGTTTTAGGAAGGGATATCCAAAATGTGCTTCCCTTGCCTATTCCATCGGATGTTGCCCAAACTTTCCCCCCCATTCCCTCAACATAAAGCCTTACAATATAAAGTCCAAGTCCAGTGCCGCCTGTGTCTGAAGCTATAGTATAGGAATTATCTATTCTTCCGAATTTATGGAAAAGCTTTGGAATATCCGGGGGGTTAATTCCGGACCCGGAGTCTTTTATCTGAATCACTACTTTATCTTCTTCGTTTTCTACCGTCACTTTTATTCCCCCGTTATCGGTAAATTTAACAGCGTTATCTATCAAGTTTATGATCACATTTCTCATTTTCTCTTTATCGATATCCACAAAAACGTCAAGACACTCTTCATCGAAACTTAAGTTAATCCCTTTGCTTTTAGTCTTTATCTCAAAGCCGGTAAGAATTTCCTTTATGAGTTCGCAAAGATTTGTTTGAATAATCTTGAACTCTACCTTATCTTGTTCGAATCTGGATATATTAAGCATGTCGTTAATCAAATCTATCATTCTTTGAGTCCCCCTTTCGGCCTTTTGAAGGTATTCTTTCTGTTTGTTGTTTAGTTTCCCTGTTTTATGTTGATCCATCATCCAAAGATAACTTTTAACGATTGTCATTGGGGTTCTGAGTTCGTGTGAGGCTACTGTTAAAAACTCATCCTTCATTTTATTTAGAACCATTAAATTCTCGTAGGCTTCATTAAGGTCATCTTTCACTTCTTTTAGGTTTTTATAAAGCCGTGAATTTTCAAGAGCAATTCCTGCGTTCTCGGAAAATTTTCTTAACATTTCCTTTTCAAAATCAGAAATTTTATCCGCATTTTTTGACATGCTGACTATCAAAACTCCGATAGCTTTGTCTCTGACGGTCAGTGGTGTTGCGATATTCAACTTGGTGCCAAGGAGCGCCTGGATATCTTTTGAATCTTCAAGTGTAACGGAAGGACCTAAAAGATCAAAAAGATTTCCTGATACGTACTGCTTTTTATCTTTGATGGCCCTTATACAAAGGTTGTCTTCATACCCTAGGGCTATACTTTTACTTCGAAGCGAGTCTTTTAGTTTTCTCATGACATTTTCATCTTTTATGGTTTGGGATATTGCCGTTTTTACAAGTTTTTGTCTTTGTTCATCAACAAGCCAAAGAATCGAAAATTCATATCCCAATGCCATTGGGATGATGTCCGCAATTTTTTGGGCCATCTCGTCAAAGTCGTTAGTTCCAAGGATTATTTCGATAAGCTTATATGTAGCGTCAAGTGCCCTATTCTTATCAACAAGAGCCAAAAGCTCATTCTCCTTAAGTTGAACAGTATTATTATTCATGGCAGTAGCTTAATTATATATGTAAGTTTACAATTTTGGATATGGCAAGAAGATTTCAGAAAAAACTTGAGAATTTCAAATGTGATAATTGTGGATACGAAGTTGTTGGATTCGGGTACACAAATCACTGTACCCAGTGTTTGTGGAGCAAGCATGTTGATATATTTCCCGGAGATCGGAAGGAGGACTGCAAAGGTTTAATGAGGCCAATTAGGATTGAAAAAAAGAAAGATGGGTATGTGATAGTTCACAAATGTGAGAGGTGCGGGGAGGAAAGAAAAAACAAGGCATCCCCGCAGGATAATTTTGAGCAGATTATAAAAATAAGCTAACTCCCCTACCCGACTTTATTTGACTTGTTGTATTTCCTGACTGGTGTTATAAATTAATGTATATGGATGAAAATAAAATTCCAAAAAATAATATTTTGATAATAGAAGATGAGCAGGATATTAGAGAAATTTATGTTGAGGTTTTGACCAATGCTAAATACACGGTAGATCAGGCTGCCGATGGGGAGACGGGGATGCAAAAGATAAAAGAAGGAAACTGGGACCTTTTACTACTTGATATAATGCTTCCCGGAAGGGACGGACTTAAGATACTAAAGGAGATTAAAGAAACCCCCGGACTTAAAAAAGGTCCTGTTATTGCTCTGACTAATTTAAACAGCGAAAACATTATTCATGAGGTTTTTACTTCGGGAGCGGACGGGTATCTGATTAAAAGTGAAATTACACCGGATAAGGTAGTTGAAGAGATTGCGAAGGTTTTGAGTAAAGAGGAAGAAGAAAACAAGTAACGCCTAATTTCGTTTTGATTTCTGAATCCTTGATGTAGTTGTCGAATGGCGTCTATTTTTTACTTCCAGACTTCCACTCAAAATATTTATTAACCCAAGTCGGGTACTTCTCACCTGTTGAATCAAACACCTTGTATTCGAAATCCAGTATATCAATAGCATATGACATTTCGTCATAATTCGGTTCCTGCAAAAGTCTTGAAGGAAGGTTCCAAGCAGTATTTAAAATATGCATTGATAAGGTTTTATCGTATTTTCTATCATATTGATTTGTTCCTGCTATTAGTAGTAATAAAAGTTTGTTTTTATCTATTTTCATATTTTTTGTTAAAGAAAATTGCCTGTGGAGTCTTTGTAAAGGTTTCTCCACGGTCTTGCATTTGACGTTGTTCTGCGGCCTGTTAGCCACGATCACGCCCAGGGAGTTCACCGAATGGGGAGCCGGAGTCTTGATAATCATCTCTAGCAGAGTGCCAAGTCTCTTTAACTTCCCGCTCTGACTGTTGATCGTCATTACCTTCGTTATCTTTCTCCCATTTGTCGTAATCGTGGGTGTCCTCTTCATCCCAGCCCCTAGTATCCCTTGGGGTAAAGGTGGAATCAACATCCTCATTTTCGTTCTCATCATCAGGACCGAATTTGGTACTCATGGGACCCTCTCTTTTTCTGGATTTTCTAGATAATATTACTTCCCCTGTTTATTATCAAGTCTGGGGTTCGACAGTGATGTAATTTACAAACTTGGGGGATTGTTCCTGATACCTCTTTAGTCTCAGGATAAAGTGTTATCTTGCTCTTTTTATCATAAACATTATTCACGAGGTTTTCACTTCGGGAGCGGATGGGTATCTGATTAAAAGTGAAATTACACCAGATAAGGTAGTTGAAGAGATTGCGAAGGTATTGGGTAAAGAGAAAGAAGAAAACAAGTAGTTAGTAGTGCCGACTTTTCATCTAATTTTTAGACTCTTTTAGCATTTTGTTTCTTTTCTCTATAGTCGTAAAAGATTTGTTTGAGAGTGGCAAAAGAAGTTAAACCAAAGTCATGCGGATCAAGACCTGTACCAAATAGTTCGAACAACTCCCACTCTCTGTTAGGGTCTAAGCATATTTTTTTAGAATCAGGATCAACAAATATTGTATTATCCTCCAATACTACTTCAGCAAAGGCATGACCTTTAATTGGCTCTTTTGTACCGTTTGGATCCAGATCCAACCATCTTTTCGAGATGGTCTCTAAGTACCTAGTGGAGTAACCCTCAGCTCTCATTAAGGTACAAAAAACTATAGTGGAGTCTGTGCATCCTGTTACGAAGCCGCTTTTCAATATTTCCTCGGCTGTTCGGGTATGAAATAGTTTAATCCAGTCTTCGGGGCGTTTCTTGTTTAGGTTTTTGACCATATAGCCAAGTACATATGCAATATACTCAATAGGTTTAGTACCTTTCGGCTTTAACTTTTTGGCTATGTTGCAAATATATTCAGTTTTTATGGTCAGATGACCATCTTCTAAAAATGTAATCATGGCGTAAGTATAAGCTGGGTTTTGAGGTATCACAACAAAACCCGGCTTCTTCGAATCTACGCTGAGGCATCGCGTTCTGCGAGGGCTGCCTGCAGCACTTTGATCTTTCCGTCCACGTGCTCGTACATACCGGATCAAACCCTGCAGAAGGGGGCAATTTCAGAGCACGTTCCATCGCCTTGGTAGCGTTCGTAGGTACAACCGTTGTTGCAGATCTTGGCCCATTTGCATGAGCGCATACTTGACACTTTGTCGGCAGTTCGGTACGTAAGCGGGGCCAATCTTGATACTTTTCCTGTGCGAGAATCTCGGTGAGTGGGTGCGCGTTTAGCTATTTGTTAATAACTCTACAGCGGATCTTAATATTTCATCGGGGCCCACCCATTTTTTGGACATATATAATTCTCGAAGTTTTTTCTCATCGGTGTATCCGGATTGTTCTGGATTCGTGAAAAAAGTAAGGCTTTCCTTAAGTAGTTGATAATTGTTATTTCCAAGATCTTTTTCTAATTGAGGATAATAATGAAGAAACATAAAATGATTTAATTCATGTTTTGCTGTACTCAACTGAATCTGCACAGGAGATTTATGAAGGAAAAAATATCTTTTCTCGAAATTATATGGGCAGATAATATTAGTAGTGATAAAAGCGGTAACCTCGTCAAAAGGAAACTTTTTATTATAGAAAGTTTCAAGTTGATATATAACTTGATTTCCAACACTTTTCCACGTATCGTTAATTTTTTTAATATTCCCTCCCATTTCTGATTCTTTTTCCTTGTAATTAAGTCTTAGATACTCGAGTATCCGTCTGGATTTTTGCTCATTAGTGTCTCCGCTGTGAAAAACATCCTGTATTTTTTGAGGAAGTCTATTTACTATGGATTCACTTTTGTTAACCTCGCCGTATGAGTATCCGGTGTCTCCGAAAAATCTAGTATAGTTCCACAAATCTTTATCGATGGAATATTCAATGTTTAATTTCATAAGGATAGTATAAAAAAAGCTACCCACTTATGCAAAAGCATGTAGGTAGCTAGTTGAGATAATCACGACTCATCCTCGCAGTCTTCACAATCTTCGTAGCATTCAACACAATCTACTCCTTCACAATCGATCGGCACACAATCGGGTACGGAGCATTCTGCGCTTTGTGAAGACATCTTAGCTCGTAAAATTCGAGTGTCAAGTACCCCTTTTTTAGGACTGGTATTGTGAGTGTGTCTGAAGATACTTCTGTTTGAAGACTGCAGGAGGCATCTTAAGTCTCGTATGTATTCTTTGGTTATTGTGATAGTTAATCTATTGATGTATTGCCTCAACTAACTCTCCAATTGAATTAAACCTATCAAACTCAAGCCCCAGGTCTGTTTTGAAGTTTGAGTAGAAGGATTCCTGGTATCCATTCTCCCAGGGAGATGCTTTCTTGCTCATAGATATTGTTATTCCAAGATACTTTGCAAAATCTGTGTATCCTTTGCAGTTATATTCCGATCCCTGATCCGTGTGTACCACCTTTGGAAGTTTGTACCCGGTACTTTCAAAGGCGGAAAGGAGGGCATCAAGCACGAGCTCTTTAGTATGTTTACTAGAGACCGACCATCCCTCAATCTCTCTTGTGAAAAGATCCATAAATGTTGCCAGATACATATATCCCTCCTTGTATTTTATATACGTGAAATCCCCCACGTAGGTAATATCAGGAACAATGGGAAAGAGACCTTTTATATGATTCTGATATATTGCGGGAGGGTTTCTCTCATCTCTTCTTTTCCTTAAGTGTTGTTTTCTTTTGGTAGGCTTAATACCAAATCTTTTCATTACTCTCCTAACTCGTTTCTTACCAATACCCAAAGCTAAAGCTACTCTTCTGTGTCCATAGGCAGGATTATCCTCCAGAACAGAAAGTATTTGTTCTCTCAAAACCTCATCCTTGTTTGGAAGTTTAGCTTGGTAATACAGGCAGGATCTGGAAGTACCAAGTGCCTTTGCTATATATGTCTTTGTGGATTTGGAGATGAATCTAGTTGATCTAGTTTTGGAAAGAACAAGTGATCTAACCTCTCCTATTTTTTTTAAACTTGGAAAGCTCCAAGGAAAGCATCCCGATAATTTCCTTTAGTTCCATGTTCTCACGCTTAAGTTTAGCGTGTTCTATAGTGGAAACAGTTCCGATAGCTTTGTTTCTAAGCCACCCATATATTGTTCTAAAGTGTATCCCGTACTGCTTTGATAACTCAACTACTGGTATTCCTGATTTAACCTTACTAAGTACCTCATCCTTAATATCTTTAGACACATTAGTCATAGAAACCTCCTTAAATTATCCTGAAATTTATTACCTACATTCTAATGGAGATTCTCAGAATATGTGTCTAGTTTAATGGGTACCTCCCATTGGTGTATAGATACACGGTTTGGTATCAACTCCTTCTTAGCCTTTCTACCACAATGTTTGGTTCTGTGTTTCTTACCCTGTTTAAGATCTTGATAAAGCTTTTCTCTTACGCAGTACGGGTTTTTATATATCCAGTTATATATCGTTTCATTACAGCAAGGAATTACATCGACAGTTTCAAGATCAATACGAAGTTCAATCCTGCCCCTAATGGCATCAGGAGACCAACCGGATTTAAGTTTTTCAATGACGTAGGATTGTGTCTTTGAGTCAGATAGTTTAGGTCTTTTCCCACATCTGCCGCGTTTAGTATCATAGTCGATTTGAGCGATATCAAAGAAGTACCCTTTTGGTGTAGATCTGTTATTAATTTCCCTGCAGATCGTAGATTTATCTACACCCAGTTTTCCGGCTATTGCCGAAACTGTATACTTTTCATCAAGCAATACTTCTATTGCTTTCCGATCTGCAACGGTTATATGTTTGTGCATACGAATATTTTAACCGTTGCATTTGGAATTAGAACCTAGGATGGTATTTTATGTTAAATAATATTTGATATACTTTAAACTAGCATGATAAAACCAAAGCTTTTAAAGGCTGTTTTGTTTCTGGTAATACTTTCAATAACGCTGTTTATTATCTTTTTCTTTTTTCATAAATACAAAGAGAGCGGGAAATCAAAAGGATCACAGGGATCACAAAGCGTCTTTGGAACCTTGTTAAAAGGATCGAGTGCTCCAACCAGTATATCGACCGAAGGGATAGAAGATATCGTTAACTTTATTAAAGATGCCGGTGCTTCGGGTTCAACCCAGTCAGGATCGGAAGTTCAGCCAAAGGTATGGGATTACAAAACATCGTTTATGCAAGGGTTTATTGCCAGTAAAGATGTGGCTAAAGGTACGTTTACACTTTGGATCCCAAGTCCCTCTGACAAGATATTTTCTGAGACTGACAAAGAGGTAAGAGTTAACTGTACACCGGATATTTCAGTGGTGGTCACTCCAATGAATTTTAATATCATCGAAAGAGATGTAAATATACTTGAAAAAGCAAAACCAGCGGTTGATGGTATCATGGCCTTTTGTTTGGATGAGAACTGTGACGCTATAGGTAGAAATTGTGCCATAATCCAAGATTTCTATAATTTTGCCTATGAACAACAGCGATAATTTGGATGGTGCTAAGAGGATAACTTTCAATACCCTAATTTTTCCTGTTACAACTAATCTTCGATTTTGTTTAGAAAGTTCTTATTTCTGATAAAAAAAGACACCCCGTTTCTGTGAAAAACAGGGTGTGTTACACAGTATACTATTCAGCTAATTGTTCTAGCAGTTGATACTGCTCTTCCGTTACCGGGATAACATACATGGTTGCAAACAGACCAGATGGTTTCATTCGATCCGTGATTTGGTCAAAGAAATTATCCCAAACAAAATTGTTTCCATTGTCTGAGTTGTGAACCGCAAATTGCATTTGTGCACTTTCGGGTGCAACTAATCTTGTTAGCCCAGCACAGTAAGTAAGTTTTTCCCACCACCAGCCCCACGTAGAGTTATCATATTCGGTTTCATTCCACCAGACCCCACCCGCCGCTATAATCAACGTTCCAACGTAATCCTGTTCAGGATGTATGGGTAGTTGAATTTCGCTAAGATCGATAAATGTGTCGTTTGCGGTGTCGTACGTAATGACCTGGCTATAAAGATGTGTCGTATCTCCCAGCAGAATTTTTGGTGTCAATTCAAAGTTAAGAATGTCCGCTAGTGTCTGATACATATAGCCGAGATCGGTGAGGGTAGAATTTGGCGGCTTCTCAAACTTCAAAAAGATTATGGATTTGGGATCTGTAGTTACCGATGGAATTATCGTTGTCGTTGTCGTTGGAGTCATTGTTGGAGTTATCGTTGAAACTGGTTTCATCGTGCTAGTTGGTGTAGCCGTGGAGGTTTGAGTTGGTGTTTTTATTGGTGTGTAAGATGTAACTATCCAAACAGTCCCTGCGAGTAAAAGTACTGCTAATACTGCTACGAAGATCAGAACGATACGTAAGGTGTAGTTCTTCTTATTCTTATTCATTTTTCTCTCCTTTTTCAAAGCATTGCTTTTGTTAGATCATGTTTTAAGTTGTAAATGTCCCCGAACCGCTATAGGCATTATACCTTTTATATGTTGACTAATCAAAAGATATACGTGCTATAATTTTTTAGATGGTTAAGTTCAGTAAATTTAGATTTTTAGTTATAATTCCCCTTTCGTTTTTACTATTTTTTTTGTTTTTTACACTCAAAAATCGTTTATCTGTTGTTTATGCAGCTTCTTGTACAGCGACAGATTGTCCCTCTGGTTGGTACGTTTGTCAATACGGAACTATGTGCTGTAAAGGTAAAGGTTGCCCGAGTTATGCTTGTGGCTACTATGATTGTTTGGGCTGGGAGTATAAATGTGGTGCTTGCAACATATTTGAGTGTTTGCCTGACACTGTAACTTACGACTGTTCTTATAATTCTACCTGTTATTACACTGGTACCTGCTCTTACGCCTCTACCTGTTCTTATAATTCTACCTGTTATTACACTGGTAGCTGTCCTTACGCTTCTACCTGTTATTACACTGACAGCTGTTGTAGAGGTGGGTATTCGTGTGGGTGGCATGGGTGGAAATATTCCTGTTCCTATGACTCCTGCAAAAGCACCTATGCTTGCACCAAATCCTTTTCCTGCACAAAATACTATTCCTGCCAACAATCCTATTCCTGTACCAAATCCTATTCCTGCACAAAGTACTACACTTGCCAAATCCCCTATACCTGTAAAATTTCCAAGACATGCACTCGTATCGAAAATGTGTGCAAATGGCGCACTTATGAAGTAGGGAATTGTGAGAAATGTCCATTGCAGTCATATTGTAAAAAGGGTTGGGGTATTGTGAAATGTGATGGAGCATGTATGATCTGTGTTCCTAGTGTACCTCCCACACCTCCCTGTTCAGCTGTAAACGGTGGTTGGTCAGCATGGAGTGCGTGCAGTGGCTGCAGCCAGAGTCGGTCATGTACTAATCCGGCACCTTCATGTGGTGGATCCGGTTGTTCGGGAATCGCCACGCAAGCCTGCGGTACTGTAAATGGTGGCTGGTCAGCATGGAGTGCGTGTCTTTCAACGTGCGGACCGGGTACAATAACTCGTACCTGCTCAAACCCCTACCCTGCTTGTAGCGGAGTGGACTGTTCCCTTCTTGACGGTGGTAATTATTCTCAAGCCTGTAACGCAGATCCATCTTTACACACATACACACTAAGTATCACTGTAAAGGAGGCACCTACCGATACGTGCCCCGCAACAGGTACTGTACAGGGTGATACTTTGGTTTCAGTGTATAATGCCGGTAATAATCAAGTTATCTTTTCAGGATATACCCCGGCCAGTGGTGTAATAACTATACCTGGTATTAACATAGCAATTAAAAACTTTAATATACAAGCCTCAAAAACAGTACCCGGACCAAGTCCTGATGTCTACGACTTAAAATGCCCAAGTACAGGTATAGCCTTAGTGTCTGTAAATCCTACTGCCTGTTCAACTCAAAGTGTAGATTTAGGTATCAAGAAACGTCCTAAATTCCCATGGAGTGTTGTTTTAGATGGGGATGTATATGCTATGTCTGTTTCAACTGCGGTTCCCTCAGGTTTGGCAGCTGGTGGATTTACCAACTATCTCATAAACTACCCATCTTCAATTGGGGGTATTGTTCTTGCTAAGGATCTTATACTTACCGATTCATCAAGAGTATACAAGTCCCCGTATGGAGCTTTGTCTCAAAGACTACCATCCACAATTCCCGGTGGAGATGTGGCACTATCCAGATTTCAATTTACTCCTCCAACTCACAGCGGAGTTAAAACTTTAGCTTTGCCATCTTCCGCAAATCCAATCAGGTTTGACTCGGACGTAGTTGTATACAAGGCATCAGTAAATGATTTTAATACATGGCTTACGGGAGCAAATCCCACATATCTGGTGCAACACCAAGGTAAACTTGCCATACTTTACCTTACGGGAGGAAATGATCTTATCTTTTCTCATGGTTTAAGAGCTATTGGTGGTGCCGGAGGTGGAAGGCTTCTTATCATCACAAACTCAAGGGTTAAGATATCAAAAGAAGTCGGATCCGCTATTGCATCATATGAGGCCTCTTCCGATCCTAACATTATGGCAGCTATTATATCCTCAGGGGATATCATATTTGAGTCCCAAGGCACAAGTCCAGGAACCGATATCCCTATTATGGTTGCAGGCCCTCTTGTTTCCAAGTCAACCGTAAAACTTCAAAGAGACCTTGGGGATACCAACAATGGTTTGTATCCTGCTCAATCAGTAAAATATTATCCTAAGTTTCTTTATGATATATCCTCAACCGAATACACACAAAAAGATATGCCAAACTATACGGGATTCAGGTCCTTTGATGTTCAGTTTGTATATGATGATTGGAATACTTATCCTTACTAAGAAACTAAAAGCCTATGAATACTAAAATGAAAAACATAAAAGAAAATGAAAAAGGCCAAGCACTCTTGTTTGTGGTTGTTGCAGTAACTATTGCACTTTCTGTTGGGGTATCAGTATCAACAAGGACCCTGTCTTCTCAAAAAAGAGTAGCCAGCTCAGATACCGCAATCAGAGTTGCTAATGCTGCTGAGGGGGGAGCTGAGATGATGCTTGGTCAAAGCTATTCCTTCCTGGCAAGTTTTACTCCCGGTCCTCCCAACTGTGCATCTGTTGGCTTAACCCTGGAGGGTGCAAGTTGTGTACTAACCTATCTTCCTACATCCAAAGATAATATCACCACAAAGGCTAGTGTTAATGCAGTAGGTTTTAGTATGAACACCTCTGACCACTACTGGTTTGATTTAAGTCCCGGTATGGTTAAGGATGTGAGATTAGTAGGATACAGTGACTCAGGATGGTCAGGTTCTAACCATGGTATTTATGTTTGCTGGGAAAATCCAAAAGCAGCAATTTACACTCTTTCTTACAATTCCTCCGGGAACATAAAAAAGGAATGGTTCGTGAGTAACCATTTCACTAACACATCCAACACATCCGGGTTTTCTATAACCAGTCAAAACAACGGACATGCTAAGTATACTGCTTGTGCTTCGATTCATCTTGTTTCCTCCCCATATGGTTTGAGAATCAAAACACTTTATGATTCTACAAGGATCCATGTTTATCCTGGCACAAACGGCAGCTTTCCAACCCAAGGCTACAAGATAATATCAAAAGGTGAGCTTGTTTCCGGAGGAGGAGGTGATGTTAAAGAAACAAGGGTTGTTGCTGTCTATAAATCATTCCCCTACGCTGCTTCCATAATAGATTCCGGTCTTTACTCTGCAGGTGGGGGTATAAATTAAGCTGGAGTGGAAGTAAGCCTTTTGGTAACTCCATTTTTCTTGACATCAACTTCTCCAAACATCATACTTACAATAAGCAATATTAAGATTTATTGTTGTCCAAATTATGTCTTGTAAGCTTGTAATGAAATTATATTTCTTGGAGGGGGTGAGCTGCGAGTGAAAAAATCTAAAAAATTCTTAGGACCAAAAACTTCGGGTTTCACGCTTATTGAACTTATGATCGTCATTGTAATCATAGGTATTCTATCCGGAGTCTTAATCGCAATCATTAACCCAGTTGCTGCTCAAAATAAAGCAAGGGATGCGAACACCAAAGCTACTATTAACAAACTGGCATTGGGAGCATCTTCATTTATAAGTGCAGAAGGCAGGATTCCGGATGAGGTTCAGTTCCTATCAGAGTTTCAAAGTATAGCAGCAAATGGGGCAACATGCTCTACTGCCAGTGCTGCTGATTGCCAATTTAGTATAACGGGAAGTCCACTTCCGGTGGGAGGTACCGCCGGGTGTAGTAATGCTGCTAGCTGGGGAGGTGCAGGAGCCAATCAATGTTATTATTCCTACTGTGGTGGGGATGGTGCTGATGCAACCATAGCGTGTAGTTGGACAACCACCACAACCACCTATAGGATTATTGCTAAAGCCTTTGGTACTGCAAATGTTATTATGTACAGAAGCGCGGATTCAAAAACGTACTCTTGTACTGCGGCTGGTACAAGCTGTATAGCACTGTATTAATTAACTCGATCTGACCTTTTTTTATAGTGCAGTCCTCAAAAAAGGACTGCACTTGGAGTGTAGATGGGAAAATATAGAAGTAAGGAAGGTGGTTTGACTTTAATAGAGCTTATGATTGTGGTTTTAGTGCTTGGTGTTTTAAGTGGTATTTCTATTTCAGTGGTCAACCGGGGCCAGCAGCAGGGTCGCGCAAAAGATGCTGTAAATCTTTCTAGTTTAACAAAAGCGGCCTCAGCAATCGAGTCTTACTATTATGGGGAAGGCAACTACCCGGTAATTACTGCCGCCGACAACGGCAATCCGCTACTCAACTCCACCAATATTTCTTTAGATGTATATCTTAAAACCTGGCCGGATGGGTTTTTCTATCTTTATGATTCAGCGTCAGGCACCTTTGCCGTGTATGTAAAAAGGAATGTAGATGGTAACTTTTACAAATATATTTCTACGGATACCGTAATAAAGTTATGCAATAAGAGTAATTCACAGACCACTACAGTTGTTAGTGCTTGTACAGTGATCCCGTAATAAGGATAATAAAATTATGAAAAGAAAAAAGGAAACTATTCAGGAAGGTTTCACACTTATTGAGCTTATGCTTGTGGTACTGATAATTGGTGTTTTAAGCGGGTTGATGCTTGGAGTCATAAATATTCCTGGTATTCAATCTAAGTCTAGGGATGCCAGACGTATCGGGGAGTTAAAGAGAATTCAAACGGCTCTTGAGCTTTACTTTGCTGACTTTAGAGGATATCCGTCAAAAACAGCATGGCAAGATTTGAGTGTTGCCGGAAATTCCGTATCTTCTGCAATCAGTCCGATCTATATTAACAAGGTTCCCGAGGATCCAAAAAAAGGTAGTAACGCGTCTGCGGGAGTGTCTTGTTTTAACGGCAAAACCGCATATGGCTACTACTATATAACTAACAGTTGTGTCGGATCAGGGTGTTTATCAGGTAAGTATGTTTTGGGAGCTATTATGGAAGTATCTGGCAGCGCAACTAATTATTTGTGTTCTAATCTAGGAAACTGTACTGGAGCCACCCCGGCTATAACTTGCGCATGCGGCGGAGCATATTGTTATGGTGTTGAAAATCCCCTCTAAAAAGTTATTACGCTTTTCAAACCAAGGTGGATTTACTCTTGTTGAACTTCTTGCAACCTCAACCATTGCTTTGATTCTTCTTGCTCTTGCAATTGTCTATTTTAATCCTGCCGAAAGAATCAAAAGAGCACGGGATGGCAAAAGACTTTCTGATATTTCAAAAATTGATCGGGCGATAAGTGAGTTTATGCTTGACAAAAAATACTATCCCGACACGCAAGGGGTACTAAGATTAAGCACTGCCCTTCCGGAAGGAAGCACCTCTTTAAACAAATCAAACAAAGGGTGGATTTTTGATAACTTATCTTCCTACATACCCATGCTCCCGACAGACCCTTTAAATGACGAGACGTATCACTATTCATATATTCGGGGAAGTGACGGTTATGAATTAGACGCAAAACTTGAGTTAATGACAGATGAGATGCTAAATGATGGCGGTAATGACAACTTAATGTATGAGGTAGGCAGTAACCTAAATCTAATCTCGCCATAGCTTTTGTGATAATATAAATTCATATGAGTCTGCCCAAAAAAACCATATTTTCCGCAGGTTTTACTCTTCTTGAGCTTATGATAGTTGTTACCATTATTGGTATTATATCCGCAGGTCTTATCCCTGCTTTTTCCAATTACATCAGAAGTCAGAATTTAAAACAAGCACAGGAACAATTGAAAAGCGATATGAGGACTGTTCAAAACAAAGCTTTGACCGGAGCCTTGTCAGATCAACTGCTGGGAAGTACATATATAAAATACTGGGGAATTAAATTTTTCAAAGGACAGTCTACTTATGATTATTTTGTTTCCATATCCTCCGCAGCCTGCCCTGCCGGTCCGCCCTATGCAGCAGGGGTTTATCAGGGAAAGGGTTCTTTTGGGTCTGATTTAAAAATTCAAAATGCTTCGACGTGTGTGTTTTTTGATATAGCAAATGGAGATGTAGTCAGCAGTTTACTATCAGGCGGCTCCGGCTTCGCTTCGGTTGGGTATTCAGCCACAGAGCTGAAGAAAGTGTTTTTTAATAGTTATGGTCTAATTTATTCCACAAATGAATAGAAAAGTACTAAAAAAATACAAACACATGTATAAAAATACAAAGGAAAAAGGGATAGCTTTAGTTGAGGTTATTGCAGCCTTGGGAATTGCCGTTATTGTCATAACATCATTGGTTTCTCTTTCCATATCCACGATGAGATCATCCTTAAAAAGCAAGCTCCTTTTGGAGGGTTCAAAGATTGCAAACAGGGAAATTGAGCTTGTCAGAGCCTTTAGGGATAATAGCGCAACTTGGGAAGACCCGGGGTTTTTATCCATATTAAGCTGTACATCCAGTCCTTGTTATATGAAAGTTGATGGTTCGGGAATTGCCTCAGGCAGTGCCGTGGACGGAAGCGGAACCGAAGCAATAACCCGTTATTTTACCGTCACAAACAGCGCTGATATTGTGAGGGTTTCCGTATCGGTTACCTGGAAAGTTGGTAATGACACACATGGCGCATACGTTAAAACCGATTTATCCAATTGGCGGGGAAGATGATATGAGAAGAGGGCCTATAAAAAAAATCAAAAATAATATTCAGAAGGGATTTACGCTTATTGAGCTTATGCTTGTGGTCGTTTTAATTGCAGTGTCTGTGGGTGTTACAAACGATATTTTAATGTCACTGGTAAGAAGCAATAACAAAACACAAGTTATGACTGAAATTGAGCAACAATCCAATTTTGTTTCATCAAAGATAGAAAGAGAGCTTAGAAACGCCAGGAGCGTAACAACACCCCTTGCCGGGGCTTTTGGTTCCTCACTTGTTTTTGAGACTAAAGATGGAACCACTATTGAGTACAATGTTGACACTACCTCCGGTCTTATAAAAAGAAAAGTAAATACCGGGACGTTAACGAATATAACTTCCAATAATAATCCCGGAGGAGTGGTGGCGACCTGCGGATCCCCCTCTTGTTTCTCGGTTTCCGGGTTCAATCCTCAAATTGTGAATGTAAGCATAAAGTTTTCCCAGGCACAACCGGGTGCAGGCAGTTCTTACTCCGGTCAAACAACGATTCAAAGTACTGTTGTGGTGAGAAATACTTATTAACTTAAATAATTAACCCAATGAAATTTAAAATGATAAAAGAGAAAGGCCAGACGCTTCTGATAATAGTCCTACTTAGCTTTCTTGCCTTGTCTGTTGGGATTGTTGTTTCAAATAGATTTATAAAAACGCTGAGGGATGTTTCAGAATCTGATAATTCTTCAAGGGCAAGAGCAGTAGCTGAGGCCTTGGTAGAAAGACTATTGATTGTTTCAAACGCTACTTTAGGAGATTACATTAATTTTGGCAGTTGTGGGACGGCATGTTCCTTGGAAATTAACGGGTTCCTTGGACAAGTTGTAAGAGCAGACGCAACCCTTTCTTTTGCGGGGGCAAGTGCAGATCCTTTTGAAATAGCAGGAAAAAACGGCGAGGTTTCCCAAATTACGCTGGTTAGTTACGCGACAAATAGCTCGTTAGATGTTTGTTGGAGCGGGGGGGCATCTGTATACGCTTCATATATTTATGATCAAAGCGGTGTTATAGCGGCCGATATTTACGCTTACAACCCGGTTGGATATACCGGCTACATAAATAATTTTTCGGATGCCATATCCTCACACGGCTACCCGAATTGTTTTACTGTTTCAACTCCATACACCCCAAAGGTATTAAGAATAAGACCTATTAATGCAGATGCTACTATAATTATTGTCCCATCCGGCGGGCACTCACTACCCAGCCAGGGAGTTTTGATAACCTCAATTGGCAGGGCTGGAGACGCTGTCAAGACCGTAAAAGTCTTAAAATCAAGTGCCTCTGCCCCGGAATATATGGATTTTGTAATTTACCAGAAATCAACCACGGATCCGTTGTCTAACAGGCCGAACTAATGTAAAATTCTGTTATGCCCATAATAGGATTGAATATAGGAAAAAGAAGTTTCAGGGCTGTTGAGCTTGACTTCAAAAAGGACAAAATAATCCTAAACAATTTTGGTAATTATTCCAACCCCAAAGTTTCAATGGATCCAAACTCTCAGGATGACTTAGATATGGTGTCACAATCCTTAGAGCAGTTTTTTTCAGAAGTTGGTTTCAGTTCTTCGGATATAATCACAAGTGTCAATGAAACTAATGTTTTCATGAGAATTATTAAACTTCCGGCAATGAACGATAAGGAACTTAAAAGTTCTATTAAGTTTGAAGCAGAACAGTATATTCCCCTACCCTTAGATCAGGTGAATGTTTCGTATCAAAAACTCGAACAGGACTTTTCTGATAAAGGAAAAATGAGTGTTCAAATTGTTGCTGCAAGAAAAGACATTGTTGAAAAATATGTTGAAATACTGAGAAAAGCAAAGTTAACCCCAAAGGCTATCGAACCTGAAACAATAGCTTTAGGAAGAGTTTTGGGAGATACGAAAGAAAACCCCTCGGGTACTATGATTTTGGAGATGGGATATTCAAATTCTCTGATTGTTGTTTGCTACGGGGGATTTGTGAGATTCACAAGGGCAATCCCAATCGGAGGGGATGTTATTACAAAGACGATCATGCAGTCGCTTTCTTTGGATTATGAACAGGCTGAGGAATATAAAAAAGTCTATGGTTTGGATGATTTTCAGGGAGAAGGGAAAGTTGCAGCTGTGATAAAGCCGGTTATTGATAATCTAATTTTGGAAGTTCAAAGGGCTGCTGTTTTCTTCACAAATCACAATCCTTCTGCTAGTATTAAACGAGTAGTATTAAGTGGAGGAACTGCCCTAATGCCAAACTTATTATCTTATGTTGCTAACAAACTTGATCTTGAGGTCATGTTGGCAAATCCCCTAAACAATATTGAGATATCTCCAAAATTGGAAAAGCAAAAACAGACTATTATTGATGAGGCACCGCTGTACTCATCCGTAATTGGTTTGGCTTTGAGGAAAATATAAATGGCCGGAGATATAAATTTAATACCACAATCTGAGGTAGTTGAGCAGATAAAAACTAAGGCTGTAAAAACAAGCACCCTCGTGGCTTTAATCTTTCTGGGTGTTGTAGTTTTGATTTGTACCTACCTTTTTATAGTCACCGGTAGTATAAAAAAACAAATCTCTGCCGCTGATAGTGCGATTGCGTCCCTAAGAGGCAGAATAAATGAGTTATCTTTAGTTGAAATTTCCGCAAGAAATCTTGATAAGAAATACAAAGTTCTGAATACTCTTTTTGCTCAAAGACCAAAGTACTCCGCCTTGTTGGAAGAACTCAACATAAGAAAGTCCAAGCAGATAACAATTGATAGTTTAGATTTAAAGATTGGATCTATGAACATCTCCGGATCTGCTGGAAACTATATCGCAATTGCTGGATTTGTTAATAACCTGCTAGATAAGACTTTTGAGGGTGGAAACGCCAAACTAAAGGAGGTTTTCACAACCGTTTCTCTAAACTCAGTAAGCCTCGAAAAATCCACTAACGAAGTTAGATTTTTTATTGTAGTTAATTACAACGATAGTTTACTTAAACAATGAAATCAGGAGAAAACAAAAAACCAGGTTTAAATATTGACACATCCAAGATAAAGGGGATTTTAATAAACTTCGTAGTTTCTCTTGTTGCGTCCGGTCTGTCACTGCTTTTGATAATACTAATTGGTTACCCGTATTTTAAGAATCTTTCCCATATCAAAGAGGATTTAAGACAAAAAGAGCAATTAAAAAGAGTCCTGAATGATAAAATCGTTATTTTAAACAGACTTGTTGATTTCAAAAGCGTAGTTGACGAAGATTCCAATCTTGTTAATCAGGTATTGGTCAACGAGGCAGAGGTCCCAAGACTTTTGGACGAGGTAAATCAGATCGCCACCAATTCCGGCATGGATGTTACAAGGTTAAGCTACTCCTACGGGGGAGCCGAAACCCCAGATGTTAGCGAGGGTAAGCAGGTTTCTTATAGTACTGTATCAATTGCTTTAGGGACCGATTCGAGTTTTGAACAGTTAGTTGTATTTATGAAAGCAATTGAAAATGCCGCGAGGTTCGCAAGTGTTCCAAACTTTAGATACGCTGCCACAACAACAATCGAGGGGGAAAGTAAACTTGGGGGCAGCTTTTCAATAGAATCCCCATTTTTACTTGTTAAATCAACAGCAGTAACTGACGAACCAGTGGATCTTGATATTTCCAGTCAAAATTTTGTTGACTTCATAAACATGATCAAAGGTTTGAAATTCTATGAGTTTCTAAATCCGAATATTGAGGTTGTGAAAACAGAAACTCCAACGGAAGAAGTAACCACGCCACAAGAGTAAGATTATTTTTCGATTCTTTTTGAATTATCTTTTCTCCACCTATCTATTTCTTTATGATTTCCGTTTAATAGTACTGGCGGGACTTTCACACCCATGAAATTTTCAGGTCTTGTATACTGGGGATATTCGGGAGTCCCCTCATTTTCCTCGGAGAAAGACTCAATTTTAGCAGCATCTTTCTTTTCCAAGACACCGGGCAAAATTCTGGTTATACTTTCCATAATACTTAAAGAAGGAAGCTCGCCCCCGCTTAGAACAAAATCTCCGATTGAAATAACATCGGTTGCCAGATTTTCTTCTACTCTGCCGTCAATTCCTTCGTATCTGCCGCAAATAAGGGTAATTTGGGCGCATTTTGAGAGTTTTCTGGCCGTTTCTTGGTCGTAAGTCTTTCCTCTTGGGGATAAAACTACAATTTTATGATCTTTTGGAAGAGATTGTTTCTCAGGATTAGAAAGTTGTTTTTCTATAACGGCTTTACCGTATATTTCACAAAGTGCGTTGTATATCGGTTCGACCGACAAAACCATTCCCACTCCCCCTCCGTACGTTTCATCATCAACCGAGCCGTAATTATTAACTGAGAACTCTTTTAAATCCCAAAGCTTGTATTGGGATAGTTTTTTCTCAACGGCCTTTTTAAAAGGTAAATTGTTCAGATGTTCTGTAAAAAGTTGGGGAAAGACTGTAATAATATCAAATTTGATCATTTTGTAATGAGTTGCTCTCTTCTAATATCACTGAGATTCTAACGTCATCTTTTATTGCCTTTGCTTTGGCCATGTTTTTGATGCTTTTTATGGTTCTTCCTTCTTTTCCGATCAAAAGTCCCATGTCTTCTTCTGCCGCGCGGATTTTGTATATGAATATGCCACCCTCTTTACCTTCGTCAATTTCGATGGACTCTGGTTTTGTGACTATTTCTTTGATTATATATTCAAGAAATTCTTTCATTTTTCCTCTTTGGGTGCTTCTTCTTGTGGTTCTTTTTCTGTCTTTTCTTTAATTTCTTCCTTTTTTTCCTCTACTTTTTCCTCAAATTTTGACTCCAATGCCGGTGTTTCGGCCTTTTCTCCGCCTTGCGCCTTTTTTGTCACCTGTTTTGGTGTGTATTTTAAGTATTCGTACTTCCCGTCGATTAGTTTTTGAACTGACTTTGTGACTAAAGCTCCATTTTTAACCCATTTTTCAAATTTTTCTTTGTCGTATTTAAATTCCTGTGGGGTTACCGAAGGATTAAAATGTCCTATTAGATCAACAAATCTCCCATTCCTTTTATCACGGGTATTACTTACGACTACCTTATAAGCCGGTAAATTTTTTCTTCCTATTCTTGCTAATCTAATTGTGACTGACATGGCTGGTTGATTTTAGCAGAAGGGGTTTACCCTGTCCACCCCCTGCTTTTTTAACTTTGAGAATGAATTTTTTCTAATGCTCTTTCGGCGGCGTCTTGCTCTGCCTTTTGTTTGCTTTTTCCCTCACCAAGACCCCACTGCTCTTCTCCAAGATAAACTCCGACCTTAAAGCTCTTTTCATGATCGGGCCCCCAGGAATCTATGATTTTGTATATTGGTGTTACGCCTGTTCTTTCTTGGGCTTCCTCTTGAAATAATGATTTTGCATCTTTGTACTCTTGATTTTTTACAACCTGATCTATTTTGTACATTAATTCCCTGTTGACAAATTCCCTGCAAACATTCAGTCCCCGATCTAAGTATAAAGCTCCAAGAACAGCTTCAAAAGTGTTGGCTAAGATATATTCCCTTTGCCTACCTCCTGTTGTTTCCTCACCATTTGACAGGAAAAGCATGTCTCCATACCCAAGTCTTTCTGCTTCCGCACCAATCGAAGGCGTACAAACAACCGAGGATCTAAAATTTGTCAAATCTCCTTCCGGAGATTTCAAATAGTGGTTATATAGAAACTCTGATGATAAAAGCTGTAACACGGAATCCCCAAGAAATTCCAATCTTTCATTTGATTCGTTTTTGTATTCCGGATGTTCGTTTAAATAAGATCTGTGTGTGAATGCAGTTTTAAATAGTTCCTCACTCGTAAGTTTAGTTTGTAGTATTTCTTCTATTTTTTTAAGGTTAAAAGGCATTTTTTCACTGGGATAAAGGCGAAGGATTCTGTGGGTCAAAGAACGCTTCGGCTTTCTCTCAGCCCAATTTATTACTCTATGTGCTCCTCCAATGCGTCTATAACGTCCTGAACGGTTGCAAAGTTATTTATATCATCAACAAGGTTAACATGGAAAGATTCTTCAATTTCTGAGAGAATCTCGATTAATTCCATCTCTCCGATGTTTAAATCATCTTCAAAATAGGCCTCTTCGGATATTTCCGAAGGCTCAAGTCCGGTTCTTTCTGATATTATTTTTTTTATTTTCGAAAAGTAATCTGTCATTTTTCCTCCGTTTTTATAGTGTCGGCCTCTTCCGGCATGTATTTTTCAACGACCGCTCCCAAAACCCCGTTTATGAATTTGTGAGAGGTGTCGTTGCCAAATTCTTTGGCAATCTCAACCGCTTCGTCTATCGCCACTTTCACCGGTGTCTTTTTGCCAAATAGCGTTTCAAATATGGCAATTCTGAGTATTACTAAATCAATTTTGGCTATTTTGTCAATAGGCCACTCCGGTGCGCACTCCTCTATTATTCTGTCTATTTCTGAAGAATGGGTTTTTACACCATCGACAATAAATTTCGTAAGCTCGTTATCATACTCAATTCCCTCAGATTCAAGTATTTCCTTTGATGTTGCGACGCATTCCTCAAGATTAGGTTCGGCAAACTGCCATGAAAATATTGAAGATAATGCAAGTTTGCGGGATGTGTGTCTTGGATCAGTATCGGATTTCATTTTGTTTATGCCTTTTTTGGCTTATATTTCAATGTATTCCTCTACATGAGGTCTTTTATAACCCTTTTTATCCTTAGTTTTTATTACCGATACTATCTCTCTATGGTAGTGAGTGTTTCTTTTCCTCCTTACGCGGCCTTTAGATGATCTTCTTTTTGGAACTGCCATAAGTTTCTTTATTCTACCAACTATTTATATGGAGTGGAATATACAAGTGAGCGGGGGTGGTGTCAATTGTAAGATGGATATAGGAAAAAATCTGCCGGCGTATCCTGATGATAACATACCGGCAGATGTGCTACGTAGTGGCTTGGTTAGTCAGCCGCCTGGGTTAAAGGCAAGTTCGTAAATGTATTTCCCTCCTTCTTTTTTTATGAGTTTCTTTACCTTGTAGGTAGTCGGAAACACAGTTTTGGAAACTTTCCAAGTTAACTTCTGACCTACTTTAAGTTCCACCGAGGTAGAAATAATCAAACCTTCAATTTCCACCTCAATGACTTGTTCCGACCCATCCACATTTAGTAGGGCTTTCTTTTTATTTCCTAACATATTTTTCTCTCCTTCTATGGATTTGTATTGAACCGAAATTATAGCATGAATAAAAAACAAACTCAAGAAACTATGGGACGAAATACGGGTTGGGGTTTTGTTGTTGCTAAGCTTTTTCCAGCAGTGTGATGGTACTCTTACCGAATTTTCGTTCATCCGCAATAACAAGTGGTGTTCCCTGTATTAAGGGTGCCATCCTAAGTTCATCTCCATGAAAAAGGGCAATAATACCGTTTTCTTTTAATATATTTCCAAGATTTGAAACCAAGTGTCTATGAGATGTGTCTTTGTACCATGGGTCTAATAAAATGACGTCGTAATTTCTATCTGTATTAACAACATACTTTCCAGCGTCTTTTCTAATCACCGAACTCTTTTCCAAAAAACCACACATGACTATGTTCTCTTCAATAACCTTAATACTTTCAGGGCTTTCGTCCACAAAATCACACCACAAGGCCCCTCTGCTCAAAGCCTCCAGACCCAAATTTCCACTTCCTGCAAAAAGATCCAAACAAACCGCATCTGTAATTTTTTCTCCCAGCATTGAAAAAAGTGAGGCCTTCGTAATTTCCTGCACTGCCCTAAAACCTTCAATATCCGGAGCTTTCAGTTTCTTGTTTTTAGCTGATCCAGTTATTATCCTAATTTCTTTTTGCTTTTCCTGATCAAAATTTTGATTTTTCATATCAATTTGTGGTTATATACCTGCCCTTTCTTTGTGTCAATTTTTCCGAAAGCCTTGGGTACCCGCTAAGTTTTGGGTAGTACCTCTGGGCGCAAATTTTGGCTTCTTCAAGCATTTTAAGGTTCCCTAAATCAGCAATTTTAAGTTTTTTGAACCCATGCTGTGTGATTCCGAAAATGTCTCCCTGCCCTCTTGTTTCCAAGTCTTTCTCGGCAAGCTTGATTCCATCTTTGCACTCCTCAAGGTATTTTAATCTTTTATAAGCATTTCTTGAGTTATTGCTCATAAATGTGAAACAGTAACCTTCTTTGTCTGATCTTCCCACCCTTCCTCTTAATTGGTGAAGGCTTGCAAGTCCGTATCTTTCTGCGCTTTCAATTACAATTACTGCCGCGTCCGGTACGTCTATCCCAACCTCAATAACTGGAGTTGAGACCAGGATTTTTATTTCTCCGTTTCTGAATTTTTTAACTACTTCCTCCTTTTCTTTTGGCCTCATCCTTCCATGTAGCAGTCCGGTTTTTATCCCTTTAAAAATTCCGTTGGTTAAATTCTCAAACTCGACCGTTGCTGCCTTAACTTCTTCCAAAGTTTCACTTTCCGACTCGCTTATTAAGGGACAAACTATAAATGTAGGTTCGTTTTTTTCTTTTATCCATCGGTACACTTGCTCCCTCATTTTTTTCGGAACTACTTTTGTGATTATCCTTCTTTGTTCAAATGGAAAGTCTTTTAAGACGGAGATACTTAGATCGCCATATAAAGTAAGAGCCAGTGTACGGGGAATTGGAGTTGCAGTCATTGTTAAAAGGTGGGGCTTTAAGTTTCCTTCTGTAAGACCCATTATTTTTCCTCTTTGCTCTACTCCAAACCTGTGCTGTTCATCAATAACTACAAGTCCGATATCTTTGTATTTATCTTTTGCAAATAGTAAAGCATGGGTTCCGACCAAAACATCCCAGTTGTTAGACTTTTTCTTCTTGCTTCCGGTTTCCAACTCGACTTTCATGTTGGTTTTTTTAAGAATTTTGTTAAATGTTTCAAAATGCTGGTTTGCCAGAATTTCGGTTGGTGCCATATACAAAGTTTTCAGGTTATTAATATGTGCAAGATACGAGGCAACTATCGCAAGAATAGTTTTTCCCGTTCCAACGTCTCCTTCCAAAAGTCTATTCATGGGAATTGATTTTTGAAGATCTCCAAGTATCTCTGAGAGAGCCGTTTTTTGCGAATTAGTAAGTTTAAAGGGTAATCCGTCTACTAATTTTGTGGTCTCTTTTTCAAAAGCTTTAAATTTATTCCCTTTAAGTTTTTTTGACCATTCATGTTTCTTTTTCTCAACGTTTAGAAGTTCGATAAAAAGCTCTTCAAATGCAAACCTTTCTAAATTTTCTTTAGCCTCTATTTCAGATTTTGGAAAATGAATGCTTTCTATTCCCTTTTTTACGTCTTTAAACTTCTTATCTTTTAAAACTTCCTCCGGGAGAAATTCTTCAAGATTATTTTGTGAATTTAAAATTAATTTTACTTTTCCTCTGATCCATTTTGATGTAATCCCGTAGGTTGTCGGATATATGGGTACAAGCCTTCCGGTGTGAACGTTTTCCAATATTTGATTTTCTCCTTCGTTTGTTTGTTCAAGCTCGGGAGATATAAAACAAAGCTTGTTGTTAAATGTTCCGACTTTCCCGCTAAGAGAATAGTTTTTTCCCGTGTTTAAAGATTTTTTTAGGTAAGTTTGGTTAAACCAAATAAGTTCTATCTCTCCGGTGTGGTCTAAAAACTTTGCCCTTGTTAAACCCTTACCGTATTTTGTGAATATATTTTCCACCGGTCCTAGTATTCCCCTCACGGTAACTATGTCTCCTAGCTTTAACTGACCTACCGTTTTTACTATTGAAAAATCGTCGTATCTAAATGGAAAGTAGTACAAAAGATCTTCAACAGTGAAAATTTCAAGTTTTTCAAGCATCTCTTTGTACCTCGGTCCTATTTTTGGGATTTCCGAAACTGGAGATTCTACTTTAATCATGATAATATTCTACCAATTTTCGGATAACGTTCGTATATTGATGTTAGAAACATCAAAAAGGAGAGAAAAATGTTGTGGTTTAGAAGTGAGTCGGAGTTGTTCAAATGCGTTAACGAATTTAACGCAGGGTGCGGGAAACCTGAGAATAAGATTAGGGTTCGGTATGGTGCCAACTTTTTCAAATTCAGGAAACGGAAAGTTGGAAAAGAGATCATACTTGCATGTGTCGGGTTTAACGAAGTTAATGTCGAGCAAAACCGAAATTTTGTGATGTTTATGAACTGTCTAGAAAATCGGGATTATCTTGACACCAACACACCGCATCCTCTTGTAATGTAAGAAAAGTTAAAGAGTAATATAAAGGTCATTTCATAAGCTGAGGTGACCTTCTTTTTTACAGAATGTAAGGTAGAATCGAAGCCAGAATAAGTGCGAGAGTTGCGAATACAACAACAGACTTCAGAAGGTTTTCTTTTCTAAATATTCTTTTTATCGATCTTTTTATGTCTCGTTTTTTCTCTTTCTCCATTTTAAAGATCATTACGCCACCTCAAAAAATTTTCTCTTACCAAATTTTATAATGGTTCCTTTTTTAAATTCTATAAGAAGATACGGATCTGTGATTTTGTTTTCATCCACCTCTACCCCTCCCTGTTCTACAAGTCTTTTTATTTCACTTACCGACATTTCATCATTTACGTTTTTTAGAAACTCTATTAACTGCAATGTACCGCTGACCCTAGTTTTAACGACTGACTCAGCTGTTATTTCCTTGTTTTGTACAGTCTTTTCGAAGTGCTCCTGAGCTCTTTTAGCTTCTTTTTCTCCTCTTATCATTTTTGTTATCTCGTAAGCCATTAGCTTTTTGAATTTCATTGGATTTTCTCCCTGCTTCATTTCTTGTTCCATATTCCAGATTTCTTCTAAAGGTACATCCGTCATTACCCTTAATCCTTTCAGGACAAGTTCGTCCGGATAGGACATACCCTTTCCGTAAATATCTTGCGCACTATCATCAAGATTTATTCCGTTTCCACTGGTTTTTGACATGGTCATCGCATTGGGAGCCTCCATAAGCTCATGGGCTCTGACAAACTTTTCTTTGTTGTTATATATTTTTGAAAGTTGTCTTCCCACTATCATGTTGAAAAGCTGATCGTTTCCACCGATTTCAAGATCAACATTCATAGCTACAGAATCGTAACCTTGCATTAGTGGATAAATAAACTCCTGAAGACCAATCGGGATTCTTTCTTTTAGTTTTTTTTGAAATAGTTCCCTTTCAATCATCTGCTGAACGGTTGTTTTGGACATAAGTTCAATAAGATCTTTTAGTTTGAGTTTTGAGAGCCACTCCGAATTTCTTATAAATTTAGCTGGGTTTTTACCTCTAAAGTCTATTAAACTCCCCGCCTGCTTTTTCCAGCCACGCATGTTTTCCTGAATTTCTTCCTCAGTCATTATTTTTCTGTATTTTCCATCACTTGGATCCCCGCATATGGCGGTAAAGTCCCCTACCAAAAATATGACCTCATGTCCCAGCTGCTGAAGCATTCTCAAAGCTCTAATTCCCATGGCGTGGCCGACATGAAGGTGCGGCCCCGAAGGATCAAATCCGCAATAGGCTTTTATTCTCTCACCCGACATCAGTTTTTCGCGTAAAGCATCAGCCGATGGAACCACAATTTCAACACCTCTGGTAAGGAATTTTTCTATTAGTTTTTCGTCTTTCAGAACTTTTGCCATGGTAAAAGTATATCAAAGTTGGGGAAAAAGAGTTATAGAAAAAGAATAACCTCTGTAAATTGTTCTACAGAGGTTTTCAGTAATTTATTAGAAACTAAATTTGTGTGTCTTGATGATTTCAACTTTGTATTTACCGATATGGTTGAGTTTCAACGCTTCTCGAACAACTACGTCCCAGTCCCTTTGAGATTTTTTCGTTCTGTAAACCAGCGTGTATTCTTTGCCTATGGTGAGGTGTTTTTGGGATGATAGAACACCCTGTACTGCATTACCAGTATCACTCATGGAACATTCAATAGTTCCTGAGGATACTTCCCAGCATCCTAACCAGATTTTCACGGAAAATGCTACAGTGCTCTTCCGCCCCGCATTTTTCTTTTTTGAACTTCCCGTTTTTCTGAAATCATGCAATTCCATTTTTCTCTCCTGTTCGAATGATTTTGCGAATGTTACGACATTATACTATTAGGCTAGGAGATAAATCAAATCTTATTTTGATATAATAAATTGATGCAAGACAGGGCCTCATTACAAGATAATCCATGGGGGAATTACCGCAAATCATCCTTTTCTAGAGGAAGATCCCCATTTTTAAAGATAAAGAGTAAAATTAGAAATATAGTTTTTTGGGTTAGAAAGAAATTACATATAATTTTGGGGAAACCTCACTTGAGTTCAAAAGACAAATACTTATCTGCTTCACAAAGAAGGAAAAGACTTTATCTTAGAACTTATCTTGCATCCATAGCCTTAGTTTTAGTCGCCGGAGGCTTCTTTTTAGTAATCATTGTGTTTGCAGTTTTCTCGCGTGATCTTCCAAACCCAAATCAACTTTTGGAAAGAACTTACGAACTTTCAACGAGATTTTATGACAAAAACGGCGAGCTTTTATATGAGGTTTATGGTGATAAGAATAGAACTCTTGTAAAACTTGAAGACGTGTCTCCCGATGTTGCACACGCAACTCTATCGGCGGAAGATTCAGAGTTTTATCTTCATAAGGGCTACTCTCTAAGGGGAATTTTTAGGGCCCTTAAAAACATAGTTACAGGTGGGGGTTTGCAGGGAGGTTCCACTTTAACTCAACAGGCAATTAAAAACTCACTTCTTACTCAAGACAGAACAATTACGAGAAAAATAAAGGAATTAATACTTTCTTTGCAGCTTGAAAATAGATACACAAAAGACGAAATAATGCAGATGTATCTTAATGAAAGCCCCTATGGGGGTTTAAACTATGGCATATATAGCGCGGCAAAAGCTTACTTTAATAAAACTCCTAAGGACCTTACTCTTTCCGAGTCCGCATATCTTGCGGGTCTTACACAAAGTCCCACATATTACTCTCAGTTTGGTTCCAATCCCGAGGCCGGTATTGAACGAAGAAATTATGTTTTATATCTAATGAAGGAAAGAGGTTGGGTGGCCGCCGATGGGAAGAGGTATTACATCAGTCAGGAAGAGCATGACAGGGCAAGAGAGGAAGTTTTGAAGTTTGATATGGAAAAGGTTCCTGTTGAGGCTCCCCATTTTGTTTACTACGTCAAACAATTTTTGGTTGATATTTTGGGGACCGAGGCTGTTGAGACTGGAGGTTTAAGAGTTACTACCACCCTTGATTTAAAAGCACAAAGACTTGCTCAAGATATAGTTACAAAGGAAATAGAAACGAACAAAAAAAGTCTAAATATGTACAACGGAGTGATGGTTGTTTTAGATCCAAAAACCGGGGGGATTTTAGCGATGGTGGGTTCCAGGGGTTACAATCTGGACCCGGAGCCTTTAAACTGTGTTTCAGGCGGGACCGGTGAGAATAGCTGTAAGTTTGACCCCTATGTTAATGTCACTATGTCTAAAAGACAGCCCGGATCCGCGATAAAGCCGATTACTTATGCCACTTTATTATCCCAGGGCTACACCGCAGCCTATCCCCTGCTTGACGTTCCGACAAAATTTGAGGGTGCTGCTCCCGATCAGCCGTATGTTCCAGTAAATTACGATGGGAAGTTTAGAGGGCCGATGTCAATGAGAAAAGCTCTTGGAAACTCCATAAATGTTGCAGCCGTCAAGGCTTTGAAAATTGCAGGGATCGGAAACATGATCGATCAGGCTGAAAAAATGGGAATCACAACCTTTAAAGACCGAACAAGGTATGGTTTAGCACTAACTCTTGGCGGCGGGGAAACGAAACTGTTGGAACTTACTGGCGCCTTTGCAGTTTTTGCTGACAAGGGAATCTATAAACAACCTATCCCAATAATTGAAGTTACTGATTCTAAAGGAAATGTGATTTATAGACCTTCAGATACTAATAAAAGAGTACTTAGCGAAGAAAATGCCTTCATTATCTCAGATATTTTGTCTGATGACGGGGCAAGATCCGAAGTTTTTGGTGCCGGAAGCCTTCTTAACATTTACGGGAGACAAGTGGCCGTTAAAACGGGAACCACAGATGATAAAAGGGATAACTATGCAATTGGTTATACCCCATCGGTCGTAGCAGGAGTTTGGGTCGGGAACAATAACAACGAAAAGATGAACCCCTATGTTGCGTCCGGTATATCAGGCGCTACTCCTATTTGGAATAAATTTATGACCGCTTATTTAAAGGATAACCCAGTTGAAAAATTTGAGGCTCCAAAGACCGTTAAAAAGATGGAGGTTGATAAACTAACCGGGGGCCTTCCTTACAAAGATTATGATAAGAGAAATGAATGGTTTGCCCAAAACACCGAACCTACTGCTGTTAGTGATTGGTATCAGAGAATTACAATATGCGAAGTTGATGGAAGAATAGCAAATTCTGGGTGTATTGATGCAGATAAAGATAAAACGGTGGATTTTATAAAAGTCAAAGCGGAGCTTCCTATTTGGCAAAGTGATGTGGATGCTTGGATTAAGGAAAACTACAACAATGATAAAAAATACTTCCCACCTCTCATGACTTCAAAGCTTGAGTTTGATGGAGATAGTGTTTCAAATAAAGATGAGGTTTTTACTCAAATTGTTGGGATAAAAAGTGGAGATTTGGTTCCACTTACATTTAGGCTTACGGCTGAAGTTTCGTGTGCAAATGATGTGGATAAAGTCACTTTTTATATGGATGATGAAAACAAAGGTGAGGATAGTAAAGCCCCATATGCCAAGACGTTTGAACTTAAAGCTTCTGATATTGGAATACATAAGTTTAGGGTTGTTGCGAAAGATGATAAGGGAAACAAGGGAGAACACGAGATTTCTTTGAATGTTATTGGTTATACCAATTAGATGTAGAGTTTCTGATGTATAACATCCATGTTTCCTTCTTCTACAGTATGGAAATACACAACTTCTCTGTAGTAGACAGTAGTCGAAGAACAATCTTATCTACTTATTGGTCTTCTCATTTATGCAGTGGGGTGGCCATCTTGAGCGGAACGCTAAGGCGTTAGAAGCATGTTAAACCTCACACTATCCGCAACAATTACGCTTGACAAATTGTTGAACCTATAGTACACTGACACCATAGTAATCAATAAGACGCTCAAAATTAAGCGTCCCTATCATATCCCAAATAAGGAGATTACGATGAAAAGGATTATTGTCACGCTCGCGTTTTTTGTTCTGTCTTTGGCATTGGTCGCTTGCGGTGCCAAGGCTCAGGATGCTTCAATCATGCCTACACCAACGCCAGCCCCATTTGAGGGAAAAGTAACACTGGTCTATCAGTACGAAACTTTGCCGAAATGGGTTGAAATGGAGAACCTCCCACTTACTGAGGATGTTCCCATCTCATTCAATAACGACGAAGGTTGGTCTGAAGTGGAAATCTCTATGATTCCCTATGAAGGTGTGGAGCTATTCTCTCTTGAAGCCAACTCTCCGGATTATTATCATAAAAAGGAGATAATCGGTGGTTGTCATTGGGTATGGTACGGCCGAGAGAGCGACGATGATACCCTTTACAATGAGTGGTGGCACCCGTGGGCGGACGCCAATTATAACCAGTGTACTTCTCTGGAAAAAGGAGCGTCCTTGGCCGATATTGTGGTCTCAATGGCATATTGTAGGCCCTTTGAAAATGGTACTCTGTGTACTAAGCAAGGACTTACGGTGCTAATTGAATCCGACAGCATTTCATTCACTGCTGAAGGAACATTTCTACCACAGTATAGGGAATGGGTTGAGCAGGTTGTAAAGTACTTTGGGGGTTATCCCGAATTACCCGAAGTTCTTCAACCGAACTACAACTACACTCTCTTCAAGTAACTATAGACCCCACCTGGTTGGATTGTAAGTTTGACCAGGTGGGATTTTGTTTTCTATAAACTTTTTTCTCTGGTAAAATAAAGGTAACACTATGGAAGAAAGGTAAGAGAACTAGTCATACGTTTGGTGACCCCAGTTAACTTTTATATCTATATATCCTTGGCACTTTTTCCTATAACTGATATATTTGTTATATCCATGGACATATCAGAAAACCACGAAAATTTAAAACATGAATTAAAAGAAAAACTTAAATGTGTTTCCTCACGCCAGGATTTAGAAAAAATCAAGTTGGAATATATCGGAAAGAAAGGAATCTTAAATCAACTATTCTCTAAAATGACCGACCTTGCCGCTAACGAGCGCAAAGATTTCGGGGCGAGACTTAATGTTTTGAAAAACGAAATAGAAACAATAATTAATGATTTTTCCAATAACTTCTCCCAACCCAACACTTCCGAATATGACGAACTTTACAATTCCCTACCAGGGAAAAAGCCTGAAATTGGACACACGCATATAATTACCCAAGCAATAAGAGAAATTGTTGATATCTTTAAACCCCTTGGATTTACACGTGTTAGGTATCCGGAAGTTGACTGGGAGTACTTCGCTTTTGAAGCTCTAAATATGCCTGAAGACCACCCCGCAAGAGATGATTGGGAAACATTTTTTGTGGACTTACCTTTCGATAAAAAAATGGGGAGGGTTGTTTTAACCCCTCATACTTCAAACGGGCAAGTTAGAGAAATGCTAAAGGGAAAACTTCCAATCAGAATGCTTAATATTTCAAGATGCGGCAGGCGTCAGATTGATATAAGCCACGGACCCACATTCTTTCAGTTTGAGGGACTGGTCGTTGATAAGAACATAAACACGACCCATTTAAAAGGTGTTTTGAATTACTTTGCCAAAAATTTCTTTGGTCCTGACAGAAAGATAAGACTTAGACCGTATGATTTCAGATTCACAGAACCCAGCTTTGAGGTTGATATTGACTGCGGCATGTGCCATGGAAAGGGATGCAAACTTTGTAAAGGCGGATGGCACGAGCTTGGCGGTGCCGGGATGGTTCATCCTAACGTACTAAAAGCTGGAGGTATAGACCCGGAGAAATATTCAGGTTTTGCATTTGGCTGGGGAGTAGAGAGGACTTATATGATGAAATCAGGAACAAAAATTGACGATATTAGGCATATATTTGCAAATGATTTAAGGTTTTTGGAGCAATTTTAATATGAACGTACTAATACCCTACTCTTGGATAAAAGATTACATAAAAACAAATGCTGACGCGAAAGAAGCGGCAAGAATTTTATCTTTGCACTGTTTTAGTGTTGAACGAATAAACAAAGTTAATGGAGACGATGTTTTAGAAGTGGAAGTAACCCCAAATCGAGGTGACGCACTATCTGTAATTGGTATCGCAAGAGAACTTAATGTTGTTTTGCCAAGAAATGGATTTAAGTGTGAATGGGTCGGGAAAAAGTCGGAGGTTTTCCACCCGGCAAGCACGGATGATTGTCTTGAAGCTGTAATAAAAGACAAAACACTTGTTCCGAGGTTTTGCGCGGTTGTTCTTAGCAATGTAAAAATCGGAGAATCTCCCCAAAAAATAAAGGCACGGCTTGAAAGTGTCGGTATAAGAACGTTGGGAAATGTTATTGATGTTACCAACTACATGATGATAGATAAGGGGCAACCAATGCATGCTTTTGATTACGACAAAATTGAAGGTCACAAAATGATTGTTCGGGAATCCAAGGAAGGAGAAAAAGTCGTTACTCTTGATGGTGTTGAAAGAAAACTTCCTGAGGGTGTAATTGTCATTGAGGACGGAAGCGGAAGATTGATTGATCTTTGCGGAATAATGGGAGCCAAAAATAGTGAGGTCGATGAAAGCACCAAGAAAGTTTTACTTTTTGTACAAGCATACGATCCAGTAAGAATAAGAAAGGCATCCATGAGCCTAGGCCATAGAACCGAGGCGGCCTTAAGATTTGAAAAAGGCATAGATTTTGAAGGAATTATTCCCGCTCTTTATGATTCGGTTGAAATGCTTCACGAAATAGCCGGGGCGGAGGTTTCATCTGATTTGATAGATATCAAAAATGTTGAAAGAAACGTGAAAAGTATTCCTGTGGATTACGAAAAGATAAATAAAATTGCAGGAATTGACATAAAACCGGAAGTTGTAGACCAAACATTGAGTGACTTAGGTTTTGAAAACAGAAACGGGTTTGTCGTAGTTCCGTCTTGGAGATACGAAGATATAGAAATTACTGAGGATTTGGCTGAGGAAGTTATAAGGATATATGGATACCATAATCTTCCGGGACGTTTGTTAACGGGTGAGATTCCCGTAACGGAAAGAGATGATAGTTATTACTGGGAGGATGTGGTGAAAGATTTACTTAAACATTTAGGGTTTTTTGAATGTTATACCTATTCCTGCACTAAAAAAGAAAATGTTTCCGCCACCGCTTTAAAAATTGTTAACCCCCTAAGTGAGGATTTACTTTATCTAAAGACTTCCCTACTCCCGCAACTGGTGGAAGTGTTGGATAAGAATCAATCCTACCGCGATAAAATTAAATTGTTTGAGCTTAGCAGCGTTTATTTTTCAAATGGAAAGGATCTTCCCCTGCAACAACAGTTTTTGGGTATTGTCACAAAAGGAATAGTAAAGATCGAACTAAGAGGAATTTTGGAGGTGATAGGAGACGAAATGGGAATTCAAGACGATTCTCCTTTTGAAATAAGTGACTTTGGCAACGGAAAGTTTGGTGTTGAAATTAACTTTGAAGAGCTCGTTAAAAAAGCCACTAAGGAAAAAACTTATATTCCGCTGACGAATTTTAATTCAATAAAAGAGGATCTTACATTTTCCATTCCTCGGGGTGTTTTATACCCTCAGGTTAGAAGTTTGATTTTGGATTCGGACGAAAGAATTTACAAACTAGGTTTTAAAGATATTTACAAGAATGCTTTGACCTTTGCAATTGAATATCTTGATAGAGAAAAGCAGATTTCATCAGAGGATACCCAGGAAATAAGAAAAAAGATTTTTGAAAAGCTTGAGAAAATCGGAGTTAGATTAAAGGTTTAATTTCTTTTATGTTTTCACTAAAGGATTTTGGAGTTACAAAAGAAGTTGGATTGTTAGAAAACGGCACCCGTGTGGTGTTATTTAATAAGCCTAGTGTACCAATCTCAATAAATGTCGCTTTTAATGCAGGTTCTAGGTTCGATCCTAACGGAAAAGAGGGCCTTGCTCATTTTACTGAGCATATGTTGCTTCAAAAGACTAAGAAATTTAATAACGTTGCCAGTCTTTTTAAGTATCTTGAGGAAGTTGGGGGTCGTATAAATGTATTTACAGATAGCGAACAGATTTGTTTAACGATAGATCTTTCCGATAAGGAGGATTTTGATAAAGCTGTAACAATTATAGACGAGGTAGTCAACAACATGATTGTCGATGACGCCGTGTTTGAAAATGAGAGAAGTGTAATCATGAAAGAAATCGCGGATATAAAATCAAACCCCCAATCTTATGTTGGTGAGGTAGCAGAAGAACTATTTTTCCAAAACACTGACATTGGAAGATCCGTTTCCGGAGATGAGAAATCCGTCAGTAACATCACAAAGAAGGATATATTAAATCTGTACAATAAAAAATTAAATACTAACTACATGACGGTTATTGTTTCCGGAGGAATAGAGCTTAATGAATTAATTTTGTATCTTAACGAGGGGATAACTCTTCAGAAAGTTACGGATAATCCAAACGCGCTGACGGTAGATTTAAGTATCTTCAGAGAGAGCGCAATCAAAGTTGAGGTGTATAAAGATACAGATAACGTGCATTTGGTTTTTGGTTTTAGAAGTTGCTCCATGTTTGATAATGATCACATTCCTTTGGCAGTATTAAGTGTAATTTGTGGATCCGGTTTTACCTCTTCTTTGTATAAGAAGTTAAGAGAAGAGAAAGGTTTGGTATATGGTGTTTCTGTCGATTCACTAGGGATGTCGGATAGTGGGGCCTGGGTGGTATCAACCTCAACCCCAAAAGAAAATGTTCAACAGCTTTTGGACATAGTGTGTGATGAGTTTAACAGAATTTATGACGGAGGGATTTTTGATAGCGAGTTACGTCTTGCAAAAGATAAAATTATTAAGTCAAGAAAGCAAAGGATGCAAACTTCGAGGGCCTGGGTGGATTTTCACACGGCCGGAGAGTCATTAAATCCTAAAAAAGCGAGGGACCTAGATAAGGTTTTGGATAAAATCAGCAAAGTAACATTGGGTGATCTAAGGAGAGTAGGGAGAAAATATTTTAGCAAGAATTCCTGGTATTTAGCTATGTGTGGAGATACAACTGAGAAAGATTTTAAGATAAATTATTAGAGAACTTTTTTAACTTTCTCAACAATCTCCTCAAATCCCTTTGGATCATTGATGGCAACTTCGGCAAGCATTTTCTTATTCAAATCGATTTTTGCTTTTTTAAGCCCCGCCATAAATCTGCTGTACATTATTTCAAACTTAGCCAAGGCACCGCTTATTCTTGCAATCCAAAGCGTTCTCATATCCCTTCTTCTGTTTCTTCTTCCTTCAAATGCATGCTCGCCAGCTCTTAAAACTGCTTCATGAGCTCTTTTTAAAAGCTTGCTTCTTGTTCCTCTATAGCCTTTTGCCATTCGAAGTATTTTATTATGTCTTCTTCTGGTTCTGACACCACCTTTTGATCTTGGCATTATCTACCTCTTACTTGCTTGGCCAGCAACTTTTTAAATATTTTCCTGTGGCCGACATTCATTTGCTGTGTGATTTTCCCTTTTTTTATTTTCCTATCAACACTTTTAGTGGCTTTTAAGTGAGCCATACCGATAAGTTTATTCATAAACTTGCCTGTTTTTGTAACTTTCACCCTTTTCATAAGTGTTTTTCTTGTCTTAAGTTTTGGCATGTTTTACCTTCTTATAATTACTTTCCTGAAAATATTGCCCAAATCAAATTTCCCATTTGTCTGGGTTCAACTTCCATTTTTGCTACGTCTGATAGCTCTTTTCCGATCTTTCTTAGTTTTTCAATAGCAACTTCCGGAAACATTCCCTCTCTTCCGCGCATTTTAACAGTGATTTTGACCTTGTTTCCCTCTTCTATAAACTTACGTCCTCTTGTGACAAACCTTTGAATGTCCCCTTCTCCGGTTGTTGGAGTCATTCTAAACTCCTTCATTTCGGTTTTTTTGCTTTTAGCCTTAGCAATACTGGCCTTTTTTCTTTCTTCGTACAAAAACTTTGTGAACTCAACTATTTTTGCAACCGGCGGATTGGCGTTTGGAACTACCAATATTAAGTCCAAATCCTGGTTTTTGGCTAGTGCTATGGCCTCGTTTTTGGCTAAAACACCTAAATTTTCACCCTTATCTGAAATGACCCTTACTTTATCTGATTTTATCTGTTCGTTTTTTATGTACCAGTTTGGTATACGTTATCCTCCTAGACTTAGGTAAATTACCACAAATTGAGAGATTTGGTCAAATACATTTGCTCAATTATGTGTATTACCTCATCAAGATCCTTGGCCCCAAGATTTTTTTCCGTCCTTAGCCTTACGCTCACCTGTTTGTTTTCTACCTCTTTGTCCCCAACTATAAGCATATATGGGATCTTTTTCATCTGAGCGTCTCTTATTTTTGCCTGCATGGTCTCAGCACGATCGTCAACATGGGCTCTTAAATGTTTTTCCTCCATTTTGTCTGCAATTTCCTGCGCATATTTAATGTGTTTATCTCCGATTGGTATTATTTCAACCTGCAAAGGACAAAGCCATACGGGAAAAGCTCCTGCAAAATGCTCCATTAAAAAGCCTACAAATCTTTCACTTGAGCCAAGCGGTGCTCTGTGCTGGACTATTACGGACTTTTCCTTGCCGTCTTTATCAATGTATTTAAGTCCGAATCTTTCGGGCATGTAAAGATCAATTTGGTTCGTTGATATGCCGTATTCCGTTCCTATGGCTGATTTAACCTTAAAATCCATCTTGGGTCCGTAGTGTGCCGCACCTTCATTTACAACGGTGTATTCAATTCCTGATTTATCCAAAGCTTCTCGGGTAATTTTCTCCGCCTTTACCCACATCTCCTCATTTCCATGGTATTTATCCATTTTGGCCGAATCTCTCAAATTAAGCTCAATGTGGTAGTTTGTAAGGCCAAGTGTGTCGTAGTAGTACTTGTGGAGGTTTACTATTTCAACGAAAACCTCAATTGCCTGTTTTTCTGAGCAGTAAACATGGGCATCGTTTTGGCAAAAGAGCCTTGGGCGGAGTATCCCGTTTATCGATCCTCTGTTTTCATATCTTGCAACCGTTCCGTATTCGGCAATTCTCAAAGGCAACTCTTTGTAAGTTCTTGGTTTGGATCTAAAAACAAGGTGGTGGAAGGGACAGTTCATTGGTTTAATGAAATAGTCGTCCCCTTCCTCACCGGGAACCCCGACTTTGTACATCTCGTCTTCAAAGTAAGGAACGTGGCCCGAAAGCTCAAAGAGCTTTCTTTTTGTCATGAATGGAGTTGATACTCTTACATAACCCCATTTTTCTTCCGTTTGCTTGCCCCAGTTTTCAAGCTCTTCTTTTATAATCATTCCGTTTGGAAGCCAAACTGGAAGCCCCGGGCCTATTTCTTCATAAATATCGAATACCTCTAAGTATTTGTTTATATTTCTGTGGTCTCTTTTTTTCTGTTCTTCCAGGATTTTTAAGTATTCCTCAAGTTTTTCTTTGGAGTCAAAAGCTGTGGCATAGATTCTAGTTAACATTTTATTCTTTTCGCTTCCCCGCCAGTATGCTCCGGCAACACTTAGAAGTTTAAAAGCTTTAACTTTTCCGGTTTTATCAACATGATTTCCTGCACAAAGGTCAATATCGTGAAACTTGCTTTTGGTATCCCCTACTTCACAAATAGTTGGTTCTTGCTTGTCTTTTTCAAGCTCTTCGATCATCTCAAGCTTAAAAGGATTTTCTTTGAATATTTCTTTCAGTTCTTTAAATGTTGATTTTCTAACTTTTATGGGAAGGTTCTCATTAACAATTTCCTGCATTCTCCTTTCGATTTTTTCGAAATCTTCTTCTGATATCTTATCTGCGATGTCAAAATCCCCGTAGAATCCTCCCTCAATCGGAGGGCCCATTACCTTTTTAGCTCCGGGGAGAAGGGATTCCACACTCATGTGAAGAATATGCTCAGCCGAATGTCTTAAAGGAAACATCGGATCGTCTTTTATTTTTTCTGTTACTTTTTGTTTTTTCATTTTTATTACCTTTCAATTATAACTGAAATTTGTTTATGTAAAAGGAAATTAGGAAACATTAGCATTTAGTCAAAGTGTTACCCCCGCAGGGGTTGTGGTTATAAAAATGGATTTAAACATTGATTCCATCTGTTTCTTTGTACTTCAACGTTTGGGTCTTGTCAACGACAACAAACTTCTTTTGACTTCGGGGGTAAGATTAAGTTTCAGTGCCTGTTTTAAAGGGAGCCATTTGAAATCTGTATGTTCTTTATTTAGCTTTAATTTTCCCTTTACCAGCCTACTTTTGTAAAAGAGGTTTATATACATCAGCCCTTTATGATTTTTCAGCTCGCTTTTATGTTTTTCGAGGTAAAAGTTCAGTTTTTCCGGTTTTATTACGAGGTTGGTTTCTTCTTTCACTTCTCTTTCCAATGTTTTGCTAATGTCTTCCCCCATTTCGAGATGCCCTCCAGGCAGTCCCCATAAACTTGGAGCATGGGATGCATTAGGAGACCTCTTGGTGAACAAATAGAAACCGCCTTTCCTTATTAGAGTTACGAAAACCACTACCACCTGCGGGATTCCTTCAACATATAGTCTTTTCATATTTCCACCATATTAACTAAATAGTAAATAAACGGCAATAAGATATAATCCAGCTATGATTCTGAACGTTTATAAAGAAAAAAATTGGACCAGCTTTGATGTTGTGGCTAAGGTAAGAAGCATGTTGGGAAGAAAAAGAAAGGTTGGTCATACCGGAACTTTGGATCCTTTGGCGGAAGGAGTTTTGATTGTTCTTACTGATGAGGATACCAAAAGACAAGATGACTTTATGACTATGGAAAAAGAGTATGTTGCTAAGATTGCGTTTGGAATTACTACACCAACGTATGATTTGGAAGTATTACCTAATGTAAGTGAAATGCAAATAAGCTTGAAAGAGGTCAAGGAAATCTTAGAAAAGATATTACCAAAATATATTGGCGAAATAACGCAGAAGGTACCCGCTTACTCGGCTGTTAAGGTTAAAGGAAAAACCTTATATAAAGAAGCAAGGAAGGGAAAATTAGGCGACATAAAACTTCCCGTTAAGAGAATAACGATCCATGAAGTTGAGGTTTTAGGTAGTGGGGAGGAAGAAATTGAGACGGTGGGTGGAAAACGTAAATTTCCGGTTATTAAGATGAAAGTCAGGTGTTCCTCAGGAAGTTATATTAGGTCTTTGGCTCATGATTTGGGAGAAGAGCTTGGGTGTGGCGCTGTTTTGGTTAGTCTATTAAGAACAAGAGTTGGTGATTTTGTAGTTGGCAAGTCTAGAAAGGTTTCAGATCTGTTTTAACGCCTTTAATATTTAACAGAAATGAACTAGTAGAGTAAAATAAACAAAAATCCAACAATAGGAGGAGAAAAATGGGTCCAAAGGCTACTGGAGGTTGGGGATCGATATCAGGTTTTAGGATTCGCACGAGCTCACTCGCTAAGGAGAGTTGGTCACTAAAGGCTCTGTCGCAGAATCCGGGTACCAAAGAAAGACCCACGTATGTTCATGCTGACAGCATTACTATAAAAGGTACCGTTGTTACCCTGGTAGTTGGTAGGAGAACATTTACCGGCTATGAGTTTGACAATGTTGCTATAAAGCATGGGGTTGAAAATCACGAGAAACCCATAAGTTATTATTACTTTGATGCAAAGGATAAAAGTACCGGGAAATATCTCAGAATTTGGGTTACGAAGGGGGAGATACACAACGCCCTGCTTAGGTAACTAAAAAGCCAGGAACTCAAAAAGGACCTGGCTTATTTATTTCTACTTATCTGGTTTTAGTCTCCGGCCTTAATTGCCTCTTCTTTGGTCACATGAATAGTTCCGTTCGGATGATTTGCCGGGCTGTAAATTGTGTATACTTTCAACTGCTCTGTAGTGCTTGTGTTTATGATATTGTGCTCGGTTCCCGCGGGTATAACAATTCCAAATCCAGCCGAGAATTTATATTCAGTTCCATTTAAAACTGCTTTGCCAACACCTTCTTCGATTCTGAAAAATTGATCGACCTTGTCGTGCGTTTCCATTCCGATATCTTCCATTGGTTTAAGATTCATCAAAACAAGCTGACTGTGAGCGTTTGTTGATATTACTTTTCTGAAATTTGTATTTTCTACTGTCTGTTTCTCCAGATTTTCTACAAATATTTCCATAACCTACTCCTTTACAACTAACTTATTACTCTTTGCAGCAATCAACTGCCTTTTTAATTATCTGACTGAGTTTCTCAAATATACTCATCTCACTTTTAAGTTTTGGCTCCTTGTCTTCACTTATGAGATGTATTTTTTGATCATCCCCAGATTTTAGATCTTCGGTTTTAATGATTCCTAAGTTCAAACCCCAAAACATATTGTAAAGCTCATATGATTTCCTAAACATTTCCTGAGCCTCCACTTTGTCTCCTTTTCCTAGTGCCTTGGTTCCAACCTCCATAAGTCTCATTGATGCGGATAAAAAGTGTTTGCTCGTACACCAAATTTCCCCCTCGGGATTTTTCACAATCTTTTTCATGAGTTCCTTTCTCATTTCCCTGACTTTGTTTAAAAGTTCAAGATAAGCACCTTTATCGGTTTTTGCGCCGGTGAAAAAAAGATGTTCTTCAATTCCAAGCAGATTCATTATCGCAACGGACAAATCTTCTCCTGATGACAAATCCACTTTTTCATTCTTTTCTATTTTTTTAACCTGATCTATATATTTTTGAATTTTTTCCTGTTCGTTCATAGCAATAGCTTATCAGCTAAGTAGATAAAAAGTAAAACTGGCAAGCGTCAAAAGAAGCATCGGTAGTATCATCTTTTGGTAATAGATATAAACCTGTCCGTTGTTTAGTTTTCCTAATATTTTATCTAGCCAAACGGAAAGGGAAAAAGCGATTGACCCGGTAATTATTCCCAAAAGTATCTTATCTATCCCCCACAAAGTGTTTTGGGGGTGGCCGATTGTTTTTCCAAGCCACAGAGGAATTATCGTAAGTGCGTACAGTAAAACAATTGAAAGTATTTTGGTGTAGGGAATTTTCCATCCCCTTTTCTCGATCCAGCCTGCAAGCCAAAGGGCACTTGCGACAATAAGTCCTCCGATCCAAACTCCGGTGACTGTGTCGTCAATTCCAAGCCACCTGCTTACTCCAAGCCCGATCCCAACAGCAACTATGCATACAGGACAAACTGCCAAAGCCGGTTTTATTGCTATGAAAGCAAAAAGAATAAATGACGTTAATGATATGATTGTTGTCATTTTATTGGCCGGATGAAGGTGAGGATTGAGAAACTTCGGTTTCCGAAACCCCGAGCTTTTCTGAGAGGTATTTTATGACGTCAACAGCTCCTTCATAGCATTTTCCATTGGCGTACAAAAGCGGGATTCCCAGACCTGCTGTGGGAATGTTGCACCTCTTTGCAACTGCAACAAGTTTTTTGGAGTTAGCTGCGGAGAAAACCTCTATTTTTTCTAACGTTATTTTTTCTTCAATGTTGTTCTGAGTCATAAATTCCTCAACAATTTTGCAGTTTGGGCATGTGGTTTCATAAAAATACACAGGATTTTTGGAGTTTAATATCTCATCGATTGCAACTTGATCTTTTTTCGATTTTGCACCATCCAAAACGATGATTCCGATAAGAAGGCCGATGGTTAAGATTATAAATAGTGTGATTAGCGTTTTACTCATACTTGTGATTATAAACTATTACATGATTTTGGGAGGGAAAGCAAATGTTCTGTGGTGGGGGTAAGTGCTAGGATGTGCGAACTATCTGTTTAGATATTATTTAAGAATATTTTGTCAACAACAGAGCCGATCTGTAGCATGTCAGTATTTATAATGTGCCATTTACTAGGATTTGTATTTCTATAAGATAATTTTGCGTAAACATTCCGAATTAAACCCTCATTTACGCGTTTTTCCCTATTTTGGTTTCTTTCTAAAATGGTTTCCAGTCTTGGGTTTAACCAAACCATGACCGCATCAGGTAATTCTTTAAGATAAATTTTTTCTTGCTCGATACTAACTGAATCGTCTATTACAACATCAAAACCAAACTTCTCAGCATTTTTAGCCAGGCAACATGTATTTAATGTGGCTAATTCAAACTGACTAGCTGTTTCTTTCGTCCAGTTTGCGGGAGAAGCGTACCCATTTTTTACAAAAAGCCTTAAAATATCAGTTTCTATTAGAAAGGATTTCTCGAGTTTTTGTGCTAATTTATTAGCTGTTGTAGATTTACCGGAACCGGGGACTCCAGCAATCAAATAAATCATAAATATAGTATAACCTAGAAATTGAACTTACCGTTAGATATAAAATAAGGTTGGTAAAACAAATAAAAAATAATGGTGGGCGGTAAAGGAGTCGAACCTATGACCTCTACAATGTCAATGTAGCGCTCTAACCATCTGAGCTAACCGCCCTAGTTTACACTCACGATCCCTTACCCTAACTTTGCAAAGAAGCTTACTTTTTCTTCTTCGAAGCCATTATTTTATCAATAATTCCGTATTTTATCGACTCTGTTGCATCCATCCAATAATCTCTATCCATATCAGTCTTTACTTTGTCAAGTTTCTGGCCTGTTTCTTTTGAGACAATTTCAGCATATTGATCTCTTAGTTTGAGCATGTGCCTTGCTGTTATCTCAACATCAGTTGCCTGTCCCTCAACCCCACCGATTACTTGGTGGATCATTGTCTGGGCTCCGGGAAGCGAGTATCTTTTACCTTTTGATCCGGCAGCCAAAAGCAAAGCTCCGGCTGATGCAGCGAGCCCGACATTTATAGTTACAATTTCGTTTTTGACGTGTTTCATAGTGTCGTACATGGCAATTCCGGCGTAAACTTCTCCCCCGGGCGAGTTTATATAAACACTGATATCTTTATCCGGGTTTTGGCTTTCCAAAAACAAAAGCTGGGCAATAAATGTATTTGCAACCCCCATATCAATGGGTCCGGTTACAAAAACCACAAAATCTTTCAACAGTCTGGAATAGATATCATAAGATCTTTCATTTCCGCTTTGATCTCTTTCTATTACGATAGGTACAAGTGTGTTATTCATGTTTTACTCCCTCTGTTTCTTCAATCAGCTTTTGAATAAGCTTGTTTTTTTGAAGAACCGTTTTTATATAAAGTCGCTCCATGGGGGAATTCATCTTTTCTCCAAGGGCTTTGTCCCCTATTGCTCCTATCATATCATCAATTTCCTTGTCAGTAACCTCGATTTTTTCCTCGTTTATCAGGTGTGAAAGGACAAATTCGGCTTTAATATTCTTTTCGGATGATGCGTCGTAGTCTTTTCTTAAGCCTTCTGCGGTTTTGTTTTGAGCGGAAAGATACTTCTCAACCGGTAAGTTTATTGATTTTAGCTGATCCATGAGTCTTGCAAGCATTCTATCTGTTTCTTCTTCTTTTAAGATATCTGCAATTTCAACTTCTGATTCTTTCAAAAGTACTTCTATTATCTCGTTTGCTCCCAAGTGAACATGTTTTTCGTGTTCCTCTTTCTTTTCTTCTTTTTTATCTTCCTTTGATTTCTCATCCGTTTTTTTTGTATCCTTTTTGTTTTCTTCCTCTTCTTTCTCAGCTTTTTGTTTCTTTTCCTCGTAGTACGCTTTCAAAGCTTTCTTGTAATCTTTCATTTTTATTTCCGGTCTTACTGCGAATGTGGCCGAGAATTCAAGATCTTTTTCAAGATTAAACTCTTTTACTTCAACTTTAGGATTCGAAACCGGTGAAATATGGTTTTCTTTTAAGGCTTGAGGATAGTAAGTCTGCAGTAAATCGTTTAATGCGTCTCCGTAAAGCGTGGAAACTCCGATTTTGTCTTTTACCATCTCTTTTGGAGCCGTGCCCTTTCGAAAACCTTCAATTTCGGTTTCTTGAACGGCCTGGGTTATGGTTTTATCGTATGCTTCCTTAACTTTGCCATTCTCTATGGTAATAGTTAATTTTATGGTTGATTTTGGTAGCTTTTCGATATTAGTTTTCATAGCGTAGATATTGTATCACAGGGGGCAAAGGTCTTGCCTCTATTTTAAGTAGAAATGGGGATTTGACTATTTTTCGAGAGGGTGGTATAAAAGTAGTATTTCGATAGGGGGAACAACGAACAGCTAACCATGCTTAAGTGACGACCCCCACTATTTTCTCTCTTCTAACTTTTCTCTTAGATAGTTTACAAACGCCAAGTAATTCCAAAAGTTTCTATAGAGAGATGAATAGCTATGTATATCCGGGATCACAATTTTCATAAGCTTATCTTTCCTTCTAAGATACTCAACAAGGCAGTGAAAATCTCCATCTCCGGAAACAATGACTGCTTTATCATAGTTTGGAAACTCAATCATAGTGTGTAGAACTAACTCAGCATCAACATTACCCTTATAGGTATTTTCTCTTTTATCCTTAACTTTTAATGTCGGTTTGAAAACCAATAAATAGCCATCTTTTCGTAGTTTTTTGTAGAGGTTTTGGTACTTAGGCACGTACCCGACAAATAAGTAACATTTGCCGACACTATACTTGTCCCTTAAATACACTCTAAATCTGCTGAAATCCAGCTTCCAACCTTGGTTTTTCACACTTACATTTAGGTTTTGGCTGTCTATGAAAGCATATATTTTTTCAACCCTTTTTTTCCTTGGAGTCTTCCCTGCCATTAAGTGGATTTTATCAGCAGAGGAAAAAATAAGAATAAACCAATGCCTATTTTGACTAGATTTGTTGATTATTTTATTAGATGTGTTATAAATGTATTAATCACCATGAGGGGACACACCTAAGGCTAAGTCCGAAGGATAATGCCCCTCGTTTTTATTTTCCAAAATCGATAAATATCAAAAAGGCAGATTGCCGGGCAAATTAATTTGTATTTTGGTTATAATATAAGTATGTCTGAATCCATAAACCTTAATTGCCCGTTTTGCAACAAAGAAACAAGACCAACGGATACCTTCTGCCCCACCTGCGGAAAAAAGCTTCCTGACAAAAATCTTCCGTTTTCCACCGCGCAGAAAATAAAAATTTATCTCATCAGTGTGGTACTTGCGCCACTCGGTCTGTATTGGTTTGTTAAGTATTTTAGGAATGAGAACTCGGACAAGAGAAAAACGGCTTTTATTGCTCTTTATTTAACATTATTTACGTTAACCACGCTTACTATAATAAGTTACTACTATGTTAAGCAATTAAACACCTACATGGAGTCATACGATTTTAGCGGCTTGGGTTTATAAGACAGACATCAACAAAACACACTCACACCACAAAGATAAAATATCTCATGGAAGTTGCTCCTTCTGACATTTCTGGAGCTTTACCTTTTAAATATACGACTTTTCTTTCAGGTTTGCTTAGTATAAGCCTCGAAACTATCGGCAGCTTTAGGATCCAGTGACCTAAGAGTTTCTATAACTTTTGTTTTAAGATCAAGATATGAAATCTTTTCTTCTGCAGCTTTTTCAGGAAGCCACAACTCTACTGCCACGGCTACTGCTTCTGCTGTTTCTGGTGTTCCTCCGGATTTTATTACTCCGTTTAGAATTTTACCTCTGTCAAAATCCTGTTCGGTGCCGTCTTTTTTTATTACTTTAAACATTAAAATCACCTCCCTTATGTTTAATTGTATATTAAAAGTTGTGTATAAAGCTATCTTTTGTATCTATTGCTGCTACCCGATAGAGTAAAATGTGTTTTATATGGAGAAAATAGTTATTACAAAGGCAAATAAAAAAGATATTCCAAGGATTGTTGAAATTCATAGAAAATGTGTCTCTACTACAAACTCGAAAAGTTATCCTGTTGAAAATATTAGAGAGTGGTTGGAGCAGATAAATGCTGAGAATGTAGAGTGTCAGCTTAAGAAGTCACTTTGGTTTGTTTTAAAGAAAGGTAAAACTACCATTGGTTTCTGTCAGTTTAACATTAAAGATAAGGTGTTGTATCAGATGCAGGCTAATCCGGATTACCAAGGTATGGGATATGGAAAGGTATTGTATAAGTTTATTGAAGAGTATTTCAGGAAGAATGGGGTTTCTAAGATATCACTTTACGCTACTATAAACGCCGTTGATTTCTATAGAAGACTTGGTTTCACTACTGTCAAACCAATAAAATTTAAGTTGAAAACTCTTTACAATGATTTGTTTGAAATGGAAAAGAGTATCTACTGCTGAGTTTAAAAAAAGAAAGGACTGGGCTATTTATATTAGAAAAATATTACTAAGAAAACATTTACAAACTGCAATGTTTGGAATATACTCACTTTAATAAGTCCTTAGGGTAACGTGGCGCGTAGGGCACTCTCAAGAGGAGTATCCCATTTGAAACGTCAATATTCCCGAAAGGCAATAATTAATCCGCTCTTTTGAGTGGATTTTTTATTTGTATAAGCTTATTATCGAGGTGTTATTTCTTTTAAATCTATGTTTCCCTTTTGATATTCGAACCTTACAACCCAATTATTGAAAAATCCGTCTTGTCCAAGTAGTCCGTAAGCCAGTTTATCCATATCATAAGAAAAACCAACCTTGCACTTATGAGGGTGCCCACCGATTTTAAAGGAAATTTCATGAAAATATGCTTTTTGAGGTTCTCCCGAGGTACCGAAAAATACGAGAGGAACTCCGGATTTAACATCTAACCCTAATTGTTCCCCAATCAAAGCGTGGAAAATACAATAATCAGCACCCGAGTCAATTAAAACCAAATATCCGAAGTTACCGACTTTATCAGTTTCAAAGTCTATCTAAATAACAGGTCTCAAGACTGATTTTTTCTTTGGGAACGGACAGTTTTCCGAAGAAACTGAGAATTTTCGGTATCTGAAATTCATTTACAATATATAAGTTCCGTAATCTTTTGGGACTCTAGTCAATACGGGGCTTTCAACCCCACTTTTTCTTGCCTTATCAATCACAATCTTGGGAGTTCTACCTACTGCCACAACATCTGCTGTGTTGGGCTTAAGGGCCACCCACTTGCTTGGGTATTTATTTAATACTTTAGATAAATCCTCCGACTTAAGTTTCATGGGTGAATAATATCACGAAATGATTAAAGGAAGATGAAATCCGTTCTTTAAAAGAGTATCTACTGCTTAAGTTTAGAGAAAAGGAAGGACCGGAGGGATATTTTATTTAAGGATAAAAACAAGGTTACTAGAAATCCGGATCTTAGTTTACTGTTCATATGTTCCAAAATTTCCAATTGGCTGGTGGCGCGGCAACTTGTTAAAACTTTTATTACTATTATTTCTCCGTAGTTTTCCTTTTAGTTTTGAAGAAACTAACATGTACACTAGACCCTCCCCAGCTCTTATAAGTATTTATTGATCCCTATTTCCCAGAATGAATAGGAAGGCTAACCAGACTAGGACGATTATTAAACCTTCCAGCATACTGTTGATTATCTCCCAAGTCTTTACTCTACGGTACTTATATATTCACACCACTTACACCCCGGGGTTCCTTCAGGAACAGGACCATTTAAAAGTTTTGAGATCTCCCCTATAAAGTTATAAAAGCCTTCCATGTCCTCCTTGATTTCAAAATACAGTGGTTTAGCCTTAAAAACCACATCTTCTCCGGGAAAGCTTATTTCTGTTGGATTTATAGCTATCACGCCCATGTTACTAACTTTTTTAGAGGGGCCCACTAGCGGGTTTTCCAGGGCGTATTTGTAAGCATGTAGTTGAGGGGTAAACTTTTGAATTTTATCTTCAGCCGGATCTGTAATCTTAAAATCAATTATCGCATAGGTACCGTCATCTAATTTTGTTGCAATGTCAAAACGTCCGCTTATGAAACAGTCATTTAACGGTGGAATTGGCTTGGATTTGAGAAATCCTTCTTTTACCTCTATTTTTCCGGAAGGTAGTTCGGAGTTTATTTCTCTTAGACCCATGCCCATAATTGCATTTTGCAAAAGTGAATTCATTTTCATAAAGACGCCCGGTATACCAATTGAGGGGAGTACAATATTATATTTTACTTTTTGGTAGTAACAGTGTTTGCAGTCTTCGTACAAGTATTTAAAGTCTGATGGTGATAGTTTATATGCCATGGGTTTATTCTAGCATTTCTGCTTAAGGTTAATTTGAGGTTAAAGAGTATCTACTGTTTAAGTTTAGAGAAAAGGAAGGACCGGAGGGACGTTTTATTACAAGGACTTTATCAAGATAGAAGTATTTTAGACATTCTATGAAAAGAGCTATTTTGATCTGCTTATTTTAGTTGGCATTTAGCCACTCACATGTATAACTTTGATGGGTGTTCAGATTCGAATCTATACTGAAAATATTATTTTTTATACTCTCTTAGGTACGCACCAAAAACTTTTTGGAATAATATAACGTTCCTATACAACCACTCGAAGTACTCTAGAGATTTATTCTCGTTAAAAATATCGTCGACTTCTTTTGAGATCTTGATCCTTGACGCAACAGGTGCATCTATCCATTCAATCTTCTGACCAACCTCCTTTTCTACCTGAGAACTCTTTTTTCTTAGGAAGTTAAATAGTTCTTTGTTCCTACTTATATAAACTTCGCAGCACAGCACACTTTCCCTAGAATTCGCCGTTAGACCTATGTGAGCATCTGCACTGCCCATGCTGACATCGTAGTAATGCTGGGGACGTGGGGTTTGGAGTTTTAGCTTAGTGTCTTTGGCACGAACATAGTTTTTGAATCGTGTCCAAAACTCTAGTTGTTGCAATTTTGTATCCGTTAACTCATTACTACCTGCATTAGTTTTAATGGCTTTTGCCCATTCATTAGGACTTACAATCACATCGAATTTTGGTGCGGGGCTTGAATCTCCTATTTGCCAAAGTTCTACGTTTATTAAAAAGAAGCTAATATTTTCATCTGTGTGTTCGTTTAGCCACTCGATTGATTTTTTATGCTCTTCTCTGGCATTTCTGACGATCCAGATTATTATTTCCGTGTCATATCCAGCAGCGTAGGTAATTATTTTTCCCAAGTGATCGTGGTTTGTATCTTCTAGTTGATTTTCGATGATTATTTTTCTTCCTGACCCGTCTTCCTCTGCTAATATGTCAACGTTGAACTTTCCGACGTTAGCTTCTGTTTGGACAAGCTTGATCTCGACTCCTACTGCCTCACTTAACAAAGATAGGTTTTCTTCCTGTGAGAGCCAGCGGGTAAAATCTATTGCTTCGTGCCCCCATACTTCTCGAAGGTCTATTTTTTGTAGTTTTGCTAGATCCTTTTTCATGGAGCAATTCTAACACTTTTAGAGGTACTCTGATCACCTCTATTCATAATAGAATATAGGTAGTTGTAGTAGAAGCACTGTGATGTAAAATAACTGTACTCGAGAACTAAAATTGATAGTTTTGATCGTTGTATTATTAATAGGTTCTATGAAAGAATATTATTTAGACAAAATTTTTAAAAAAAGCAATAAGTACTTAACACAACTTTTTGATAAGCCAACGTTAGATGAGTTCGAAAGAAAAATCCATTATATCCACAAAGAAGAGGATACAAAAAAGGTAATAACGAAATTTATAAACGAATATACAAGCTTTGTAAAAAAAGAATTCCAGCGTCTTTATAAGTTATCTGATAAGAAGTTGAACAGTTTTTTGGAGGACCAGGATAATAAGGTAAAAGCTGTCTGGGGAGATTGTTATAAGGTATTGCGCTCAATGAAACCAGAATCTATACACTTAATGGTCACTTCCCCACCTTATTATAATGCAAGAGAATACACACAGTGGAAGGACCTAAAGGAATACCTTGCTGAAATGCGACTAATAATACGCGAAGCTTACAGAGTTCTGGATAATCACAGAGTATTCGTGTTTAATGTGGGTGATATTTTTGATAACGATAATTTAGTTACAAAATCCGTTTGGGGTAAGAGAAGGCTTCCGTTAGCAGCGTATTTCATAAAAGTTTTTGAAGAGGAAGGATTCACATTTGTAGATGATTTCATTTGGGACAAGGGAGAAGTACAGAGTGAGCGTCACAAGAATGGTGACAAACCGTTCCCGTTTTACCAATATCCCACAAATTGTTATGAGCACATATTGATATTTCATAAACACCGCTTAGACAAAACGAGGTACCCATGCCCCGTATGTGGAACGTTACAAGTGAGTGGTAACACACAGTCAGAACCTGGGATTCAGAGTTGGGAGTGCAAAAATAACGAATGTTTCACAAGAAGTAAATGTAACAGAGGAAAGAGGTTTTCACTAAAAACGTTGACTACTCAGTCCATGCAGCTAGATCAGCATATAATACCTGAGGAATTCGTAAAAAAGTGGAGAAGAGATATTATACGTTTTTCCCCAGTGATAAAAATAAATAGCAAGGGGGAAAATGCCCTTGGTCACACGGCACCGTTTCCTGAAGATATACCAGATTTTGCGATCCGTATGTATTCTTATCCTGGTGAGAGCGTCCTGGATCCTTTTGCCGGTAGTTTCACCAGTGCTATCTGTGCACAGAAGTTAAGGAGGGTTGGCATTGGTATTGAAATAAATAAGAAACTGTTCAGAGATTCTATTCTAAGAAACATTAATAAAAAACTATCGATGCCCATTTTTCAAAAGGACTCTAGCATCATATCGGAATTCAATGGCCAAGGGTTTATTTAGACATTATTGATTGGTTATAATATCTCTTAATAATAATATAGTGTCTTTTATATCGTACGCACCTTGTATTGTATTGCAGTGTTTGTGTCCCCACCCCAAGTTGTAGGTATGGTGGTTAAGTTCTCCTGGCCTTAATCCCCTAATGTGCATTAAAACGATCTCTGCCTGAGTGTTGTCCTCTTCTTCTCTACCTTCGTCTTGTGCAGAAACCTCAAAGAATTTATCAGGGGTCAACCCCTTGAGGCATAGGGGGCATATAGGCTGGCCAGATTCCTTGTCCCATGCTCGTATTTCACTTAAACTTTCAAAATTAAGTAGTGCATTTTCCTGACAATATTTTTCCACATGACCGAAGACTTTGTCGATATACTCTAAGACTTTTCCCGTATTTATGGCTCTTTGAATCCCTATGGCTAGATCTTCTTTAGAAGTAGAGTTAAACACGTTTATCAAGTAATCCTTCATTCCAGAAACCTTGAATATCATGTAAGACAATTGGTACTTTATTTTCTTTATTTCGCTTTCACTGGCGTAGTCATAATCAAAATTTCCCAAGCCCGTCTGCTCTGGTATAGTTCGTAATCCGTATTTATTTCTAAGTGATTCTAAATATTCGGAGTTATTCGCTGTTCCACATATATGGGAGATTCTCTTGGGGGTTGTGTTGGGAATGAATAGACAGTATTGACCGGCCCACTGTTCGTCGTTGGGGACAGTGCTGCTTTTGGTGTATAGCTCGACAACTTCGTCCCAATCTTTTCTGGAAGTAGTCTTACAAAAATGTCCAAATTTATCCCAATCTGGTATGGTCTTAAAATAGACGAATGCGTTACGACCAAGTGTTAAAGTTTTAGGAAAATCCGTCGCTACCTGCCCATTTTCGGAGAAATACTCATTGGGCTTGATACGAACGGCGTAACCTCTCTTAAAGTTGTTCAAAAACGTAGGAGCTGTGCCCATGATCCTTTTATATGTGGATAATTGCATTATTACTCGATAAGACCTGCTGTTTCTACGTTTGTAGATTCCGTTACCGCTGCGAGCCTCACCTGTTTTATCTATTTTCTTTTTTAAGATATATGGAAAAGCGTCAGTACAGTTCATGTTGCCCCTATCCCGATTATAGCAGTAAACTAATAAACAAAAAAGTGAAAAAGAAGAAATATAGTGGGCGAGAGAGGACTCGAACCTCCAACCTTTCGGATACGGTCCTAAGCCGTACGCGTATGCAATTTCACAACTTGCTCTATTTATATGTAATTATACATTTGCTAACCTCATTTTACTTGATGTTTCATTTGAGTAACTACCCTAATGGTGGGCTATGTGTTAGGACGTGCGAACTACGATACATGTAACGATTTGTTAGACTAAAGGTGTGGTATATAACCTGATTTTAAAAAATATATTTGGAAATAATGGTAGGATATTTGGGGAGTAGTTGTGAAACATTGTTAATTAAATCAGCCGACTTTTATTGTCAAGCGCAATTATCTGAGCTATAAGCTTATAGCATAATGAATAACAAAGAAACTAAAAAATCAATAGACTCTTGCCTGGAGGAAACATATCGTATACTCGACGCTCCCTCGGAAAAACTCATCTCTTTAAACTCCATGATCATAGAATTAATTGATAGAGGTTACTTAGATGATACACCTCGAAACAAATCTAAATACTGGACAACAATAACTTTTAGGGATGTATTTATAACAACAACGGTTAGCTCCAAACCCAGTATCGGTCTTAAAAAATGGGTGCCTTTTACATACAAAAGAAAATTAATCAACCGGCGTTATAGGTCTGTTTTCACAGAATTAGACAACGCAGTTAATCACCAAGAACAATTGGACCAAAATTTATTCAGGCATGTTCTAAGTTATGAAGAAATTAGTAAGCACTTTTTTTATTTAGCACCTGTATTTATTAGCCGATTTAAATCAAAAACAGAGATAATTCCTACTACAATATACCTGTATGGTGGCTTTGACTTTATTGGGTGGATACTACCTGAGAAAAACATTCTTTTTGACGATCATGATAAATTAAGGGAATTTATTCAAGAAAATCAGCTTGAACCAGGTGATTTTATTGTATACTCTCCAAACACTCAAGACGCCACGGGTATAGATATTTATACCACTTGGCAACGCGACATGGATAAATATTACCGTGAAGGAAAAAGAGATAAAATTGATTACATCTTAAGTCACGAAACAAAAATCTCTGTTCGTGACCTAGTGTACCTTTACCTGATTGAGCATAATTTTATTGCAGAGGATTCTGAAATCATTGCTTTTGTTCAAAAACATCGCCCACTAATTGGTAAAGCAACTATTATGGGTGCTATCAGCCAGTTCCGTCATCGTATAAAAACCACAAAAGTAGAATCTGCTGATTCTGCAAACGAACAATCTACTACACACGAATCGACAATCGACCCGAGATATTTACTAGCTATAATCCAGAAAAAAGATTTAGTCTACAAATACCTACAATCTAATGGTCCAGCTACTGCAGACCAAATTGCTGGTGCCATAGCAGAAATCATCGGAGTAACAAAACAAAAGCTTTTGTCTCTTACATTTATCGATCCTCAAGATTCCCGAATAATCCGACTTGAAACTGGTGAGTTTGCATTGGCTCCCCAATTAGCAGATAAAGAAAATAATCTATTACTTTCCCCGCCTCCGGATCCCATTACTGCTCCCCCCTTTGTTCAATCACGCGCTCTGAAGTATACAAAAACTTTTTTAATTGCCATAATAACAGTGGTTTCTATTATTATCTTATTAATTATACGGTCTAAAAATATATGATATACACGTGTAAATGGAACACTGATAAAAACTCGTTACCGTTGCAGGATGACTTTAAACTCCAATTTAAAGCACAAAACCAGGATGATATTCCGCTCATTCTTATCGACGACAATGATAATAAACAAAGTGTTATATACAGTTACCCCAAAAACGCAATACACCTAAGCTCACTAGTTGACTGGATCAATGATTTTCAACCCAAAAAGAACGAAGTTATTGAGTTAGTACAAGTAACCGGTACAAGTTTTAAAATTCGCATCGGTAGCCGTGAATCAAACGATGCCGAAGGTATATATCTTGGTAAGTTGAAAGATAGTTACGCTCAATATACATCCCACCGGAATTTTATTCTTCCAACAGAAGATTTAGTCACGCACACATTTATTTGCGGTGCGACTGGTTCAGGAAAAACGGTTTTGGGTAAGGCAATTGTCGAGGAACTTGCTTTAAAAGAAATACCAGCCATTATTGTGGATCTCAAAGGTGATTTAAGCTCCCTTGGCTTAATGGCACCCCAATACACACCAGAAACAATTGGTTCGTGGATTAACACAGAGCCCTCCAAGAAAGAAGCTCTGTGCCAACAAAAAGTAAATGAAATCAATACAGGACTTGATGAGTTTGGTTTGACTTCTGAAAAAGTTAAAACTTACATCGATTCTTTAAGTGTTGCGGTTTTCACACCTAAAGCCGGAAAGGGTATTCACCTTTCGATTTCCTCACCTTTGGCAGCACCAAAAGATATTGCTTCCTTAATGCTCAGCGATCGTTCCGAAGTACTGGAAATGATCGGTTCGTATACAGATTCCTTTATAAGAAGCCTTTTTGCTGAAAGAAAAATTGGGCGTCTTGATAAGTACAAAACTTTCCTACATGAAATAGTCCAATACTGTTGGGAACACAGTATTTCTCTGAACGGTAAAGAAGGTTTAGTTACCGTTCAGCAAATGATTAATGAACCACCCTTCCGTGAAATCGGTGGTATGAACCTAAATAAATTTATTGATGACAAAATGAGGGTTGAACTTGCCAATCGCATAGCCATGTGTCTCACAGGAGTTGAACAATTGTGGTTTGAAGGTATTCCAATAAATATCCCTATGTTGCTTTCTCGACCAACTGAACACGGGGATAAAACACCAGTAAGCATAGTTAACGTCTCCGATTTGCCATTTGACGAACAGATGTACGTCGTTTCACATTTGGCTTATTCCATCTATAACTGGGCTAGGCCGCAAGGAGATTCAGGTGAAAAACCACGCATACTATTTTTTATTGATGAAATAGGAGGAGGAGGAGGTAAACAAGCGTTTTATCCAAGTCACCCGTATAACCCACCCTCGAAACCACCTTTAAATGTACTCCTAAAAAAAGGTCGAACCTTTGGAATTAGTTGTTTATTTGCTACACAAAACCCAGGCGATATAGACTATAAGGGTCTAAGTAACTGTGGAACCTGGTTTGTTGGTCGACTACAAACAGAACGTGATCGGAGAAAAATAATGGAGGGAATATCTACTGCAGAAATTCAAATCCAAAATATAAAGAATAAAATTGAAGATCTGTCCTTCAAAGAATTTCTAGTTAAAACTAAAGACGGTAAGGTGAATTTTGTTAAGGAACGATGGTTAGTAACCTACCACAAGACTCTTTCCGAAAATGATTTGTCCACTATTAATGGCCCGGAAATAAAAAAACACTTTCAAGAATGTGCAAAGATAACCAGTTAAATAACGCTTCTCTAAGACTTATTACCGACATCTGGTGGGCCATCTGACAGAATGTGCGAACCTGTTAGTTACAGGAAAGATTTAACAGGTGAGAGATGTTTAATACACATGAAGACCTGAAAAATGTGCCAAGTTGAAATATCTATTTTATAAATTACCACCAAATCTCTACGCTACTTTGGCTCGGCGGGGAATGTATCCCCCGTCTCATGTGAGATAAAGGAGTTTGTTACAAAAAACAAAATTGCATCCCTATTAGTAAGTCCCTATACGTTTTTTTCCACTTTTCTGAAAGACCGATGTTTTATTCTTCATCTTGAGTTAGATCTTGAATTTGATTAAGTACGATTTTATCCAACTCCACCCCTGCGGCTTGCTCTATTTGATCCAATTCCAAACATAGTTTGTTGACCTCATTTATTCCATCGTCAATCTCTTTGCTAAGCTGGGCCATTTTTTGTTTCCTTTTTACATCTGAATCTGCGATAGAGTTTATCACTCCCCTAGCTTCACGAAGTAGCTTTTGTATAAGTTCATAAGACTCCTGATCATTTTGCGTATCTATTATGCTTGTATCTTTTTGTGTGTAATCCATATTTAATTATTCAGCGTCTAGAATCAATCCAGTTTTATATTTATATCTCCACAATACCCTTTTATACTCTAAATAGACGTCCTTGAAATTGGCTGTTGTCATTCTACTATCTTCCGGAAAATCGGTTATTCTAAGAAACTGTTTTAACTGTCTGGGTTTTATTATATCGCGTGCGTTTACCCCGTTTAGATTAGTAAGCTCTCTATTCCAATTTTCCACTAAATTATCAAGATCCCAAAGCTTCTGCTTCGAAGAAGTTTCTATTGCTTCTGGCATTACTTTTTCTTCTAGGTCTTTAACCCCCTGTATATACCTGGCCTCGTCTCTTTGTTTCAAAGCTTCTCGATTAGGGGGGTTTGCTGCATTTTGCTCTTTTATTTTCTCGAACTGCTCTCTTTTCGTTCTATAGGGCTCAGCCTTTTTTTCATCGATCTGCTGAATTCTCTCTTTTTGTTCTATTATCTCAAGCCTTAAATCAAATACATCCTTTTGTTCTTTTTCAGCAGCTTTCCTCCCTGTCTTTAAATGTCGCTCAATTTCTCTGATATCTTTTCTTGATACTCCCGCCTTTGTCTCCAAACGTTTTTTAATTTCTTCTATTTCATCGAGTTTAGCAACACTATCCTTGTGTTTAATTTCATCCACCTTAAGGTCTAGCTCCATAACATCGGCTGAAAGCTGGAGTTTGGAGATTTTATTCTCAATGGGTTCTAATCTTCCGTCGTAATACTCAATAAGTTTGTCAGCAATTGCATTTCTTTTTTCTATAAAGGTTGTCTTTTTTTCGACCCTTGCATTGTATCTTGCCTGTTTTTTTTCTTTATCAAACTCCAGACGAATTTTCTCTTTTTCAATAGCGTTTAACCGTTTTTGAAGAGATGGTGTAATAACGCCCCTACCTGATAACTCCTGCATAGAAGATGTAATTTCAACGGATTTTTCGTCCAATTCACTGATCCGTCCGCCTACCTTGTTTATTCCATCTTTTATTAGATTTGCTTTCTCATCATGCTTATCTACCCAAAACTGGTTATATGTGATTTTTAATCTACCAAGAATCCTATCTCCAATCTGCATTTTCTCGACATGCTCAAAAACGTCAGTCGCAAAATCTTTTGCTTTGCCGGATAAACTCTCGAATACTTCCTTCGCAGGACGGTCAAAAAAGTTCTGTACATCCTCTGCTGCGTATATTGCTCTATCGACAATATCTAAGGGCATAATATTAACTGTTGAAATTATAACCATACACACAGTTGTTTACAACAAAAACAATACAGAGAGCGAAAGACGTTAATAGATGTTTTTAATTTGATAAATTTTTTTTGGTGGGCCATCTGCCAGGATGTGCGAACCACTACCTCCTGAGAATTCGTCAGTGCTGGCTAATTGCTGAAAACTGCGAAGTTACTTTAGTTGACAGGTTTGTGATTTTTAAATATATTTAAACTGCAAGTTAGTTTAAAGCTAACATCCAGTAGGAATATGCAAAAAGGTGACTATTTAACTACCATACTAAGATCAACTAAAACTGTCCTAACTCTTAAGGACATTGCTCTTTTATGGCAGGATTCTGATACCAACGCCGCAAGAGTCAGACTTAACTATTACGTTAGAAGGGGGCATTTGTGTCGTGTCCGAAGAGGTTTGTATTCCAAAGATAAAAACTACAACAAACTAGAGTTAGCAACCCGCATATTCACCCCGTCCTACATTAGTTTTGAGACGGTTCTTGCAAAAGAAGGATTGGTGTTTCAATACCAAACCCAAATTACGGTTGCGTCCTATTTAACAAGAGAAATTATTATCGATAACCAAACCTACTCCTATAGAAGTATTAAAGAACCTGTGCTTATAAATACCTTGGGGGTTGAGCTTTCTGACGAAATATCAATTGCTACCAAAGAGCGTGCCTTTTTAGATACTTTGTATATAAATACCGATTATCATTTTGACAACCTTAGATCCCTAAATTGGGATAAAGTATTTTCGATATTACCAATATATAAAAACAAGCGTATGACCGGAACAGTTAATAAATTATTTAAGCAATCATGACCTTAGACATATCTCTACATAAGACGATCCTGTTTCAGATTTTGAAGGACATTTATTCTGATACCACGATCTCACCTTTTTTAGGGTTTAAAGGTGGTACTGCGGCATTGATGTTTTACAAACTTGACCGCTTTTCTGTGGATCTTGATTTTGATCTGTTGGATGAAAGTAAAGAAGATGAGGTTTTTGCTAAAGTTTTAAAAATTGCTGCTAAGTACGGTACGATAAAAGAATCATATAAGAAACGCTATAACTTGTTTTGTTTAATATCCTATGAGGATAAGGCTCGCAATATTAAGGTGGAGATAAACCGCAGACAGTTTGGATCAAAGTACGAAATGAAAACCTATTTAGGTATATCGATGCTGACAATGGTTTCTGAGGATATGTTTGCACACAAATTAATGGCTATGTATGAGAGAATGGGAAAGACGAGCCGTGATATTTACGATGTTTGGTTTTTTCTGTCTAACCGTTTTCCAATTAATAAAGAGATTGTGGAAAAACGCTCCAATATGCCATTTAAACAACTGATTCAAACGTGTATTTTACAACTAGAGAAAATTAATAATAACCGTATACTGGAAGGGCTTGGGGAACTGTTAACACCGAATCAAAAAGACTGGGCTAAAGCCAAACTAAAAGAGGAAACAATAGCCTTACTAAAACTTCGTATAGAAGCAGAAAAATAATATCTGATAAATAAATTCCGGTGGGTTTAGCAAATATGAAGTTGTTATAACAATAAAAGCGTGGTGGGCCAAGTGTCAGGATGTGCGAACCAGCTTTTTTTGTGACGTTAGTTATAAGCTGTGTCACTGCAAGTCTAGGATCGTCTTAAACTCAACCCACCCCCCTCAACCGTCCAATAAACTGCTAATATTATAATACTCAATGAAAAAGCTTAAGAAAATAATACTGCGCATATTTTCTTTACTTTTGCTGTTAGCTTTCAGCGCTATTTTAGTTCTTTATTCAATCTCTTATTTAATCCAATGGAATGATGACCGTGTTTCAAATAAAGGCGCAGAGGTTGTTAATGTTGAGGTAATAAGAAAAGATAATGTCTTGATCGGTCAAATAACAAACAAAGATGACGTCTCTTCAAAAAATCTTGAAGTTGGTTTAGACAACGAAGCACCTATTAATGTTAAGGAGGACGGTACATTCAGAATCGAGGATATAAATAAGGGAAATAAACACCTTTTCTATATAAATGGATCGCTCAGCAAAAAAATCGGCTGGGCCAATGTTTCAGCTAAAAATAACAAAACCACTGCATTTATAGTAAAGCGTCCGTTGGTGGATTTTACATTTGGAGCAGATACTTATAATGACAAAAGTTTGTATTCAGCAATAAATCACTGGTCTTTAGATCGAAGTGAGCTGTTTTACATAAATTCCACTATTGTTGCAAATATGCTAAGCACGTTTTCTGCGAGAGCCGCCTACAAAATCGATAAGGCGTTTTTTGGCCGTTCTACTCCATTTGTGGAATTAACGGGGTTTAATCAAAAGTACTTTACTCACCTTGATGATCATGTGGAAGATAATCCAGAGGAGGAGTACACACTCAACGATATATATGGGTATACCTACGACAAAGCTGGGGTTCTTTGGATGATTACACCTATTGATACTGTTGAATTTGCGAATCAGTTTAGAAATCTTTACGGTTCCGGGGCTATGAGATGTGAGGGATTTGCATTGTGGGATGTTGCTATGCTGAGAATTCTTGGATACGGCGTTGATGAAGTTATTGTAGGTTCATTTAGAGGGTCGGTGGGTCATGTAGCCGTTATTGTTAATACATCTTTAGGAGCAAATTATTTACTCTCAAATCAGTATTTGTTTGACAAAGGTGGTGAGGCTGCCCCTGGTACTTCTAGGTTATATGGAGATCTTAAGCAAGCTGAAAATTTTGTGGTGGAAGACACCGGTATAGATACTTTTGCTAATGATTTTTATAACGTTTTCACGCCCGAAGCTATTGTTAACAATATGCCTGTTGAAACCTTAAAAGACTATTATGATGTTTTCTCCGAAATGATAGGTCGCCAAGTTCCATTAGTAGAAAAAGAGGAAGATTACAACAAAAAGATCAAAGACGAACCTACAATATCAATTGAGGATTACTTAAAGCAATATACACAAAGTACCAGCAACCCGTACCCTGAAATAGACACGTCGATTTACTTAAATGGAAATTGGGTTACTTACCATAACACTCTTCAAAAAGAGATTTGGGAACTAGCTTCTTTATACCCCAAGAATTCCCCGTATGTATTAGCTAAATACAATAACCGATCGCTTTTTGTGTCGAGGCCGGAACTGTACGCACAAGTTTCTTTGAAAGGAAACAAAGTTATTGATTTGGCAAAGACTGTTAGGTCCCCCAATGCGATACTTGCTTGGATTAGCAAAAACGTAAATATGCCGGTTTATACGGAAAACACTCAAATAATGCTTGCTGATGAGCCAATTGTTTTTTCTGCAGGAAGACCTCAGGATAAGGCTATGTTGGCTTTTACCTTGTTAAAATTGAACAACTACGAAGCAGAAATAGTAATCGCAGAGGATACAAGTTACGTATTATTTAAAGAGGGTGGGAAGGTAAAAGTTTGGGACATGGCTACATTAAGCGAAACCGGGATCATAGCTGATAGAGTGCATATTGTGTTTAATGAAAGTAAAACCTACTACCCCAACGCAAACCGTTTTGACGAAATGCCTATCAATTTTGTAGAATTAACCAAGAAATGAAATATACCAGGGGTGTTATCTATGTGCTTCTGTTTTCGCTTCCTATCCTTTTGATCGGATGCTTCCCTTCTGTATTTGCCATGAAATCTAAAACGGACACCACGCCTGAAACCACAATTAAAAATCAAATAGTCTTGATTGATGGAGTACCTTTTTTCTGTAAAGATGCGAAGGATGCTCAAGAAAAAGCTGACGCACTCTTTAAGCTTTATACGGAAACAGAGTGGGATGACCCGGCTGCCGCAGTTGCGGCAAGGCAAGGTGCCTCCAGTATGATTCAAAGTGGCTACGTTTCCCCGGAACATAGGAGTGCTAACACGCCGGTTGCCTCGACGGTTTTTAATGCTGATCCGATAACTAGCAATACTGGTAACTTTGGACCGGCAATCACAAGCATCCTACCGGGTAAGTCGATTAATTTGGGTGATACGGACGTGGCTAAGGGAATCGGTAATTCGGCGATTGGCATAGCTACAACCAAACTAATTGTTGATGCGGCTAATAAACAAGCAGTTGCGTCAGGTGCCCTTCCCCAAGTGAGTCAGGCTGCACTAAGCGACGTCGCCAAACTTACGGGAAAAATAAACACTGTAGCAACTGCGGTAGATATTTCAACCGCGGGGTTAGCCTATATACAGGCAAACGAGGCCTTTATTAAAAGTGGTCAGCCGGCGGCAGACCCGAAAACGGGCACACCAAATCTCCTATATGTAGATGCATCTAATAAACTAATGGATTTGGCAGCTGCAGTAGCCCCAGTGTATTACACACCAGTATTTAATATTATGAAAGATGCCGGCCAAGGTGTCGCCACTTTACAAATCGGTCAGTCGCCGACAACTGGAATTGGAAAAGCCGAACATAAAGTATTAAAGCTTTTTTCGAACTATGCTATAACAGATGCTGAAAAAGCAGCCGTAGGACTCAGCTCAAATGAGAAAGTGACACCACCATGCTATGGCCCCAGCGCTCCTGGGTGTATTAAGCGCTTGGCTATTGCAACTAAATGTCCCCTAAATTTTATAGTGACAGCGCCAGATGGAAAAAAAGCCGGTGTCGATCCCACAACCAAAAAAGTGGTGGAAGAAATACCGGGCTCTTTTGTTCTTGATGCAGATAACTATAATGTTGATAGCCAGATAGTTTACCTGCCGGCACTGCAATCAGGTGACTATCAAATCACGGCAACGGGGTTTGGAAAAGGAGATTACAATCTATACTACAAAACGTTTGACGCCGACGGAAACGTGCTGACTAGCCAACAATCTAAAGGAAAGATCAGTAATGGCGAAGTATTGGGAGCGAAATTTAACCCAAATGCGGACAGTTTAGCACGAGATAGCGAAAAAATTGTTTTTGTAAAAGATGTGATTTATAAATATATTCTTCCATCAGCTGGTTTTGTACTGATTGTGCTTGTCGTTTCATTTTTAGCTTTTCGGAAAAAGAGAAAAAGATTGTAATTTTAATAGGATAGCTCGTCGCGATGTGCGAACTACCTTGACAAAAATAAATGTTAGTATGTTATCATTTTGAAGAGTGGGAATGACATTTTTTAACTAGATGTTTAAAAATAAAGAAAATACAGGTAACAAAACAGTAAGGGAAATGAGTTTAAAAACTGTTATTGGGTATATCTTCAACGCACTCATCCTGATTTTTTTCATCTTTTCAGGAGTTGTAACAGTTAAAGCGGGCCAGTTGGTTGTTGGTATACTCTATTATGTTTTAGCTGCCCTGGTCGTTGTGCCTCACCACCGCCTAAGAGTCACTAAATCTTTAAAATTTGTAATTCTCGTTATACTTTTCTTTATACTTACCATAATAAGTGGTGTTAATAACACACCTGATAAACAAAAGTATGACTATTTTACCTTAGCGCAGGAATTTAATCTAAAATATGGAGGTAATACATACTCAATTGTGGTTAAAGATGTGCGACAGGAGACCAAAATTATCGTACAACAAAAAGAGGTAACCACATCCGGTTATTTTCTCATTGTTCGGGCGGATATTGTGAATCTTGGATCGGAATCCATAGATTTTAAGCTCGGAAAAAATCCCGAGTTAATAGATAACCAGGATAGACGCTATACTTTATATGGCTCAAATATACCTGCGGGAAAATTGCAACCTAGTGTGGCTAAGGAGGTTTCCTATTTTTTTGAAATACCCAAGGATGCATCAGGCTTAAAATTTATCATTAAAGATGGATCTGTAGTTGCTAAATCTATAGATCTGAAAAGATAATCATACTGCTTTTCATCCGAGTCGTTAAATTTTCCTAGAAAAATAGTTGGATACTTGGTAGAGGTCGTGATTTAGTGGTTAGTTATTGGGAAAAAGTTTGAACCTTCGAACTACTTTATTTTGTTATAAAAACAAAAAGCCGTGGTGGGCGAGAGAGGACTCGAACCTCCAACCTTTCGGATACGGTCCTAAGCCGTACGCGTATGCCAATTCCGCCACTCGCCCAAAATATAAGTAATTATAGCAAACAAAAAGACCCGCTTCCGCGAGCCCTCCTGTATAAACTAAATAATTTCTAACTAACCTTTAATTTCTTTAAGAGTTATCCTAAGAACGAAACTCCAGTTCCGCCACTCTTGCAAGCATCAATCCTACTTATAAAGTAATTAACTCCGTTCCTCCAGTTAACATAGTTTGGAGGAGTATATACTGGTGCAATCTTTTCCGGAGTATTTAGCCCCTTACTTGTATAGTTATCTCTTATACCCTTAGCAACTGTGTCAATAGCCTCATCATATGATTTAAAGTAAATTGCATTTTTACCATATATACCCCATCCGAAAGGATTGTAGGAACCTTCAATCAAAAACTTACCGCAAGTTGACTCCATACAAGAAATAGCCGGTAACAATCTGTAGTCCAGATTGTATTTATCAGCGACATCAACAAACGTTGCAGCATTTGCCTTTAATGGAGATTTAAGCTTTGTGAAAAACTTCTCCAAAGCTTCTATTCTCTCTTCCCTGCTTTTCTTGATCTGAGCATCTATAAGTCTTGCCTCAGCTGTTTTTACCGTCCTTTCGCTGTCTAACCCACTTTTATTATCGGGTGAATTAGGCTTTGAGGTTGCAGTAACAAGGAAAATCAGGATTAAAGGCAAAATATTAACTTGTGCAAACAAGTTTCTTTTTGCCATAGGGGTTATTTTACCAGAATTTAGGCTATTTATCAAACGCTATAGGGTCATGGAAATAAGGCGAAAAACGTATAGAAAACGTCTAAAAGATATAAAAAACACCTCGTTGCGTGTAGCATTGAGGTGTTGTTGCAAAACTATTTGTTGATGGTGATTGTACATAGGTGTCAGTTTTCTGTCAACAGCTATGGGATATGAATTATAATTCCTTACCACAGATTGGGGTGTGAGGTTTAATTCTGAGGAGTTTTGTAGTCTTTTATAAGATCCGCAAAATGCTGTACCCCGTTGCACCAGGAGCCGTTTGATGGTGGAGTGTATACCTTCATAATCTCACAAACATCAGTTACTCCCCTTGATATGAACTGGTCATATAAGTAGTTTGAGACCGTTCCTATTCCTTTTTCATAGCTATCAAATGATCTTACTGTATTTCCGTATACTGCCCAGCCCCATGCGTTGTAAGTTTCTTTTCCTTCAACTTTGGGAGTGTTTTTTCCACAGCTTGATTCCTGAAATGCAATTGATGCGGCAAGCCACCAGGGAATATTGCTTTTATCAGCTTCGTAAACAAACGACTCCCCCAATCCTTCCATCGGACACTTAAACATTCTAAATACTTCGTTTATTCTTTGAGCTCTTGAATCTTTAGCATAGATGGTACTTGTGGCTTCGGATAATGTCAGGGGTTCTGATGCGTATATTGCATACCTTCTTGTGTCTTCCGGCCTTGCTTTTGTGGGGGTGATCATGACTGATATTAAAAATGAGAATATAAATACAACGGACAATGATGCCCAAGCGGTGGCTGCGTCTCTTCCGAGATTTTTTCCTTTAACTTTGTTTCTTATCTTTGTTAAGATGTTTTCCCTTTGCTGTTTTTTATCTGAAATTTCTTCTTTTGTTTCAAAAATTGAGGCTACAACATCAATATTACCCTTCTTGGAATTCAAGATTGATTTCGGTTCAGCTTGTTTTAAAGTCTTTCCGTTTTTGGTGAAGAACTTTTTAGGTTTTGCATGCATTGTTTAAATACATTAACACATGTTTTGAAGAAGATTCAAGATGACAAAATTACCGGTAGCGTTTGGCATGTCTTATATGGCTGTGTTGTTGGAGTGGTTCGAAGTGAATAACCTCCTATAGTGTGTTAGAATGTTTCTAATTCAAACAAAAAGGAAAAGGAGAGAAAAATGGAAAAGAAAGTTAACCTTGTGTATAGCGTCGCATTTTTGGTTATACCACTTTTGCTAACGGGGATTATTTACGGAGAGCTGTTAATTTGGGGGTATTATGGTCCAATCGCTTTCGGCTTGACACTCCTTATTAGCTTTCTGGTCTTTTTAGCAGCCATGGTGATCGCCATTGGAGTGTGGTCTCTAACAAGGCTCTCAGAAGAATATGGGAAAGTAACCAAATCGGCCAGATTTTTCACAAATGCCTCAACAATCTTGGGGGTTTTAGCAATACTTCAGTTTGTCCCGATGATTCTGAGGGGTATCTGGCTTCTATTTGGCCTATTTTTCAGTTAGATGTCGTTTGGAATCACGTTTGACCGCAGTTTAGTGATTTACTCACAGAGCTGCGGTTTTTATTTTATTTCGCCGACACCGACTACCGAATTTACGATATGAAATACTGCATATTGTCCCGGAGTTACTGCCAACTGTGGTTTTACAAAAACCAGCTTGTACAAGACTCTGCCACCAGTATTTTTATCTTTTATAATCACCGCACTTGCGGGCTTGTGTTGGTATCTGATTTTTACTTTAACTTTTATCCCCTCTTTCTTACCAGCTTGTTTTTCAAAAATACCATTGGCAAATAAAACACTTATTAAATCAATTTCCTTTTTAAGCACGTCCGATTTTTTTGTTGAAACCACTAACTCATTTGTTTTCACATTTTTCTCAACAACAAAATAGGGTCCTCCGCTAAGCCCCATATTTTTTCTCTGCCCTATTGTGTAATTTGCAAGACCATTGTGTTTTCCTAAAGTTTTTCCTTGTTTGTTTATTATTAAACCTTTTTTTACTCCAATTTCTTTTTCAACAAAACTTTTAAGTGACTTTTCGGAAACAAAACAAAAATCCTGGCTTTGAGCCAACTTCAAATAAAAATCCAAATCTTCTTCCACCGCCATTTGATAAACTTCTTCCTTAGTTAAATTTGATAAGGGAAATATTATATTTGGCAACCATTCCTGAGGAAGCAAAGCCAAATAATAAGTCTGGTCTTTTTTCTTATCCTTTGGTTTTGAAATAAAAAGACCCCCAAGTTTTTTGCTTTTGGTTATCTTTGCGTAGTGTCCGGTTGCTACGTATTCAATTTCATTTTTCTTTGCGTATTTGAACAACTCTAAAAACTTAAGATATCGGTTGCAAATAATACAGGGATTTGGAGTTTTTGCTGATTTTAAAGTTTCGGTAAAGTATTTAATAACCTTTTCATGGAAATTCTCCCCTACTTTAAGCGTCACGTGCTTACAACTATACTTCATGCAAACTTTTTGAGCAGTTTTTATTGATTCATCTGTGCAACATGAGTTTTCTCTTACGTTGTTACAGGAATTTTCCCAGGTTCCGAATTTAAGTGACACACCAACCGGATTCCAGCCATTTTTCTTAAGTAAAATTAGGGAGATTGAGGAGTCTATTCCGCCGGACATTCCAACAACTATTTTTCTGCCCTTTCCTTTTTCCATGCTTACTCCAATTCTTGTGTATCTAAGTATTCTTTATACTGCTCCTCAAGCATCTTGTTGTGTCTGACAATATCTTCGTGCTTTGCTTTAAGTTCTTTTGAGATGGGTTTCTTGTTTCTTTTGTAGTGATCGTAAATTGCATCAGACAGTGCTTCCGTTGCCAAAACTGAGCAATGAACCTTTATCGGCGGAAGTCCAGATAAAGACTGCATAATATCTGTGTTATTAACTTTTAAAGCATCTGAAAGCGGCTTTCCCTTTACAAGTTCTGTTATTACTGATGAGGTTGCAATTGCCGCAACGCACCCGAATGTTTGGAATTTTATGTCTTTGATTATATCCTCACCCTGTTTGTTTTTCGCAACTTTGATATACATGTACATCATGTCACCGCAGGCCATATTTCCAACCTTCCCTACTCCATCGGGGTTTGCTATTTTTCCCATATTTGCGGGATTATGAAAGTGTTTCATTACCTTTTCCGTATACATTTAGCAGTTCCTTGTATTTAAGGGCGACATCACCCTTAATTTTGTGACTGATTTTTCTAAAGTCGTGAGGAAGTACTTTACATCTTTTTCACTTGTAAATCTTCCGATTGTTATTCTTATTGTTCCGTGGGCATCTCCTTTTGAAATTCCAAGAGCGGTCAAAACATGTGAAGCCTCAAGTTTTGGAGATGAGCACGCCGATGATGTTGAAACCGCAATGCCATGTGAATCAAGATCCATAAGCAGCGACTCTCCTTCAATAAAATCAAATCTTACATTTACGTTATTGCAAAGCCTTGGCTTTCCTAAAGCGGGTCCATTTAAGTGAGAGTTTGGAATTTTCTCTTTAATATATTTGGTTATTTTGTCCCTTAGTTTTGATTGTTTTTTCCACTCTTTTTTCATTTCTTTGACGCAGATTTCAGTTGCCTTTCTAAATCCCACGATTCCGGGAACGTTTAATGTTGAAGATCTTTTGTCTGACTCCTGTCCCCCTCCGTGAAGAAGAGCCTCTATTTGAGTTCCCCCTCTAATGTACAAAATAGCCGTTCCTTTTGGCCCGTAAATTTTGTGTGAGGAGGCCGTTAAAAGATCCACATTCATTTCGTTAACATTTAAAGGCATTTTTCCATAGCTTTGAACTGCGTCGGTGTGAAAAGTTACATTTTTATCATCGCAAATCTTGCCGATCTCTTTTATCGGCTCGATCGTTCCCATTTCATTGTTTGAGTGCATTATGGAAACAAGAAGAGTTTTATCATCAACTAATTCTTTAAGTTTTTCTACATCAACAATCCCCTCTTTATCAACGGGAGTTTCAACTATCTCAAACCCCATCTTTTTGAGATATTTGGCAGTATTTAAAACGCAGTGATGTTCAATTGGGGATATTATTATTTTCTTTTTATCCCCTTTTGCCGTTGCCGCAATACCCTTTAGTGCCCAGTTATTGCTTTCTGTTGCTGACGATGTGAAAAATATCTCGCTTGGGGTGGCTCCGAGGTAATTTGCGATTATCTTTCTACTGCTTTCTACCGCCTCACTGGCGTCCATCCCCGGTGTATGAATTGACGATGGGTTTGCGAAATTATCCGAGAAATAAGGCTTCATAGCCTTAAGAACCCTCTTATCAACGGGGGTTGTTGCTGCATAGTCGAAATAGTATCTTTTTTGTTCCTTTTTCATCTTGTCTTAAAACAGTTTACGGTATTTATACCGAATTATTCTAACATTTTAAGCTAGTTGACGCTTGTGAAACCTCAGTTTGATTTGTCTTGGGACTTATAGTGTAGTACAATGTTTGCAATTCAACCAAAAAGGAGAGAAAAAATGATCGGGTATTTGTTGGGACTTGTTCCCTACGCTCTGGGTATTGCTGTGGGAGTTCTTCTGCCCGCGGTAATCATTGCAAGACAGGAGATCTCAATTGAAGGTCCGTTTGGGTGGAGTGCGCTAACATTCACCCGCAGATTTCCCACCAACCACTGGTTTAGCAAACTTTACCGGTTTTACACTGGTAAGGATAAGTGGGCGACAGAGTACCATCTAACATCCAACGCAATTTGGCTGTTTATGTACTTCCTGTCGTTTCTTTACATCCCCTACTATTCCAGGTTGGCAGGTTTTTCAAGCAGCTCCGCGCTTCTTGGAACCTTTGTATTGGCAATAGCCTCATTTGTTGAGCTTGGGTGGGTGGAGGATTACATCTGGTTTCTTATTCACCCGTATTATGGGCCCGAGCGGCACAATTCAGAATACGTGCCTTGGTTTACCAATTACAAAGGTGGCATTCCGGTAGGTTATTGGGCTGGTATGATAGCAACGATATTGCTAACTGCAGTAGCGGCATTTTTCCTTGGGAAGCCAGAGATTTTTATAATCTGGCTAATGGTTACGGCGCTTGTGATTGTGGTTTGTTTTGGGATTATAAAACCATGGTCAAAAAAGATGCATCGTGAACCGCTAGGGAAATATTGGTGGAAAGGGATAAAATACGTGGTTATCCAAAGATGCCCCTACCCCATAGAGTCAGACAGGCCCTTTACCAGTGTCAGTGCGCATGTTATTAGCTGTGGGACCCTGAATAGGTTAATGTTGCATAACAAACTCAAACCTTTAAATAAGGCTTTGAGAGAATCTTCTGACGATCGAAATGTACTAACCTAAATTTTCGCTGTCTTAAACCGAAGCTGACTTGCGTTGAAAAATACAAGTCAGCCTATTTTTTTATCTACTTAGTCCATTGCTCTGACCGAGTTTTTCCCGGATTAAATACCTCACATAACTTATAGTACTTGACACATTGGCCCTTTGTTGTTATAATAACGATATCTAGGGCGTATTGCCCTGTAGCCTGTGGCTTATTGCCACGTTCAAAAGGAGAAAGAAATGATTGAGGTAAGGAAAGACATCAGTTTGTTTTGGCAGTTTGTACTGCTAGCCATCGTAGCCGAACTCTTTGGGTTTGGTTGTCGGTGGTTGTTCGGGGTGTTGGGCGGTTTTCTGAGTAGCCCAATGTGGCACGGATGGCTCGGCATCTTGTTGTACTGCGTTGTTTGGATATACGCTGCAATAGCATGGGTCGTTTGCTGGATTTGCAGTTATGCGTGTATCTATGGGGGTGTGCTTATCGCGCTTCTTCCTGTATTACAGGGTGCTAGTGAGCGACGTAGATCTAAGAAGGAAACCTTCAAGGTAATAGTCCAATTTCAAACAAGGAAATTAATAAGGACATTTGAAGGGAGCCGGGGATTTGGCACTCAAGAGTTGAAAGGTTTCTTGAATGCTATTCACGCTGCTAATTTGGCCAATGTCCGAAACAAGGATATTGAAAGTTGGGTGACAGAATGTTTTGCGAAAAACCCCCAACTCATGACAATGTTCGGACTAGCTAACCTTAGTATAGAATACAGCAGGACTGGGAGGCTTCCGAAGTTTCTAATAAACCAAGTTCCTTGCCCGACGCATTAGTAAGTAGTAGCGAGGCCCTCATTTGTGAAAGTTATGCAAATGGGGGCTTTTAATTGGTTAGTTTATTCGATAGGTTGCGTTCCTGATGGAACAAACCCACCTGGGAAAGACCCAGATCTTCTCATACCGTTTGCCGGTCTTCCCTGTAAGTTTCCTCTCATTCTTTGAAAGTTTCGTGCGGTATTCATTCTTTCGAAATATCTTCCGCTATAAAACCCTAACACTAAGGAAACAGCTGCAGCACCTATAATTGAGATTATGAATGTTTTTTTATCCATAAATCCTCCTTTTAAATTTAATAATTATTCATACCTCAGAGCCTCGATTGGTTGAAGTTTTGAAGCTTTTTGGGCAGGATACCACCCAAAAACTATTCCGATTATCGAAGAAACTACTACCGCAGGTCCGATTGAGCTTACAGCCAATACACTTGGAAGTTTCATTATATGTGTAAGTATAAGTGAGGCTCCGACACCAATTACCACGCCCACTACCCCTCCGGTTACCGTTAGGATTATTGATTCTACTAAAAACTGAGTAATGATCGATTTTCTTTTTGCACCAAGTGCTTTTCTAAGTCCAATCTCGCTTGTTCCAAACCTCCTTTAATAGCATTTGCGATTTTGTGTTCATCCTCAACGATTAGTATTTTCATTAAGGCATATTATATTCTGAATGCTGAAAAATTTCTGAAAAGTAATCGTGTGTGTTATTCGGTCTATTTATTTTGCGAAGGTTGTGTTTAATTCTATTTTTGAAATACGTTTTTCGTGGTTATCTAGTTTATTCTTAAGAGAGACCTTTTCCTGTCTGTACGATAAAACTTCGCCCATCATCTTATCTACGCTGTTATAAAGTTTAGGAAGTAGCTTTATTGTTTCACCTATATCTCCTAACTTGGATTGAATTTTTATATCATTTATTTGCAGATTTGATATTCTGTTGTCCATACTATCCAGTCGCTTGTCTACCCCATCTAATCTGTTGTCCATACTACTTAGCCGCTCATCTACACCGTCTAGTCTATTAGTCAATCTTTTGTCCATGTTAACTAATTTTCCATCTAGATTAGCAAGTCTTTTGTTTATTGGTTCTAAATCATTTTTCATAGCTAGTTGTAAATTATCATTGTGGAACTTACATTTCAATATGAATAAATATGAAAATAGACAATTGATATTTTATGATCGTCTACAGCATTGGATGTTGGCAACTTCTTACGTGTAAAAACCTTGATAATATTTCGTCTTGCACATATAAGCATGTGCATGGAGAAATAGTATATGGAAAATCGCTCAAAAGTAGACAAATTAACAATGCCTTACTATGTACGCCAAAATCTAGAACTGATCTTAAGTTCTAATAGATGTACCTTGGACTATAGAATATCCAGATTAATAGCAGACGGCACCCTGGAAAAAATAAAACCCGTATTTTATCTTCAAAGGCAACCAGGAATTAGTAAATATGTCTTTTGAAGCTATCGAACTACCCGAATACGCTGATGTTACGGTAAGTAGTGGTGACTTTGAATATTGGTTTTTAAAATGGTCGGGGTGGCGCGACTCGAACGCGCGACCTCACGGTCCCAAACCGTGCGCTCTAGCCAACTGAGCTACACCCCGAGGAAGTTTCGTAATTCTACCCTAAAAACCTATGCTTCTCCACATCTCAAAGGTTTTGGATCCATCCGCTTAGATTTAGATCAAACGTTTTGCTTTTGTATATATACCTTTTGTTATGCATCAAATCCACCATGTGAAGCTTTATAGCGTACGTACAAACTGAGGTAATTGGGCACACTGGAATGGTTTCATCCTTTTTGCTAATATCTCTGGACCATTCTGTGATTACAAAAACATCATTGTCCAGCCAATAGGCTCTGTCAAAGTAGCAGTTTCCTCTTTCGGAGCAATCAAGAATTCTCGCATCCAGGATTTTATCTTCTTTTAAGCCGTATAGATGTACCTGATTTGGAAAGTAGCCATCCTTATAAGTATTTCTATAGTCCAAATACATAGTTCCGCTTGGTGCGAAAACAACCTTTAAAATATCTTTGTGGTCTAGCAAATTTTGATCAAATGCTGCTTTAACTTGGGGATCGTCAATGGACGTGATTTTTATCCACTGGCTGTTGTAAACCTCATTTTCTTCAACAAGACTAAAATCTTCCGGTGTGATCTGAAGGCCCTTGTTTCTGATGTTGGTGTTCCATCTTTGAAAATCTCTTTCGTTTTCAACTTTTAAGGGAATCTTTGTTTGGTCAATAGCTTTCTTTTTGACTTCGTTTTGGTAAACCCCAAGTGCTACCGAACAAAATATAACTGCGATAAGAAAAACGTTAACGAATTTTTTCATAGATGTATGATACCGCGATTTTACCATCAACTGTTATAGGAAAGTGAGTTAGTTGGTGGTCGTGAGAAGGTAAAGTTTGTAGAAAAATAAAAACCGTAGAATTTCACTCGCTTTCGCAAAGTGTCTACGGTTTTATGCTTGAACTTAGCTACCTTCAAGCCAGGTATGTACTCGTTGTGTGCGGTGGACGGTGAAGGTTTCTATTAAAGCCCTATCCCGAAGGAAAACGATGAACGCCGATTGATCAGCAAGACTTTTATCTGAAAGACACACATCGGTATCACGTCCATCCGCACTAATGTTAAATAAGCTGCGGTTTGTACTTTCTGCATCCTGGTAAGCCCACCAAGCTGCAATAGCTTTGCAGGCATCACCAAAATCTGGAAAGTGAAGGTACTTTTTAGGCAATTTGTTAGCCATTCTCTACTCCTTTTTTAGATATGGGCACCTGATTTTTGGTGCGGGACTAATGATTATTACGTCCATGTATACTATTCATTTGTTGATTTGTCAATTTAGATCAACACTCTATTAATGGTTGTTCTTGTGGATAGTATGAAGTTAAACATTAAACACTCTACGTCTCACTTAAGCTGTAATATAATAGGTGAATACTTAAGGTTATGAAAAATCTAAAAACAAAATTTCCTATGATTGAGATTGCCGCACTTTTATTGTTGATTGCGTTTTTCCCACTTATTGCAAAAGTAAATTTTATGCAAAATGATGATTGGAACAGGACCACCAGTGTTGCTCGTTTCCTAAATGGAGATTTTAAACTTTTGGACGTCACCGCAACAACTTTTTATACGCAGGGAGTACTTGGTTTGTTTTTTGCTTTGATTTTCGGATTAAAGAAACTCCCCCTTTTGACTCTAATTGTTTCGGTTTTGGATTTTTATGTTTTTGCAAGAATTCTTTTTGATCATTTTAATCTCTCAAGATTCAAGTCTTCCTTAGTTTCTTTAGTTTTGTTTTTTACGCCTCTTCATATGTATTCTGCGATCGGGTTTATGACCGAGAACTACGTTATGCTCTTCATGCTTTTGTCTTTATACTTTTTCCTTTCATATGAAAAGAAACCGAAATGGTCACAATTTATATTGTTTAACATCTCAGGATTTTTGGCCTTCTTTGCAAAGCAAAGCGGACTTTTGATAAATGCAGCCGCATTTTTATACTTTTTGCTTAAGAAAAAATACAAAGAAGCCTTGATCCAACTTGGTTTTTTGGTCGTATTGCTTGGTTACTACTCTTTCTTCTTTCCAAAGACTGATGAAATGGGCGACAAGGGGTTTATAAGAGGAATTAGAATAAGTCATCTGCTTGATGTTGGTTACGCTTATTCAATAGTGTATGGGATGTTACTTGTTGCCGCCTCTTTTGCGCTTCCGATTGTTATTTATTTTGTGGTTTCTACATTTTTTAATGTTAGAAAATCGAAATTGACCATAGCGGGACTTTTAATATCTGCTATTTGTTTGTTTTTTCTTTTAAACAAAATTTACGATCCGGGAAAAATATCGTGGGCCGAGTATCCATATTTTGAAAACACTTTCGAAAGAACGGGATTTTTTCCGAGATCTGTTCTTGGAACCAAATATCAATTTAGAGGTAATTACAAACTATTTACCTATTGGGATTTGACGTCTAAAGTTTTTTTGGCTTTAGCAATTCCTTGTCTTTATGTTTACGGGAGAAAAATTATAAACATCTACTCAATATCTATAGCCGGTTACTGCGTGCTGATGATTTTTGTGAAAGTCTTTTTTGACAGATACACTCTTCCGGTAATTCCCCTTTTTATCTTGTTTTTGCTTTGTTTAAGAGTTCCAGATACGAAGCCTCTTTTAACCGAGAAGTTTTTTCCATTTGTTGTTGGATCTTTTGTTTTAGTTATGGCATTTGTTTCAACCCAACTTGCAATAGATTTTGTTTTATCAAACAACTACATTTGGGGTAAAAGTGAGCAGCTTGTAAGCACTGGTGTCAAACCGGAAAAGATAAGAGCAACAACATCTTGGGGAAAGCTTTATGGTCTTTGTTGGCAAGGAGGGTGCAGATATCTTTTCTCTTACGACACGCTTGAGAAAAACCCTTCTTTAAAAGTTGATTATGTTTTGGATGATGAAAAAGATTTAAGTTTTCCAGGAAGTATTTTTATAAAACCGAAAGTTTATCTATATAAAAGGGTGCTTTAATATCCGTGGTTTGTGAGGTTAGGAAGTGTTTTGTATGGAAAGAAGTGGGTAACTCAAGTAGCAGTTAGCTAGCTAAAGTTACCCTCTTTTGGTTAGGACAGCGAGAAATTATGGACAGCGGCCCGTACGGAACAGCTCCAGTGAAGGTTTTCCCTCCTCCACATAAGAGTCATAGAGATAAAGGAGTGAAAAGGCTCGCTTTGAGAACTTTTTTTCCATTTTGGCCAAACCGCCCTTCTTTAGTCGGTGGAACTCTTCGTTTGTAAGGATAATTGTGAAGAGTGTGTTGACTGCGGCGGCAATGTTGATAAGTTCAATCAGAGGTTTCCAGTTCCCTTTAAACTCCCGTTGAAACGTATCGTCTGCCGAAATTACCACCCGAGCGGTAAGAGCCCCCTCTTTCGAGGCTGCGTTTTCTTCCACCTCAGGAAAGTACCCTTTAGGCACAGTCACGGTGACCAGGCTTCCAGCTGGTAGTTTAACGGGTTTGCCATTTCGAAGTTCGCTCTCGTCCACGTCAAGTGCGTAGATATTCCCTCTCCAGGGATACTGAAAGTAGGTAACTTCCATTGTTCTCTCCTTTTTGTCTGATTTTGAATTTCTCGTGGTGATTGTATTGTAGATAGTGGTTAAAGTCAAGTACTACAGGGTAATAATATGGCTACGAAATATTGGTTCAACGGGTTGTTGATTAACCTTGTCAATGCTTTGGCTCTCCGTAGTTTGTGATGAGGTTCGAAAGTGTTTTATAAACTGGAAAGCCACTCCTTTTAACACCAAATATAAGCTAATTTGTTTATTAGTAAAACCTGTCCCTCCAAATGTTATTTGTTAAATAATTTAGCTACCCAGCCGAATAAACTGAATTTACTTTCATTTTGAGTAACAAAGTTACTAATATTTGTCTGTTCCTGCTCAAGTGCTGTGATTTGATTTTGCAATATCGTCTTATCTTCCTCAATTGTTGCTCTTTCAACTAATCCTTTAAGTTGGTCTACTCTATTTCTAGTTTTTACCATCTCACTTCTGAGGCCCCCAAGATTTTTATAGTCCGATCCGATAAGGAAAGTCTTTATCTTGCTTCTGCCCTCAACCGCATTAAGTTTTTCGGAAACCTTAGTCTTGGAATCATTCTGTTGCTGTGCAATTACTCTAACTTGCTCCCCAATGCCACCTTCTCTATCAGCTACGGTTAGAAGGTTTTGAACAAAGGTTGCTACTACGCTTCTGTGAGTAGCGGCGGTTTCCTGACCTTTCCTTTCTTTTACTATGCTTTTCTTGTTACTATTTTGGTTCTGCTCGTCTGACAGGCTATTTTGATTTTGATTATTCGCATTCCCAGTTTCTTTTCCTTTTGAATTCTGGGCCTCTATCGCTTGTCCTGATTTAGGGGCGGCTAGTACTCTTACAAAAGAGGAAGGAACAGCAAAAACTAGAAAAGAAGATACTGCTACTAATGCTGTTAGCATCTTTGTGTTTTGTTTTTTCATGTTATTAGCATAGCATAAATCTTGTCAACGTATAACTCATTTTAGTGTATTCGAAACAACTCTAGGTTCGAATCTATATATTACGGTAACAACCTTATTGTTTTGTACAAAAGAGTAAATAAGTTTCCTTGATCCGTAATTTATAAAGCGATAATCCATAACAAAATTCATCGGCCGTTTTATTCCGATGGCATAAAAACCTCCCTCTACCCCATATTTTGTGTCCATATATTTTTCGCCTATACTCTTATCCTCATTAGTTATGTATTTGAAATTTTCATTATTAGTTTGATTCAGATTATTTACCAAGTCATTCACTTCATTCCAAAATCGGTGATGAGTAAAACCAAAAAGCGGTATGTAGGAGCCTCTCATATACTCCGGTTTTATTTCTTTTATTCCTTTTGCAACTAGATTAATGATATCTTTCTTTGGCCTAAGGTAATTTTTTACCTTTAGTGTTTTATTTACGAATGGATATTCCACTGAATGATCAACATATAAAACGTATGTTTGGAAATACAAGAAAGAGACTAACACAAGAATAATCGGGGCATAAAGTATTTTTGTTACTATATGTAAGTTAATGATTGATCCTAATCCAATTCCGGCCAGAATAATTAGAGGTAATAGGAAGTTATAGAAGTGGGTACCTGGATTTTTTACAAATATTTCAAAAAATCCAAATACGACCCCAAACCATATTAGCATTGGAAAACTTTTTTTAATGCTGATTAAACCTACGACTGCTGATATGAGCAGCAGAGGTAATGTGAGAAATGGATTATATAGTTCTGTTAGCGCTTTATATAAAGGTATTTTTGAGTATCCCAAATCAAGTCCTATTCTAGCTGTGGCGTACGTTAGGTTCCTTTCATAGAAACTGAAGGTAACAGTGTACGGAATGATGTAAGGCAGTGTAATAGCAAGACCAAGTGTAATATTTAAAAGCAATACTTTAATAGTAGCTTTCCTGTTTTCTTTACCCTTTAGAAAAGACTTAGTGATAATAAACATAACTATTGGGGCAACTAGTATGGCATCCCAATGTGAAAGAACCGATAAACACCAAAAGAAGGTTCCCAAAAGGCTGATTTTGAGGCTCCTTTTATCAGAAAGGGGTTGATCAATAATTTTTGAATACAGATAAAGGGCAATAAAAGAAAAAAGGAGGTTAAGATTTTGATACTGAGCTATTCTTCCAAATCCCGAAATGAAACCATTAGTAATAAAAAGAAGAGATGACAAGAAAGCCATTAATTTACTTTTAGTAATGTTTTTTACAAATAAGAAAAAGAAAACAATCGATAGTGTTGAGGCGATGCTAAACGGAAGTCTTTCAGCGGTCTCGTTGAGAAAGTTCCCGGTAAAAAGATACGGAATATATGAAACGATAAACTGCATCGGGCCTTTTCTTTGTCTCAATAAAAAATTCCAAGCAGTCTCACCATTATTAAGACTTAGGAACGCTTTGTATTCGTCACCGTGATAGTCCGAGTAACCGAGATTTTTAAATCTTAGGGGTATCGCGAGTGAAACCAAAATAGCTATCAAAAAAATTGTAGATTTGTTTCTTTTAAAATAATCAAAGAGTTTAGATATTAATTTTTTCATGGGTGCCATACGTGAAAACCATCTTCCCACTGTTTTAAGTACCAAAAGCAGAATATCCAATAAAGTATATTTGGTAAATAATACAAAATCTGTTTTTTGTATTTTTGCGAGATTTCAAAAGTTGCCAATAGGAAAATTGGTACAAACCAAGTCAAATAGGTTCTGTTCAAAACCGGGGTAAATATAAGGAAATTCAAAGCTGAAAGAGAAGCTAAAGTGTATTTGTTTTTAATCTTGAATAAAAAGTAACCCGCTAAGATTAAAACCCACCCGAAAAACGTGGCAAGTTTGTTGTAAACAGATAGCGGAATGATCTGAAATAACTCAATTTTATAAAAATAACTAATGTAAAAAAGAAAAGGTCTGCCCTGCAACACTCTATTTGAATGAACAAGTAGTGTACCGTTAAGGTAAGTCGTTATTTCCTTAAGCCCCAAAATAAAAGGAATGGAAACAATGATAAAAATAATTCCACAGGCTAAAACAAATTGGTACCACTTTTTTGATTTGATAAGAAATAGTGGGAGAAAAATTAAAGCAATAGGTTTAAATATCACCGAAAGTGTGAAAAAGGATGCGGTCAAAACATCGTCTTTTTCAAGATAGATTAAAGACAGAAGTATAAAAAATACAGGTATCGGATCAACTAAAGAGTAGCCGCTTCTCGCTGCCATATAGGGGTTAAAAATCCATGCGGTAAGCGCAAAAAGCCCAGCAAAGTAGTTTTTCTTGTAAAGGTGTTTAAAAAGAATTATTGCAACTCCCAAGTCGCATAACAAAACCGGTATTTTCCAAAGTATGTAATAGGGAATTTGTGTGACAGGTGCTAAAGCGTACAAAAAAGTAAAAAGATATAAAAATCCCGGAAAATATGCGTATCCGTGTCCACCAATGTCACCTGCGTTTTTATATGATTCGATCGTTTGTTGATAGAGATTTCCACCACTTAGAAGTGTTTCGATAGCCGAAATATAAGTTCTATAATCTTTTCCTGACTCAGGAAAATCTAATACCCGCTTAAATGTTCCACAAGCTAAAACTAGGATAACAGCAGATATTTTTAAGTATTTCAATAGAGGTTTTGATAAGAAAGATCTTAGGATGTTCATATGACGATGATACTACAGGAAATTAACACTATAAAGTGTTATGAGCGTTTCCACTAACATTAGGATTTACGCTTTCATCATTAAGTTTTTGTGAAGTAAGTCTTTTAGAATGTCCGTAAAAGTTATATAGCGAAATAATCTGCCGTCGATTTAATTATTAGTCTGTTTGTTTCAACTCGTTTGTTTATATCGTTTTTTCCGGGGGTTTCGGTGCACGCGCATTTGGGTACACCCCGACTAAACATAAAATCTTCAAAAGTTCCGTCGTGCTCATTAAACGAAAGACCATCTTTGATGATGCTGCCTTCAATTTCGCAATCCTTTATTATTTGAAATTGTTGTGTTCCAACATCAAGTAAAGTTTGTGTAAACTTCCCGGGAGTCTTCGAGTTCTCAAATGTATATAGATAAAACCCATCCTTTTCCGCTGGTTCTTCGTGCAATGAAATAAAACAGTCCTTTGCGCAGGATAGCAACAAGTCGAGGTTATTCATCAAAATCAGTCCCTCCTTGGATAATGGTTCTGTGCTAGGAGGACAAAACCCCAAAGCTGCGTTTTCCCCATATTTATTATATGGACAGCCGACCGCAAATCCAGTTGGATTCACTAAAGGCAGAAAAGAAATGTTTGCTTGTTTAGTTGCGTTTTCTTTTTCTGTTTTCAGAAATTTCAAAATCCCCCAACAACCAGCAGGTTCTTCCCCATGGAAACCACCTGCTATTAAAATATGCGGCTTACTTTTGTGAGCACGTTTGGGCGACAGAAGCGTTATCGGGTATTTATCAACCATTCCCAAACAAGTATTTTTATAACCCGCGCTTTCGCTAACATCGCTTTGTATTGTCAGAAAAGTATCAATATCGAATGGTTTTGTTATATTATTTAGGTTCTGCATGTAGCTACGATATTACAGGAAATTTGCACTATAAAGCACTAGAGGCGTTTCCACTATCGTCATTAAGTTTTCGTGCAATAAGTCTTTTTAGAATGTCTGTAAATGGTATCCCATATAAGCCTTCAATAATAAGGCCAATTGCTGTATCTAATTTCTTTGGGCCAAATGCTGGATTTAGATTTACATCTATAAAATAAAATCTTCCTGAGGCGTCCTGTCTCACATCGAATTTTCCGTAATCTTCCATTCTTGTTATCTCAAAAGCTTTTCTGGCAAATTCCTTAAGATTGGCATCTTCGTATTTCTGATATGTGTATGCTTGATCTTCAGGTTTCTTATCTGCTTCTGTCCACTGATCCTCAAAGGTTGCGATTTTATATTTCTGGCCAGGTTTATTAAATATCTTTTCAGCCATATATGTTTTAATGTTTAAACCTTGAAGCATATACACAACTATTTCTCTTCCCGCGATATACTCTTCAACTAAAACCGATTGTTTGTATGTTTTGATAAGAAACTCCATGCGTTCTCTAAGCTCTTTCTCGTTCTCTGAGATTGCTTTATTTGATATTTCTACCGCTCCGTGTATTTCGTTTAGTTTTGAAATTAATGGAAATCTCAAATTTATATCTAGGGGTTCGTGCGAGGTGTTGAAAAGCTGAAAATTTGGAACGGGAACACCTGAGTTTTGTAAAAGTTTTTTAGTTAAAAACTTATTGTAACAAAGAGCAAGTCCCAAAAGCCCCGCACCTGTATATGGTATGTCCATCATATCCAGAATTCCGGGAATGGTTGAGGATAGGTAGTCGTTCCCTTTTATGGAATCGACAAGATTAAAAATCATTCCGGGCCTGTTTCTTAAAATAGATGAAGCTAGTGTTTCGTTTCCGGGGTAAAGAAAAACCTGACACCCAAGTTTTTTAATTTCCTCTGCAATTATAGTTGCGTCGCTTAACGCATCCTTCTCTGTAATGTAGTGCTGTTCGGTTGAGAAGTACTCTCTTTTGACATCGCTATACACAACACCAATTTTTGGTGTCTCACTAAGTTTACTTAAGTCTGGGGGCTCCTTTGTCGAAACCGCGTCTGTACTCATCAAGTAAAAATTATAGACATAATGTTGGAAATGTTAATAGGTAATATCCGAATATTTATAACTGAATTACACACGAACAAGTGTTAATGAGTATAAGTAAAGTCCCATCAGCAACAGTAATATGACACCAACAGATTTAGGCACCGTGATGTTTTTAAAGATTTTAACAATACTAAAAATTGTTAAGGTGGCAAAAGCAAACCAAATCCAGTCTGTTACAAATAAGTCGACCGCTTGTGAGAAAAATGCGGATATTCCCCCAATGATCGTTAGATTATATATGTTGCTTCCAATTATATTGCCTAAAGTTAGTTTCTCTTCGTTTTCGTTTTGGCTGAATATTGTTGTTAATAATTCTGGCAGTGATGTGGCTATTGCAGTTAAAGAAAGTCCCAGAATAGCAGTACTATAGCCGGAAAGTTCCGAGAGGCTTTCGGTAGATTTTACAATTAATATCCCACCCAACATGATTCCAATTAATGAAAGAAAAAGAGTCAGTAGACTAATGAGTGTAAAGTTCCTACCTTCGTTTTGTTGTTTACGGACCCGGAATGCATCTTCGTGAGACCCTCCCTCTACGCCCCATTTGTATTCCAAAAATGTAACCAAAATACCCAAACCTATTAGCAAAATTCCGGAAAAAAAGGAGTTGATCTTAAAAACATATAGAATAAAAAATACAACTGATATTATCGCTAAAGCAGTGATTGTTCTTTGTGTCTTTGTCGTTCCTATCCTCAGTTTTCCTATTAAAATTCCGATGGGTAGTACTAATAAAACGTTAGAAATATTAGACCCGATTATATTTCCTATAGCCAGACCATAATCATTGCTAATCGCAGCAGTTGCAGATACAGCAAGTTCCGGAAGAGATGTCCCCAACGCCACAATCGTAATTCCGGTTATTAATGGGGAGATGCGCAGTTTGTTGGCCAGTAGTTTTGAAAGCTTTACTAAAAGGCTGGTGCTTGGTAATAGAACCAATAGTCCCAAAATAAAAATCATGGACTGAATTGCCATAGTCTAATTATACATATTTTATAAACAGCGACTTATGAAAGGGAATTGGGTTACATTGATTGAGTAGAAAAATGTGTTAAATGAATAAACCGTTTTGCATTTCGCTGACTATTTTGTACGATTACCTTATGAATACTAAAAAACAATTCGAAAATATAGTTGTGTTTTCCGCATCGACTCGTACATCTCTTGAGGCAGCAAAACAACTAGGATGTGAGGTAGCACAAATAGCCAAATCTATAGTGTTTCGCGGATCAAAAACCGGAAAACCGGTTTTAGTAATAGCTTGCGGTAACCACCGTATCGATGAGAAAAAGGTGGCTGCACTTATTGGCGAGGGTGTTGAGAAAGCTGACGCTAACTACTGTAGGGAAAAAACCGGTTTTGTCATTGGAGGAATTCCTCCCTATGGGCATCCGACTAAAATTCAAACACTTTTTGATGAGTCTTTGTTTCAGTATGACGTTATCTGGGCGGCTGCGGGCACTCCTAATTCAGTATTTCAAACGATCCCGAGTGAACTTATGGAAAAAACATTGGCAACATGTGCTGATGTGGCATTAGAGTGAGTAGATGAGTTGAATAATCAGGAAACAATACTAATGTGCTTCCAAATTAGTATTGGTGGACCGAGTGTCAGGATGTGCAAACTATGTATATCATCAGAACATCAATAGAAGATGTAAAATAAACGTGTGGAAACTCTTGAAGAAAAATTAAAGCGCGTTAAATTAGTTTTTAATATTGACGAAGTTATAAGCAGACGTACAAACCTGGATGATATTAAAAATTATTATAGGGTTAATATAATCCCCTATTTTCTTTTTCATAATAAACGAGACTTCGTTCATAATGGTATATCTAGAGGCAAAAGATATTCGGATAAAGATGTATATGAACAGCCCAAAATAGTAGAAAAATATATAAGAGAGATGGGTGCAAAAAGGTGTTTAGAATTAGCGACTGGAAAAGGAGCCTCAAGTTTTTATTTAGCAGAAATATTTCCCAACGTAAAATTCTTTGCTATTAATCTTGCTGACGGACAGTTAGAGATTGCTAAAAAGAAAGCCCGTCGAGTAGATAACTTCTTCCCAGAAGAAGGAGACTACCACGATTTAGGCAATTACCATGATAACGACTTTGATATAGTATTTGTGTTTGAGGCTCTTTGCCACAGCAATGACAAGGGAAAAGTCGCAAAGCAGGTATACAGACTGTTAAAGCAAGGTGGTTTGTTTATAGTCATTGATGGTTACTTAAATAAACCGTTAGGTGAACTTAGCGAAACCGAATTGTTAGCAAAAAAGCTTTCGGAAAGGGGGATAGTAGTAGAAAAATTCGAATTATATGACGATGTTAAGAAAGACATCGTTACAAAAGGTTTTCAAGTAATATATGAAAAGAATGCTTCTCTCTTGGTCCTACCTTCCTTGTATAGATTTGAGAAACTATCTCATGAAGTGCTTTTTAGAATTCCTTTGTTTGGAAAAATGATAGTCAAATTACTACCAAGAGATTTTGTTAATAACGCTTTGTCAGGTTACTTAATGCCCACTTTAATCCAAACTAAAGTAGCTTGCTATTGCATCACTGTTTTTGAAAAGGTTTAGTGTTGTAATTATGTCGTTATGATAACCAAAAGTCGTGGTGGATCATCTGTCAGGATGTGCGAACTGAGGTAAAGTTTCTGAAATGCTGGTAAGAAAAAATCTGCGTTACTGTTACTCTGGAATATTTAAGGCATCTCTAGTTTTGGGGTTCTTGATTCCTTTTCTACCCGCATCCACTCCGTGGGCATTGATACATCTATCAATATAGAAAAATAGATTTTCTAAAGTGCCCTCGTAAAGTTGGACACCTTCCTCATGCATGAGTTTCTTTCCAATAACAAGTGCTCGTGCCCAGGCATTACGTTCATGGAGAGCCGTAACAGTCGCTTGAAACTCGTCGCTTTCTTTACTAAGACGATCGGCCACGACCTTTAGCTCACTTTTTACGCATTTCGAGATACCGTCCTGCGCTGTGTCCTGCCTATTTGCCTCAGTATGAGCATAGATTTCTCTTAGAATGTTTCGTGCCTGCTCATTCAACATATTTTCAAAATCAGCTAGCGAAACCCCCGTGGCCTCAACCCGACGGTTTAACGGATAATTAGCGTGCGCGGAAAGAGTTGTTTCAATAGAAATAAATTCATGTGTTTTCACTTCCAACAGATTATTTAGTCTTTCCTCAACTTGGGGATTTTTGTAATCTGGGTTTAAGCCGACAAAAGAGCCCAAACTATCTGAGTTTACATTAAGAAATAATTGTAATGCGCGGAACTGCTCTGAAATCAAACTCTCCTGTTGTCGTTCTTTGGCGTTTTCTACGTAATCCCATGCGTGTCCTATCTCATGTAATATAGCCAAAGAAGAATCTTTAGTCTCGCCAACTAACAAACCCGTTACCCCCTTTTCTTTAGCTACTGGCAAACCGATAATGTGCTCCATATCGAAGTAATAAGGACTCAATCCTTCACATTCGTTTATAGATTTAGGGTCCCCGTCCACACTAAGTACGCCAAGAAAAGTAACTCCACTCGGTAAATACTGGTTCAGGTTCACGTCTTTTATGTAGACCGAAAGCGCCTCTCCTACTCCGCCATGAATTTTTGCGCGGTCAACATAATGTCCAGCCTCTAGCGTAGCTTTACAATCATTCCAAAAATTTGTCATTAGCTGTTGGATTTTGGGAGCATCATATACCTCTCTACCAATGGAGTGGCGACTTTCGTTTTCTGCCAATATTTGTAACTCTTCATGTGTCATTTCATATTTCGAGTCGGTACCCATCTGCGTCGAAGGGAAAGTTGTTTCAGAGGTCATAATTGCATTTTAGCATTGAAATTGGTGAAAAGTGCAACTCCTTCTTGTTCTTGGGTTTGCCGAAAGCGGAGTTGTTATAACAACCAAAAAGCGTGGTGGGCGAGGAGGGAGTCGAACCCTCATCAGCCGAAGCTGACGACATTTTAAGTGTCGCGTGTATGCCATTCCACCACTCGCCCGAATAATTAGAAACTATCACATATTAGCAAATTTCAAAGAATAAGAAAAACCTTGTGAAGCGAGTTGAAAAATATTTTAATGGCGCGCCTGGGGGGAATTGAACCTCCGACCTTTTCCTTAGAAGGGAACTGCTCTATCCGCTGAGCTACAGGCGCAGACATAGTCAATTGTATTAGATTTTAGCGCACAATACAGGTTTTGTCACAGGGGTACCCTTAGCTTTAAAAGAAGCCGTGTTTTATTATTTCTTTGTCAATTTTTCCAAAACTTCTTTTCCTTTTTCTTCAGCACGATCGCTAACTCCCTGTGCGGCATTTTTATCTTTCTTGGAAGTACAACGAGAGCATACAAGGCAGAAATTATTATTAAAATCCCTGCAAATAGAAAAGATGCTCCAAAATCAGATTTATAACAGATATAACCCATTAACACGGGTCCTATCGTATAAGCTAAATTTCCGGATAGTTGATTAATGCTTACCAGATCCTGCTTTGTAGTATCAAGCCTGGTGATGTAATCCTCAAAAGTTGCGCAGATTAAAACCGTTGCAACATCATAGCCAATTGAAATTAAAACCACAAGACCCAAGATAGTAAATATATTACTGGAAAGACCAAGAAAAATTAGTGAAATTCCAGCCCCTATTCCTGCAACCAAGGCCGTCCGTTTCTTACCAAGTGATTGATACAGATGTGGAATAATCCATCCTATAAAAATTGTTGGAAGACAGTACAAAATTAAAAACATCCCTCCCCATTTACTTTCAACTCTTAGCTTTTCGGCGTACAAAACCCCAGTTGTCCAGAAAGTTACATCCAAAAGAGTAATCGCGAAGCTAAAAATAACCAGTGCCCATATTCTTTTTGTTAAAACCTTGATAATACTCAGTTCCTTCCAAAAACTTCGTGGTTTTTCATCAGCACTTTGATTTCCATAATCTTTTTTCTTGTAAAAACTCATAAAGACGAAAAATACAAGCATTGTTATAGCAGTAATTATTAAAGATGCGTAAAGTGGAAGGTTAGTTTGTTTGCTCACAAGATATACTGTTATTGCAGGGCCAAGCATGTAAGATGTTGATTGAAATATAGTCATGACGGACCACGCTAGAGTGTTTTTTTCGGTTGGTAAAAATCGATGTACAAAATCGTATTTGGAGTAATTTCTCATCTCGTAATAAACGGACCATATAATCATTGCAAATATAAATGGAAGAAGATCTCTGGGTAAAAATAAAAAAGCCAAGGGCAGTCCCAGCGCAAACAGCAAAGTCCCTCCCATAAAGAAGGTATAGTCTTTAAGTGAGAAAAACTGGGCAATAATGAAATTTAAAAACATTCCGAAAAACGCAGACACTGATAAAACGGCACCTACTAAAAATGTGTTATTGAGCTTGTCCTGAATTATGACCGGAGCCATGTAAGACATAATCCCGTCATGCAGTGAAATCAGAAAGATAATAAATGAAAAAACAATGAGCGGGATGTATAACTTAAGCCTTTGCTTTCTTCGGGCAGAAAAACTCATATTTATAATATTAACAGGTTAGGGAAACGTTGTAATTAGAGTCTTTGGAGCGACGGACCGGGGTCGAACCGGCGACCTTCTCCTTGGAAGGGAGACGTTCTACCAACTGAACTACCGTCGCCTGTCTTAGTACCCTTTATTCTATACCATCGCTAAGCAGCTGATCAAACGGAGACGGCTCGTCATTTTCGAGTTCCGCAATGTAATCAACTTCGCGTATTTTCTTCTTCGGCTGCTTCTTTACAATTCCCAGCGCTTCTTGCACATCTTCAGGCAAATCCTCGTGTTCTGGTATAACTTGGTCTTTATCTTCCTCCTCAACTATAACTTTTTTGATCTGTTTTTTAGTTTCTTTTATTTTTTTAGGCATGTCTTTCATTGATAAATTTGTAAAATATTTTTAAATTGTACATAAGTGTAATACAATATTTCCATGACAAGTTCAAGTACAGTTTTTGATGTAATCATAATAGGGAGCGGTCCGGCGGGTTCAACGGGAGCTTTATATACCTCCAGAGCATCCTTAAAGACGTTAGTTATAGGGGGTAATCCACCAGGAGGGCAACTTGTAAATACGACTTTGGTGGAAAATTTTCCAGGATTTCCAAATGGGATTTTGGGTCCGGAGTTAGTTTCAAATATTAGAAAGCAGATGAAAAACTATGGATCAACTGTTGTTGACGAAAATGTCGTTAAGGTTTCCGGTTCGTTTAAAGATGGATTTACCGTAGAGACTGATTTAAATAATAAATATATTGGAAAAACTATTCTTGTGGCTTCCGGATCTTCAGCCAAATGGCTTGGACTTGAAAGCGAGCAAAGACTAAAAGGATATGGGGTCTCCGCCTGTGCGGTTTGTGACGGACCATTGTACAAAGGAAAGATCGTAGCGATCGTTGGTGGCGGTGACGCCTCTATGGAAGAGTCAGTGTACCTTACAAGATTCGTGGAAAGAGTTTATGTGCTTGTGAGATCTGCTAAGGGGGAAATGAAGGCCAGCAAAATAATGCAGAAAAGAGCCTTTTCTAATCCAAAGCTTGAATTTTTATTTAATACAGAAGTAAAAGAGATATTGGGAGAAAAATTTGTTGAGGGATTAAGAATTTTCAACAACAAAACCAATGAAGAAAGTGAGCTTAAAGATATTAAAGGTGTGTTTATTGCGGTAGGACACCAACCTAACACAGAGTTTTTGAGGGGGGTTGTTGAGTTGGACGAAAAAGGTTACATTAAGACATTCGGGAAGCATATGACATCCGTGGAAGGTGTTTTTGTGGCTGGGGATGTTCATGATTATAACTATAGGCAGGCCGTAACGGCTTCGGGGTATGGCTGTATAGCCGCTACTGAATTAATAAGGTTTTTAACAGGAGAGAGGTAAATCACAGCTATTTATTTTCTTTAGACACATTCTTAGGATTATTCAGAAGAAGCCGGGCATTGTATGCTGATAGGTATCGGTATCCTCTTTTGGTTCTTCTGGAGTCTCTTCGAAAAGAGGCCATCCGGGATCATCAATTGCTGGTACGTTATAAAGTTCGTTCCACTTGTAGTACTTTCCCCTACTCGTTTGTTTTGTTACAGAGAAATATTTCGGTAATAGTCTATTTACTTCTTTTTCCTTAAGTTTCGATTTATAAACGATTTGCCTTTTTGTAAGTTCTGATATCCAATCCTGGTGTAAGGTCGCCCACATGGCCCTTGCCCTTTTTCGGTCCTTTTCACTGACTAGTAAAGAGCCTACTTTTATTTCCGACTCTTCTTTTTCTGAAGTAGGTTTTCTAACTTCTTGTTCTACCTCCTCCACTATTGAATTGATTGTTTCGGCATCCTCAGTTTCTTCTTTTGGAGTTTCTAGATCTTCTCCCATAATAAAATTCTACAACATTATGTAGAATATACGTATGAAAAAGCTTTTGCCTTTTTTTAAAATTGGATTGATTTTAGGAATTTTTTTGGTATCGACCTACTTAAAATATAGAGTTTTAGATGAAGCAGGTGGGGACCTGACGATTTTTAGGCAGGCAGTTACAGAGTTTATGAGCGGTAAAAACCCATATTCCTACACTGTGGCTTCCTTTAAAAAGAATGATCCGGGTTTAGATCACGGGTACGCTTACTTTCCAACAATGCTTTATATTTATACCCCACTTTATAGTTTTCATTTAGCCTCGGAAATTCCACTTCAAAGAGTTTGGAAAGCTTCTGTTTTTCTAGTCGAGATAGGTGTTGCCTTGATGATTATCAAAGTTCTTTATAAGAAAGATTATCTTGCGTGTTTAGCTGGAATTGCAATGTGGTTTTTAAACCCTTTTTTGATAGCAAGAAACTCTTTTGTTTATACGGAACCTTTTGGAATTTTGTTTATGTTGTTGGCCCTATACTATCTTGAGAAAAACGATCTTTGGTCAGGAGTATTTTTTGCAATTTCATTCTCTTTTAAAGTTTTTCCCATTATTCTTTTCCCCGTATTTCTACTGAAATCCGAAAAGAGATTAAAATTTATTCTGGGAGGAGCGGTTTACATGTTTGTAATGAGCGTTCCCTTTATGGGAAATTGGGAAAACTTTTGGACCTACATTCAAGGTTCCCTGCTTGTACACGGGATGAGAGACCCTCAAGGAAGGCCTCTTTTATTCTTTATTAGTAATTATTTAGGATTCCCGCCCTACTCTTTAAAACTTGCATCTTTTTATAAGTACATGGCTATATTACTTGGATGGGTAGTTACTTCTTACCTGTTACTAAAGAAAAAAGTAGTCGATAAATACGTTCTATCGGTAATTTCATTTGCGGTTTTCTATATATTTACCCCCGTACTAACCAGAACATACATGCTTTGGTTTATACCAATTTATGCAATTGGCATGTATAAGGTTTTCGAAAAAAAGAACAAAGTTTGGTACTATCTTTCGCTTGTAGCATTTTATGCCTTTTACGCAGGATACCTTGCTATTTGGACAAGGGGTATAAGAATTACGGATGGAATTATTAGCTTGTAAATAGTGTGATTTTAGGTTCCTGGGATATTATTTCCAATGCTGACCCGACTATATTTTTCATGTCGCATTTTTTTATAGCTTTAAGTTCGTAAAGGTGGTTTTGGCTTTCGTTACCGTGAAGCAAAAGGTCTGAATAAAACTCGGCAATCTGGGAAGTTTTTTCAAATCTAAATTTGAAATCAGCAATAATTCTTTTTTTCACGTGTTCGATATTTCTGACGCTTGCGATTTTTTGGATGTTGTTTAATGCGGCAAAAACTACTTTTATGACTTCTTGAACTTTTTCTTTTTCACAGGATAAGGAGATACTAAAAAGTCCATAGGTTCCTGTTGAAAAAGAATTACAGGATATACCATAAACGTACCCAAGCTTTTCCCGAATTAGGTTTTTAAGAAAAGTATCCAATACCAAAGCTAGTATTGCTGATGAGTACTTCCTATCCTCGTTTGTTTTGTATCCGTAGAAGTCTATCTTAATGTAGTTTTGTTTAATTCCATTCATCTTTATTCTTTGGGTTTCCCTTTTTTCATTTCTTTTGTGTTTCACGTGGTCGGACCTTTTACCTTTCGGTAAGCGACAAAAAAAGTTCTCAATGTAGGGGACGATGCTATTTTGACTAACATTCCCGCAAAGAACAAGAACAAAATTGTTTGGTGTGTAGCGTCTCTCCTGAAAGAAATTTATGTTTTTAGTATTAAGTTCCCTGATGCTGTTTTCATAACCCGTGTTTTTTATAGACAGTCTGTCATTTGGGAACAAAATTTTATAAGACATTGAGTTAATAAGTCTTTCAGGTATATTTTGGGATCTTTTTATTTCCTGAATAACTACTTTTTTCTGAATCAATATGTCCTCACTTGAAAAGTCGTTTTTATCAAAAATGTGAAAAAGAAACTCAAGTCCATCCAAAACGTCTTCTTTTAGTACTTTGACCATGTACAAGACGTCATCTCTGCTTGTCACACCCAGAATCTTCCCACCGTTTATAAGAATTTTATTTTTGTTTCCTTTAAGGAGGTTTAAATGCTCTAGCAAGTGAGCCGCGCCTATTTGACTTGCGTTTTCATAACTACTTCCCGCAAAACCTTTTAGGTGGATAGTAACAGAATCTACATTTGCGCGAGGAATTACGCAAATCCTCAGCCCGTTTTTTAATTTCTTGATTTTAGGTACACGCATTTTTAACTAATATATTGACTTTAGCTTAGTCTGGATTTAATCTTAGTGTAATTATGCTTCCCGAATATAAAAAATACATTAAATTTTTCACTGTTGCACTTTTCCTTGTTTTTACCTTTAAATCAACGTTTGCAGCTACTTTGACACTCACAAAAATTGGAGTTTTGGATCTTGGAGGCAAAACTTATAATGAATGGTGGTATACGGGAACCAACCCAACCTTTTACGGTACAGCCGCGAAAGATTCTACTGTTAGTTTAAAGATTGCAGAAACGACTTTTACGACGACAGCGGATGTCGCAGGTAATTGGTCTTACCTCGTTAGTATGGCAAAAGGAGACTATGCGATTGAGATTTCGTCAGGGACAGAGAAACTCTCTTTCACTTTGCACCTCGGCCAAACAATGTCCGATTCTACTTCACAAACCAGTCCCTCAGCCCCCGGCACACTGTCCACAGGATTTAACCAATTTATTGGGGTAACATTCGGAATCGGGGTAATACTACTGGCTACGTATTTATACTTTTCTACAGATAGCAAAAGAAAAACCATTTTTGAGAATAGGATGTTGAAGGAAGATTAAACCCCTCACTCTATTTTGTAATTTTCAAAGCTAACTTGTGAAGTTCCTCATGTGTTGGAGTACAGCCTTCGGCATCTAAAACCATTTTCAAAGACTCGCCTTTCCTTAGCGGATAAAGTTTCAAGTGTAGATGATTAATTTCGATTCCTTCAAAAAGTGCGGAAACTCTTTCTATAATTAGATTTTTTCTAACAGTATCGAAACCTTTTTGGCAGCACTTATTAGGTTGTGGACATCCCTATCCTCGTTATGAAAAACGTTCGAGCTTAAATGTTGTTTTGGTATTATTAAAGTCATCCCTTCTGTTGTGGGGTGTATATCTAAAAAAGCAAGAAAATCCCTGTCCTCCCAAATTTTTTCACATGGAATTTCTCCTTTTGCAATTCTACAAAAAATACAATTGTCCATGACTAAATATTACCAAAAACTAAATAGGAATTCAGTGTCTTAATAGAGACGTTGAGGATTACAAAAAACTAGGATTACAAAAAGGGTTATTGTATTAGTATCAATACCTCTAGGTAACAATTGTAGTTGAAATCGTCTTTACACCTGGTTTTTCTTTTCGCGCAACCCGCACAGGTTCTGTCTCACCTTTATGTTTTTAGTTCTTTGGCGATTCCTGGAATTGTATGTTGCTTGGAATTACGAACATTGAGTTATCAGCGGTCCAAGGTGTACACTCGGTTGCTGGAGTAGTTTCCGTTGAAGTAGCCTCTGGATCTGTTGTATTAGGTCGAATCGGCAAATCGGTAACTTTTATTTTTGTGCCCACATCTTCTCCTGTGGCCCATGAGTATATCCACTCACCGTCAGAAATGTTGTTAAATTCCATCAGCACACCGTCAGGATTATGATTATTTGTAACTGTGTTAGATTTATCACCAGAGACATATGAAGTTCCTGAAAAAGTTCCATTTTCATCGGTCGCTGAGAAAATACACTTTTGGCCTTGGTCTGTGTTTGCAGTATTTGTTGGGTTAGTTATTACAGCCTCTTCTTTACCAGTAGTGGTTTTTGGCGTATTACTAGTTGTTGTAGTGAATTTTTTTACGAAACCAATTAACAAAATTGATGCAAATATTAAAGCCAAAAGAATTAATAAAATTAAAAGCTTTTTTTTCATATCTACCCCCCAATAATTAAAATACTACATGTGTTTAGATTATACATATTTTAGATCAGTATGTCTGACGATTATTATTTTTATTCTTATACATGTTTCGATCAGCCGTTGAGAGCATGAACCTCATTCCATTCTTATCGTTAGCTGTTGTGTAACCCATCGATACACTAAGTGGAATTTTGGATTTTTTATTTTGGCGAAGAACTTTATTATTAATAGTATCCATGATTCTAAGTGCTATTTTGTTGTCGGCTTTTGGAATTAAAATAACGAATTCATCTCCCCCCATTCTAGCCGCTACATCACTTTTTCTAATAGATTTTTTTATAATTTCCCCGGTATTTTTAATTACTTTATCACCCGCAACGTGTCCGTGTGTATCGTTAATCGTTTTTAACTTATCTATATCTAGGAAGATGACTGAAACGGGAGAGTCCCTTCCGTTTTTAAATCTTTCAAACTCAGTTTCAAGAAACCCTCTGTTATAAAGACCTGTCATGGAGTCGTGAGTTGCACGATAAGCGTAACCACTTTTATCAGATGTATCTCGCGCGAGTATTATGCAACCCTGTTCCATTTTATTTAACGGCTTAATATTAAGGTTGTAGTATAAATAATCGTCTATGAAAGTAGTTTTTCCGGTGTTTAGCTTCCGAATGTTTTTAGGTGAGATAATTAAATCCTTAAATTTTTTGGGAAAGATGTCTGGAGATATTCTACTTGCGTTCTTATTGGAATATATCAGATCCCCGTTTCCATCATAAAATGCAAAGCCAAGGGGTAGTAATTCTAGGATTTTTTTATATTCTTTTATATTCACTTTTCTATTATATCAATTGAGGTTACGCTGACAGGAGAAACCGGTTTTGACATCTCACCATTCCCACTATCTATAACTTCAGACTCTGCAATTTTATCCACAGTTTCCACCCCATTTATAACAGTTCCAAATATCACATAGTTTTTTGGCAGGTCCGTTCTGTCTTTTTGCATTATAAAAAACTGGCTTCCATTTGTGTTGGGGCCGGCATTTGCCATCGCGACGGTTCCTTTGGTGTATTCTCCATCAAAAGGCTCGTCATTAAATATGGTATCCCGGGCCGCCGCTTCCCGTTCCGGTTGGATCGCCGCCTTGTATCATGAAATCCTTTACGACTCTGTGAAATATAGTGTTGTCGTAAAATCCCGATCTTGCAAGATAAATGAAGTTCGTAGCGGTTATCGTTGCGTCCAACGTATTAATTTGGATTGTTATATCACCGTAGGTGGTGTGTAGAACAGCTTTATAATCTTTTGTTATATCAACTTTAGTCTGTGGCGGTTGCACTTGATTTTTGTTTATAATGCTTGGTGCGATCTCAGTGACCTGTTTAGGCGCTGAGTTAAATGATTTGTCGCTACCAAAAATCACAACTACGATTATCAAAAGGGGAATCCCCGCAAGTATAGCAATTTGTTTTATATTCATAAACTATTCTCCTAACTTTTATTTTAAAAATATTATAGTTTTCTTAAGTCCCGTTTCCAAGTCTACTGTAGATTCTCAAGATGATCCATTCAGTTACGACTATAGTTTTCATATTGATATCTTACACGATTGTCGTAAACTTTTTAATTAGAAGCTTTAGTGAATCTCTGCTAATATTAAATAAGTATGTATCTATCAATTGATTTAGGCAGATCTACAACAAGGGTAGCCTCAACAACAGATCTTCAAAAGATCCATAAGATAGTTAAATTTCCAACCGACACAAACTTTGAAAAACAGGTAAAACATATAACTACTGCCATATATGATGTTTCAGATAACGATCACATTCACTCTGTTGCCTTAGGTGTTCCCGGGATATTAGATAAAAATTCAAAGAAGTTTGTTTCAAGTGCAAACTACCCTGTTTTGGCGGGTCTTTCATTTAATTCACTTCTTCCGGATAGTTTAAGAAACGCAAAATTGATTGTAGAAAATGACGCATTGTTTGGTGGGCTTGGAGAAGCTTACTTTGGAGCCGGAGTGGAATTTAACACCCTTGCCTATTTGACTTTGAGTACCGGGGTTGGTGGAACAAGAATAGAAAAAAGCAAAGAAGGTAGTTACACATTTATCGAATCGGAGCCCGGACACCATATTATTTGTGAGACTGATAAGGTGGCTGATAAGACAGGGATATTTGGAACGTTTGAATCTTTTTGCTCAGGTTCGTATTTTGAGATGAGATACGGTGAAAAACCTACAAATATTAAAAAAGATAAAGTGTGGGAGGGTTATGCCAAACATCTATCAAGCGGAATTATTAATATCATTTCTTTATGGAAACCACAGGTTATAGTTCTTGGAGGCGGGGTGTCCAACAACTTCGACTGCTTCTATCCATATTTGAAAGAATACTTATCAAAGCAGACCTTTTTTACAATTCCAGATATTGTAAAGTCTCAACTTGGAGATGAGTCCGGGGTATATGGTGGGTTTGTTTTACTTCGGGAGTAAAAAATGAAATTTTGCATAATATATAAATATCAAACGACTAAAGATAAATCTCAGCTTGGAAAGGAGCTTGAGCAGCTCTCCTCTCTTATCTCTGACCTTGGCGACAACGAAACCTTTATATTTGACAGAGATGTAAAAAACTGGAGTGATGTTGACATACCGCGTGAGGAATCTTCTAAAATGATGTTTTCCAGAATAAAGCAGTCTGATGGAGTTATTGCATATGTTAGCCACAACGAACCTAGCGAGGGCATGGCAATGGAATCCGGATATGCTAAAGCTTTAGGTAAAAAAATAATATTGGCTTGCAAGAAAGGAAGTTCCGCACTAAGGGTTAGAAGTATCTGTGACGCTTATATTGAGTTTGAAGATATGGAGGATTTAAAAATCCAAATGTCAGATTACTTAAAAAGTGCCTTTGCCGTATCCCAATAATAGGAATTTCCATTAAGTTTCTGAAAATACCACCATTCTGCTCCCCACAGATAGAGATTTTTAAAACCTGATTTCTGGGCGTAACTTATCGTAGATATGAAATCAGCACGGGACATGGTTTTATCCGTCTCGTTTTGTGAGAGTTGCGAGTTAATACCGGGTCCCCAAGGTTCCCCTTGGAGTTCAGTAATATAAATCTTATCGACTGGAACCCCAACTAGATTAGCCTTGATTTTATAGGTCCAGTAGCTAAGTGGGTATTGGAAATATATGAATCTGCCGCCAAAAATGTGCCAAAAGTCATACCAGATTTTTCTATACATCGATATCCCAAGGTAGTCTCCAAGTTCATAGGTAGGTTTCCAGAAACCACCCTCTCCGCTATCTTGAACAAGAATAGGTCTTTTATCCATGCTTCTTACCAACCCTATTTCTTTTATCACCAATTCCCTTTTGATTTCAGGTTTGCTGCATGTCCCAAAAGGCCAGAAAGGCTCGTTTTCCACCTGCCACATTTTTATTGATGAGAAGTCTTTAAATTCTTTTATGGTAGCTTTTATGTAGTTAAGCAAGGCTTGTTCTCTTAAGGCATCGCTTGGTAACTCCTTCCACCAAGATGGTTCGAAGCATTCCGGATATCTTGGTACTTTTCTTCCGATAGCTAAAATCACGTTTAGATTTCTTTTTTGTGCTTCCTGTATCTGCCATTTGATGTTTGAGAAGTCGTAAACATCCGGATTTTTCTCTATCTCATCCCAATAGGCTACTAACCTTACGTTTTTTGCCTCCAGATCATCAAGGATAGTTAGGTAGGTTTCTCTCCAATTAAGCCCCATCTGTTCGGAGTATCTGTTAGAAAAAGTGATCCCGTAATTAATTTCTTTTTGAACTTTAGGTCTTAGTGCAAAAAAAAGAATCACCGGGGAAATTAAAAGAAGAATCGAAAAAACTAGAATTATCTGGATTACCTTCAGGGAAAATAACCTACGAAGCAGACTCCCTGCTTTTTCAAATTGTCTTTTCAGGGCAGATTTGTGGGCAAACATTTTATTCTCCTAATGAATTATTATGGCAGATTTCACCATAGTAATAAAAGGACTTTCTTGGCTTTCTGGCTAAAGTTTTTCTGTCTATTGCAACAAGACCAAATTTTGGCCAGTAACCTTCATGCCATTCAAAATTATCAATTAACGACCAATAGAAATATCCTTCCAATTGAACTCCCATTTGCATGGATTCGTAACAAGCAATAAGCATAGCCTTAATAAATACTTTTCTAAGTTTATCCTCGGTATCTGCAAGACCGTTTTCTGTTATGTAAATCGGTACCTTATACCTTTTCATATGTAAAAGTACTTTCTTTAAACCTTCTGGGTTAATCCACCAATTTAAGTTACTTACCATACCCGCCGGATGTATAGGTTTTAAATTTTTAATTTGGTTAGTGAAGTAGTAGTTTAGGCCAATCACATCTACATGTTTTAAAATCGGATAGATAAAAAAGTCTGAGTTGAGGAAAAACAGGAACTTTGCCATAAGTCTGTCTAAAAAGAAAGGCCTTACTTCAAAAGTTTCATACCAAACAATGTGTTTGACAATACCGACAGTGTAGTTTCCGACTGATTTTATTGCCTTCGCAGCTTCGTTATGAGCTTTCATCAAAATTAACTGGCATTTATAGGATAAAATAGGATTCACTTTATTAGGTGGCCATATACCAAGAAGGTAGCATATCATTGAGAGAACTTGAGGTTCATTGATTGTAAAAAATACATTTGTCAGTGGGCCTAACTCCTGGGCGCATTTTTTCGCGTACCTGGCAAAATACCACGGCGCCTTTAAATTTACCCAGCCACGTTTTTTTGCAAACCAGATTGGATTGGTAAAGTGATGAAGGGTTACATAAGTTTTTAAGCCTTTGTCTCGGGCTGCTTTCAGGACCTTCTTATAATGATCTAATTCTTTTTGATCAAACACTCCCTCCTTAGGTTCTATTCTTGCCCATTCCACGGAGAGTCTTATTCCATTGTTGTGCATTTGTTTTGCAAGTTCAAAGTCTTCTTCGTATCGGTTGTAGGAGTCACAGGCAAGTCCCGATGGTTCTAGGGGGTATTTTTGGCCGCGTTTTTTGTTGTGTTCCCACAACCACCAGTCGGTGTTACTGTTGTTACCCTCAGTTTGATAGGCTGACACTGCTGTGCCCCAAATAAAGTCTGCTGGAAATTTCATATTTTATTTTGACTTCCAAAGATTTTTATTTTGTATTCAACAACTTTTTGCATTTCTTTGATCGGTTTTTGCATATATTTATAAGCAGCAATCTCTTTTGTGTTTTTAAGCTCTTCCTCAAGTGTCATTTTAAAAGTTATTCTTAACTCGGAATTTACGTTTATTTTCACAACCCCACATTTAATTGCCTCTTTTATATCATCTTCTATAATTCCCGACCCGCCGTGTAAAGAAAGGAAAGTATTTGGATTTTCCTTATGGATTTGTTTCAGAAGATCCAGATTGAGATGTTTGTTTTCCGAATATATCCCGTGAAGGTTTCCAACAAAGCTAGCAAACACATCTATGCCTGTTTTTTCTATAAACGCCTTAGCCTTGTCGGGATCTGTATATAGATTTTGGTCTACACTTGGTTTTTCACCCGTATGGTCCGCAGAACTCCCCTCGATACTGTCTATTTCCCCCTCAATAACCACCCCATTTTTGTGTGCATAGTCTGCAAGCTCTTTGCCTACTTTTACAGCCTCTTCAAAAGGAAGTTTTCCTCCGTCAAAATGTACGTAATCAAAGCCTGAGTCTATCGCCTGTTTAATCTTTTCTGGGTCAGTTCCATGATCAAGATTCAAAATTATAGGGATGTGAAGTTGTTTCTCAAAAGTTCTTGCTAATGAGACCATTTGAGAAACACCAATGTGTTCAATTTCACCCGGAGAACATTCAATAAGTATCGGTGAGTGAAGATTTTTTGCGGCATTTGTAATTGCCTTTAGAGTTTCAATATTTGCACAATTAAAAGCGCCAATTGCAAATTTCTCTTTTCGTGCTTTTTCAAGATATTTTAATGCGTTCATTTTAGGCAGCTTTCAAAAACTCTTCTTATATATATTCTATAGATACTGAGTGTGTTTTCAAACGACTTTGATTAGAAGACTCAAAACACTTATAATTTGACGATATGTATTTCACCCACAGTTTAGTCGGAGCAGTAGCTCAAAGATTTGTAATCGATAAAGTTGATAAGAAGTTTACTGAAAAAGAAAAACGTGTTTTATGGATAGTTGGAATAACGGCATCGGTCTTACCCGATTTTGATCTTATCTACTCGGCACTCAATCACATGGCCAACCACAGGGGATTTATTACTCACGGGCTATTTATCTATTTGTTAATGAGCCTTTTTTTATACCTTCTGAGTTTTACTAAAGATAAAAAGGAGTTCGGACAAAAGTTTTTTAAAACTCTGGTGTTGTGTTTTCTTATCGGAATATCGGTTCATTTTTTGATGGACTTTATGGTAGGAGGAATCGTTTTTCTTGCCCCCTTTAGTTATAAGGTTTATGGTCTGGAGATGTCGTTTGAAAGATACAACGGGAATTGGCTTTTTAGATACCTGGAATCCAGATACATGTTTTTGGAATTGTTTAACTTAAGCTATTTCTTAATTGTTTTAAAAAATAAAAAATATTTCTTCGGAAAGATTGTAGCTTTTGGATACTTATTAATGGCAATCTTTGCTTTCGTTTTTATAAATATGATATTCTTCACGTAATATTGACGAAATTGATTTTAACTATATAATTTTTCTTATATGGACCGCAGATTAGTTATAAAAATCTACAGAGGTTGGCATAACGCTTAAGTTGAAGCGGGCTGACTTTTGTGATGTCAAAAGACTAATCGAATACAAGTTAACCCGCGAAAGCGGGATTTTTTGTACAAATTTTTAAATAATAAGAGATAAAAAGATGAATAAAAACTTAATTAATAAATTTAAAGAGAATTTAGGGGGCATTATAAAATATAAAAGTATCTCTACAGATAAGGCGTACAAGCAAGAGATGAAAAAGACAGTCGAAGCGTTAGAAACCCTTTTTAAGAGAAATGGATTTAAAACGCAGGTATTGAAAGGAAAAACAACAAATCCATATGTTTATGCAGGTCTAAACATAGATAAAAACAAGAAAACCATACTCATATATGGTCACTACGATGAGATGCCGGTGGGAGATACTAATAAGTGGGTAGGAGACCCTTTTAAACTTACTGAGAAAAACGGAAGGTTGTATGGCCGCGGGGTTATCGATAATAAAGGACAGTTCCTAATTCACTTTACCGCAGTTACAGAACTGGCTAAGAATAATAATTTAAAATACAACGTTAAGTTCTTACTTGAAGGAAATGAGGAAACAGGAAATACGGAGATTGCGGAAGTGATAAGAGTCAATAGAAAACTTTTATCTTGCGATTTTGTTTTGATTTCTGATGGGGAGACGACAGCTAATCGGCCGACCATTGAGGCAGGTTTTAGAGGAGGGTCCAATGTCACACTTGGTTTTAAAACCGCAAAGGGGGATGTTCACTCCGGTCTTTACGGCGGAGCAATACCAAATGCCGCTCACGAACTTAGCATCTTGATATCAAAGTTTTATGATAAAAACAATAAAGTTGCGATCCTGGGATTCTACGAGGGTCTAGACAAACCCACTAAATCGGAGCTTTTAAATAACAAAAGTCTTAAATTTAGTTCACTTAAATTGAAGGAGCTGACAGGAATAAAATCACTTAAATGTGAAAAAGGGATAGATTTTTTTACCCAAACAGGTTTAAGACCGATGCTTACAGTGTCGGGAATGAAATCCGGATACACCGACGAAGGCTACAACAACATAGTCCCCTGCTATGCTGAGGCTAAAATAAATTTCAGATTTGCGGCATCCCAAGACCCTAGGAAAATACTTTCGGACTTTAAAAAGTTTGTAATGAGAAACAAACCAAGCTATGTATCCTGCGAAATAAATGTTTCAAGTTCTTGGCCGGCATTAAAAATGGCTACCAAAACAAAACTAGTGGAAAATATTAAAAAGATTCTAGAGGAAGTTTATAAGGAAAAGGTCGCATTTAGATTTGTTGGGGGAAGCATTCCTGTAATAGGTTTTTTTAAAAGTATATTAAAAACGCAGGTTGTTTCTATCCCACTTGCAAATGAGGACTGTAACATGCATGGTACAAATGAGAATTTTAAGCTTAAATTAGTAGAGAAAGCTTTAGAATTCTCAACAAGCTTCTTTGCCCGTTAGTATGAAGATTGTTATACTGACAAAGTAAGTGTTTACCGGCGTAGCTCAGTGGTAGAGTAGCGGTCTCCAAAACCGTTGATAGAGGTTCGATTCCTCTCGCCGGTGCCAAAATTTGTTTATAATAAAGGTATGAGTGAAAACATGAAAAGAGTCTTAACAGGAATAAGGCCTACAGGTCCATTGCATTTGGGACATTATGTTGGTGCTTTGAAACAATGGGTTTTACTTCAGGATGAATATGAGTGCTTTTTTATGATCGCCGATGTTCAAGCCTTAACCACACACGCCGGTAACCCCAAGGTAATAGAAGAATCGGTTAGGGATGTTTTACTGGATTTTTTGGCAGTTGGACTGGATCCGACAAAACCTAATGTTCATTTTATACTTCAAAGTGCAATTCCTGAGCTTGCTGAGCTTACGGTTTATCTTTCAATGGTCACTCCTTTTACGTGGATGCAAAGCAATCCTACAATTCAGCAAGAAAGTAAAGCTTTAGGTAAAGGTATATCTACAGGTTTTATGTGTTATCCGGTAAGCCAGGCGGCTGATATTTTGTTTGTTTCTCCTGATCCAACTGAGTCAAAGGAAGAAATATTAGTTCCGGTTGGTGAAGATCAGGTCCCGCATCTAAGAGATACAAACAGCATCGTCTCTGCTTTTAATAGGACATACTCCCCTACTTTTAATGAATGCAAACCCTTATTGGGAGATTATCCAAGACTTGTTGGTACAGATGGACAATTGAAGATGTCAAAGTCTTTGGGTAACTGTATAAACCTAGGCGACGATGAAAAAACAGTTGAGAAAATGGTTAAAGGAATGTTTACCGATCCGAATAGAATTCATCCAAACGACCCGGGGACAGTTGAGGGGAATCCTGTCTTTATATACCACGACATTTTTAATCCCGATAAGAAAGAGGTTTGCGATTTAAAGAAAAGATACAAGGATGGAACGGTTGGGGATGTCGAAGTTAAAGAAAAACTTAACGTAGCTATTCAGTCTTTTCTGAAACCTATAAGAGAAAGAAGAAAGCATGCTGAGAAAATGGATATCAAGAAGTTTTTGGAAGACGGAACAGATTTTGCAAGAGGTCTTGCAGTTAAAACTTTGAGTAGAACTAGAAAAGCCATGCATTTGGATTATCCAAGTTTGAAATAGTATACTTTTATGTTAAACTATCTTTGTTTTTCCTCGTGTGGTATGGCTCAATACACGATGAGGTGGGAGAGATTAAGAAGGGTGGGTGCTTAGCGGGGTAGCCTAGTTAGGTTCAAGGCGTCTCAGTTTAAATGAGAAAATCTCAGGTTCAAATCCTGACCCCGCTATTAGCTTATTTATTTAAACCAATCTTTTAAAGGAAGTCTCAAGTAGATGTATCTACAAAGACTTCCTATTTTTTCCTAGTCCAACAGTTCTTTCACGCCCCCAAAAGCTATTCTGTCGTGAACATACTCTTTAGCTGTCAAAAGCTTGGTTGGAGTTATAACGAAATCGCCCTACTTACTATTTATGTCATCCAAAGCCTCTACAAGCCTTTTTTTCCTGTCAATATCGTTAAAAAGCTCTAGTGTTGGCTGATATCGTAAGGAACGAGTCCAAAACACGGTTCTGCGAGTATTTCGACCGGTTTTTTGTATGGTGAGCCGCATAAAATCCTAAAAACTTCCTTAAAGATGTCTCTGGAATCAAAAAGGTTGTGTTTGACGACTTTCCCGTGGTGCCAATAGGTTCCGTCTTTGTAACTTATCGCATAAAATTGGGGCTACCTCCTCAGGAGTACTAAAAGGTTTTGGTGGTGCAAAGGAATTTCCAAAGCTTTTTCTTTCAAAAGAAACATCATCCATTTCCCATCCGGTTTTTCTTAAATTAGAGACAGTTTTGGCCAGACTTTGTTTAAACCTGATTTTATAATATCATTAATAGTAATGCCCAAAGCTCCTTATATTAAAAAACTGGAAACGATCGAAGACTTTGACGTTTGGGAAGTAGACGGCGAGCATATTCGAAACAAGATAAACAGAGAATTCACAAACTTCGGACAGCATTTCAGATTCGATTTTATCCCTACAAAAGAATTTTGGCTTGATAAGCAGCATGGATCTGACGAGAAGGACTACTTTATAGATCATATGTTGGTTGAATGGCATATGATGAAAAACGGGGTTCCTTACGATAAGGCATTGGGAGCGGCGGACTCACTTGAAAAAAGAGAACGTTCTAAGTCTGATTTGATGAAGAAACTTGAGAAGAAAGTAAGCAGCATTAATTCTGATATTCCAAAGGAAATATATAAGGAGAAACTTAATAAGTATAAGAGTGTGGTTGAAGTATGTATTGTAAGTGGAGAGGCCGTAAGAGGACTTTACTTTGTTGATTTCACTGAGGGTGGGCATCATTTTGTGTATGATTTTATTCCCTTAAATGAAGTTTGGATTGACGATGATCTTCCTCCCGGAGAAAGAGGTTTTGTAATACTTCACGAATTACACGAAAGATTCCTTATGTCTAACGGGATAGATTATGCATATGCACACAGGTCTTCCAGCATTATCGAATACAAATGTAGAAATAACGAAAAACTTTTAAAAGAGGCAATTGACGCGGAGATAGAAAAAAATAAACAGATTCTGGAAACAATAGTTTAATTGCTATAATTTCTCCGTGATAAAGTTTCTTAAATTTTTAAGTTTACTACTTTTTATTGGAATATTCCTGGGTGTGAGACTTCCAAGACTGGGCACCGAAACTTTTAACAGTGACGAGGTGTATTGGCATGACAGGTCGGAGGACTTTTTAAACGCGCTAAGCTCTAAAAATTACGCCAAAACTTTTCAGAAATACCATCCTGGTGTTCCCATAATGTGGGAACTTACGATTACGTCTCTTATTACGAGCAAGTTACAAAATACTTCCGTAGGAAATATTTTTGCTAATGATGAAAAGCTCCACATGGATGTGATGCTCGGCCTTGATATCTGGCTTTGTGTTCTTGCAGTTTGCATTTTACTTGTATTGAGCAAGGCTTTGAAAAACTGGTGGTTGGCTTTACTTTGCATGGTAGTTTTGGTAATAGAGCCGTTTTATCTTGGTAATTCAAGGCTTATTCATCACGATGCGCAGATATCTTTGTATGTGATTTTAGCTTTGGCGATAATTTATTTAAATACAAAGAAATTTAATTTTTTCCAGGTCGTGTTAGCTTCTTTGTTATTGTCACTGGCCGCCTTGTCAAAAACTTTGTTTATTGGAGCTTTTGTCTTTAGTTTGCTCGCGGGAGGTTTATTAACACTTCTAAATCAGGGGTTCAAAAAACCCATTTATTTTATGGTGACCCTTTTAGTTTTTTCGGTTGGTTTTTACTTTGCCCTATTTCCAGCACTTTGGGTGGAACCTATTCAAACGTTAAACAAGATATTTATTCAAAGCCGAAAGGTTGGTGAGGATGATGGGCATGGCCAGATTTTCTTCGGGGTTCCAACTAAAAACCCAGGGCCATTCTTTTACCCGATACTTTTTATCATTAAAAATTCTTTGTTTTTAATGATTGGTTTTGTGATTTTTGTAAGTAGTGTAATTTTCAAATTAGTAAAGTGGGTGCTTAGAAAAAGTTCAGGAAAACTTAAGGATATTCCCTTTGAGATATTTGCGGGAATTTTTTACCTCGGTTATTTTTGTGTGCTTCAGTACTTTAGTAAAAAAGTGGACAGGTATGTTATTCCTATATATCCGTTTTTCGCTATCGGGTCTGTTTTTGGCTGGGCGGAATTTGTTAAAAAGAGATTTTATCTTGCAGTTATTCCGCTGTTTTTGTTTGTCTACTCTGTTGCCATTCCTCTTTATAAATTATTTCCCCACTATTTGCTTTATAACTCACCTATTTATGGAGATGCTTCAGTTGGGAACGAAATTATCGGCCAGAAACTATTCGGGATTGGTGTGTTTGAACTTCGAGACAAAATCATTTTCAGGTTTGGGGAAAAGGCAAAAATAGGCGCGAGCGATTTTGAACCGCTGGCATCTATATATAAGGGCGGGTATGTCGATAATGTTTTAGTTGCGCACCCGAACAGTTACAATGTGATGGTATTGGGACCAAATAAACCATTCCCACCGAGCATGAAAAACGAACCTACCATTAAGTTTTACAAAGTCGATTCTGTTTATATTAATGGCTTGGAGTTTTGGAGAATTTATCACAAAAGAGTTATTCACTAATTATGAATAAAGAAGTTTTGAAGTATATTGTTAAAAATAAGGCCATTATGCCAAGAACAGCTAAGATTTAAATTTCCTAGGTAAGATAATCTAAAGCCATAAATTCAAAGTTTATGGCTTTCTTGTTTTGTTATGGAAAGAAAGTATTAAAACAGTTAGTATTTATAATATGGGTTTTCCTAAATATACTGCCCTATCTGTTGAGGAAACTATAAAGGATCTTGAGACATCTTCAGAGTTTGGTTTAACGAATAAATCTGTTCGTGAAAGACTTTTGAAATACGGCAGTAACGAATCCGGGTCTCATGAAGTAAGTGTATGGGAAATTTTTTTGAGGCAGTTTAAATCCGCATTTGTCTACCTTTTACTTGTAGCTTCCGTTGTGACCTTTGTCTTAGAGGAATATATAGATTGTTCCATGATATTGGCTTTTGTTTTGATAAATGTTTTTTTAGGGTTTGTTCAGGAATACAAATCGGAAAAAACAACAAAATATTTAAAAAAATTTACTGACCGAAAAGCCACAGTTTTAAGAGAAGGTAAAGAAATACTAATAAGTTCTTCAGAATTAGTTCCGGGAGACATTGTTCAAATTGAAACCGGTGATATAGTCTCAGCTGATTTAAGACTAATTAAGGCTAATAACCTGGTGATTGACGAGTCGACATTGACTGGCGAGTCAGTACAAATAGGGAAACACATAGAAAAACTGGATTCTGAAAAAACGGATCTATATAAAGCTACAAATATTATATTTTCCGGTACTACGGTTGTCGAAGGCAAGGCGTATGCAGTTGTGGTGGCAACCGGAAAGGATACTGTATTTGGAAAAATAGCAAAAATAACAACTGAAACTAAAGAAGTCAGTGCGTTTGAAAAACAAATTAATAAATTCAGCAAGTTTATACTATTTTTAACTTTAATCACCCTTGCGCTTGTTTTTGTAGTTCACCTTGTGTTTAAAAGGACGGTGTCGTTTGTCGATTTAACGGTGTTTTCTGTAGCACTGGCGGTAGGGGTAATTCCAGAGGCAATGCCTCTTGTATCTACTTTTTCCTTGTCTCTTGGAGCTGCAATGCTTGCCAAGAAGCATGTTGTCGTAAAAAGACTTTCTTCAATTGAAGATCTTGGAGGAATACAAATTTTATGTTCCGATAAAACAGGTACTATAACTGAAAATAAGCTTACAGTGGCAGATATTTTTTCTGAAAATGAGGAAGAAACCATAAAGTATGGTCTTTTGGCGTCTTCAGTTACAACCGGTGAGGTAACTTCTAATAACGCCTTTGATTTGGCCATCTATTCAAAAGTGAGTAATAAGGAGAGAAAATTATTCTCAAGCGAAAAAAGGATATACGAAATACCTTTTAACCCAACAAGAAAAAGAAACAGCGTGCTTGTAAAAGGTGAAAATCTTAACACCTTAATAGTCAGAGGCGCACCGGAGGTAATAATACCCTTTGTTAAAAATCTATCAGAAGCTATGGGGGATAAAATAATACAATGGCTTTTGGAAGAAGGGCGGTTGGGTAGAAGAACCATAGCAATTGCAAAGAAAACTTTTGAGGACGAAACGTATAAAATAAGTGATGAGGAAAATAACCTTGAACTTATTGGCTTAATTTCCTTTGAAGATCCAATAAAAAAGAGCACTACTGCAGCTGTATCTAAAGCAAAAAGTTATGGTGTGACTGTAAAAATAATTACCGGAGATAGTCCTGAGGTAGCCGGAGCAGTTGGGTATAAAGTTGGTATTGCGAATAGGTTTTCGGATGTAATAACCGGAGAGGAATTTGCAAAACTTAAAAGAGATGAACAAAAGGAAGTTTTGAAATCAATTAATGTGTTTGCAAGAGTGTCTCCCGAACAGAAATACCAAATTATTAAGCTTTTACAGGAAGATTTTGAGGTTGGCTATCTGGGAGAAGGAATTAATGATGCTCCGGCTTTAAAGGCAGCGGGAGTTGCAATAGTAGTGGACAGCGCTGCAGACGTTTCCAGAGAAGTTGCCGATATAATTTTACTGAAACACAACTTGCAGGTAATTGTAGATGGAATAGAACTTGGTAGAAAAACTTTCGTAAATGTAACAAACTACATAAAGGCTACTCTGGCCTCCAATTTTGGCAACTTCTACGCGATGGTATTTGCTACCTTAATGATAGATTACCTACCGATGCTTCCGGTACAAATCCTTCTTGTTAATTTACTCTCTGATTTTCCTATGATCTCAATTGCAACTGATAGACCGATAAAAAGTGAGCTTAGAGAGCAGAAAAACTACTCTATTAAGGATATACTTCTTCTCGCAACATTACTTGGACTTGTGAGCACTGCCTTTGATTTTATGATGTTTGGCATGTTTGTTGAAAAAGGTCCCGGTGTTCTTAGAACCAACTGGTTTATTGGAAGTATTTTAACAGAGTTAGTCCTAATTTATTCTATTAGGACCAGAAAGTTCGCCTTTAATTTGAAAAAAATGCCGTCCATCCAAATAATTGTTTTAACTTTTGTAGCTGCCTTTTTTACTGTGTATATACCCCTTACCAAATTTGGGGTGGAAGTCTTTCAATTTGTTAAACCTACATCAAACTATTTATGGCTACTCCTAGCTATAGTGATTGCTTACTTTTTAAGCACAGAAACGGTTAAAAGACTTTACTACAGACATATAAATCCTATTAAATGAAACTTGCATCAGTTTCTTTTGTATATATAAATAGCTGAAAGGGATAGTAAGCTAAGTCTAGTAGTCCCAAACTTTCACACAATATGTATTTTTAGAAAAACTTCAAAGCAGTAGCGACCCACTCTTTATATATTAGTAAAGCGTTGCGCAAATTTAATATATACTTAGCTTATGTTTAAAATAGTAAAAACAGTTTTTATGTTAATAATGATTCTGGTCGGTTTAGTTATTATTTTTGCGTCTTATCATCTATATAAAGGTTTTAAGTCAGGTGATATTACATCTTATTTTATGAAGTACGCGGCAAAGTCAATTGTAGACAGGACCAAATTATCTCCTACACAGGTGGAATATTTGGATGCTGGGGACTTTGAAAGTTTAGTGAAAGATATAGAACAAAACATTACTCAGGAACAAATCGATTGTTTCACTAATAGTGTTGGGGACGAGCGAGCAAAAGAGTTAGTAATTGACAAAAACCCCACACCGCAAGAAATATTGAAGCTTTCTAAGTGTCTTTAGCTGTAAAATGGATTTCTTTTCTGGTGGGAAGGGTGGGGTTCGAACCCACGAAGGCTAAAGCCAACGGTTTTACAGACCGCTCCATTTGACCACTTTGGTACCTTCCCATAATTAAAAGACTGAAAGGATGATAGCACAAAAAAACTACCGGAGAATGTGCTTGTTCTGCGGCCCTGGAAATAGTATGAGATAAGATCCCATTTAGTACTTTACTAATTTGTGTCCTTGCCATATTCTTAAACGCGTTTAACATGCTCATTTTTCCCCTGATAACCCGACTACCATTATTAAAATCCCGAGCATTAAAAAACCACGTTTACTACTGGTAAATTAGTGCTTAGGGGTTTCCAAGCTCAATTTCTTGAGTAGTTCAAGAGTAACTCTGACTGATGGGTTTTCGTCATTTATAAAATGAACTCGATTGCCAAATCGGTCGATCAGCTGAGTAACGAATTCATCCGCCCAGGAGGGTGTAAAAGTGATTACACCTTCAAAATCAAGTTCCAACATTTCAGTTTCAAGTACGCCCTGCAATAGTGGCGCTATTGCGGCTAACGCCTCACGCCCGTCTTGTCTTGATGTAAGAATGTTTCCGAATTTTTTAAGTTCTATTTTCATATTTTACTTAAAACCTTATTAATGCTAAACAGCCACTGTAATATAGATCAGTTTTACTTATCTTCAACTCTTTAACCTCATTAGTAATAGAAACTTTAGCGTTCCCACTGTAAAAGTCGAGTTCAATGGCCCTATTTAATACTACTTCCAGCACGAATTTAAGTCCATTCCCTCTTGCTTCAGGAGATCTGCCTGATATCACTTCAGTAAATGCAATGCGCAAAGCGTCCTCATCGTTTTTAATATCAATCACTCTTTTTAGAGTTCTTAAAATACCCTGTCCCCTGTCCGCCAGGGCTATCTGTCTTTTGTTTGTATCATACGAAAAGAGTATACCTGGGATGTCTGGCCAATTTCCTAGATTATGGTCAAAGGAGTTATTTCCTATTTCTCCTACTATGGCAACAATAAGCGGATAATACTCTTTTAGATCTGGTAGCTTTTCCAGAGCACTTTGCAGCTTTGAAAGTCTTCCTTTAAACTCTGCGCTGGTTGGACAGTAAAATGCACTTTCTGGTTCTTTGGGGGTAGCCAACATCCACTCCATGGCTGTTGCAAAAATATTTTGTTTGTATATCTCAAGATCCAGTTGCACATAGTATCTGTGACCGCCTTCAGTTCTTTTAGCCGGAAATTTACCGCTCCTGTCCCATCTTCTAAGGGTGGTGGTGGTTACATCTAAATATTCCGCGGCTTCGCCTATACTTAGTCTTTTAGTGTTTTCCATATACTTATACAACTTTTATATCATATTTCCTAAACTTGTACAACTTGTGTGTAAACTTATACATTCGGTAACACCCATCAAGCCACAACAACAAAAATCGAGGTTCAGATTTAAAAATATCAAAGGAAGCCTTAACAAGCGGCTACAGGGGGTTTGAGGCTTTGTAGCCGCATAAATGTCCTGTCTGACTGACTGCATGGGAATTTGTGGGAACTTCTTACAACACTGATTTAAAAATACTTAGGAAAGCTTATTAACTAGAACGACTAGTGCGGTTCTGGATTCTATAACAAGATCATATTTTAAGGCTTCCTTTACTCTGAGCCATTTGAAGTCGCTATGCTCAGATGATATAGCTACTTCTCCACCAACACTTTTTGATAAACCCACGAGAATAACGTATGGTAGACCTTTATATTTCCCAGAAGAAATAATTTCGCTACGCCAGTAAGCTATTTTATCTGTCGGAATTACAACTAAACCTGTTTCCTCAAGCACCTCTCTTTCTAATGCGTTAGAAATATCTTGCCCTATATCTAGCTTTCCTCCAGGTAGCTCCCATTTGTTAGGCATGTATGAGTCGCTAGGAGAACGCTTTATTATCAAAATAAGACCATCTTCGTTTTGAACAATCGCTCGAATTACAAGTACTACTTTCGGTCGTTTTTGTCTATCGGATTTAATGTTCATAATTTATTATATTTTACCGCATTTCTGATTAGGGAAGTGTTACTACATTTTATGTGAAAACCATGGCTGGCTAGGTGGGAAGTTGTTGGAACTTTTAAGTTAGATCCTTCAGGTGTTAATCGAATTTTATAAAGTAAGCAGTTTTTTCCTTATAGAAGCCAAATTTTTGGGTTGTTTCTGCTATGTATTTGTAAGTATCGGATGTAAATGGGCTGTCTTTTAATTTTTTAATAAATTCCTGGTTTTGTAAAAGCTGAATAAACCCATCAGTGTATACACAGACTAAGTCACCTTTTTTAAGTTCTACCTCTCCGGTTTGAAGATATTGTTCAAATCCCTCTCTACCGTCTATCACTCCATATCCATATTCTTTACCATCCACAATAACTTGATGGTTTCTAATATCTTTTCTCCAGTGTTTCCTTGTTTCGATCTTTCCCCAATCAAAGTTTCCATCTAGATATTTAGCAGATTGTTCAACATAAGACTTAAGCATTGGGTGATCCACCAAGTCATTACCAAAGACGGATATAAAGCAATCATCCAAAACACCATATATTAACCTGTTTTCCTTAATCCATATTGTTGAGGTAGTAGCAGCTCCAATAGTAAAGCCATTATTTTCTTTATTCTTATAGAGAGGGCTTTTACAATTAAACTTTGCAACCTCTTTATTAGCTTCTAAATAGGCTTGTTTGATTGAGTCGGTCGAGAAATTCTTACTCTCGAGGTTATGTACAACTTGATTACATATAATTCTAGCTACCTCATATGAGTCAGAGGGTACGGGGTAAAGTGTTGGATCCGTTGGGTCGTGTGTTACCCCATCTGCAACTACAAAAATGTTCTCTTTATTTGAATGTAAATAGCAGTCTTCTTGAGGTGCATATGGGTGTTTTAAATTATTTTCATGGTACAGAATAAACTTCATGTATTTATTTTATCACCAGAGGTTGTATTTTATCGTAGGGTGATGATTTATATTGCTATGACAACAAAAACCTTGGCTGGCCGTAAGGGAACAAGCTCGAACTGTGGTTTTGGTCTAAATCCTGGCTTTTAATCCAGTGGTAGGGGCCTAATAATCCTGTTTGAAACCTTCACAAACTGACAATGTGCCTATAAACCGATTCTGATAGAAGACAGGATGCTACAAGTAAAGAACATTCGATGCTTACATACTTCCACTATGCTAAAATTTAGCTATGGGCAGACTAGAAATAGGTAGCAGGTGGAAGTTTGAGATAGTCGCGTTTCTGATAACTGGTCTTTTATTGTATAAGGTTGATTTTAGTATAGACACTGATTCTTATTTCTATTTTAAAAAGCATGATATATATTACGACTATCAAGCAGCCAAACAATTGCAACACGGAGAAAACCCATACAATAGAATATTAGAAGGTAACATGATTGAAAATGATAAATACGCTACTCAGCTGCCTCTTTATTTTTATTTTCTTGCCCTAATAGGGAAAATTTCTCAAAATAACTTTGACGTGTTTTTGGAAAACTTTAGACTCGTTTTATTTTGGTTCCATTTAGCGGGGGGCGTTTTTATGTATCTCCTTTTTCGCCGTATCAATAAACTTTTTGTAGGATATTGTGCTGCAGTTTTTTATATGTTTAATGTATGGAGTTTAAATAGTTTTATGTATCTTAAACAAGATATGATAGCCATAGCCTTACTTGTTTTATCTTTTTACTTCTTCAGAAATAAAACTTATCGCTGGATCTCATACGTATTATTTGGGCTATCGCTTGGAATAAAACATATAGGAATTTTTGCTTTTCCAATATATCTTACACCAATTCTTTTTAAAGAAGATTCTTTTAAGCGCTTTGGTCTCAATATGTTACTGTTGTTCTCTACGATACTTATACCAGCAGCTCCTCTTTTAATTGATAATTCGTTAAGTTTTGTAAATTCCATGCTGTTTAGTCTTACGCGGAGTCCTCGCAGCTCTGAAATAATTTATGGGTACAACGAGTTGCTTGTAAAATACAACCCCTCTTTTAATAAAGGCACTTTATTTCAGCAGTTACTCCCAAGGCTGCCCCTTTTTATTGCCTCTATCCTGTGCTTACTAATGCTCTTACTAAGAAAGATACCTTTATCTGTGTATCTTTTTATTTCAATACTGGTATTTGCTATATTTAACCCTGTAATTTTCCCTCAATATATAACATGGGTTACCCCAATGGCCCTTATTTCTCTAGTTGATTACACAGACCACGTTCAACTACAAAAACGTGTTTAAACAAATGTCTCCCCCAGCCCAAGATCCTAAAAGCCTGAACTAAAAAGATTTTCAGATTTATACTACAACCCTTTTATAGTAGTAGAAATTTAAATAATCCTCGCCGCATAATTATTGTAATATTGTATTTCTTGACAAACCACTATAAAAGGGTGCTATTATTTTGTAGCACAGAAAAGATACTTTTACTTAAATGTTTAAAAATACGGGAAATACAAGTAGTAAAAAGACAAGGGAGATTAGCTTAAAAACTGTTTTTACGTATATTTTCGGTGCTTTATTCTTGATCTTCTTCCTCTTTTCTGGAGTCGTAACAATTAAAGCGGGACAGTTGGTTATTGGTGTTCTTTATTTTATTTTAGCTGTCCTAGTCCTTGTACCTCACCACCACTTGAGAGTTACCAAAACTTTAAAATTTGTAATTTTTGTCGTGCTTTTCTTCGTACTCGCCTACTTTAGCGGTCGTAGCACTCCCCCTGTTGCGCAAAAGTATGAATATTTTGCATTAGGGGAAATATTTAACATTGCATTTGGAAATAACACATTTTCAATGGTAGTTAGAGAAGCGAAACATGATGCTAAAATTAGTATCTCTGGAAAAGAAGTAACTACATCTGGTTACTTTATTATTGTTACAGGAGATATCGTAAATCTTGGCTCGGAAGCTGTAGATTTTAAATTTAGCGTAACCCCTGAATTAAAGGATAAACAAGATAGACGTTATACCTTATATGGAACAGGTCTAGCTGTAGGAAAATTGCAACCCGGTGTGGCTAAAGAAGTTTCCTATGTTTTTGAAATTCCTAAAGATGCAACGGGATTAGAATTTATTGTTAGTGATAAAACCGATGTTGCTAAATCGGTAGATTTAAAAAGATAATTACGGTGAGGTTTTTTAAATTTTACCTCACCGTTTTTAAGTAAACAAGTAAAGACTACGTTCCAAACTGTCTGTCACCCGCGTCTCCCAGCCCAGGCAAAATGTAGCCTTTTGGATATTTACTTTGTCCATCGCTTAGCTTTCTGTCAACCGTGGCGACAACAATACGAACATCTGGATGAGTATCCGATAGAGCTTTTATTCCCTCGGGCGCTGCTATCACCCCCAGATATACTATCCTCTTAGCTCCCCTTTCTTTTAAACGAGAAATGGTGGCGATTGCCGAGCCTCCTGTTGCAAGCATAGGATCAGGTACTAACCAAACGAAATTTTCACACTCCATAGGAATTTTACTACGTCCCCATACAGGCTGAAGAGTTTCCTCATCTCTGTACATGTCAATATGGAAAATCTTGGCTTCGGGAAGGATTTCTTGTATGGGAGCTACCATTCCCAGAGCTGCCCGGAGTATTGTTGCTACCGCAACTTCTTCTGTGAAAACATACCCTACTGTCTCTTCTAGAGGTGTAGACACTTGTGTAGATTTTACTTTTAGATCAGAAAGAGCGGCATACACCAAGGGGTACGTTAATCGCCCAAGAATTGTACGAAACTGCTCTGATTTAGTATGCACATCCCTCAGTTCCGTCAGCCAAACCTTAATCAGTGCGTTTGAGTCCAACACAATCAAGCTTGAACATTCCATGATACTATCTCCTTTTTTTAGCAAGATGCTTTTTTGAACAGACCAACATTGATTCTAAGTATTTATTAGAAAGTGTCAATGATATTTAATATTATTAAAAATTAATGGAAGTATACTTCAGTCTAGTTCACTATTGGATTAGTTGATTTTATGCTGTTGTGACAATGTAAATCCTATGGCTGGCTATTAGGGAACAAGTTCGAACTGTTTGTAGCTGTTAAAGGAAAATTCGACGATTTCAGGTTCATGACGTAACATTGCACTCTAGAAGGTTTTGGTACTTATAACTAGCTGCAAAATAATCCTGGAGAGAATAATATTATTTATGGTGTGATTAGTGTACCTACTTTTTCTCCTTTAATCACACGACTAACATTATTAAAATCCCGTACGTCAAAAACAACAACCGGAATATGCTGGGATTGACAAAGAGCAAAGGCCGTATTGTCCATCACCATCAAACCTCTAACCAATGCTTCCTGAAACGTAAGTTGCGGAAACTTTTTAGCATTTGTGTTTGTCTTCGGATCACTATCATAAACCCCATCCACATTAGTTCCTTTCAAGAGAATATCAGCATTTATTTCTGCTGCTTTTAGTGCGGCTGCAGAGTCGGTGGTGAAAAAAGGGCTGCCGGTACCACCCGCCAGTATTAAAACGTAGCCTTTTTCTAAATGATGCACAGCTCGCAAACGAATAAAAGGTTCGCAAGCCTGATCCAGCCTTAAAGATGACATCACCCGTGAGGTAACTCCTAGGACGTTTAATTCCTGTTGTAATGCCAAGGCGTTCATAATCGTCCCCAGCATACCAATGTAATCCAACTGCGCCGGATCAGCTGTTCCCTTCTGATGATCCCGTCCCCTAAAGAGATTACCACCACCGTTGACTATCGCCAGCTGAATACCAGCTTCATCGATAAGCTTCTTTACGCCAAGTGCAATTAATCCTATTGCTTTGAAATCCAAACCCACCTTTTTTTCTCCTCCAAACACCTCTCCGCTTAGTTTTAACAGGACACGCTTGTATTCTGACATTGTTTAGAATTATAAACCTTTTAACAGGTAAGGTGGTAAGTGCTTATCGGGGATGGTACAATGCAAATAATTAAGTTTGGTAGAGGTAGTTTGACCAAAACACTCCTTTGTGTAGGAGAGACGTAGGTAAAATCCTGCCCCCTACCCCAGTTTAGTCTTAAGAAAGGTGACGAGATCTTTTTGTTTAATGTTACTTTGCTCTCCCGTCTTCATGTTTTTTAAAGTTATTGAGGATTCTTTTAATTCTTTTTCACCTATAATGCCCGCGTATTCGACGCCCAGTTTGTTGGAGTACTCGAGTTTTTTAGTAAGGGATGCCTGATGAGCATAAACTTCAGTGGGTATTGACCTTAACCTTAATTGAGTAGCTATACCAAATGTCTCCGACAACGATTCTGTTAAAGGTAGTAGTAAAACCTTTGTTGGCGTTAGAGAATGTTTGTCTATTAAATTAAGTTCGTTAAGTTGATAGAAAAGTCTCGTTAAGCCTAAGGAAATCCCAACTCCGGGTAACTTTTCTTCTGTATAGTATTCGGCTAAATTATCATATCTACCCCCAGAGCAAACAGCTCCTAATTCTGGGTAATCAACTAAAACTGTTTCGTATACTGTACCGGTGTAGTAATCTAAACCCCTTGCTACCGATAAATCTATTTTCCAGTTGGTTTCAGGAATATCCAGATACTTAATATATTGCACAACTTCCTCAAGCTCATTTACTCCGTCTTTGAACATGTTGTTTTCGATTTTAAGTTCTCGTAAACGTTTTATTGTACTCGATGCATCCTCATGTATCGTTAGAAGATTCGTCAAAACCTCAACCTGATCACTATTTATGTTAAGATTCTTTAATTCCTTTATAAAAACTTCTTTACCAACCTTTTCTAGTTTGTCTATTAACCGCATAACATCTGCAACCTGCTCCTTAATGCCTAAATCTTCGATAAAACCGGATAATATTTTTCTGTTGTTTAATTTGATGCAGAACTTTCCTATGCCTAATCTGTTAAATGTAAAGTACGTTACTGCTAGTATTTCAGCATCATTTACAAAATCTAAATTACCTTTACCTATGATATCTACATCACATTGATAAAACTCTCTAAACCTACCTTTTTGTGGTTTTTCACCTCGATAAACTTTACCAATTTGGTATCGTCTAAAAGGAAAAATCAGATCTCGAAAGTGCTGGCTTACATATCTAGCTAGAGGGACTGTTAGGTCAAATCTAAGAGCCTGGTCGGTATCACCCTTTTTAAATCGGTAGGTTTGCTTAGTCGCTTCAGATCCTGCCTTGGCTAAAAGTACCTCTGCTCTTTCAATAATGGGGGTATCTAACGGTACAAAACCAAAAAGCTCGTAGCTTTCCTGGATTGTCCTGAGCATGGAATTGAAAACTAGCTGTTCGTTAGGCATGAGTTCCATGAAACCCGGTAGTATCGATGGTTTTATTAGGTTCTTGTTGTTCATATCTCTTAAAGTGCTATAATCTGTGCACTTATGATAAGAACGATAGCACATCACCATATTCATGTAAATATTTGCTCCATCTGCAAAACCTCTTTTGGAGGTTTTTTTGTTTTTACAGATATCTATTTAAGGAGACCTTATGAAAATAGATCATAAACCCATTGATGTAGATGATTTAGTAGGAGTTACAAGAAGTTTTGAAAAGGTATCAATTTCTCCTAGTTTAAAGTTGCCAATAGCTAAGGCAAGAAAAATTGTTGATGAAGCTGTTACTGCGAAAAAAATCGTCTATGGTATTACTACAGGTTTCGGTGCATTTAAAAATAAGTCTATTGATCAAAAGGAAACTAAGCAATTACAGGAAAACCTTATCTTATCTCATGCTGTTGGAGTAGGAAATTTTTTTCCTACAGAAACAGTAAGAGGGATAATGCTTCTAATCGCAAATTACCTTTCGAAAGGTTATTCGGGAGCAAAATGGGAAACAGTTCAAACAATTATTGAAATGCTAAACAAAAGTGTTCATCCCCTTATTCCGGAAAAAGGGTCTGTAGGTTCTAGTGGAGACCTCGCTCCCTCGGCACATATGGTGCTTGTTCTTATAGGTAAGGGCGAGGCTGAGTATAAAGGAAAAATTATGACTGGCGCCGAAGCTATGCGTAAAGCTGGAATTAAACCAGTACAATTAAGTTCCAAGGAGGGTTTAGCATTAATTAATAACACCACAGCAATGAGCAGTGTTGCATCTCACGTTGTTCATGACTTTCGATGGTTAATCGAGTTGGCCGATACTTGCGCTGCCCTTTCATTACAAGCGCTTAGAGGTACAGATAAGGCTTACGACGCAAGAATCCATGCTATAAAACCTCATGATGGTCAAATACAAACAGCAGCTAACTTGAGAGCTTTACTACGAGGCAGCACTTTTGTGGACAGGACCCGTGTTCAGGAAGCATATTCATTCAGGTGTTTACCACAAATTCATGGTGCAATACGTGAAGCTTATTACTATGTAAATAAAGTTGTTGGTACTGAGATAAATAGTGTTACAGACAACCCATTGATATTTTCAGGTGACGAACCAGATGTGATTTCAGGTGGGAATTTCCACGGAGAACCTGTTGCTATAGCAATGGACACTATGGGAATTGCCTTATCAGAAATTGCAAACACGTCCGATAGAAGAATTGCAACATTGTATGATCCTTCAACAAATAATGGACTACCGGCATTTCTTGTTGTTAACGGAGGTCTAAATTCAGGATTTATGATCATGCAGTACACTACTGCGTCTTTAGTCTCGGAAAATAAAATATTAGCTCATCCGGCATCGGTGGATTCTGTTCCTACTTCCGCCAACATAGAAGATTTAGTCTCAATGGGTACAATAGCTTCGAGAAAAGCAAGAGAAATTTTTGACAATACAGCTAATGTGTTGACCATAGAGCTAATTTCCGCTTGCCAGGCTATTGATATAAGAAACCGAGATTTGTTCCCAAAGCTTAAACTTAGTAAACGAACTGAAAAGGTATATAAAAAAGTAAGAGAAATCGTACCGTTTATCGATAAAGATACCGTTTATTATCCATACATGCGTGCGGTAAGATCCTCACTACAAGACTTACTAAAGTAATTGACTAATTTGACTGTGTATCTTTTTGTAGTAATATACTGCTAATACGGAGTAGGAAAGGAGGCATGGAGGTTTTTTTTGCCCTGTTGTTACGTTAGATACTGTTTAAATCACAATACAAATGTAAAGGAGGACGAAATGAACGAGGGTACTTTAATGAGTCGGTTCGACGCAAAAGTTCTGCGATCAAAGCCCCAAGTATTGCATCAACTTGCGGAGCTCTACTGTGACATTTTTTCGATGGATCCAAACTTCGGTGAATATCGTCAATGTCCAGTTTGCAAGGGGTACTTTAACCACCAGCAGGTTGAAGTCGAGGGTGTTCGTTTCTGCGAGAATAACCACCCTAAAACGGAAATCGTTCCTGCATGGGAAGTCGAGAAAGTGAAAGTTGAGATCTTGGATCAATCCAGTGAGCAAGGTTTCTTTGGAGTCTTGGCGTTCCTTAACCAGAAGGTTGTTGGCTTTGCTTGGGCGCGTGTGATTTTGTTCCCTGAGGTTCGGAAACACTGGGGTGACAAGATCATCGACAAGGTACAACCGTACGCCAAAACACTAAACCTGGTTTACTTTGACGAGCTTGCTGTTGATCTCAAGAAGCGCAACAAGGGTTTGGGTAAGGAGATGGTTGTGTTCGTTTGCCGATGGGCAAAACAAGAACACCCCGATGACATGACTTTGCTTAGAACCCACAAGGACTCCCCCGCCAAACACATCTACGAGTCGATTGGGTACATTATCTTCGCAGATGACACGGAGTATGGGGGCGGACGCGTGATGATGAAAGCTGACCGCTGCCGCGATCTGAATGTAACAGTATAGAGTTATTCGCTCTTGGGCAGCTTACCTATGAAAACGCCCCATGGAAAGTGTCAACGTTGAGAAAAGTACAATCTGGGCGCTAATTAAGGATAAAAACTTAATCGGCGCCTTCTTTTTTTATGAAATCTTCTATAACATATAATGTTTGGTTTACGGTATCAATGTCCACGTATTCATTTGCACAATGAGACATTGATGTTGGTCCAGGTCCGAATATCACAACACTTCCCTTCCATTTTTCTTGTAATAACTGGACTTCAAAATATCCTGTTTCATTTATACTAGAGTATTCGCAGGTAAGGTGGTTTCGAGCAACTGAGTCTTCAAAATCTTTGATGTTTTCCTTTGGCGTATACATATGCCCGACGAGAAATTTAAAATCTATATTTGTTATTTCCAGCTTAAGTAAAGCACCAATTTCCCTTATCTTATCTTTAACGTATTCTTTTGTAATTTTAGAGTCAGCAAGTCTAATTTCACCCACACATTTAGCGTAATTAGGTACCACGTTGCCACTATAAGAAACATCACCATCAAGTTTTAACACACCACCGTTTAAATAAGCCAGATTTAACGAATTTACGGTGTCGGGTTTATCAAATTTTGAAATCTCTTTTTGTAATAGGTCAAATAACTCTACGGTTTTTTCTATAGCGTTAATACCTTGGTGCTTAACTCCTGCGTGACAGGATTTTCCGTGGGTTTCAAAACTGAACTCTGTAACACCTCTACAACCATTTAGAACCTTTAGACTAGTTGGTTCAATACTGATTATAAATTTAGGTCTAAACACGTACTTTTCGATTAATTTATAAGCACCTTTGAATTCATATTCCTCATCAACTGTAAAAACGTATGCAATGTCATCGGAATCTTTATGAACTTTAGCTATCTCAAGCATAATGGCAAGCCCTGCCTTCATATCTACAGATCCAAGTCCATACAGTTTACCGTCCTCTTCTCTACTTTCGAATGGATTTTGTGTTTCAATTTTTGGCGGGACTGTATCCATGTGACCAAAGAAAATAATTTTTGGCGACTTATTTTTATAGGCAATAATATTAGCCCTGTTATTTTCTACGTTCTGTCTTTCTACTTTTAGGTTTGTGTTTGAAGACAGAAAATTATATATATAATCGACTAATTTACTCTCGTCCTTATCTTCTGAAACATAAGATGGGATGTTTATTAGTTCTTTTAAAGTTTGTAATACCTGATTTTTCCTCATATTGTTAATTTTTACAACTAATTTGCAAATAACACAAGCTTGTAGTAATATCTCAACGAATGCCCAATTTTCAAGTAAAGAGGAGGAAGAGATGAATACACAGGATATTGTAAATTCTATGGATAGGATGCCTGGTAATCCCGATGCCGCCTGGATTGAGAGTATCGTTAGTGTTGCAATTAAGACTGGGGTCTTGGACCTTTCTGTCTTTGTGTGTCCAAAATTTAACACCGTAGCACTGTATTCCAAACAACCGGAGGAGTACATGCCAGCTACAGCGGATGACCCAAACGATCTATTTTTCCAGAGGATACCTAAACTTAAGAAGGTATTAGCAGATCTGAAGAACACAGGGGTTTCTCCAAAACTTCACATCCTTGTTGGTGACAATGATGCTGAGGTTTATATTTTCCCGTTTATGAGGGGGTTTAATCTGAACTTAGCTAAGTTTGATAAACGTCGCGCTGCGTACCTTCAAAGTTTTGAAGTGCGTGCGGGCTCTTTGTTCAGTAAAGATGCTGAGGTTCAAAGTCTTGGACTGAACAATGTTGTTCCCGGAACGTCTGAGGCAAAAGTGGCTGAAGATGAGCTTCAAAGTGAGCTTGTATTTTTCGGCTGGCTTTTTGGGGAAACAGGTCCTTACAAAGGCAACCTCAAATTTGACCAACAGACACTTGAGGAGATGGTCAGATTAAAATTTGCCTTGTACGGAGCGCAGGGAAAATTTCTCCAGAAAATCGGGGGAATATTGCTCCAAACTGAAGGTCCGAAAATCTGGTTACAGCGTACACGTATGCTGAGGTGTACCGGAGCCACTACTGTGCCAGCAATCTACCCATGGATCCGTAAGGAAGAAATGTGATTTCGAAAGAACTAAGTTATACAAAGGACGCAAAAAGAATCAAATCTTTAGCGTCCCTTATTTTTTGCTAATATTTAAAACTGGTCTAAGAATTAGTAAAACCACTATTGTGTTGACAAGAATTATATATAGGGGGTAAGCAAACGCTTCAAATACCCACTTTTCCGTAGCTAATAGATTTAAGGCTGCTGAAACTGCACCAATAAAGAAGAAGGTCCATACCTCGGACTCAGGCATTTTATAGGATTTTATTATAGTTGGAAGGAAACCAGTAAAATCTGCAGCGATAGAAGAAAATATCGCTGTCGTTGGATTTCTAGTATAAATCCAAACTGCAATACCGAACAAAGCTATAACAAAGCAAAAAATATCAAGTTTGGAAAAACCACCCAAACCGTACTTTATACTCATTAAAAAGATAACAAAGGAACTAACTGCAAAAACGCCCGACAGCCAAATAGCTACCCGATTACCTTGTGCAAACATTGATGCTGTTGCAAGGGAACTAATAATAAATAAAACCAGTCTTGTTGTTCTATGAGGTTTAGCTTTACCTTTTAAAATAGAGATATAATATACAAAGTAAGCAACAAGGGCTAAAGCGGTACTTAGAAAAGTTAGTAAGTTTTGCATAGAGAACATAGGTTATTACATTATATATGTAATTTGAGAAAATTAAGAACATGTAAAAGAATTATATTTTGGTTTCTATTTTCAACACTCTCTTTCATTTCCTGAGCCCACCTACAAACATTTTGGTACGGTCCCTCTACAAAGGAGAATCCAAAAAGAGTTTTGGTGGTGATAAGATGAAAATTGTTTTTTTTACATTTTTCTGATAAAATCTAACCAATGAAAGTTAGTGAACTAAAAAGTTTCCAGAAATCAATTTTGCAGGGGATTCCAGATAAACTTCCCAATGTCAAACTATATGATGAGAATATAAACCATGCTCCGAAAAGAAAAGACATCCTTTCAAAAGAAGAAAAAAGGTTGGCAGTTAGAAACGCCTTACGCTATTTTCCTTCGAAATTTCATCAAGTGCTCGCTAAAGAATTTGCAAAAGAACTAGAGGAATATGGAAGAATTTACATGTACCGCTTTAGACCAGATTACAGGATCTACGCCAGAAAAATAAGTGATTACCCACACAAATCAACACATGCTGCTGCAATTATGTTAATGATTAACAACAATTTAGATACTTCCGTAGCGCAGCATCCATATGAATTGATTACCTATGGTGGTAACGGTGCGGTTTTCCAAAATTGGGCGCAATATCTTTTAACAATGAGATATCTGGCTACAATGACAGATGAACAAACGCTTGTTATGTATTCTGGTCATCCTTTGGGTCTATTCCCTTCACATAAAGACGCCCCGAGAGTTGTTGTCACAAACGGCATGATGGTACCAAACTATTCTAAACCTGACGATTGGGAACGGTTTAATGCTTTGGGTGTCACTCAATACGGCCAAATGACGGCCGGCTCATATATGTATATCGGTCCCCAGGGGATAGTTCATGGCACGACAATTACCATTCTTAACGCCGCAAGAATTTTGCAAAAAGGATCTGACGATTTAGGAGGTAAAATTTTTGTGTCTTCAGGTCTGGGTGGTATGTCAGGCGCTCAAGCTAAAGCCGCCGTAATTGCAGGTGCGGTTGGGGTTATTGCGGAAGTTAATCCTAAAGCCATAGAAAAAAGGTACACCCAAGGGTGGCTTAATGAGGTTTTTCAGGATCTTGACAAACTTATAGACAGGCTAAAACTTGCTCAGAAAAATGAAGAGGCTGTCTCTCTCGGGTATCAGGGAAATATTGTAGATCTTTGGGAAAAACTTGTTCAAGAAAAGATCAAGGTCGATTTAGGGTCAGATCAAACCTCACTTCACAATCCTTATGGGGGTGGTTATTATCCTGTTAGCTTAACTTTTGAGGGAGCAAAAATAATGATGGTTTCCGATTCTCAAAAGTTTAAGGAGTATGTTCATCAATCTCTAGTCAGACAGGTTGCAGCCATAAATAAGATGGTGGCGCGGGGAATGTATTTCTGGGACTACGGCAACGCCTTTTTACTAGAGGCTAGCAGAGCTGGCGCTGACATTCTTAAAGCCGACAAAACTTTTAAGTATCCTTCCTATGTAGAAGATATAATGGGTCCAAAATACTTTGATTATGGTTTTGGCCCTTTTAGATGGGTGTGTACATCGGGTGACCCCAAAGACTTAGCACTAACAGACAAAACTGCAGCTCGTGTCCTTGAGATTATTACAAAATCTGCTCACTCAGAAATCCGTCAACAACTGGAAGATAATATTAAGTGGATTACTAATGCCGATAAAAACAATTTAGTTGTTGGATCACAAGCTAGGATTCTCTATGCCAATTCTGAAGGAAGACTGAAGATAGCAAAAGCATTTAACGATCTAATTAGGAAACGGTTAATCTCTGCACCTATTGCTATAGGTAGAGACCATCACGATGTTTCAGGTGCGGATTCCCCATACAGGGAAACCTCTGATATTTACGACGGATCCCGCTATACAGCTGATATGGCTGTTCAGAATGTAATAGGGGATTCCTTCCGTGGGGCTACCTGGGTTTCAATTCACAATGGAGGTGGGGTTGGTTGGGGTGAGGTAATAAATAGTGGTTTTGGGTTGGTTTTGGATGGAAGTAAAGACGCCGAAAGAAGGCTTAATTCAATGATTTTTTGGGATATACATAACGGTTTGGCTAGAAGAAGCTGGGCAAGAAATAAAGGAGCTATACTGTCCATAAAGAGAGCTTTGAAGGAAAATCCAAAACTAAAAGTTACCGAACCTAACTCGGTTAGTGAGAAGATTGTTTCCTCTCTTTTTTGATAACAAGAGAATGGAGAGAATAACAAAGAAAAATACTAATGGAAATATTGATGAATCCACACTTTTATTCCTATTTGAAGCATTTGGACGATTACCTAAAATAATAAAATTGTAATATCAAAAATGTGACCTACACAACGATCGAAACTAAAGGTACATGAACTGTCGAATTCCTACTTTTGAGCGATTCTTTCATACCTTAATTATTTTAAATAGGGAGATAGTGTTTTATAGGAATCAAGTTTACAGTGCAAACGTATAGATGGTTTATGTTCTAAAGTTATTATTTGCTTTATTAAGCATCTAGGTCACATAAGTATACCGTTTGGCTGGGGGACAGGGATTCGAACCCCAATAGCTGGGACCAAAACCCAGAGTCCTACCGTTAGACGATCCCCCATTAATGTTGCAATTATAATAGTAACTTAGATAAATGGCAAAGAAAAAATTGTTAGTACGATCTTGGTGGGCGGTAAAGGGATTGAACCTATGACCTCACGGATGTAAACCGTGCGCTCTAACCAGCTGAGCTAACCGCCCTAAATCACGTTTGATAATAAATTGGTGGGGAGGGAGGGACTCGAACCCTCATAGCCGGTTTTTCAGACCGGTGCCGTGACCATCTTGGCTACCGCCCCGTATTTACAAACTTTGGAGCGACGGACCGGAGTCGAACCGGCAACCTTCTCCTTGGCAAGGAGACGTTCTACCAACTGAACTACCGTCGCACAGTAAGATATTATAACAACAATCCTGTCGTTTTTTTATTCATACTTTGGTGGGCGGGACAGGACTTGAACCTGCATGGGTTGCCCCACTAGCTCCTTAAGCTAGCGCGTATGCCAATTCCGCCACCCGCCCTGGATGGATAGATTATACTATATTACAGGAAAACGATAAGTCCCATAAATTTCTATGCTAAAATATATTTGTTATGATAGATACTGGGGTTGGTAAACAAAAAACTATAAAAATACTTAAAAGCGCTGGTTCAAACCCACTTTTTATTACAGTTTTCATTTATCTGGTCAGTATAGTAATCGTAGGATGTTGGGGAAATTTTCCTTCGAATGATGATTTTTATTATCTTACGCAGATAAAAACTTTTTCAAATGGAATATTTACAAAAAGTGCACTTATTGGTCCAACCTTTATTTTGCAGGGTCTTATGGGTTTTTTGTGGAGTAAATTTTTTGGGTTAAGCTATATATCCTTGAGGGTTCTCACGATATTAGTAACAATTTTTTGTATTGTGGGGTTGGACAGGGTTTTTTCAGTCCTAAATGTCCAAAGGAAAATAAGAACCCTGACTTTAATACTAATCACGTTTATTCCACAATTTTACGTCAGCTCTCTTAGTTTTATGACTGAGAATTACTTTCTGTTTTACATAATTTGGTCTTTATATTTTTTTCTATCGTACATAAAAACAAGACGTGATAGATCTTTGCTTATCGCCTGCATTTTAGGCGGGCTCTCAATAATGATCAGGCAGTACGGGGTTGTGCTGTTGGTTGCCTATTTAATTGTGTATGTTATTTCTAATCTTAAAAAAATAAACATTAGAAAACTTTTGCTAATTCTCATACCCTTCATAGTGTTTGGATGTATGGGTTTGTTTTGGCCGAAATTTAAGAGTTTGGGGGATCCCAAGAGCTTGAACATGCTGCTTTTTTTTGCTAGCGTGAATTTGTTTATTTCCAGAGTAACAAGCACATCAGTTCTCCCATATATAGGGTATTTACTTCTGCCATTTACGGCTTCTTTGTTTTTAAAACAAAGAAATTACATCAAAATTTTCACTTTAGCTATCGCACTACCCATGTCTTATGAATTCTTTAAAATTGATGTTTTTAAACTAAGAAATCTTTTTTACCTTGAGGGATTTTATGCGAGGCTAATGGTTAATATTAGAGAAAATCTATTTAACAATACCCTTTTTAAGCTGTTCCTTTCATATTTAATTTCCGTATCTCTATTAGCCATTGCTTTTTATCTGATTGACAAGCTGATTGGAAAAATTAAAGATACAAAAAACAAGGGAGTCGCTGTTGCTAAAGCTAATATAAATTTTCACAAGTTAACACTGCTTTTATTGATATTGGGTTTTTATGTTATCGCGGTTGTTACCGACAGGGTTTTTGACAGATACTTGGTAAATTTCTTCATCATTTTACTAATATATGTTGCGACAAGCGCTCAAGAGAGGGGTTTTTCGATACACTGGACGACTATACTAATGACCGCCTTTATTTGCGTAGTGACTTTTTTCTTATCCTTTCACCATTACAGGGAACTGCAGCTTAAATGGAAATTTGCCGATAAACTTATGGCTATGGGTGTTGGGAAGTATCAAATATTTATCGATAACGTTTATGCCAGAACAGCTTATATGGAATTAATAAACAATTATGACGGAAGATACGCGGCGAAACCAGAAAACTACGACCCTATCTGTTTTGTGCAGGAATACGTAAAACAGCAAAGCAACGCGCTGAATTCACTAATTGTTTATGTTAATAACAGGGCATTTGTTAGGAAATATTTTGCAAACCCCACTGTACTAAACGCGGGACTGCTGAAAGAAAGAAGCAATCATTTTGACTCCACGGATATTTTGATGATCGACGAGGAATATCCAAGTCCTGTCTACAACCTTCTTGGTAAAAGAACCTTTGTCAGGGCTTTTTGCACGGAACCTATTCAGAAAGTAAAAGGGATTTAGTATTAATTGGTGCCGGAGACAGGATTTGAACCTGCAATCCTTTTGGGAACAGCCTCCTGAAGACTGCGTGTATGCCATTTCCACCACTCCGGCTTATACAGTCCTATTCTATCAATATTACGTCATACGCACAAAAAAGCCCGGGGTGTGATTATCCGGGCCTACGAAATTTTCTACACGCTTCTGTGCTTATTGCTGGAACGTGCTGGTTTAGTTTTATTCCTCTCCTTCCGATTTCTCTCGGAGGATTTAGATTTATGATATTTTCTGAACCAGTCTACAATTCTGCAAGCGACATCGGGCTGTGTATGATTCGACATCCTCTCTCCTTATCGAAATAAAGTTTTGGTGTGACCTATTGTAGTAAATCTAACAGCTCTTGAGGCCTATTTATTATAAAATCGGGTTTATATTCAGCCAGCTTAGACTCAAAATTATAACCCCAAGTTACCGAGGCTACCTTTAAACCCGCTGCTTTTGCTGCCCTTATGTCCCGAGTTTCATCCCCAACATATATCGTTTCTTCTTTTTTAAGATTAAACCTCCTTAAGGAATTCAAAAGGGCCTTTTCTTTATGAAATAAACTAAATGTCGAAAATATAAAATCAAAAACTTCTAGATTATTGAAATTTAAAAACTTTTGAACTATTTTTTTCTGATTTGATGTGACAATTCCAAGCTTAACCTTTTTGGATCTAAGTTGGTGCAGTACGTGTGGGAGGTCGTTAAATGTAGGCAGGCCCTCTATCTCCTTTTGAAGTTTTTTTCTATACTTAAGTACGAAAAAAAGAAGCTTTACCTTTGAAATTTTAAATTCCTTAACAAAATCTTCCATATCCAAAGATCTAAATTCTTCGGGATTTATTTTCTCGTCGGATAGAAGTTTAAGCTCTTTGTTAATTTCCATCGCGGCATTAACAGCAAAGGGAAATGTATCTGCAAGCACACCATCAAAATCAAATATTATATTTTTGATCATTTATTTCTTAACCAATCTAATTTCGTATACTGCCCCATCTAAAATTCTTGTGGATGAAAGGGCATCGGTTAGATCGTTACCATTTTGAAAGACCGCCCATTTGTAACCGTCCGAAGCTTTAGTGTTAAATAATGAGTCAATTTCAACCCCATGCGTGTAATCAACCTTCTCAAACACAAGCCCTTTGTTATTTCTTAAATCCTCTAAAAAACTCATAATCGAATCTGTGTTTTTGACGTCAGTTTTATAGTTAAATGTTTTTGAACCTGTGTTTACAATTAAACTTGCACTTATCGTCCAGGTTTTTTCTATCTTAGGTTTAACATTGTCTTTTGGGAAAAGGTTTTCTGTTTTGAGTATTGATTTTACATAAAAAAATGAGACAACAATAAAACTTAAATAACCCAAACCTAAGATTATCGTTTTCCTTGGCATGTAAAAATAATATCACGGAAATTTAGGTATAATATATAAGTTAATGCGCCTGTAGCCTAATGGATAGGGCACTTGTCTTCGGAACAAGGTTATGTGGGGGTTCGACTCCCCCCGGGCGCGCCATTTAAAGATCCGCATTTCCGTATGCCCCCAAAACTGTGCAGACCCCCTTTGAGAAAATCATTCGGGGCCTTTTCATTTTCAATATTTTTTAAATAATATTTTCAGTCCTAGTATTGACATTACATAAAAATACATTCATTATTTTATCAAGAGCGATGAATTTAACTCTGCCCAACAAATTTATAAAAAAGGTAAGCACTTTGATAGGATTCGAGTGCTTTTTTTATTGCTTTTAAAAGAATGGGTTAAATGAACCTTGGTGAGATGCCCAAGTCGAGGATCTAAAACTAACTTGAAAATTTAAACAGTTTTGAACAACTGGAATGGTTAACATGAAATTTAACCAGTATTAATTTACTCATAAGGAGGGTGAAACAATGCCAGCAAAGAAGAAAAAGGTAGTCAAGAAAAAAAAGAAGAAATAGTTTTTTTCTAAACAGCAGTCAATACGTAATAGTAGAAGGCTGCTGTTTGATTTGGTATGAAATGCGAGGAGAGAATATAATGTATAATGTCATGGGTTTGGGGACGTAGCTCAGTGGTAGAGCAGTGGACTCTTAATCCATTTGTCGAGGGTTCGAATCCCTCCGTCCTCACCATTCATAACTTAAAATTAATTTGTATAATAAAGATATGTCAATAAAAGATTCATTTTCAGAAATATTTGATAATAAAAATAGAGTACTTATTATTTTGGGACATCCGGATGATAATGAAATTATCTGCGGGGGTATTGTTGCAAGATTACTAGCAGAAGGGAAAAAAGTAAGGAACGTAGCTATGACAAATGGAGGTAAGGGGTTTCAAAACAGAACCGACGTGTCAGAGAAAGAGTATTCAGAAATAAGAAAATTTGAACAAGTAGAAGCTGGAAAAGAACTGGGATTGGCAGAAGAGAATATTTTCAACTTGGATATCCCAGACGGTGAGTTAGAAGATACCGTAGAAAACATTGGAAAAGTAGTTTTCCATATCAGGCAATTTAAGCCCGATATCATTATTACCCAAAATCCCTTTGATCCTATAAACGCCTTTAATTCAGAAATACATTGGGTAAACCACCGGGATCATAGGCACACAGCTCTCATAACAATAGACGCAGCCTACCCATATTCAAGAGATAGAGGGTTCTTCCCGGAGCATTTCACAAAATATAATCTTGAGCCTCACGAAGTTTCAGAGCTTTTGTTTTCAGATGCGTACGCTTATCCAGACGTACGTTACTTTGATATTACTAAATATATTAATAAAAAAAGAAACGCGTTACTTAAACATAAAAATGCCTTTACCCCTGAAATTGTTGAAGAAGAATTTCTTGAAGAAACAAGACTTGAATCGGGAAAGAACTTTGAAAGATTAAAATACATCAAAATCTAATACTCGCGACGGCATCCAATTCTAACTATTTCCTTATCTATACCAATACACGTTGTTTTTCGAGTTGAAATATAAAAAAACGCCCAAGATCACCAGAACAAACGGGATGTATTCTTTTATCTTTTTAAACCAGCTTTTCTTGGTTGTCATATATGTTATTATTTTAGCATGCTACAAATATTTAAGTCCCATCACCCTACCAGACACATTAGAAGTTTTAAGCATGCGTTTAACGGAATTTTTCACGCACTCCTAAACGAAGCTAACTTCAGAGCTCAGATTGTAATAGTAATCTTTGCAATAATTTTTGGCAAATTACTTAAGATATCAAATGTGGAATGGGCTCTTATAACACTTTCCATGAGCCTTTTACTCGCATCAGAACTTATAAATACAACCGTGGAAGAAATCATGGATCATTTCGTAAGACATAATAATCAAATTGCAAAAGTAGTTAAGGATTTAACCGCGGGATTTGTTCTAATTAACGCAATCGGCTCATTAATTGTTTTTTACTTGGTATTTGGAAATAAGATTTAAAATCCTTTAGCTTTTATATCATCCAAGGTTCCCGTTTCCATTATATATATTCTTACCAGGTCACTTCCATTTCTCGTAAGAGTATGTACGGGCTGGTAACGGGAAATCCAATAAGCGGCCTTATCGTAAATAATATTGTTTTCAAAGCTTTGGGGGCTTTTAACATATACAAAAAATCCTGCCGCTTCTTTTTCTCTGTCAAACGGAATGTAGTACCTGGAAATTGCCTGTCTCTCGTTTGACATATAAGCGGTAACTTCCGGGAAGGATGTTACAAACTCCCTTATCCCCTCCCAATCTCTAAAATAAGGAAAACCAAATAAACTTGAGTGGTACAACAAATTAACCTGGGAAAATGTCCAAAACAAAAACTTCTCATGTTCCCACGGGTATTCCTTTGAGTTATCAACATAAATTACATAGGACTGGGCAAGCAAAAATACTGAAAGTATCACCACCCCGGCGGTATTAACTAGTTTCATTAGGTTATATTCAAATATTTTGAATGTCAGGCTTTCAAGCGTAACAAGACCGTAAGCCAAAAATACAAAGCACGGAATCAGGTAACAATATATGTGGGTTCCCGGAATATGTACATATACCTCGAAAAACAGAAACGGCACTAAAAACCATAAGGTTAATGCGTAAATTAATAAGTGATTTTCTTGAATTATCTTCATGTGATCAGTTGAGTGAACAAAAAACCTTTTTACAAAACTTGGGAGCTTTTTAAGTTTAAGAATGTGTCTCGAAGAAAGACCAAGTATTAAAAACATCAAGCCTAAAATGAAAAGGATCCTATAAATATGCACGGTGTATATTGGCTGATAAATTGAAAAAAGATACAAAGAGCTTGATATTTTTTGAGACACGTCCCCACTAATTCTCCCTTGCCAATACAACTTCGTTGCGGGACTCAAAGAAAATACAGATGGAATGTAAAAAATGAGGATTAAAAAAGCAGAAACTAAACCTGCAAGTACAAAATGCTTAATCTTATCGCTTTTTAACAAAACCTTACTTTTGAACCATTCATATAACAAGTAGGCCATAAAAGGAAATATAAAAATCCCGTCGTAATGAGATAGCAATGATAATGCCCAGGAAATCAAAGAGATATAAAGACCTTTGACAGCGAAGTCTTTGTTTTTTACAGCCAGTGACAACGAATATAAAGATAAAACCATAAACAAAATTACGAACGCCTGGTACTGAGCTATTCTTGAAAAAGCGATGAAAAAACCGTTTGTTGCAAAAAACACTGAGGAGTAAAAAGCTATCTTCTTTCCAAAATAAAGGTTTATAAACTTGTAGAAAATATAAACTGAAAGTAAACCCGCGACAGCAAAAGGTAACCTTACAAGAAACTGGTTATTGTAATTGTTATCAAAAATCTTTATCAAGAAAGTGATAATAAATTGAATAGGGCCTTTCCTTTGATCCATAACAAACTGAAAAAAAGATTGGCCGGAAGGGGGAAAGTACAATGCTTTTATCTCATCTCCCTGGTAATCAGAGTAACCCAAATTTACGAATCTTAAAATAAAAGATGGGACTAAAATTAAAATCAGACAAATGTTTTCTTTTGTCCATTTAAAAATCCTTTTAAGCCCCATCATATTCATTTTACACCATAAACAAAAAGCTCATTCATCGCCCTTGTTACAGCAACAAAGGCTTTTCTGGCCTCAGGGAGGATTTTAATCTTTTTTAAATTTAGTCCTAAAATATATACCTTAGAAAACTCAAGACCCTTACAATCATCAGCCGACATTAAATAAACTCCTCTTGGAACGTAAGTTATTTTTTTTGTTGACTCAAGTTTTATCACCTTATCCTTTAGGGATTTGATCTTTGAAAGGATTTGTTCCGCTTTTTCAGTATCACCAAAGCAAATTATCCCGATACTTTTATCTATTTTTTTCGAATCTCCTTTTATTCCCTCTTCAAATTTCTTATACACCCCATCGATATCCTGGAACAAGATCTCAACAGGATCATCACCAACCCGATTAATAGATTTGGGTAAATACTTGTTCGAGTAGTTTCTAAGAACTTTATTTGCAAATATTATAATTTGTTTTGTACTTCTGTAATTCTTATCCAACTCAAATTTAATTGCTACTCTTGCTTCTTTAATGACATCCGGAATTATTTCCCAATTTTCTATTCCGTTTTCCTGAAGAGTCTGATTCAAGTCACCAAAAAGAGCAAACCTTCCTCTCAAAACAACTTTGCTTAAGAATAAATACTCAAGCGGACTAAAATCCTGAGCCTCATCAACAACACAATACTCATATTTCCTAAACTTTGTGAGTCCAACAAGTTCTGAGTAAATATAAAGGTAGGCTAAAACTTTTGAGTAGTTAAGCTTTTTGTTTATGTCAAGACCCGTTTTTTTTGCGACCCTTTTGATAGTTTTTTCTTTAATCTCACTTTTTAAAACGTTTGCCTGTCTTAATATTTTTCTTAGAGCCAAAATATTTTCTTTATATAACCACGCCTGTATGGAATCTGGGTTTTTAGCGAACCGCTCTTTCTGAACCGTAAGCTCCTCAGTAATATCCTCCAAAATATCCGTTATATTTTCGTACGGTGTTTGGTTGTAGCTATATTTAAAACTTGCGAACGTTCCGAGCTCCGGGTCTTTGAATATTTTATTTATTTTTCTTTCGTACTCCTTTTGAGCTAACAAAACAGACTTCATCAATTTTTTAACGCCGGTTGGATTAAATTCAGAAAGGTTTCGGGTGTCTGCAAGATCATAATTTGCTTTAAGCCCCTCCTGAAACATTAAATTGTATGCTACGTCCTTGACGGTTTTATAAGTAAGATCAAAAATACCTAGTCTTGGAAAAAGAGTAGAAAGATAGCCCGCAAGGATCTGACTTTTGGCAACAAGCAAGCATCTTTCGGGATGAATGAGGTTTGGGTAGTTAAAAAAGATGTGCGCAAGCTTGTGGATTGCTACAGTGCTTTTACCGCTGCCAACGCAACCCTGAACCACACAAATTTGTCTGGGGTCAGCTTCTATAATATCAAGCTGGGACTCCTGTATTGTCTGAACTATGTCCTCCAATACTCCTCCCGATCTCGTTTTTATTTTCTCTATAATTACTGTTGATTCATCTAATTGAAGGTCGTTATCAAAATAACCAACAAGTTTTCCATCCTGAATCTCAAAGGTTCTTTTAATCTTTAAGTCTCTTGTTTGCTTACCAAGGGGAGTTTCATAAAAAACACCTTTTTGTGGGTACCTGTATCTGTAATAAACCGATGCCACCTTGCTTCTCCAGTCAGTAATAATCGGTTTTTTCTCAGTAAAAGAAAACTTTCCGATGTAAAACTTATCCGTCTTTTTAAACGAGGGGTCAAATAAATCTATTCTTGAAAAATAAGGTTCGCTTAAAAGAAAGCCTATTTCCTCAAGTGACTTGTATTTTCCTTTTATATTTAAGGCGGCATTTTTTTGGTGAAGCTGCTCAAGTAAAACATCAAAATCAGATGTCTGATAGCCATAAGAGCTGCCACCGCTTTCCCTTAACTCCTTAAGTCTTTCAAGATTTTCGGAACTTATAACATCAAGTTTCAAAGTTGCAGATTTTCTAGCTTTCTTAAGCTTTAGAATAGTTGTTTTAAGATGTGATTCTTCTTCTTTTCTTACTTTGGGTTTCATAGTTCAAAACCTTCCTTGGCAACTAAAACAACAAACTCCCCTTTAAGTTTGGAATTGGAGTAAATATTTAATAAATCTGAGATACTTCCTCTAATGATTTTTTCGTGAAGCTTTGTCATTTCGTTTGCAAGGCATACATGGCGCTTTCCCAGTGACTCATTAATTTCCTCCAAAAGCTTTATTATCCTAAAAGGAGATTCGTAAATAATTAATGTAGCCTCCTTATCACCGTATGATTTGAGAAGTTTTACCCGATCGTTTTTTGATTTTGGTAAAAAACCCAAAAAACTAAACTTATCGGTAGGAAAACCCGACTCAACAAGAGCCGATATTAAAGCGGAAGGACCAGGTATAGATTGGACTACAAAATCCTTTTTAATCAGTTCCCTAACAAGTTTGTACCCCGGATCTGATATTAAAGGTGTACCACTATCGGAAATCAAGGCAGCATTCTGCCCAGATTCAAGTATGTCCACTATTTTAGGAAGCATGGTGGGGTGATTTTGGTCCCTGTACGATAGCTGGGACTTTGAAATCTCATATTTCTTGAGTATTTTATCGGTTTCCCTTGTATCTTCAGAAATAATAAGGTCAACGCCCCTAAGTATTTCCAGAGCTCTGAGGGTTATGTCGGACATATTTCCGATTGGCGTTGCAACAATAAATAGAATTCCTCTGCTCATATTTACCAAAAACCTCTTTTACGACGCTCTATTCTAGCACTTTTTAAGGAAAATTTCAGAAAATCGTACTTGAACACCGTGTTGGAAACTTACTGAAAAACGTATTTCACAAAATAGTCTGCAAATATAAAACCCCCTTCTGATTTAAGGAGGGGGTAAGAACCAAACGGCAACTCCAACGACTGTGACCGCCAAGGGAAGCAGGATATAGATCGTGTATGTTGCCACAAGTTTTTCGCTCACGTAGAAAGAACATTAGCAAACTAACCAAGGCGACAGCACACATAGCTGTCAAGATCAGCTTACCTAACGTGGTCATTTTAGTCTCCTTTTCCTGTTTTTTGGCTGTCGAAATAGTACCAACAGCTTAATATTATGCCTATTGTAACACAGAAACAGGAATCGAACCGTTTTTTAGAAGATAGGGTGTTGTAAAAATACCAATTTGCTACATAATTTTGAGTTGGTATAACAATGAAAACGCTGGTTGAAAGTTAAATCTACTTAAGCTTTTGAACTTCTTTGTGAAGTGTGTGTTTTCTCAGCTTTGGGTTGTATTTTTTCAATTCAATCTTTTCCGTGCTATTAACACGATTTTTCTCGGTTATGTAGGAACGCATACCGGTTTCGGTGCATTCCATAGCTATTAATATTCGATTACCTTTCTTTTTTGCCACGTATTGCAATATATTATAAAATCAACTAAATTTCAACTATCTTTATGGAAAGCTACGATCACTCAAAAATAGAAGAAAAATGGAAAGATAAGTGGTTTGAAGATAATGTTTATGAAGCAATAGACTTTTCCGACAAGCCCAAAAAATACATCCTTGCTGAATTTCCATATCCATCGGGCAAGGCCTTACACGTCGGACATGCGATGAGGTACACCGTACCTGATGTTTACTCAAGATTTTTAAGAATGAATGGATATAACGTCATGTTTCCGATGGGTTGGGATGCGTTCGGACTTCCAGCCGAAAATTACGCAATAAAAACCGGCGGACATCCTTCAAAGATCAATACTGACATTATCCCGCACTACAAAGATTGCATGATGAGAATGGGCTATGGAGTTGATTGGAACCGTGAAATAAACACCACGGACCCAAATTATTACAAGTGGACGCAGTGGTTGTTTTTGAAGTTTTTTGAACAAGGTCTCGCGCAATACAAGGAAACCCCTGTTTGGTGGTGTGAGAAATTAAAGACAGTTTTAGCCGATGAGGAAGTACTAAACGATAAAGACGGAAATAAAATATCAGAAAGAGATGGAAATCCCGTTGAAAAGAAAATGCTCAAGCAGTGGGTTCTAAAAATACCTCAGTATGCTGAAAAACTACTGCGGGGATTAAAGGACTTGGATTTTCCTGAAGCTATAAAGATTGCACAAACAAATTGGATAGGAAAAAGCGAAGGTGCTGAGATTGATTTTGAAATAGAAGGAGAAAAGGTGAGTATTTTCACAACAAGACCAGACACTATTTATGGGATTACCTTTATGGGAATTGCTCCGGAAAATCCTTTAATAACTAAGATTTTTGAGCATATTAAAAACAAGGATGCGGTTTCTGAATATATAAATAAATCAAAAAATAAATCTGATCTTGAAAAACAAATGTTAAAAGAAAAAACCGGGGTTGAACTTAAAGGAATTACCGCAAAATGCTTACTTATTGGTAGGGAAGTTCCGATTTACGTTGCCGACTATGTTTTGATGGATTATGGAACCGGAGTTGTTATGGCAGTTCCGGCACACGATGAAAGAGACTTCAGCTTTGCTAAAAAGTATGGGATTGAAATTATTAAAGTTATTGAAGGAAATGATAAAAAAACAGATTTGTATATAGGTGAGGGAATAATGATAAACAGTGATAAATACAATGGCATGAAATCAGAAGACTTCAAACTAAAAATAGTTGAAGATTTAGAGCGGGAGGGTGTTGGGAAGAAGGCTGTAAGTTACAAAATCAGAGACTGGGTATTCTCAAGACAGAGGTATTGGGGTGAGCCATTTCCACTATTACATCTTGAAGATGGTTCTGTAGTGGCAATCTGCGACACAAATAACCCCAAGCAAGTAAAAGAGATGCTTCCCGTTACGTTACCAGATGTTCCCGATTACTCACCTACTTCTGACGGATCTTCGCCCTTAGATAAAAATAAAGAGTGGGTAAATATTGAATTTAAAGGTAGAAAAGCAAAAAGAGAGACCGATACAATGCCTAATTGGGCCGGATCTTGTTGGTACTACCTTAGATACTGCGATCCAAAAAATGACGAGACATTTGCAGATATGGAAAAACTTAAATACTGGTTGCCTGTTGATAAGTATTTTGGAGGTGCGGAACATACAACGATGCACCTACTCTACTCACGTTTCTGGCATAAGTTCTTATATGATCAAAAACTTGTTCCGACCGAAGAACCCTATCAATGGAGGTTAAACGGCGGGCTTTTACTGGGAGCAGATGGAAGAAAAATGTCCAAGTCCTACGGAAATACGGTAGAACCTATGGAGTATGTAGATCAATATGGTGCGGACTCAACAAGAATGAGCATTTGCTTTTTAGGGCCGTATGAAGACACATATCCTTGGAATACAAACAGCATTAAGGCTGTTCGTAAATTGATCTCAAATGTTTACCAGATGAAAAACAAGATTACTAACGACCCCGCATCGAAGGAAATTACAAAAGCGTACAACTTAATGCTTAAAAATGCTACGAGTATGATTGAAGCGCTGAAAATGAATACTTGCATAAGTGAGTTTATGATTTTTATTAATATTCTTAAAAAAGAAACGAAAATAAATAAGGAAATTTACAAAGGCTTTATAAAAGCATTCGCTCCGTTCGCACCTTTCGCTTCTGAAGATATTTGGCAGGAAATTAATGGCTATAGAAAGTGGAAAAAGGAAAACAGTGTGCACTTACAGCAGTGGCCAAAATTCGATATAAACGTGCTAGAAGAAGACACAGTTTTAATACCGGTTCAAATAAACGGCAGGGTTAAAGCAGAAATTGAAATTACAAGGGATGCTGATGAAAATGGAGCCAAAAAAACCGCTTTAAACAACGAGAAAATAAAGGGTCTAATCGGGGATAAAAAGCTACTTAGTGTTATTTATGTAAAAAATAGAATTATTAATTTACTTCTTTGACATTTTCAGAATAACAAATTAAAATACTACTAGGTCTAATCGGGAGACTGAAGTTGGCTCGTTCGTGGATCGTTCGTGGAATGTCTGACAAGCTCGTAGATGGATGTTCGTAACTTGTTCAGTCCCGATGTTTAAACGGTGTCACACCGCACACGTTAAACCTGAGCAAATCATCTAAATCGGTGTTGCTTAAAGGGCTGTGCGGTTGTCTCCTCTTACAACTTCTCAGCCCGATTTTTTTTAAAGATGTAGCTATTTCAATCTAAAGGTTACGGTAACCGTTTTTGAAACTGTTGTGGACCCCGTCTCAATTGGGAGACCCCCGCCTCCCCCACCGAAACCTTTTAAATCACCGTACGCTACCGACCCGTTGTAATTAGAACCCTCAACTATACTAATGACCTCCCCCAATTTCTTTCCGCCTGCTTTGGCGATCTTTTCAGCTTTAGTTTTGGCATCAACTATGGCTTTGACTAAAATAGAAGCCTCGTCAACTTGGGTCTGATCTATAGTGAGATTTGGACCGTACATTGTCGTTTTTTCAAACTTAACTAACAACGCTGTAAGTGCATCGGATTTAGTTAAATCCCTTAAAGTTATTGAGATTGAATAATTCGCATGCCAATCACCCGGTTTATAAACTGTAGTACCCTTTTCATAGTAAGGATCCTGGTTTTGATAGATATTCATATTTTGAGTAAGAATATCCTTATCCGGAATACCAAAATTTGACAGTGCACCAGCAATTTCGTTGGCCCTTGCAGCTGCTTCGTCTACGGCCAACTGCTTGTCCTTATTCTGAATATCCACACTAACACTAAAGGTAGCTATCTGGTTGGAAACTTGAGATTGCGCCGAGCCTATAACAGTTATTGTTTTTACGGTCTTACATTTATAGAAAAGGTAGTATACAATGCACAAAACTAGAAGTGATGTGGCCAAAAAAATAACTAAACGTATATGTCTTCTACACAGGGCTATGATTTTTTCCATGTGATAATATTATCACATGTCAGGGGTTCAATTTATTGTGTTTATCCGAGGCTTACCCGGAGCGGGAAAGTCTACCATCTCCAACAAAATATGCAACATTACTGGCTACGTACGTATAGATCCTGACTTAATACCAGATAAATACAATATTTCGCTGCATAAAGAGAGGATGAGAAAATACAAAATTTGCCTCAATGAAGCTATAAAGTCTATTAGAAATGGTCTTTCAATAGTATGGGCTCAACCTTGGAGAAAAATCAAAAATATCCAGCTTACAATTAACCGCATAAATAACCTTAACGTTAAACCTATATTAGTTAATATAAATATCCCAGTCGAGGAATCGTGGAATCGTAGCAAAAATAGATTTTATAACAATAGACAAGATTTTGATAATTACATATCCAAGTTTGCTGTTTTTGATAATAATTTTAAAATCGATTCCGTTGATATTGAGGGTACTGAAGACATCAACACAAATGTAGACAGAATAACGAAATTCTTAAGGAATAATGTGCCAGATGAATAAAATTAACATTAAAACCCAAGATGAAATCGAAATAATGAGAAAAGCCGGAAAACTTCTTTCGGATATATTAAACGGTCTGAAATTAATGATAAAACCAGGATTAAATATCTGGGACTTAGAAGAACGATTCATAGCTTTTTGCAGTGAGAAAAACGTATCACCAGCTTGTAAGAATTACGCACCTAAAGGATATCTACCCTTTCCAACGGGACTTTGCATTAGCATAAATAGTCAGTCGGTACATTGTTTTCCAAGAAAAAACACAATTCTAAAAGATGGGGATATAGTTAACGTAGATACCGTAATAACTTTATCAGGTTTAAACGTAGACTCCGCGTTTTGTACTTGCGCTGGGGTACCAACTGGTATGGCAGAAAAACTAATGAAAACCGCCAAAGAGGCGTTGTGCAGAGCTACAAACGAGGTAAAAGAAGGTATTAAAATCGGAGTGCTCTCGCAGACCCTACAAAAAACGGTAGAACAGGCAGGGTTTAACGTTTTAAGGGATTACGCGGGTCATGGAATCGGGTATCACATGCACGAAGAACCGGAAATACCTTGTTTTGGAGGTAAGCACGAGGGCCCAAAACTCAAAAATGGCATGACTATTTGCATCGAAGCACTCACCTGCTCCGGTAGCGCTAGAGTTGAAAATCTAAATCCCTGGGAGACAAAAATGGCCGATAACGGGCTGTTTTGTATTTTTGAGCACACAGTACTTGTTACAAAAAAGGGATACGAAATCTTAACTGAGTAGCTAGTTAGTGTTGATCCTTTTCCAATTTGCAAAATCCAAAAACCTATCCCAGTAAGTAAATGTATATTTCTGACCTACCCCGGAAATTCTTTTGGATACGTAGTAATGTTCAATGGGGTGGTAAAGGAAAATTACCGGAACTTGTTCATTAATAACTCTCTGAAATTCGTTGTAGTGAACAGCTCTGGTTTCGTTATCAAGTTCATTTCTACCCTCCTCTAAAGCCCTATCGCTTCTCATATGGCTAAATCCCGAAAGATTAAGTCCCGGCGCGTTGCTTTGGACTGAGTGCCACAAAACATACCTATCCGGATCCCTTCCAACTTCCTGCCCATAAAATAGTATCTCAAAATCTCTAGGAATTATTACCTTGTTTACAAAATCTTCTGCAGATTCTTTGACAACGATAACCTTAATACCAAGCTTATCCTCCCAAATATCTTTTATCTGCTCAACAAATCTGACGTGGCTTTTATCATTCGGAACTTTTATTTCCACAACGGTGTCTGCAATTGAACCAGAAACCGTTTTGTCATATTTATCAAATTGTAAAGCTCTGTCGGTGAAAACACTTCTGCTTATTGGACCTTGTACAGCAATTCCCCTGTCCAAAATTATATCTGTGATAGGAAGCACTGCCTCAAGTTTTTTCCTAAACTCAACATCCTTAAATTTCTCATTTCTTAAATTAAAGTAAAGCGAATAGTAGATTCCCTGAATTGGGAATTTGTAATCAGTAAAATTTTCAAGATTGGAACAACAGTTCGAGTCAGACATAAACCCCTCGATTTCTCCAAGTTTAGCGGCTGTTTCTAACTCGTTCTCATTAGGATAAAACTTAAAAACTATTTTTTTGATCGCATAGTCGTTTTTTGTTGTAACTAAAACGACCCCATTGATGAAAGCTCCTTTCTTTTCAACCCTCGCTACCCTAAAATCTGCGCTTGAGACAGGAATTAAATGATTCATTTTCTCTTCCGCACCCTCAGGAAGTACATCAACAGTTAATAAACTCAAAAATGGTGCGTATTTATTAGGAAGTGTGTATCTAACGGTAAGATCATCGATCTTGTCTGTTGCAACACCAGAAAGATCCACAGACTTGTATGAAGTATAAATAAGATCATTTGCGATTATTTTCTTTCCATTTGTCCAGTATTGGTTATCCTTAAGTTTTATAGTGTATGTAAGACCATCCTCAGAAACTGTCCAAGTATCTGCAAGGTCAGGGACGGTTGCACCATAGATATCGTATTTAAAAAGTCCTCTGAAAATAAGGTTGGAAACAGATTTTTCTATCTCATTTTGAGCTTGGGTGGGAAGAAATGATTGGGGTTGCCCAACAACACCTTCCACATATTTGGACGTTGGTATAACGGCAAGCAGAAACGAATAAACATAAAGTACTATTTGTTGAAAGATATTCATAATACAAGTTAGATTTTACCAAAAATGACGAGGTATTTCTGTACGCAGGGCCAGGATGAAATTTATCCGATTTGGCGTATAATACCTTACAGCTGCCCAAACTACTATTAACATGTCTAAAATCAGTGATCTATTTACTAATAACAACTGGTCGCCACAAACAAAAGACCGAGTTTTCAAGGTTTTAAGGTGGTTTGTTGCTATTATTGGCTTACTTGTTGTTATATCGATACTTTCACCAACAGCACTAAACATACTCTTAAATATACTTAGAGTTATAAGTATTGGAATAGTAAGTATTTTCTTTGTCCTGGGAATACTTGTAGTAATCGGTTTAAGAAAAGAGGCTACCAGAATTTTGGATATTTTGCTTGAGGGGTCGCTTAGCTTTATAGATGTTGTTGAATTTTTGAAAATTCTTTACCACAGATTTCTGGAAATGTTGAAGGAGTTTTTGATCTATATTACGCCAATTCTTGCCTACATAACCGCGGGGGTTATTTATATTCTTCTTCTTGTTATCTACAAGACCATAGGAAGAAGTTACGACGTGACTTTGTTCACCATACTTATAACAATTATATTGGTGGCTTCCGTCGCTTTACTAAATAGAAACAAAAATCAAGACGAACCGGCTACCACGTATACAAAAAGAGTTGCCATAATATATAAGAGGTACTTTATAGATAGTTTTGAAATTGTTCTATTGCTTTTCTTCCTAACTATAGACAGCACTCGCCTCTTTTTCCTTCCTGATAGCTTAAATGTAAAAATACTATCTAAATTTGATGGCTATGACTTAATGACCAGGGCATTTACTACAACCCATCTAAACTGGACCATAAATATAGTTACGGTTGCGATAGTAAGTGAAATTATAAGATACTCGATGAGAATCACCGCTTTGGCAAAGCGATACTACGCATCCATTTTGGAGCCAAGGAGAATCGTCAGAATAAAAATTGCTGTCAGAATGGCTTTTGGGAATGCGAAAGATGATATTGTAAGGTTTATAACATTCACAACTGTGTTGTTTTCTGTTTTCTTGATATTCCCAAGATTAAAGCTTCTATCCTTAGCTGTAACGAGTTTAACGAACCTGGCAATTGACTTGCTAATCCCAGAGAGACTTGTAATCTCACGGGGCAAGGACTTAATAAACAGGGTAATTAACAAGATTTTTAAACTTTAACTTTCAGTTGTATCTTTAGTTAAAATTTTCCAAATGTTGTCAAATTACTGGTATATTGATAGTATATCTTGTTATTTTACGGCCCCATCGTCTAATGGTTAGGACGTCGGGTTTTCATCCCGGCAACCGGAGTTCGATTCTCCGTGGGGTCACCAACTCGCTTTTACTCAAATTCTGATTTATAGAAAGCTCGAAGATTGGGGTTAATTCAGGTGTTCCACTAATTAATTCTTTGTAGGTCGGGAAAATCTTAAAAAACGCTTTCAATCTAGAACCCTTTTCTATTGGATTTCGCACCTCTGAAAGGAATTTCGATAGGTGTTCCATAATCCTATCTAGATGATTTATAACCTGCTTAAAACTATCATCTGAAAGCTCCTGAGAGGCCCTACGCTCCTTTAATAAGGCAATGTCTATATCGATATCTTCATATTTACTTTCAAGTGCTTTTCTAACGCTATCTGAGGAAGTTTTGTGGTTATCTCGTAGTATTTTCGTGAATTACTGTCGTAACTATTTTCTGAAAAGGAGTTGACAAAGATTGTAAACGGAGATAATGTGTAGGAGCTGAAACTGGAGAGTGAGCCTTGCGCCGCTGGCCAGTTTTTTGCGTTTAGCATATAATTTTCAGACCTTCTATCTTTTTGTAAAGCCTAGACTTCTCAGCATTTTTTACGCCAGTTGGAAAAACAAATAGCTTACTTTTCGCACAACCCCTAATCATTTTTTGATAGGTGTTCATTGAGCTTATCTTTTTGTCTCTCTTTAAATGTAGAACTTCCATCCTTAAACCGTATGCCAACAAGTCACTTACTTGAGATATTGTATCAACATTCCTCTTAGTTAAAAATGAAACACCAGTTAGATGATTTTTAACATCTTGGTGCGTAATAGAATCAGTAGGAATACCACTCGACTGATAATTAAAAAACTGTTGATAGATATTTAGGTCTTGGATAGGAGTGGAAGCTTCCTGAACTATCTGACCTTTTTCATTTTTTGCTATGAGCACTCTGATGTAATTCTCAATTATTTCCTTATAGGCTCTATTATCACAGTCCTTTGGTCCCAGTTATTCCTAAAAGCAACCTGTTGGTCTACAGCAACCGACAATAAATACATTGGACAGTGCCTGAAAAAATCAGCTAAATTTTGAGTGAAACTCTTAAATAAGGAAATATTGTTTTTAAATATTTCGAATTCCTTCTCTTTTCTCCCTATAAGTTTTGAGTGCAGAATAATTTCAGTAGTATCCCAAAACTTGAATTTTATATGGTCGAGGTTGTTCATCAGGTCTCTTTTGTTGTCATCATTCATAACACACCCAGTTAATATAAAATAAGATGAGTTTTTATATCTCTTCGGAGACGACTCTCCAAGTTCATCAATGTACATTGTTAGACTCATAGGTGCATTCTACCACTGGAGCACATCGTATGTGATTGTAGTTCGATACACGGATGGGTAATTCGTCTTCAGTTAGTCTTGTCTGAAATACAAGGTTTAAAGAGTGTTTATATGTCGGGGGCGTAAACCCCAACCAATTCAAAAGCTGATGATATAAAGGTGTTCCACTTTTGGTACAATAAGGTCACCAAAAACATGACTTTCGACAGACAAAAATACTACGATGCGGCAAAGAATCAGTTGGAACCCGGAATATTCAAGCATTCCCTGGCACTTGAGAGTTGTATGTGTGGATTATATGACTACCTCAAAGCCAATAATCTACTAACCCCACAAGACCCGTCAAAAGAGGACTGGGCGCTGGCAGGACTTATACACGACATAGACTTTTCTGGTGAATTTAAAGAGCAACATCCATCTAAAACCAGAGAGGCACTTTCATTGTATGGGCTGGAAATATCCGATACGGTATATAACATCGTGCAGGCACACGCCGTTGGATCTACTGGTGTAAATTTTAAGAACAAGGCAGAATGGGCAATTTTTTGCGCTGACTCTCTAACCGGACTAATAATGGCAGTAGCTTATGTATACCCAAGCAGAAAGTTAGCTGATGTTAAAGTATCTTCAGTTTTGAAACGTTTTTTAAAAGAACCAAGATTCGCTGCCGGGACAAGACGTGATGAAGTTTCCATGTGTAGCAACCCCCAAGGTTTAAATCTACCACTAGAGAAATTTATTGAAATTTGCTTAACCTCGATGCAGTCTATTGCGGGCGAGCTAGGTTTGTAAACACCAAAACCCCTGTACTGAATTAAAATGCTAAAATATACAAAATGAACATATTTATTGGCTACAAATATAAAAACAATAAAAATAAGGACACACTACAAAATAACTTAGAGAAAATATCCAATAAACTGGAAGAAGCATGCCACAAGTGTTTTGTTTTGGGCAGGGATGTGCATGGCTGGCATATAAACCACATCTCAACATCAAAAAGTATTTCCCCGATAATTTCAAATATTAGAAAATCTGACCTTTTATTCGCATTTATTGATCATCCCGGCGAAAGCCTGGGACTGAGATTTGAAACACTTTGTGCAAAGGTACTGGGAAAGAAAATCATCATAGCCATTAAACGAAATCTTTCGGAAAAATTCTTTAGAAAATTGGCAACTGATACACTAGAATTTGAAAATATCGATGATTTAATTGCTAAAATTCCTAATTATTTTCAAAATCTAGATTAATAAATGTATATCGTATTTGAAGGCATAGTGGGTACCGGAAAAACTACCCTCTCAAAAAAACTCTACGATTATCTTAAAGAAAAGTATCCTAGGAAAGAAGTTGTCTGGACTCGTGAGCCGGGAGGAACTGAAATTGCACAAAAGATACGGGAATGTGTTCAAGGAACTAATTTTAATGAAGACATGGACCCAATATGCGAGGCATACCTTTACGCTGCTTCTCGTGCTCAATCTTTAAGAACAATCGTAAAACCGATTATAGAAAAAGGTGGTATTGCAATTGCTGATAGAAGCTTTATTACGAGCATGGCAAACCAGGGATACGGAAGAGAGTTAGGAGTCAAAAGGGCTCTTAAAATAAATGAGCCAGCAGTTGAGGGAATACATCCCGACTTAGTAGTTTTTTTGGACGTAGACCCCAAAATAGCAATCACAAGGGTCTATGATGGCAGCGGCGACAAATTCGAGAGGTTCGGAATCGATTTTTACAGAAAGCTACATAGTGGTTACAAAAAGATATCAAAAATGAAAATGTTTAAGAATAAATGGGTAAATGTGAAAGTTGAAAAAGATTCCATTGAGAAAAACTTCAAACTTATACTAAAGGCAGTCAAACCTTATCTTCCTTAAAAGTATTTCTTTCCTTTTAGTTTTGTCGGCATATATTCCTGACCTGTTTTTTCAGCCTTTAAACTATGCTCATATTTGTAACCCCTGCCATAGCCGATCTTTTTCATGAATTTAGTGGGAGCATTTCTTATCTCCAAAGGAACCGGCAGGTTTCCATATTTCTCCACATCTTCTTTAACCTTTCCATAAGCCATATAAAGCAAGTTGGACTTGGGAGCTTTCGCGCAATAAACAACGGCCTCGGCCAAAGCTAAATTACACTCCGGCATTCCAATAACCTCACAGGCTTTAAATGCTGAAACGGCAATAACCAAAGCGTTTGGGTCTGAAAGTCCAATATCCTCCGATGCAAACCTAACAACTCGTCTTGCTATATAAATAGGGTCCTGACCTGCTTCAAGCATTCTCCCTAGCCAATACAAAGCTGAGTCGGGATCTGAACCTCTCATTGATTTATGAAGTGCTGAAATTGTATTGTAAAACTCCTCGCCTTTTAGATCAAACCCCAAATTTCTTCTTTGCAAAGCATCTTCAATATTTTTCATTTCAATTTTCTTACTCTTGGTAAGGTGTGAAGCGATCTCAAGCACATTTAGGGATATTCTGGCATCTCCGTTTGACGCTGTGATTAAAAAACCAAAGGCATTCTCATCTAGCTTTTTTTTTAACAATTTTAATCCCCTACTTATTATTATTCTTAAATCGTTTTCTGGGAGTTGGGATAGAATAAGCACTCTGCATCGGGACATTAATGGACTTATAACCTCAAAGGACGGGTTTTCTGTAGTTGCACCTATGAATATAATTATTCCTTTTTCTACATGCGGTAATAGAGAATCCTGCTGGGCTTTGTTAAACCTATGTAGTTCATCGATAAAAACAATAGGTACTCTGAAATCCTCATTTTCGCAGAATTTAAAGCCTTTATTCAAGTTTGCATCCTTTTTGGGAATTATTTTCTCTATTTCTTTTATAGAAGTATTAACTGCTGAAAATTCATAAAACTTTCTGTTAAGTTCATTTGCAATTATTCTTGCAAGAGTGGTCTTCCCTGATCCCGGAGGTCCCCAAAATATTAATGATGGGAAAAAGTCTGAATACTTGGATTGTTTTATTAATGATGAAACTACCTCTATTATTTTCTTTTGGCCTACAAAATCTTCAATTTTTGAGGGACGAAGTTTGTCAGCCAGAGGTTGATACGCCATGTATAAAGTTTATACTAAATTTCTTTTCGTGTAAACTTCGGGTATTTAATATTTAAATACAAAACGCTATGATATAATAATCAACATCTCTGGGGGCGTAGCTCAGCGGTAGAGCAGCGGCCTTTTAAGCCGCGTGTCCTGGGTTCGATCCCCAGCGCCCTCACCATAAAAAAATAGACAAGTACTGGTGTGTGCTTGCCTATTGCAAAAAGTTATTTGCTGCGTTCGTCCGAATTCTCCTTGCACCGTTGAATGAAGCCCGGAGTTACAACATATCTGGCTCCGTCACTGTGCTTAATCCATCTATATTCCAACAACCACTCAAACCCCTCGCGAATGCTGTCTTCTTCCTCCGGTGGGCTCTCAAGTTCCCCAGTAATGCAAAGTTCACTATGTGTAAACTCTCTCCACTGGTTTCCTTGAGAACAAAGCGTGACGATGAGACGAGCTGTAACATCCATTTCGAACTTCCCAAAGAAACTGGCAAACGCATGCGTATTTGGATCTTGTGGTTTCAAGGAAATATCTCTAGGGCTTACTTTATTAGGTGTACTCATGTCTTCTCTCCAATCTGTATTTCAGGATATTAACCGAGGTATACTAAATAATCTTTCGGCTGTCAAGTATAGACAACGAAGACGTGCAAGAACGATTTACATGAAAGAGTAAAATTAATTTAGTATGGTCAAAAAGAAACGCACTCGGAAAGATACGCTAGATGTTTTGATTTTAGCTTCTGCGGCTATTGTTCTTTCAACCTTTCTCGTGATTAAGTTGCTCGCAATCTCAGGTTTCAACCTAAGAAATTTTGTTAAACGGTCACAAAATGTAGAATCCGACCAAAAACCCTATTCATTAAATATCCCCATAATTACGTACCACTATATTGAGATTGTTACAGATAAGAATGATTTTCTGAGAAAAAACATGGCGATTACACCAACGGAATTAAAAAGGGAAATTAACGAACTCAAAAGTCAAGGGTACGAATTCGTGTTTATTAAAGAAATCCCAAAGCTTCTTCATATGGAAACCCCGCCGACAGGGAAATTTGTTGCAATTACATTTGACGATGGGTATAGGGACTTTTACACCGATGCTTTCCCTGTAATAAAAGAAACAGGTGTTAAAGCAACTGTCTTTGTCATTACTGGATTTGTTAACTATCAAAACTACATGACCGACGAGCAGATTAAAGAGGTTTCCCAAAGCGGACTAGTAGAAGTGGGTGCTCACACAATGAGCCATATCGATCTAAGATCTATTACTTCCGCCCACGCTGATAGCGAGATTGTTGGAAGCAAAGATTATCTGGAATCAAAACTTGGTATAAAAGTAGAATCATTCTCATATCCTTTTGGCGGATTTAACAACGAAATAACTCAAATGGTAAAAAATGCTTCGCATACCTCAGCCGTATCGGATATTTCTGGAACAACCCAATCATTAAGTAACCTGTACTCACTTTCAAGAATTCGGGTAGGGTACTTCTTTAAGTTTGAATAGTTACTTCTTAACCAACTTGTAAAAAATAGAAGGTCCGAAATAAAAGTAAGACAGGATTCCCTGAGTTAAATTTTCAAACCTCAAGAGAATTTTGACCGGGAAGTACCTTGTGACAAAAGAAACCCTAAAATTTGAAACTGAGAGTTTTTTTTCAATTTTAAAACCAGCTTCTTTAAGCATCTTTTCGATTTCTTTAGGATGGTGGTTTAGAAATGTGACATCTTTTGTTGCCACGCTAACTGAGTCGCGACTAAAGTACTTAAGGTTACCTTTAAACAAGTTTAGTAAAACTGACTTAAAATGCATTTTATTGGCTATTTCTAATATAAAAACCCCGTTATCATTCAGTACCCCGTAAATTTGCTCAAAAACACTCTGTAAATCATCCAGGTGATGGGAAACCCGGATCATTGCAGCGTAATCAAATTTTTCGGTAGAGCAGGACGCTAATTTGTAAACATCGCACTGGATAGTTTTTACATTTATACCCATCTGCTTCCCTGTTTCTTTCGCCAAATCTAGAAGTCTTTGGGAACAATCAAAAACAGTAATTGACCCAAAGTAATCCTTAAAAATAGGAATCAGCCTTCCAAACCCACCCCCGATATCAATAACGTTTTTACTGCTATCTATATTTTTTGGAAGAAGCTTTTTCAAAGCTATAAACTCAGCCGTGTGTTCGTAGTCACGACCCTCCCAATATCTGGTGTAATCATAGTTTTTATCGTTGTAATCAACACTAAGCATGATTTAAATATACCTAAACGTCCAGATATTAACAAGAAACGAAAGAGGCCCCGCGTTTGCGGAGCCTCCGAATCAAAGTATTCCCATAAGAGAAAAGCTTATCTTCTGAAAGATCTTTCTGGTCTTTCTTCCTTTGGTCTTGCGACTGAGACTACGATATTTCTTCCTTCCATGTCTTTGTCATTCAAGTCCTTAATCGCGTTTTGAGCAGATGCATCATCTTCTAACTCTACGAATCCAAATCCTTTGGATCTTCCACTCATTTTATCGAATATAATAGTCGCGGAAACAATATTTCCGTATGAGGCAAATAATGTTTTTAAACTATCATCGTTATAGCTGTAAGGTAAATTACCTACGTATAATTTTGTCAAACTAACACACCACCTTCCGTACAAACAAAATACAAACAAGTCTCTTAGAAAATGGGAAATGCTTTGAGTTAAAAAGTCAAGATTTCTATCATTCGTAAGAGCACGCCTAAGATTGTAGCACATATCTCTCAATTTACCTATGGCAATATCCTTATAAGGCGATGGCTCTCTTTTTACCTGTTATAAATAGTTTGGGTTCCGATAAGATCCCCCAACGTTACGTTTTTATAAATCCAATACGAGCAGACCAGGAACAAAACACATGCGAGTGCAAATGCTGTCTTTGAAGACAAAAATGAATAGAGATTTTTCACAGCACTATTATCTATCAAATCAAGGGAATAAAAAAGACCCTTCAATAAAAAGGGGGGCTACCATTGTGTGAGGAGTGTGAGGAGATAAGTTCTTTAAAGCTACTTTTTAATAACCCTTTCTTTAATTCTTGTAGCCTGTTTTCCGATTCTTTCTCTTAAGTAATATAGCTTTGCCCTTCTAACTTTTCCTCTTTTTACCACCTTTAAAGACTCGATGTTAGGGGATGAGAGCGGAAATATTCTTTCAACTCCGATGCTGTTAGATGAAATTTTTCTGACAGTGAATGTTTTTGAAATACCTGTACCTTTTCTTGCTATAACAATTCCTTGGTATGGTTGGATTCTTGTTTTATCGCCTTCAATAATTTTATAGTTTACCTTAACCGTATCCCCAACTCTAAAATCCTCAATTTTTGACTGACCTGATTTTACCGGTTCCTCCACAACTTCTTCTTCCTCAACTTCGGATTTCTCACCTTTAACGGTGGTTTCCTCTGCAGGTGTTTCGGAAATCGAAGAATCTTCCTGTTTTTCATCAACAGGTTCTTCTTTTGTTTCTTCTGCGTTTTCTTCAGTTTTTCCCAGATCCTTCTTTTCTTCCGCCATAGCTGTGAAAGAGTAACAAATTTAGGTACTTTTTTCAATTACATTTTTCTTGCAGCAACTTTTGCCGGTTTTAGTACATTAACATTCAGTCCGTTTCTTCCAAAGCTTGCCTTAACTCTATCGCCCTTTGTAACTTCGTTCTTGATTATCATACCGGACAAAACATTATCCAACTCCTTTTGAATAAGTCTCCTTAACGGTCTTGCTCCATAATCTTCACTGTAACCGGTTTCCGCAAGATATTTGATAGCAGAATCCGCTATTTCAACACTTATTCCTTGCTCTTTAAGCATTTCCTCTGTCTTTTTAACAAGCCTTTTTGTGATTTCTTTAATATCTTCTGGTGACAAAGTTGAGAAAATTACAATTTCATCAATTCTGTTTAGAAATTCGGGTCTGAACGAATCTTTCAAGATTTCCTGGACTCTCCTGTTAAAGTCTTCGTTGCTTTCGGAGTGTTTTTTTACACCTTTGTCAAAACCTATTTCTGATCTCCTCAAAAATTCCGATCCAACATTTGAAGTCATGATCAAAATAGTGTTTTTGAAATCTACAGTTCTTCCCTTGCTGTCAGTTAGTCTTCCATCTTCCATTATTTGAAGCAATGTATTAAATGTATCCGGATGAGCTTTCTCAATTTCATCTAAAAGAATGACTGAGAAGGGTTTTCTTCTCACAACATCGGTTAACTGTCCTCCCTGGTCGTATCCGATATATCCTGGAGGAGCCCCAATAAGCTTACTTACCGAATGTTTTTCCATATACTCACTCATATCGATTCTTATCATCATATCCTCATCACCATACAAAGCCTCAGCCAATGCTTTTGCCAGTTCGGTTTTTCCTACTCCCGTTGGTCCCAAAAACAAAAATGCTCCGATTGGTCTTTTTGGATCTTTAAGACCGGCCCTTGCCCTTCTTACAGCTTCAGACAAAATGGAAATAGCATTTTTTTGAGCAACAATTCTTTTTCCGATGGTTTGTTCAAGTTTCAAAAGTCTTTCTCTTTCAGCAACATTTAAACTTTCAAGGGGAATACCGGTTGCTCTGGAAACAACCTTATTTACTGCTTCGGCTCCAACTTCCGGAATTTCTTCAAGTTTTGTTTTTGTCCATATTTCCAAAAGCTCAGCTTTCACCTTTTCCAAAACCTCTACTCTTTTTTTCAGTTTTGATTTTTCTTCACTAGTAAGATCTCTTTTTTTAAGTTTTTTATTTATCTCAGTAATTTCCTCCTCAACATTCTTCAAATTTTCCGGTTCTTTAACTTGAGAAAGCCTGATTAAGGCGCACGCTTCGTCAATAAGATCAATGGCCTTATCAGGTAAAAATCTATCGCTTATATATCTATCGCTCATCTTTACTGCCGCCTCAATTGCCGAATCCATTATTTTTACATTGTGGTGTTTCTCATACCTTTCCCTTAAACCTTCTAATATTTCTACCGTCTGATCGGTAGTTGGCTCATTAACCATTATGGGCTGAAACCTTCGCTCCAAAGCAGCGTCTCGTTCGATATATTTTCTGTAGTCATCAATTGTTGTTGCACCAACCATTTGAAGCTCGCCTCTTGAAAGCGCAGGTTTTAAGATATTTGCGGCATCCATTGAACCTTCCGCGCTGCCCGCTCCAACAACCGTATGAAGTTCATCAACAAAAAGAACGATCTGACCTGAGGAATTAATAACTTCCTGAATAATATCCTTAAGTCTTTCTTCAAACATACCTCTGTGTGAAGTTCCGGCAATGACTGATGCTAAATCAAGCATAAAAACTCTTTTTCCTCTTAATGGTTCGGGAACAATTCCCTCAACTATTTTTTGAGCCAAACCTTCTACAATAGCTGTCTTTCCAACCCCGGGATCACCAATTAAAACAGGATTGTTTTTTGTCCTTCTGGATAAAATATGGATTACCCGATCTATCTCGTCTTTTCTTCCGATAACCGGATCTAGTTTTCCCTCACGCGCCATTTGAGTTAAATCTTTGCCAAATTTATCAAGTTTTGAGGCAGTTTCTGAAGTTTCTTGCATTACCTCTTGGTAACAAATCTCACACAAAGCCATATAGACTTGTTTACCGTCAATAATTCTTGTTATTGGTATTCTGGCGGGTCTTTGCCCGCATCTGTGACATAAGACCATACTACGAATACTAGCACTCTCAGCACGTGAGTGCAAGACCTATATACTAATGCTCCCAAACATCACTTACAAAAGGCTCTGATAATATCGGTAGCTTCTTTATAAACAGTTCCGCAGCTCTGCACATTTCCTGTGATTGTATCTTTGACCATTCTTCAGCCTGATCAGCTCTTACCTCACTTACAATTTCATCGTGAACCGTCAAAATAAGCCTCACGTCAAAACCTTTTTCCTTAATTTTGTCATTCATAAAAACTAGTGCGTACTTAATAGCGTCAGCGTTAGTTCCTTGAATCGGGTGGTTTTTTGCCTGTCTTTCAATATGTCCTATTTTTCTTTGGTACTCTGGATCATCTTTTTCAGGTTTAATGTACCATCGTTTTCTACCGGCGGGAGTCGTGCTCCAACCATCTCTTACAGCCTGCCTTGCAACTCCATCCAAAAATTTCCTAACTCCAGGGTAGAGTCTATAATATTTGTCGAGGTATTCCTTGCCTCTTTCAGCCGAAACTCCTATTTGCTTTGCCAAACTATTGGAGCCCCTTCCGTACATAAGTCCAAAATTTATTGATTTAGCGGCAAATCTTTCCAAGGGATGCTTTTTTGCAAAATCATCAGTAAGTTTAAGGTTAAACATCAAAGCCGCAGTATGAGAGTGAACGTCAACTCCCTTTTTAAACGCGCCTATCAAAGCGGCGTCTCCCGAAAGATCAGCCATAATTCTCATTTCCATCGTGGAATAATCTGTCGTTACAAGTTTTCGTCCTGCTTCAGGAGTAAAGCACGATCTGAACTGAATATCCCCTGTCTGTCTCGGTATCTGCTGAAAGTTTGGGTTATTACAAGAAAATCTTCCAGTTGCAGCTCCAAGTTGGTTGAAATCCGGATGAATTCTGCCTGTCTTTTTATTAATTTTGGAAAGAAGTGTTTCACCAAATGCTGAAACCAGTTTCTCATAGCCGCGATATTCTCTGAGAATGTCCACAACCGGGTTATTATAACCTTCCAAAACCGCGTCCCCCGTAGAGGGGAGTCCAAGATGCATTTTGTTGTTAAAAAGGTCCATTAGTTGAACCTGACTATTCATATTTATCGAGTCTCCAAGATTCCCAAAAAGGTCAATTGAGCTTGATTTGAACATAGGACGTATAGCTGCTTGAAATCTTTTTGCTGCTTTATCTCTCTGCTCTCCAAGTTTTTTAATTAACTCTTTCCATTTTTTAACATCCACGTGTACCCCGTTAAGCTCCATGTCGCCTACCACCCTAGTTGTAGCAAATTCTAGCTTTGCAACATCCAGCAAACTCTCTTTTTTAAGATTTTTGATCTGCTCATCAAAAATTGGAAACATAATTAAGGTATCAATGGCTGAGTACTTCAACTGCGCTTCCGTAAGCTTAGTGTGCGCGGTCACTCCTTCAAAGGTTGCTCTAACAGCTTTTTCAAGGTCAAAAGAAGCATACTTACTAGCCAGTTCCCTTAAACTGTAGTAGCCTCTCCCAATCCCGGCGTTCAAAACTACTTCCGTTAGCATCGTATCGTAAATGTTACAAACAGAAATTCCGAGATGCTGTTTTATATGCTTATAATCAAATTTTCCGTTATGTAAGATCTTTATTATTTTTGAATTTTCCAAAAAATCTTTGAATCTTTTAAATTTTCCTAAGTCCAACTCCCTGGCATCAAAAATGAAAGTCTTCTCAGGCGTACCTATCTGTACAGTGAGTAAAATTCCGTCATAAGGATCAAGGGAGGTTCCTTCAATGTCAACTCCTACAACCTTTTTAGTTTCTAACTCGTCCAATGCTTTATTCCCAAGCTCCTCGTTAGTTACATGAGTATAGTCAGGATTTTCGGGATCAAATTTTAATTCCATCTGCTCCATACTATCAGTGTTCCTTCTTTTAATTTAGCTATGGAAATTGAAGCATTATCCAAATATTGCTTTATTGATAAGCTCCCTGGCCTTTGGCGGATCAATATTTCCCTTAGTTTCTTTCATAACCTGCCCCACAAGAAACATTAACGCGCTTTCTTTACCACCTTTTAAGTCTAAAACGGCTCTTTCATTGTTTTCCAAAACGTTCTTTACAGCTTCCTCTAAGGCTTCTTTTGAAATAGCTTCCTTGTCCACCCCAATAAACTTTTTAAAATCCGATTCACTTAGACCGTGTGATTCTTTTTTGTTAATTAAAGTATTTGCAACTCTATTAGCATCAAGACCACTTTTTACCAATACTTCAAATTTTTTAATAATCTCAGGTCCCAAGCTGTATACAAGTCTTAAAGCTACATTACTTGGAATTTTATAAGTATTTACAATTCTTTCTTTTAATTGGTAGGGAAGCTCGGGCAACTCACCCTTTAATTCCGATATGTAATTGTCATCAAAGACCATTGGCGGAATGTCGGGGTCTGGGAAATACCTGTAATCGTTCGCCTCTTCCTTGCTTCTTTGTGAAACTGTAACGTTGGAATTTTCATCATATCCCCTATTTTCTTGCATCGGGGTTTCTCCATTTTCAAATAATTCTACCTGCCTTTGTATCTCAGCAAGAACCGCTTTTTCCATGAACTTAAACGAGTTAATATTTTTAATCTCTACTTTATAGTCAGCAAGCTTCCCGTCTTTTTCCATCTGGGGGGTTCTTAATGATATGTTTGCCTCAAGTCTCATCTGTCCTTTTTCCATATCAACATTTCCGATTCCCAGGTACCTAACTATCGTTTGAATTTTCTTGCAAAACTCAACTGCATCTTTTATTTCAGTAAAAATAGGTTTAGTAACTATCTCAACTAAAGGAATTCCGGACTTATTAAAATCAAGGAGTGTTTTGTCTTTCAAATGAAGGGACTTGGCGACATCTTCCTCGAGGTGAACGTGGTCGATTTCTGCTTTGCCCCCCAAGTCAAGTTCGATGTAACCCCCAAGACATAAAGGATTTTTGTATTGGCTTATTTGGTAGCCTTTTGGAAGATCGGGATAAAAATAATGTTTTCTATCAAACCAGGTGTTTTTATTTACTTGGGAGTTTAAAGCAAGACCCAATAACTGCGTTTTTCTGATAGCCTCCTTGTTGGGAACCGGTAAGGCGCCGGGAAGTCCAAGACATGTGGGACATGTGAGTGAGTTTGGCTCCTTTTCCCAAATTTCTGCTGGACAGCTGCAAAACATCTTCTTTTTAGTACTTAGATGAAGATGCACCTCAAGCCCCAGTACTAACTTATATTTATCTTTTAGTAATTCTTTTTCAGTCATTTTAATAACCAGTTCTTCTAAAAACTACTTCGTCTAGATTAATATCATCAAACAAAACCGCCGCCTCAACAATCCTTGCAACATTTTCCGGATCCATTGCCTCACTCAAATCCCTACTTACATCCGCATTTTTGAACAGATTAGTTTTCATAAGTCCAGGATAAATCCCAACAACTTTGATATTGTATTTTTCAAGTTCTTTGCTTAAGGCTTTTGTAAAGCCTGTAACTGCCCATTTTGAGGCTATATAAATACTTCTCTCGGCTTTAACCTCAATACCATCAATGGAGTTTATATTGATAATCTTTCCTGATTTTTGTTTTTTCATTACGGGAAGAACCGACTTTGTCATGTTTATTGTTCCTACCGAGTTGACAAGCAAAACTCTTGCAATGTCATCGTAATTATTTTCGTCAAGTTCCCCACCAACCCAAACACCGGCGTTATTTACTAACACATCTATCTTCCCGTACTTCCGCTCAATCTCTAAAATTACTTTTTTTATTTGTTCAACATTTGTAATATCGCAAAGATATTTCCCGCATCTAAGTTCATTTGCCGTAACATCAAGTTCTTCTTTCTTATTTGAAATTATGATCACCTCATTATCCATATGAAGTTTACGAGCTATTTCTTTTCCGAGTCCTTCAGACCCGCCGGTTATTAAAATTACTTTTTTCATATTCTTAAACCCAACGACTGCAAAGCAGTCTTTAAAACTTGAATTGATTCAGTAATAACAAAATGGGGAGGTTCGTATCCCGATTCGTGCACTAAATTATTCCTAATCTTATGCGCTTCCCATATTTTGTTATACAAATTCCGATCAAACATGTTTTCGGCATTTTTAAGCCTGTCCCCCATTGTTTCTCCGTCAACCATGTCCCTTAAGGCATTATCTAAAGTTTTGTCCGCGGTAATTAAAGCGTTTTTCAAAGAAGACGGGCCTTTTTGAGATATCAAAATCGATATACTCCTCCAGTCGGATACTATATTCTTTTCAGTTAATTGCGTAACTGTTCTTCTTGATGTTTTATTTCCGCCAAATAGTAAATTAAATATGTTCATAGTTTTGGTTTTAACCTATGAAATTCCGTTTCGTTTTGAAATTTTTTAGCCACGTTTAAGATCATATCTTCATCATACATTTTTCCAATAAACTGAATTCCCACAGGGAGACCTTCAGATAAACCACAGGGAATACTGATTCCCGTAATTCCCGCGATAGCGCTTGGTTCTGACAACACAGCCATTAATTCTCCAAACATTGAAGATTTTTCACCCCCACCTAATTTCATAGCAACACAGGGAAGAGTGGGCGCTACTAATAAGTCAACTTCCTCGAAAGCCTTATTAAAATCCTCAATTATTAAGGTCCTTACTCTCTGGGCCTTTTGGTAGGCACCGCTTAATGTTGCGTTTAAGGAGTAAGACCCAAGCATTATTCTTTTCCTGGCTTCAAATCCAAAACTACCTCTATCATTTCCATATCTTATTCCGTCGTACCTCGCTAGATTTGATGACACCTCAGATCTTTGAATTATCGTATAAACTGCGATTGAGTATTTTGGATCCAGTAGATCCATGTCAATAATCTCCGCGCCCAAATCTTTCAGAATCTTTAAGGCCTCGTCAATTCTTTTTCTTACACCCTCTTCCATCTCTAATTTAAAATACGATCTAGGTTTTCCGATTCTTAGTCCTTTTAATGTAAATTCCTTACTTAAATAATCCGGCACTGGTACGCTGGAAGTTGTGGCGTCATTTACATCTTTACCGGCAATTACTTTTAAAACAAAGGCTGCATCCTCAACTGTTTTTGTTATTATACCCGGACTATCAGTAGACGAAGCCATAGCAATGACTCCGTATCTACTTACTCTTCCATAGGACGGTTTAAGGCCTGCAACACCGCACCAAGAAGCCGGCGTTCTTATGCTGTCTGCTGTTTCTGTGCCTGTTGCAAAAATACACATACCAGAAGCGACGGCCGCAGCGGATCCTCCAGATGACCCCCCAGACATTCTTTTTATGTTCCAAGGGTTTCTGGTTGGGAAAAAATCAGATGTTTCCGTGGACGAACCATGTGCGAATGCGTCCATGTTGGTTTTTCCTAAAAGAATAGCTCCCGCTTCCTTAAGTCTTCCCGTTACGGTAGATTCATAAGGCGGAATGTAATTATTTAAAATGTTTGAGCTAGCCGTTGTAAGAACTCCTTTAGTAGAATAATTATCTTTACATGCATAGGGAATTCCCAAAAGTGACTTTCTTTCAAATATCACGGCTCCTTCTTTTTCAATTTCTTTATCGGCAACCTCCGCCTGCTTTAAGGCAAGCTCTCCTGTAACGGTTACAAAGGCCTTTATTTTCTTATCGTGTTTTTTTATAGTTGTGAGACAAGATTTTGTTAAATCAACTGATGTAAACTTCCCAGTTTTTAAACCCTCTAAAGCTTCTGATAAATTGAGTTTGTTTAAATCTTTCATCTATCAAACACCGCCTTTGTGGCAAAAAGTCCATTTGATTGCTCCTTGGCATTAGACAAAGCTTCTTTTGATGTTATTGTTTTGGAATTTTTCTCATCCTGAAAAACATTAGTCAGACCTGTAACTTGGTTTGTTTCAGGAACCTTTGAAGTATCAAGCTCATCTAAAACTTCTAAGTATTTTAGCGTGTCGCTAAATAAAAGCACAAGTTTTTCTTCCTGACCTGAAACATCAAGATTTGACAAAACTGCCATTCTTTTTACTTCTTCTTCTGATATTTTTTTATCGGCCATAACTTATGTTATTTAAGCAGATTTAGAGTTGAAATTAAAGACATTCGGAAATTACATCGATTTCAATCTCTTGATTCTTTCCTCAATCGGCGGGTGGGTATCAAATAGATTTGAGACAGAACTCTTAATTTTGTTTCTTACAGGGTCGGTGATGTATAAATGGGCCGTAGCACTGTTTGCTACCTCAAGAATTTCTGTATCCTGACTTATTTTTCTCAAAGCATCCGCCAGACCTCTAGGATACCTCGTAATAAGTGCAGCTGTTGAGTCCGCCAGAAACTCACGCTTTCTGCTTACAGCAAGCTTTATGAGAGTTGCAACAAAGGGGCTTAAAATAAGGAGGACAAGACCCACCAAAAATAAAATCCCTCCAAGTTCTCCCTCACTACTACTGCTTCTCCTCCGACCTCTGAAAAATAAACCTCTTGTAAACCAGTCTGCTAACAAAGATATTGTTCCAACAAGAATTGTAACTATACACATAAGTCTCGTATCAAAATTTCCAATATGAGACATCTCATGGGCAACAACACCTTCAAGTTCCCTTTTATCAAGTCTATGAATTATGCCACTTGTAAAGCAGATAGTTGAATGTTGAGGGTCCCTTCCAGTTGCAAATGCGTTCATCGAAGAATCGTCTATTATGTACACCTTAGGCTTTGGGATACCTGATGCAATACACATATTTTCAACAAGGTTGTGGAGATCCGGAGCTTCCTGGGGAGTAACTTCTTTGGCTTTAGAAACTGCAAGAACAACCTTATCTGAGCTATAGTACGAAAATAGACCGGAAAATCCAGCAATAATTAAAGCAAAACTTAAAAATGAGATTCCACTTCCGTCATAAAAGTAGTTTCCAACAAACCATCCAATAAAGCATGTGACCGCAACAAAAAATACCATAATAACAAAAGTGTCCCTCTTATTTGAGCCAATGTTTTGATATATGTTTGGCATTTTTCACTAATCAGACCTAACCTTTTTTCCACCTAGGTAGGGTAGGCATCGTTTCATCTACCATGTTCTCAGCTTCTTCTTTTGTTTTCCCCATAAACTTCATAGTAGCACCTATGTTACCTGCTCTTACCTGCACCCTTGTAGCTAAACCTCCGGTTTTTTGATCCTGGCAGTAGACACAATACCTTCCATCCTTCTTAGATATAAACTTCCCATTAAGCGGCATACCACAGCTTTCGCACATCATATGAGTACCTCCTTTAAATGAGACGGCCTTTGGATTTCTAAGACTGTCCTAATTAAAACTTTACCTCAACTAGCTTCTTTTCCGGTTCCTCAGCTTCAAAAAACTCCTGTTGCTTGAATCCAAACATCCCAGCAATCAAATTGCTTGGGAACACAACAATCTTTTCGTTAAATTGTCTAACAACGCTGTTGTAAAACTGTCTCGAGTAGGCAACTTTGTCTTCTGTGTCGGATAGTTCTTTTTGTAGGTTTACAAACCCTTCCTGAGCTTTAAGTTCCGGGTAAGCTTCGGCAATGGCAAGAAGCCTTCCAAGCGCGCCCCCCAAAATTTTATCCGCCTCACCAGCTTCTTTTGGAGTTTTTGCAGACATTAAAGCCACCCTTGCGCTGGTAACACTCTCAAACACTTCCTTCTCATGAGCCGCGTAACCTTTTACTGTCTCTACGATGTTTGGAATAAGGTCTGCCCTTCTTTTTAGCTGCACATCAATCTGACTCCACGCCTCTTTTATCTTTACATTCAAAGAAACGAGTCCATTGTAAATACTAATAATCAAAACCGCCAATACTATAGCGATCAACAATACTGTGTATAGCATTAAAACTTCACCTCCTTAAAAACTAATACGATACTCTATATATTATCTTATACTTAAATGCTTAACAAATTTTTCGTAAGGCAGTGTATTTAAGATATCTTTTTTCTCGGCCCAACCCCTTCTTGCGTTGTCTATCCCGTATTTCATATAGTCTAGCTGGTCAATTGAATGAGCATCTGAGTTTATAACAAGTTTAACACCCCACGAAATTGCACTTTTAATCAGATCATCAGGAAGATCAAGTCTATTTGGTTGACCATTTATTTCTAAAATAACTCCCCTGTCCCTTGCTGCATCAAAAATCTTATTCCAATCAGGATCTGACGGATCTCTCTCGTTTAACATTCTTCCTGAAGGATGAGCAATTATATTCACATAAGGATTTTCAATTGCTGAAAGAAGCCGTTTGGTTACGGTCTTTTTATCTTGATTTAACGATGTGTGAATTCCTGCTATTACAAAATCTAGATTCTTAAGAATATCTTCCGGGAGGGCTAAAGATTCGTCCACCGATATATTCACCTCGTATCCATATAAAACTTTGACATCTTTTTGGGAAGTATTAATCTCATCAATTTTTTTCCTTGTATCACGTATCGTTTTTAAAACAGTCCCTAAACCTCGGGATTGTATACTTGGGGAGTGGTCGGTAATTCCGAGGTATTCGTACCCAAGATTTTTTGCTGCCTCAACCATCTCCTCAATGGTATTTAGACCATCTGAAAAATTCGTGTGGACATGCAAATCCCCTTTAATATCTTTAAGGTCGATAAGTTCCGGTAGTTTATTTTTTAGTGCTGCTTCAATTTCAAAATTCCCATGTCTTATCTCAGGGGGAATATATGGAAGTCCGATTTCTCTATAGAAACCCCTTTCACCTGAAAACTCCTTAACATTATCGCCCCTTTTAATCCCATACTCAGAAAGGGACATTCCTTTAGTTAAAGCGTGATTTCTAAGTAAAATATTGTGCTGTTTTGAACCTGTGAAATATTGAAGCATTGCCCCGTAAGCCTGCGGTGTGCTTACTCTAATGTCAACCTGAACCTCATTTTTTAATACAACACTGGCTTTTTTGTCCCCCTCAACCAAAATTTCCTCAACTTCCGGAAATTTTAAAAAGTGTTTTATTACACTTTCGGGCTTGTTAGTTGCGATTGGTATATCCAAATCCCCAATTGTTGGATTTCTTCTCCTAAAAGAACCGGCTGCCTCCATTTCTACAACTTCTTTGCATTTTTCCATATGTTTTTTGATCCGATCAACTATCTCTTCGGCATGGATAATAAGCAGTCTTTGCTTTAAATTTTTAGTCATCTTCAGCTCACCTATCGCATCCTGTATAGATTTCTCCATTTTTTCACCAAAGCCTTCCAATACTTGAATTTTTCCCTTTTCAGCCGCATCCTTTAGCTTATCTAAGGCTGTTTCTCTATCACCAAGCTTAAAAGCCAGTGCGAGTTTGTATGCTCTTTTAGCCCCAATACCTCTTAAACCAATAAGAGCAAACATTCCCTCGGGTAAGTCCTCTTTTATACTTTCAAACTCAGATACAACGCCGGTTGAGAACAACTCGTTAAGATGAGCCTCAATTCCCGGACCGACACCGGGGATTTCTTTAAGTCTTTTGTTTTCCCAAAGGTCATAAATAGAAACTGTGATATTATCTAATATTGAAATAGCGTTTTGATAGGCTCGTACACGGAAGGGATTGACGCCCTTTACTTCCATCGCGGCGAGAATCTCTTTAAGTAAAGTTACAACTGCCTTATTTGAGAGTCTTTTTCCTTCCATAGTTTAATTTTATCAAAAATAGCGCCTTGAAGCAGGGGTTTTTCTTTTGTTGACCAGAAAATCCTTTACTGATAGTATAGGGACTGCATTGTGAATGTGGGGTCGTAGCTCAGCTAGGTTAGAGCGCTGCTCTGTCACAGCAGAGGTCACGGGTTCGAATCCCGCCGGCCCCGCCACGATAAATTGCCCGTTTCCTAAATGCTCTGTTTTTCCAATTTTGGTTAGGTTAAAAGAAAGAACCTCAGCTTTTTTGGTTTTTAAGCCTAAAAGTTGAGGTTCTTGATTTCTATGGCAGAAGGCTAAGCGAGATTGCAACCGCTGAGCATAATCATGCCACTGCCTGCGAGATCATTTGCATCTTTTCCGGTTATACCGAGGGTTGCAGGAGTGATGACGTCCCAAAAGCCCAGCGCTTTGCCGACCGCGAACAGAATGAACGCTGTGCGCTGGCTTCCAATGACAGCACCTACTTCAATGTACGAGGGTCCTTCTGAAAGAGCGTGAGGTCCTTCGTACCCGGCGAGAAGCTGTTTCAGAGAATCCTTGTTCGCTTGAGCTTTCGGCGTGTTGACGGCCACCTTAAGATTGTGGATCTGTACAACAGTCGTGTCGGGGGAGTCTTCCTTTTCGCTGAGACAGCCCATCAAAAGATCGTGTAACTTCTGAAGATCCATGTGTTCCTCCAATTCGTTGATTTGTAGAGCCTTATTTGGCTTTTATGCTACGCATTTTACCATAGTAATCTACTTATGTAAACTACAGGTTAAGCGTGTTTTTACAGCACATTCCTTTCTAAAACAGCACTTTTGTTACTGGACACTGAGCTAAAAAAGTTCCAAGTACGTCCCACACGCCCCGCCAGTTAAAAAACCAAACCTTTGGTTACTCTAGCAAGCTCCAAAATGTATAATGTGTTTATGAAAACCATCGATCTATCCCAACCTCTTTATGATGGAATGGATGTTTACCCAGGTGATCCCAAGGTACATATAAAACAAATTCACACTTTGGATAAAGAGGGTTGGAGACTTAGATACCTTCAATTCTCAACCCACATTGGTACCCATGCAGATGCCCTTGCCCATATGGACAATAAAGGAGCAACGATCGATAAAATACCTATCAGTAAATTTATAGGTAAAACGGTACTGGTTAAACCCAGTGACACTTTTCCCAAAGAAGTCGGTCTCGCCTTCAGAGATAGCATCTTAGGAGTGGATCTTTTAAAGAAAATCATAGAGGCAAAACCACTCTTTGTCGTAGTTGGAGGTAAGAGTGACTTTGAGCTTGAGATGGAGAGAAAGCTTCTTCAGGCTGGAATTATCACAATGGCTGAGTTGGTAAATATGGACAAATTACCAAGAAATAAACCTTTTATGTTCTACGGAGTTCCACTAAATATCAAAGACGGAGATGGTTCTCCGATTAGGGCGTTTGCAGTTATAGAGTAAAAAGTTCCAAGTACGTCCCACACGCCCCACCAAGAAAGCTATAGGAGGTATCTATAAGGATTTTTGTTTCCCTTTAATCTACTGTTTATCCCAACTCTCTTTGCAGATTTAATAGATGAATGGAGATCCCCCGCATTCTCCAGATATAACTTATCTCCAGTTAGATCCTCACCATATAAACTTAGTGTTATTCCAAATGATTTACATAAATTTCCAGGAGATTTTGTTAAATCAGATACTTTTTTAACACCTTTGTCAAAGTTTAACCTCATTATCTCAATACCATCTTTTGGTATAACAGCTCTTATGAAAACTACATCCGGGATATCTTTTTTGTTAACGACTACAGCAAGTTGGTAATGTAAACCATAAATGAGGTACACATAAGCGTAACCTCCCTCCTTATACATTATTTCAGTCCTTGGAGTTCTCCTATTTCCATGTGACACATCAATAAAAGCAGGGTACGCTTCGACTTCTGAAATAATTCCACTAACCAAACCTTTTTCTGAATTATAAACCAGCTTTTTTCCGAGAAATTCTTTTGCTACATCTAGAGCGGGCTTTAAGTAAAAGCTTTTCTCAATCTTCATAGCTACATTTTATCAAATTCCTGGAAATAAAAGTTCCAAGTACGTCCCACACGCCCCGCCAGGAATCAATAACTCTATAAACGTAAAAAGTCATGTAAAATAATCGTATGAGCAGTAACAATGACTCAGTATTCAAAAAATTATTTCCTAGAGTTCTTGTATTTATACTTGATTATTTAAGTTACATATCTCTTACCTATATAGTTATTTTCTGTTTTGTAACTCTACTTGTTTTAGTTGCAGGTTCGCCTTTCGAAGCCTTCTTCATAAAAGTGTTACTTGTAACTCTACAAAGTAAAGAAACAAGTGTAACTCTCAATACCGGAGATATTATGAATGCATTTTTTATCTGGTGGTTAATATTAGGTACTTTCTTCAAAATCGTTAAAGAACTACTTGGCGTAAATTTTAATAAAATAGTATTACCTCTTGTACTATTTATAACATTGGTAAGCACATTACTTCTGACCACTAATATTGGATCGTCTTTTGTACCAATTTTCTTGTTTGGTTTGTTTATAGTTAACTTTATTATTTACTATTCGTTATCAAGAATATCTGAGATAACTCGAAATTTTATAAGATAGCATTTCTTAATAAATTTGATGTAGGGTAGATTTTAATAATTAGAGTAGAACTCTATGAATTGTAAACTAACCAAATTTTAATTTCCTACGTACACTTTCTATTTGCTATCATTTACCAATGAGAAAATTTCTCAGCAAACTTCTCCTTTTTCTATTGCTACTTTCCTGCTTTTCAATACTTTTTGTTCGAAAAATAAACTTAGCTACAGCTGACATTGGTAGACATATAAAAAACGGCGAAGTACTTCTAACTACAGGGAAAATTGTTTCTACAAACTTTTACTCATACACACAACCGGATTTAAAAGTGGTTAACCATCACTGGTTAAGTGGTGTAATATTTTTTCTTGTCTATAAAGCATTCGGATTTTCAGGATTATCGTTTTTCTATGCAATCCTATCTGGTCTTGCGGTTTATCTTCTTTACTTAATTTCTAAAAAACAAGTTGGGGGCGACATTGCTTTTTTTGTCGTGATGCTTCTTCTTCCACTAATGTCGTATCGGGTTGAGGTTCGCCCCGAAGTCTTTAGTGTTCTTTTTATCTGTATTTACCTTTATCTACTGTTTGGCTACATTCGAAATGAAATTAATTTTAAATATTTGTTACTGTTTATTGCTTCAACCCAACTTTTTTGGGTTAATCTTCACATATTTTTCATAGTCGGCCCCTTTTTAATAGCTCTTTTCATTTTTGCTTTGTTTATTACCCACAATGTCAAACGTGCAAAAAAACTTTTACCTGTGTTATTTCTATCGATTGCAGTTTGTTTTATTAACCCTTTTGGAATAAACGGGGTTTTAGAACCGCTGACAATACTTAGGACATACGGTTATAGAATCTACGAGAATCAACCACTTTTATTTGTACAGGGCTATAACCCTTCAATGATTTATTACTACGCTGATATCATATTTACTCTTGGGGTCGTGTATCTGGGGTTATTTATAGGATCTGCAAGAAAAAAACTTTGTACTGAGGATGTTATTGTTTTGACGCTTTTTGTCATTTTTGGTCTTGCCGCATTTGGGATGGTTCGTATGCTTTCTTTGTTCGGTTTTATTGCCTGTTTATTTTTTGCCTCTGTTTTGGAAAAAATTCCTAACACACTTATGAATGTAAGTTCTGCGATAAACTACTTATTGCTAGCCTCACTAGTCTCTATAGCTATTATTACCAGAAGTTTGGGATGGGGTCTTTACCCCGGGGTGCAAAATGGTGCCAGATTTTTTGTTGAGAACAACTTGAAAGGTCCAATTTTTAATAATTACGATATTGGAGGATATTTGATATTTAATTTGTTTCCAAAAGAAAAAGTATTTGTTGATAACAGGCCCGAGGCTTACTCTGTTTCGTTTCTTAAGGATACTTTAATAAAAATGCAGCAAGATGAAGAGGCCTGGAAGGAACTCTCGCCGAAGTTTAATTTTAACGTGATTTTTTTCTATCTTAATGACATGACTGATTGGGCGCAGCCCTTTTTACTAAGGCGGCTAGACGATCCGCAGTGGGTCCCGGTATATGGTGACAGTTTTACTCTGGTTTTTGTTAAAAATACACCAGAGAACCAAAGCATTATTCAAAGTTATAAAATTCCAAGAGAATCTTTCCGCCTAACAAAGCGTTAAATGGTAAAACCTGGCGTCAGCAATCTAATGATGGCCTCAAAAATAATACTCTTATGTATAATGCATTTGTTATGAAACTTTTTTTAAAAAGAAAAAAAGATACAATCTCGTCTCTTACAAAAACAAGGCCACGTAAATTATCAAAACCTTTAAAACTAGCCGGAAAAATTCTAATTCTCGTTTTTATAGCACTTTCTATTTTGGCAGCGGGCATATACATTGGGCAAAAGAATCAAAAATATTCTTTGCATGCTCTTCTTCCAAAAATCAGTTTTAAAGCCACACCGCAAAAAGATACGGATGCGCAGTTTTTCTCCGAAATTTACAATTTAATAAAAAATGACTACTGGGACAAGGACATGGACGACACGGCTCTCTCAAACCTTTACCTGCTTGCTATACAAAAACTCACATCCAAAGCCCAGGTTATTACATCTCAAGACGAACAAGGTATAGAAAAACTCATTAAAGAAGCAACAAAAACTATGGATCCGAAGCACAAAATCGCTTTTATAGCACAAGTATCTGACGTGGTTTTGCAAAATCTTCAGCCGTTTGGAAGAAGCAGATTGTATGGAGAAAAAATGATTACAGATATACAAAATGAGGTTAAAAATGCCAACCCGGGAAAAAATTTATACGATAATCTGAAAGTAAGTAATTCATCTCCCCAACAAGAAATAGCTATAGCGTATAAAAGTAGGATGAACGAGCTTCAATCTCAAAAGCAAACCCCCGAAGTTTCGCAGAAAATGCAAGAAGTTCAAAGAGCGTATGACACTATTGGTGACATCGAAGCCAGAAAAACATATGATGTATCCGGAGTTGAAAGCACAATTAGTTATAAACTTATAAGCCCAAGAATTTTTTACATGCATTTTACAAGATTTTCACCCACAAGCCTGGAGGATATTAACAGATCAGCTGAAAAGGTAAACCAAGGGGACGAGCTGGATACTTTAATATTTGACTTGCGGGATAATATTGGCGGATTGGTAGACGGCCTACCATATTTTTTAGGACCTTTTATCGGGCCTGACCAATATGCATATCAACTGTTTTCCAGAGGAGAAACTACAGATTTTAAAACCAAATTAGGATGGCTTCCCTCACTTGTTAGATACAAAAAAGTCATTGTCCTGATAAACGGAGGGGGTCAATCCTCTACAGAAGTATTTGCGGCAACTCTCAAAAAGTACAACGTGGGAATTTTGGTTGGAACAAAGACTAAAGGATGGGGAACAATTGAAAAAATTGAAACTTTAAAAACCCAGCCAAACCCACAAGAAAAATATTCGGTTTTACTTGTACAGCAGCTAACTCTAAGGGAAGACGGACAGCCAATAGAAGGGCTTGGGGTAGAACCTAATATCAATATTGCAAACGAGGGGTGGGAAAACGAACTTTTTAGGCGGTTTAATAGCCAGGAGATAGTAAACACTGTAAAAGAGCTCCTGAAACCAGATATAGCGGCTTTGCCGAAAAAGTAAGGGTAGTGTCGCGTAATTTATAAATCACCATACATAGCTACTTCGTTCTTCAAAATACTAATTTTGATAGAATATTCATATTGCCAATTTTAAACTTTGTTTTAAAATGGTTCTGATGAGTAAAATTCTTCCTAATAGCTGGTATATTACAAAAAAAGAGTTCAACACTGAAATAAAAGATATAAAGGGTACCCTTAGCACTCTTAAGGTTTCAACAATGAATATAGAAGCGAAAATTAACATATATTCAGATATGTACGAAATGAACAAGTGGAATTTAAATAAGCTAGCAAACAGGGTTAATAAACTGGAAAAACAAAGTGGGGTAATACCTCCTCAGGAGCTTCTTATATCAGGTCTTTAAGCAAACTTTATATAAATCCCTAATCCAAATTGCTTTAACCTAAATCTTTCTTGTGGTAACTTAAAAATATTCCTGCCCCACGAATTTATATTTATTAAATCAAAGGGGGTGTAACCAACTAACCAAACATGGTAGATACTAAGAAAAATCCGAAAGATGGATTGGGACTGGTAGTGGGCGGACTTTTTATCCTTGCCTTGGTTTTTGCAACCTACAACTATTTCAATAAGAAACAACCCGGCACAGAAAATCAGAAGGGACAGGAGACGTTATTCCAGAAGCAAACAGGGAGTATTAATGGAGAGGGAGCTACAGATAAAAAGCAAGTACAAGCCTTGGGAACTGGCGGCCCAATAACAACCGGCCAGAAGTGGGTAGCAACCGACTATCAAAAAGGGGATATAAAAGGACCAACCCATACCGTAAAATCCGGAGACACACTTTGGGAAATAGCAGAAGCTGTATATGGAACCGGGACTATGTGGACAAAAATACTTGAGGCTAATAAATCCTCAATTGGATTTTTACCAAACGGATCACAAGCTTTAATTGTCCCAGGACAAGTTCTAATACTGCCTTAGAAGGTTTTTTACATTTTAGATGAGTTGAAGCTGTTTTGAATAACAGTATGTTTTGGGTGTGCTTTTTCTTTTAAGGTATAATTTACTAAATTGCGGGCGTGGCTTAGTGGTAAAGCGTCTCCTTCCCAAGGAGAAGATCGCGGGTTCAAATCCCGTCGCCCGCTCCAGAAGTTCAAAGTTCCGATAGACCCGAGTGCCCTTTCCTTAAATATCATAATAATTTCGTTCTTATTTCGTATCCTAGATAATTGTTTCCAGACCCGTCGGACCCTAGGTGAAGTTCAAAGTTCCGACCACTTCAAGAAATTGCCGATGCTTGATACAAATCAAATATATGTTTTACCAACAACAATGTTAAAATAATAGCAATGCCCCAAGGACTTACATTTACCGAAGCCCGGCAGAGGCTAATTGAATACGGGTTTAATGAAATAGTAGAAGTATCAAAATCTACCCCATTTAAAATCTTATTGCGACAAATAAAAAGCAATTTTGTTATTTATATGCTCTCAATAGCAGTAGTTATTTCTTTTTCTGTGGGAAAACCAATAACAGCTTACACAATCCTCATTGTTATATTTATTGTCATTTTTGTAGGATTTTTTCAAGAATACAAAGCAGAAGAATCTATTAACAGTTTAAAGAAAATGCTGATGCCTATTTCTATAGCGTATAGAGATGGAAAGAAAAAGGAAATACCCTCCAGAGATATTGTGCCAGAAGATATTATTCTTTTGGGAAATGGAGAAAAAATTCCTGCTGATTGTGAGCTATTAGAGTCCTTTGACCTGAGAGTAAACGAGAGTGCTTTGACAGGTGAGTCTAAAGAAATTGCAAAAATAGCAAAGAGTAACAACGAACAACAAATTACGGATCAAAACAGAATCTTCATGGGTACATATATAGTTAATGGAAGATGCCTTGCAAAAGTAACTCATACAGGCATGAATACTAACTTTGGTAAGATCGCGCACTTAATATCTACTGCCGAAAAAGAATTACCATTACAAAACAAGGTTAACACTATCGCGAAGTATATGGTAACTATTGCCATAGTTGCATCAATATCTACTGGGGCTCTGCTTGCCTTTAGGGCCCCTGTCATTAATACCGCTGTTTTAGTAGACATTTTAATATTAATGATTGCACTATCTGTTTCTGCATTTCCCGAAGGATTTCCAATAGTTTTAGCAACCACCTTAGCTTTAGGTGCAAAACGTATGTCTGAAAAGAAAGCTATAGTCAATAGAATGTCCATTATCGAAACGCTGGGTGAAGTAACAGCAATATGTTCAGATAAAACAGGCACAATAACCAGAGGGGAAATGACAGTAAAATTTATATTTACTGGTAATGAACTTTACGAGGTACAGGGAAGCGGTTATGTAGCTCATGGAAAAATAACTAAAGAGGGTATCGAGGTTGATATAAACAAGCAACAGGATATAAAACAAATGCTATTAGCCTCTATATTATGTAATAACTCCGAAATAGAACGAACTGGAGAAAATAATGATTATAGAGCAATTGGCTCTCCGACAGAAACGGCACTATTAATACTAGGTGCCAAGGTCGGTATTTTTAAGGATAACTTTTTATATGACCGCGTAAATGAATACCCCTTTAATTCCGAGCGTAAAATGATGTCCGTTCTATTCGTGCAAGATGGGAGGTATTACGTTTATGCCAAAGGTGCTCCTGAGGTACTTCTTGAGAAATGTTCCAAAGCCTATAATAACGGCAATGAGAAAGTCCTTACAAACAAAGAAAAGGAGCGTATATATTCTTTACAGCAAGAAATGTCCAGTACGGCTTACAGAACACTGGTAACATGCTATAAGGAAATTGATGCCGGGAATAAGAGTTACGAAGAAGAAAACTTCACCTTTCTGGGTTTGATAGCTATGGAAGATCCCCCAAGAGAAGAAGTCGCAGAGGCAATAAAAACAGCAAAAAGTGCGGGTATAAAGGTTTACATGGTTACAGGAGACAGCAAAGAAACAGCACTTTCCATAGCTAAACAAATTGGTCTTAGTGTTGACACTAAAACGTTAGACGGTAATACAATGGATCAGCTTTCAGACGCAGAATTAGCAATAGAAGTTAAAGAAACCACAGTTTTTGCAAGAGTAAAACCAGAACATAAAATTCGTTTAGTGAAGATTTTCAAAGCTTTAGGGGAAATTGTTGCCATGACAGGGGATGGTGTTAATGATGCTCCCGCACTAAAAGAAGCCCATGTAGGCATTGCTATGGGCAAAAACGGAACTGATGTTTCCCGTTCTGTTGCGGACCTTATATTAAGGGACGATAATTTTGCAACTATTGTTTCTGCAATAGCAGAAGGCAGAACTGTTTATAACAATATTAGGAAGTTTGTAACTTACCAACTTAGCTGTAACTTAGCAGAACTAATTACTTTATTTTTGGGGGTTTTGTTAGCACCCACGCTTGGATGGCAGACACCACTTCTTGTATCTATACAAATACTGTTTATGAATTTAGTAACCGATAACTTACCTGCTCTAACACTAGGGGTCAATCCAACTTCAAAAGATATTATGGAGGATAAGCCCAGAAATAATGGGGATATATTAAATAGCGAGTTATTAAAACTACTGTTGGGTACAGCATTTTTTATGGCTTTTACAACACTTCTTGCATATTTCATCTCCTTTAACGTTTTGGGATTAACTCTTGAAGTCAGTAGAACCGTGGCTTTACTAACATTAATATTAGTTGAAATAGCATCGGCCTTCAGCTTTAGATCTTTTAGGAAAATGACACTTACGCGATCACCCTTTGTTAATAAATATTTAGTAACTGCTTCTATTTTGTCGATTTGCTTTACTTTAGTAATTATTTATACGCCGTTTAATAAAATCTTGGAAACAACTCCACTAAACATCACGGGCTGGATCATTGCATTAGTATGTAGCAGTTTAATTCTAATTCTTAATGACGTAATAAAGACAATGAACTTGAGAAATCCTAACTATATATCCAGTACTAAATAAAGTCTTTTAGGTCCATAAAGCAAACCAGGTTTCGCATTATATACGTACATAAGATGCTACGAGACAACTACCCTTAGCACTGCCTCATTTGTCTCATTTCTAGCCTGGAGAGTATAACCTGCTTGTGGGGTTTCCAGACACGGCCAGTGCTCCAGAAGTTCAAAGTCTCGGTTACTTACGCTATACTTATAGAATGATAGGCGACGTTGCCAATAAACTAGATCTTCCAGATATATCAGAGACGGATGAAAAATTAACTCCTCCGGAAGTTGTGGATGTTGCCAGGCAAACTGAAAATTTGTTCTTACAGTCTGGGTTACCAAATGAACCTCGCACACGTGGACAATGCTGTGGTGTCGGGGCTGAAATAGAAAACCATCTCTTTCATTTTCATAATAAAGACATCAGAAGAGACATCGGTGATGGCGGGGAATCATTTGTAGTGATGCTTTGGCAAATACATGCGGCCTCTAGAAACATAGATCAAGATGCACTACAACAGAACTTGCTAAATACAGGTATGAGACCCGAGACACAGCTAGGTGTTTTTCACCACACACTTTGTGTATACAAGAAAGATGGGCGGGCATACGTTTTAGATAGAGCTTTCTGTCAATTTGTTAATCCAAAAGATCTTTCATTGGATGATGGTCTAGCGGAAGGGGGACCTAACGATTATGCATCTGGTTCTTCGGCCAACACAACTCCTATAAATCAGTTGCTGGAACTAGGTTATTTTGAACTTACAGAAAAAACCGCTAGAGACTTTTTAGTTGCAACTTGTGATAAAAACCTCCAACACCAAATACCTGAGAAGATAGATGTAACCGACTTATTAGCAAGAGTGGTACCAGAGATGCCTGATCTCACTAAGGAAGAACTTGATGATATCTGCTTCTTAGGTAAAAGGTTAACGGGTCAGTAAATTTCCAGACTTGGGAGGTGCTCCAGAAGTTCAAAGTTCCGACGGACTTATCGCCCTTTCCTTGAATACTATAACTTTTCCATGTTTTCCTCACACAACACGGATCTTGGTTTCAAACATAATTTAGATGATATACTTCCCCTTGAAATTATTTTTATCTATGAAGCCTTTTGTCTACACCAGCAAGTCTAAAAAGAGACTCATTACAGCACTTGTCTTGATTGATTCTGTACTAGTTGCTTTGTGTTTTGTTTTTTATACAAAGACACAAAACAATGATGCCGGCTTAACAGGATCCGTACTGGCAGCGGTGGATATTTCAATGAGTGCTGTTGAAACTATCTCAGCCTCAAGCGAACCCGCAACATCAACAACAATTAAGTCAACTTCAACGCCCACTCCCAGCCCCATACCCCAGCCTGTACAAACTCCCATTGTGTTAGGAGTTTCCGATGCCACTGGTGAAGTTTTCTTTGGCCGTGGAACACCAAACAATAAAATCGGAATGTATGTACATAACAATGCCGATGATATTAAAGCTGCCGCAAAATTAATCAACAGCAATGGAGGTGATTGGGGTTACATACTTTTAACAATTGATATAAATGACCGAAACAAATCCAGTTGGAAGGATTTGTTTAATGCAGCATCTAGTAGTCATTTAATTCCCATTGTGCAGATTTTTAATAATAATAACTGCAACCCCGACAAGCTTGATTTTAAAGGATTAGCAAGTACATTAAACAGCGTAAAGTGGCCAAATAAGCATCGGTACATAAGTGTTTTTAATGAGATGAATTCTAAGGATTATTGGTGCGAAAAAATAGCACCTGATGAATACGCGAAGGCATTAAATAACGCTATCAAAGCCTTTAAAGACAAAAGCAGCGATTTTTTTATTATGCCGGGCGCTTTTAACAGCAGTGCGAGAACTCAAGACAGATACATGAGTGAAGAAACCTATCTAGTTAAGATGAACGAAGCTGTACCAGGGATTTTCAAAAAAATAGATGGGTGGGCAACACATTCCTATCCCCAGCCAAACTTTAGCGGAGATATTAATAACTTACCCGGAGGTTACGGAACACGCGATACTATTAATAATTACGAGTGGGAAATGCAAATACTTAGAAATTATTTTGGTGTTGGCTCTTTGCCTATATTTATTACAGAAACAGGATGGTTACATAGGGAAGGCCAAAGTGGTTGTGTGCAATATTCACAAAGTAACTTATTATCTGCGGATGTTGTTTCCAGCAGATATAAAATCGCCTATCTTAATTACTGGCTAAAAAATCCTCAGATAGTAGCTATTACCCCTTTTATATTCAGAAGTAAAGATCCGTGTGCGGAGGGGTTTGCATGGCAAAAAAAAGATGGCGGCTGGTATCCCCAGGCAAACATGCTTTTGAATATTGCCAAAACAGCAGGTACTCCCTAGGTAGTACTTTTACACATATCCTGCTATTCACTAAAAAATTGATGCATCTAAACTTTTCCAAGAATAATAACTATATTTTGTTATAATCTAATACGCTAATCACTTTGTTTATTGCCAGAGTAGCTCAATGGTAGAGCAAGCGCATCGTAAGCGTTAGGTTGAGGGTTCGATTCCCTCCTCTGGCTCCAAAATTCCTCTGATTTATTATTTTCTAATTTGACAACCTACCTACTATAAGTTACAATTAGTCATTCTCTAAAATAAAAGGAGACAAAATGAAAAAGCTTCTTGGCTTTGCGGCTCTTTTAGTTATTGGCCTTTTGGGGATTGTATTTATTGACCACCAATCAGCCACTCAACCCGACGGCGCGTACGGAGTTTGTTTGGCAGCTATCTGGGGAGCGGGGTTCGTTATTGCATCTTTCTACTGGTTATTCAAGAACAATAAATGAAACTCACAAGTGATCTTTGGCAACTAAGTAAATCGTGATTATATGAAATACTTAGTTGCCCTTTTTTTGTTCCCTTTTCAAACTACTGATAAAATAACCGTGATATTTTTATTAGAAACGAATTTAACTAAATCTCTTTTTATTTAGTACGTCTGTTGTGATATCATTTCGTCATGAACACGAGCAAAATGTCATTACTTCCTCACCAGAAACTATCTGAAAAAGATTTAAGAATAAGGCTTAGACTGATTTCCTGGGCAATACTTGGAATTATCATATTTTCAATATCTTCTCTTTTCTTATTTCCCACCCAAGTTGGTTCTTTCTTTGGTTTTTTTTCAAAGCACAGAAACGAAAAACCTTACCAGCCAACAGCTAAACCATCAACCCCGGTATTTGAAAATGCACCGGAATCCGTAAAGGACACAAAAGTAACCTTAAACGGAAGGGCAACACCCGGAACAACGGTAAAACTTTTTGTTAACGGACCGGAAAGGGCAACAACAACGACCGGATCGGACGGCATTTTTACATTTGTGGATGTGCCTCTTATACTGGGAAAGAATCTGCTATTTGCCAAGTCCTCGGATAACAGGGGTGTGGGAAGCGATACATCAGAATTTTTGAGTATTACAGTTGATAAGGATTTGCCGAAAGTTGAAATTACAAACCTGAAAGACGGTGCCACCGTTAAAAACTTGAATAAAAGAATTGAGGTTATCGGAACTGTAAATGAAAAGGCAAATATAACTATAAATGACAAGTATGTGATACAAAAATCGGATTTTTCCTTTGATTACTGGCTCGGAGTAGAAGAAGGGAGTGTTAAAATTAAAGTCATAGCCACGGATCCCGCAGGAAACAAAACGGAAAAGGAAATAGCGGTCACGTACTCAAAAAGCAACTAATATTGCAAATAATGCAAAAAGAATCTGCGGGTAAAAGAGAGAGTTTATAAACAAAGACTCAACCAAAAGTCCCAGCATAACTGAAAAGACTACTAATTCTTTAATATTTCTTTTTCTGAAACCCCCAACTAAACAATACGTATACGAACTTAGATAAAAAACAAAGCCAAGTATTCCAGTGGTTGCAAAAACAAAAAGAAGACTCGAATCAGAACCAGCCCCAGAACGTATATTTTCACTATCAGGGGTCAAAAACCCGTATTGTTTTTGCACATACCTATAAGTATTAAATCCGGTCCCAACCCAAAAATTATCTTTTATTATCTTATAGGCGTTTTTCCACGATGCGATTCTTAAGCTTGCTGAATCAGCCGGATCTGTAATACCGGAGATTCTGGTTTGAATTCTGGGAACAGCGAAGTAGACCATAAAAGACATCAAAAAAGCCGTAATTAGGAGCATTTTTGACCTAAAAATGCCATAAATTAGAATAACTACAGCAAACATTGCCCACGCACTCCTTGAAAATGTCAAAAAGAGAGCTAAAAGGATAATTGCGAAAGCTGCTATATCAAATCTCCCTATTTTTTTGTCGCCGAAAATCCTATCGATGATAATGGTCAAACATATAGTTAAATACGCCCCCACAAAATTCGGATCAAAAAAAGTAGATGCCAAACGGTTTTTGTGAGGATCCCAGCCAAGATTTGGACTTAACTTTGTAAAATCCGGTATAACAAGAAGTTGGATAAATCCAATTAGCGAAACTAAAACTCCTGAAACAATTAAGGCATTAAGTATTTTTCCTTTACTGATCATCTTTTTATCAAGCATATTAAAAATTACAACGGAAGATACTAAATAAGCCGCCCACCTGACAAGGTAAAATCCAGAAACCACAAACTGTTCAATTGAAAATTTGTTGAATGAAAAAACTAATGAAGCCAAAGCGGATACAGTAAAAATCAAAAACATGATTGAAAACTTCGGAAGCTTAAATGACTTTCTTACGAGTAAAAAATAGAAAGATCCATACCAAGCAAGGAAAATTACAGCAAAATCAAAAAGGTAAAAATTAGACTCGCCACTTTTGTACACGGAAGTTAGTTGATTAAGACTTAATAAGAAAAGGGTTATATAAAAGGTTGTGTTAAGCATATTTTTCTTTCCAGAATTTGTAGGCAGTTAAACTTAAGAAAACTAAAATAAAAAACTCAGTGAGTATTGTCGTTGTAGCGGTAGCATAAAAAGAATATTTTGGAATATAAATTAAATTCGTGACAAAATTAAAAACCGCACTCGCAAAATAAATCAACGGGAGTTTGCCTTGTTTATCAAGTATAACTATAAGCCAAGACAATGGTTGGGTTAAGTAAAATATAAAAAGTCCCAAAGACAAAATCCTCAAAACCAACACTGACTGTGAAAAAGCCTCCCCGCCCAGTATCTTTGTCGCAAAAGGTGCAAAAAGAATCCCCAGCAACCCAACTATCAACCCCGAGGAAAGAAGGACAATCAGAATATTTGAGAATGTCTTTTTGAGTCTGTCTTGCCCTTCGGTCATATGCCTGACAAGAATGGGGTACGTTGCATTCATAAAAAATGTGGGTATTACAAGAAACACCTCAAAAATCTTGTAAGCTAAAGCGTAAATAGCAACACTTTCCGTATTGTTCAGACCATATTTATCCGGAACCTTCATTGCCGACATCATTAAGGTGTCTTGTTTGAAACTTACTTGGGAAAAACAAAACATTATTCCAAGCGGAAGTGCCGAAATTAAAAGATACCTCCATAAAGTAGGGTCGAATGTAAAGTCCGGTTTTACACCCAATCTTCCAACTAAAAGAAGGCTTAGTATAAAGGTGATCAACCCTCCAATCACATAAGAAAAATTAACCCAAGTTACATCTACTTTTAAATGCGAGAACAAAAGTACTAGCGCCAAAATTACCAAATAACCAAAGGTGTAAGCAATTGTTGAAAAATCGTATCTTAGTTTAACCTGGAAAAAGATATTGGTTGTTGTGTACAAAGCCTGAGTCAGCAGAATAAAAAGGCCAAGTCTTATACCAAGTTTTAATCCATCGGAATATGGGAAAAAATGAACACCAAAGGACATTATAGCTATGAGAAGGATAGAAAATAAAAGTCTTATAATTAAAATATTTCCTAAATACCTATTAGCTTTTGACCAATCCCTGGAAAGTTCTCTTGCAGCAATAGCGTTAATCCCAAAATCGACGATAATAAAAAAAAGCGCCGGCCAGGACTGCATTAAACTAAACGCCCCGTACCCCTCTCTTCCATAAGAGCGGGTGATGATAACCACGGCCAACATAGTTATGCACATGCTGATAACTTTTCCAACAATCTGATAAACGGTGTTTTTAGCTATTTTGTTTGCTGTTTCTGATTTGAACATTAAAACTCACAGTTGGGCGTTGTTACTCCGCCGGTTTCAAGTTTTGGAGGTTCTCCGGCAACCTTGTTCATCAATTTTATAACATCATAGTGTAAATACGGCACAAAATCTTTATTCACCCATGAAAAATGATCGTACGGAGTATCATAAATCACGGTAAACGGCATCACTGCCCTCACCCGGTCGTTTTTTAACCACACCTCGTTGAAAGCAGTTTTAAAATACTCCGCTACGGTTTTATCAGGCAAGTACGATGAGTTGTAGCTCTCTCCCTCAGCATGTGCCCACCCTGTTTCAGTTATAAAAACCGGAAGGTCTTTTTTTACATGCAAAACACTCTTCAGATATTCAAGTTCATCTTCATACGCACGTATGCTCATCCTTCCCGTATCTAGCGGATTTCCTGCAAAATTAGGCTGGGGGTATGGATGAGAGGCCCACGCATCAAGCTTATCGAATATTCCCGGAACCTCTTCATTCATTTGTTTCATAAATTCAAAGGCATCCATATGGTCCGTCGTATTTAAGGCGCTTATATTAAAAGCCCCATTCATAATATAAAAGTCCTCATTATTTTCTTTAAAAGTCTTGATGGTGTAATCCAAAATCTTGGCATACTGCGAAGCATTCGCCTTCCCATACCAAAAATTATTGTCGTTTTGTTCATTGTAAACACTTATGTATCTATATCTGATTGGCCATAAGAAAGTGTTTAAAAATTTGGCCGCATTTTTAGTTTCTTTCTTATAATTATCTACATCCACATTCCAAAGTTGTATCACCGGAATAAGATGCTTTCCTATTAACTGATTAAAAACCCTTCCCCATTTCCCATAATCATAATCACGAACATTGTAGGGAATTAAAACGTAACCCCAATCACCGCCATTTGAGTTGACTAACCTGTCTGCAATTGAAAAAAATTCTTTTTCTTCCGCGTAAACATAAAGTCCAAACTTATTGTTTACCTTCCACAAGGGATCGCTTCCTGTGTAATAAGAATATTTAATCTGATCTGAGACAGAACAAGTGGATTGGGGTACATCGGTGTTACCAAAAATAAAGTTTAGGGGTGTGTTTTTCAAATCCCTTTCCTTATCGGTGAATTTAAGATAATAAAATAAACCAGCTGCTGTAAGAGTAAGCACTAAAGAAATAATAGAAATTATAAGTATTTTCTTCCTTTTAGTCCTAAACGAAGGCTCCATTAGAATATTCTAACATCTTTAGGGAGTGGGATAGACCTCAAATATCCTGTACAATGAGGTCCAAGTGAAACCAGAGGTGAAACTTACACTATTTATATTTTTAATCAGTATAGTACTTGGATGTGCTGTGGTTATATCAAGAGCGAAAAATACATCTGGAAACATTTTATCTCCCTTTGCAAAAGGATCCTCATTGTTTTCACTTTTCGGAAGACATGAAAAACCAAAGAAAATAATTTACGGGTACTTCCCTTATTGGAATTTTGAAAAAATTAAATACCTAAGGCTTGATGAACTGACACATCTTGCCTACTTTGGGATTTACTTGGAAGAGAACGGTAATTTTGAAAAAACAGCCATTGGAGAAGACGGGAGTATTGTCTTTGAACCCGGATACAAAAACTGGAAAGAAAGTAAAGAACTTGGAAGCCTAATTGAAAAATGTAAACAGGAAGGAGTGAGGGTTGCTTTAACCGTTATTGCACACACGGATGAAAAAATAGACAATTTCTTAGATTGTAAGGAGTGTTGGAATACCTTGCTAAATAACTTGGTAATGGAGTTAAACGTAAGGGGGATAAAAGACGTAAATCTTAATTTTGAGTATGCGGGAGAAACCGATCCTAAAAGAGCTGTAGAATTTTCAGAACTTACAAAATTTGTTAATGAGCAACTTGATTCAATCTATGGCGATTCTTTTGTCGTTGCATCAGCCTTTGCTGATTCCGCGCAGGCGCAAAGAGTAAGTTCAGATCTTGATAATTTGGGAAGAAACGCGGATGGAATTTTTATCATGGGGTATGATTTTCACAGACCCCAGTCAGATGAAATAGGTCCGGTGGCTCCAATATCCGGAAACAAGCAAAATATTACATCTATTCTTAATGATTTTCTTACAAAGGTTCCGCCAAATAAAATAATTTTAGGAGTTCCGTATTATGGCTATAACTGGGTGGTAAAAAGTGATGATCCAAATGCCAAAACACTCAAGGACGCAGATGACAACCCACGTGCTCAATCCCAACCATACGAAAGCGTTATGGATACGATACTTGATACAGATCCGGAAGTTAAGTGGAACGAGGAAGGAAAATCCCCATATTTCACGTACACCAGCCCCGAAACAGGAGAGCTAAGAACGGTTTACTTTGAAAATAAAGATTCTTTGAGAGCAAAATATCAGCTTGTTAAAGACGCAAATCTTGCGGGGGTTGGTATATGGGCACTGGGGTACGATGGTGGGTACAACGAACTTTGGGATCTTTTATACGACGAGTTTATCCGATAAACCTAAATCCGATTAAAAACAACACCACCCACAAAAAAGCTGAGTAATAATACCTGAGCGGCAACGGACCCCACCAATCTTTATGCCATAAAACATGTTTTTTATTGAATTTTTTAATTCCAAAGTGTGGATTCAAAACAAACCAGAAAAAATCCTCTAAATTCGTAGTCAGCATATACGCTGAAAGAAGAATAAGCTCTGTATGAAAATCCCAGCGCATAAAAAGAAACGGAACGTGTAAAAGAAGTAAAACAGAAATAAAAAAGTATATGTGGTAACCTGAAAAATCCCCCTGTAAACCTGGGAGCAAATCAACTAGCTTAATTCGAAATCTCCAAGTAGGGAGTTTCTCTGCCCAGCCGTACCTACCCTCTATCTGTATTTCAAGAAGAGCCAAAAGTGTGGCGATAACAAAGCAAAAAACAAAATATTTTATGAGCAGTTCATTCATCTTTTTGGTGGGTCCATCTGGGATCGAACCAGAGGCCTTTCGGATGTGACCCGAGCGCTCTACCAACTGAGCTATGGACCCCAAGTGCTTTTATTTTACTACACTTGTTTACTTTACTCATGTAAAATAAATTAACTTGGTAAAAACACTTCACGCAATTTTTAAGATCTTTCTGGATTTTATAGAAATCATTTTCATATGTACTTCGGTATTTCTTGTTGTTTACCTATTTATCGGGCAGCTTCTGGAAGTTACGGGGGACTCAATGTCCCCGAACTTTCACGATAAAGAACAAATGTTAGCTGAAAAGCTTTCAACAAAATTCATCGAGTTAAAAAGAGGTGAGATCGTAGTTTTTAAACACCCGCTGGAACAAGATAGATTATTAATAAAAAGGGTAGTAGGTCTGCCGGGAGAAACAATAAGAATATCAAACGGTTTTGTTTACATAAATGATAAAGTCCTTAATGAACCATACCTTGCTCCAGGTACCAAAACCCAGCAAGAGCAAGCATTTCAGGAGGGTTTAGAGTATAAGATACCGGACGGTTCTTATGTTGTTTTGGGGGACAACCGTGCAAAAAGCACCGATTCAAGAGAGTGGGGGTTTTTATCTAAGGATTTAATAGTCGGAAGGGCCGTATTAGTCTACTACCCGATAAATAAAATAAGGTTGGTTGAAAGTAAAATCTTTTAAGGATTATTTGGAAGATTTTTTAGTGCCTCAAAAGGAACTACATGGACCTTTTTTCTCTTGTTCGTTGCCCACTTAAACTCAACCGTACCTTGTGATGTTGCAAAAAGAGTGAAGTCTTTTCCCATCTTCACATTTTTCCCGGCAATGATCTGTCTTCCTCTTTGTCTCATAATAATTTGACCTGGTTTTGCCGGCTGACCGCCATATGTTTTGACTCCCAGTCTTTTACCGGATACGTTTCCTTTTTGAGTTGCTTTAGCCCCACCACCTTTTTTATGTGCCATTACTTAGTCTCCTTTTTCTTAACTGTCTTTTTGACGGGTTTTTTTGCCGCTGGTTTCTTAACCGGTTTTTCAGTTTTTTCTACTTTTTTAGCTTCGGCTTTAGCGGCCCTCTCAGCTTTTTCTGTACCAATTGAAATTTTTTCAATCTTTATAATACTCATTGGTTGTCGGTGCCCTTTCACTTTTTCGTAACCTGACTTTTTCTTGAATCTAGCAACCCTTACCTTTTTTCCAAGTTTCTCTTCAAGAACAACTGCCTTTACGGAAACTTCCTTTAGTTCAGGCTCTCCTACAAGCCTTTTACTGCCATCACGATACATTAAAACTGATATTTTAAGCGGAATTTTTTGCCTTTCCAACTCAATAACATCGCCCTCTTGGACCAAAAACTGTTTTGAAGCAAATTTTATCACTGCATATTTTTCCATATCTACCTTACGCAAACTTAACAGAAGGATACTACACTAAACTTAAAAATTCGGCAATACTGCCAGCTCAAATCAAAGTTTAGAACTTCTTCCGACGGTAATTAACAAATCGTACTCGGTTGTGTCAGGCAAATCTTCTTTCACGGTGATTCCCGGGAATTTATCTTTCATATCAGCTTTGATAAGATCTGTGTAGGCTACCTTGTCTTTTTTAAATCGAAAAATTGTGTCGGCAACATCGGAATTCGCTGTATCAATACTTTGGATACTATATCCAAGAGCTGTTAAAAATAGCTCCGTTTTTCTCGCCAATTTATCAATGCCGGCTCCATTTTCTATTCTTATTTTAATATCTGATTTTTTAAGTTCCTCTTTTTGGGTAACTACCGCAGGAGCAGAACCGCTTAGGACAGCGTTGGAGTTTTGATCCTGCTTTTGATTGGTGTTTTGGGCAATATTTGTATTTCTTAGGTCGTTTTTGCCTCTTAAATAAAGGTAACCACCAACCAAGCCGCCTATAAGAAGGAAAAGGGCTACTATTGTTCCAGCGGCGACTAAAGAGAAGCTTTTTTCCTCTACAACAGGAAGCGGAAGAAGGTTTAGCAAATTTAACTGGCTGTCTATCGCCTCTGGGTCGGTATCAAAAATATAACCCACGATAACATTTTGTTCGTATCCTTGAGTTATTTCAGGTTCATCTCGAAACTTAGGAATTGCAATTTCTCTTACCTTGTATCCTTCAAGCGTGAAATAATCTGCATTAATTGTAAATACATGACTTATGGGGCTTGATCTTTTGTAAAACGATAAATCTTTAATCAAAACCTGAAGCTCCTTTCCAGTCAACTCTTTTTCGTATACATCTGCAAAAAATATTCCCCCAAGCTCGGAAAGTGCAATAACCTGCCTGTTCCCTGTTTTACATATAAAAATTGATGGTTCGTTTACTTTCTCATATTTTGGGAGGGCCCTCACCCAAGGGACTACACTTTTTAAACCCACTCCCATGTTGTTTGAAACTTCAATATACTTTTCCAAAATATCTTTTCTTACCCCAGTAAACTGGTACACAAACGGAGCAATCTTTTTATACGAGAAGTAAATATCATTTAAAGGAATTTCCTTCGCCTTTTCTTTTAGTTCAGTAATTATTTGAGCCTCAATATCGATGTCTTTTTTGGAAAGAGTAATAAATCTTAAATAAACATCCTGTGGCTCAATAACGAAATTAAGACCCACCTTGTTTTTTGTAAGTGTAGTTATGTGAGGTAACAATTCGTTCAAAACAATAGCGAAGGCCTCCGAGTTTACTATTTTTGTATCATTTACAACATCTTTTGAAACGTCTATTAGTGTCGTCCTTAAAGAAGCGTCTTTGTCAACTGTGGAAAGTCTGGCAACGTTTTTGTTTATTGAAATAAATATATCTTGCATACGTTAAATAATACACGATGGGGTAGTGTTAGGCACCTTAGATTTTTTCTATTTTTAACTCCTGTCCGGGTATTAACTCCTTCGCAAAAACCCTCTTTTTTATTTCCTTTCCGTATTCCTCTACAACTTCTTTATTTTCATCAGTATCCGGATAGATTACTTTTATTTCATCTGAAACCGATAACCCCTTTTCTTTTCTTAAATCTTGGACAGACCTTATAAACTCTCTCATCTTCCCCTCTGTTATAAGTTTTGGAGTTAGCTCTAAATCAAGACACACCAAACCCGACTCGTCTTTAATCCAACCGGTTTTCTCGTCAAGAGAATTGACCATTTCTAATTTTTTGATGTTGGTCTCGTCAAGGACAAGTGATTCGTATTCTTTTTTAACGGCGCGATCTTTAAGTATAGCGAGCGAACCAAGTACCTGACGGATCGGAATTGCTTTTAAGACTCTGACTGAGAGAGCCGCCGATACTATTTCTCTAGTTTTTTTCATTTCTGACATTATTTTTTCAGATTTCTCAATAACGCTCTCGTCAAATAACGGATAGTCACACAAATGAACCGATTCCAAAGCATCCTTATCAACTGAAACAACTAAATTCCTGTACATATTTTCAGCAATAAAAGGAATTATAGGGGCGCAAGCTTTTGAAAAATCAACTAATACTTTATACAAGGTTGAAAGCGCCTCATTATCTCCGGAAGAAATTCTGTCCCGAGATCTTCTCACATACCATCTTGATAAATCGTCAACAAATTCTTCTATTGCCCTAACCACGGGGGGAACATCGTACTTTTCCATATTGACGGTTATCTCCTTTATAGTCTGATTTAGTCTAGCCTTAATCCACGTATCCAACACCCTATCTGAATCTGATAGCTTACTTGGATCCCATTTGTGCAAAGAGGCGTATATCAAAAAATAATTAACCGAATTCCACAGCGGATTAATTACATTTCTGGATTTATTTTTAAGCTCAACTTCATCAAAGTTGGCGTTTTCCGCATTCATTAAAGGAGACCCCATTAGATAAAGTCTTAAGGCGTCACCACCATAATTTGTCAGTATTCCCTTCGGATCGGGGTAGTTTTTGTAGGTCTTACTCATTTTTCTACCGTCAGTTCCAGTTATTACTCCTGTTACTATTACATTGTTAAAACACCTCGATTTAAAAAGAAGTGTGGAGATAATATGCATTCTTTGAAACCAGGCTCTTACCTGACCCGCATATTCAACAATGTAGTCGCCAGGAAAGTTTTTCTCAAATTTCTCTTGGTTCTCAAACGGGTAGTGAATCTGTGCAAAGGGCATGGATCCGGCTTCCATCCAAGAATCTAAAACTTCGCTTTTTCTTTTGTACTCTTTTCCATTTTTATTAATTACAATTTCATCGATATAGGGTCTATGAAGGTCTTTAACTTTCTGACCTGAAAGCTCCTCAATCTCTTGTATCGATGAGACAACTATCCTATCTCCATCTTTCGATTCCCAAACCGGCATTGGTGTTGCCCAATATCTGTTTCTGGAAATACACCAATCGGGTGCCTGTTCAATCGTTTTTTCAAAGTTTCCATGCTTTATATAGGAAGGAACCCAGTTTATACCCTCATTGTTATTAACCAGTTCTTTTTTAATATCCTGAATGTTTATAAACCAAGAATTTTGAGCTTTTTGTACCAGTAAGGTGTCGCATCGATCGTGGAAAGGTACTCTGTGTGTCACCGTTTCGTTTTTGAATAATATTTTTCTTTTTTCCAAATCTTCAAGTATCAAGGGGTTCGCTTTAAGGTAAAACATCCCTTCGTATGGATTTTTGTCTTGATTTCCCGGAACAAATTTTCCCTCATCATCCAAAGTCATCATTAAGGTGAGACTGTAAGTCCTTCCCATGTCGGTATCTATTTCGCCAAACCCCGGAGCGCTGTGCACAACACCTGTCCCATCTTCCATGTTTACCATTCCTTCGTAGGAATAAACCTTAAACTCACCCTCTTTTGGCGCGTAAAACGTGTATAAAGGTTCGTATTCCACACCCACGAGGTTCTTACCTGGAAACTCTTTCACAGTTTTGTATTTTTTGTCACCAAAAACAGCTTCTAGTCTTAATCTTGCTAAAATGTAAGTCTCTCCATCAGAAACTACCTCCACGTAAGTTTCTTTTTTATCAACAACCAGCGCTCTGTTTGAAGGTAACGTCCAAGGTGTAGTTGTCCATGCCAAGATACTCTTATCCTTGAAATTTCCTTCTGATGTAACTTTAAATTTTACAGTTATTGATGGGTCTTTCTCATCTCTATAGGAGTTGTCCATTGCTATTTCAAAATCGGAAACCGGGGTACCGCAGACCGGACAATACAAAGATGTTCTTATCCCCTCATAAATATAGCCTTTTTCATACAGCTGTTTGAATGCCCACATGACGCTTTCCATATACGACGGGTCTATTGTTTTATAAGCATTTTTAAAGTCAACCCATCTTCCGATCTTGTCAACATACCACTCCCATTCGGCTGACACTTTTGATGTGTATTGATAGCAAGCTTTAGTAAACTTTTCCAAACCATAGTTTTCTATGTCCCGCCTGTTTTTGATTCCAAGCTCCTCCTGAACACGATTTTCCACAGCCAATCCGTGAGCATCCCAACCCCAAACCCTTTCCACTCTTTTTCCTTTCATAGTCCAGTATCTTGGGATAACATCTTTAGCGATAGAACCTAATAGATGTCCGTAATGCGGCGTTCCCGAAATAAACGGAGGGCCATCATAAAAAACATACAAATTATCCTCTGAGTTTTTTTCAACAGATTTTTCAAAAATCTTTTTTTCCTTCCAGAACTGAAGAACCGCCTCTTCGAATTCAAGAATAGTTTTTTTGTCAGACGGAGCAAATGCCATACTGATTGATTTTACCAGACTTTTACAAATAGGGGATAAAGATTCTATCTTTTTTCTAGCAACCCTTGGGAAACATTAACAATTAGATCCGCTCTTCTAGCAGTGCTGAACAATACATAAACAAGAAGAGAGAACATTAATACTATTAGAAAAAGAAGAAAGGAATATTTTTTCATTTAAGCCTATTTATTTTCCCAGATTATGTCTTTAAAACCAAGCTTTTTATTTGAATATCTTGCCATAGTAAACAAAAGGTCGGACAGTCGATTTAGATACTTAACAACAAATACTCTATCCTTTTTATGTTTAACATAATTAACGACAAGTCTTTCAAGTCTTCTGCAAATAACCCTTGAAAGATGTGAAAAGCTGCTTTCCCTGCACCCACCTACTAAAAGAAAGTTCTTAAGAGGATCTATCTGAGATCCAAAGTAATCAATTACTTCCTCAAGTTCTTTTATCCTTCCTTCCCAATATTTTATTTTCTCACCTGGAATTTTTTCTGGAGAAATTATTAGAGACCCTAAATTCAATAGATCTTTTTGTACCTCCTGAGAAGTTTTTCTAACATCGGGAAGTCTTGCTGTATGCAAAAACCCAAGACTTACACCCAGCTCATCAAATGTTCCCAATACATCAAATATCAAATCCGATTTTGAAATCTTTCTATTTATCTTAGGCAAAAATGTCTGCCCAAAATCACCATTTCGAGTATACATCTTAAACATATTCGCGGGGCAGAAATTACCCTCAATATACTCTTTGTGTATTTTCAGTCAATCAGCAAACAGAGTACCCACAATCGTGGCATTTAACACAACCCTCTTCTCTTATAAAAGAATAGTTGCCGCATTCGGGACACATATCAACATTGGAAGATATACCATGAGGGTTGTTTTTGACATATTCACTTTTTTCATCGTCGCTATTGTTTGTGTTACCATTCTCTTCGCTTGCCTTGTACTGTGAATACCCAAACTCCTCAGCCAAAACTTTCGCAACGGCATCTGGAATGGAACCAATTTTGTTCTTACCAAACCCAACAGACCTCGACCCACCTATTCCCCCTAACTGAGCTATCAACTCCCCAACTGCGTCCTCGGTTGTGGAAGAGGTTCTGAAAAACCCGGACACAAGTCTGCCCAAAGCTTCCGCAAGAGCGGAGACATCAGTCCCCGCCTTACCAACATTGATAAATACCTCAAAAGGTTTTCCGTCTTTATTTTTATTTACCGTAATAAAGGCCTTCCCTTGAGGAGTTTTAACACTATATGTTGCTCCTTCAAGTCTGTATTCTCTTTTGAGTTTTCCCACACCATCGATTTCTTTTAATGGAGCCTGTGACCTAGTCTCAATTGGAGCAGATTCCGTTGTTAACTCTGTTTTATCCTGCTGTTTTCCTTCCTTTGTGCTTTTAGTTTCTAATGCAACCTCCTGTCTGCTGCCAGTAACATACACGGTAAGCCCCTTGCACCCAAGTTTCCATGCCATCAAGTAAACCTTGGCTATATCTTCCCTTACCGCCGTTGATGGGAAATTGCAGGTCTTAGAAATAGAATTATCGACAAACGCCTGTAGCGATGCCTGCATCAATACATGCTGTTCGGGAGAAATATCTCCTGCAACAACAAATGATTTTCTTATCTTTTCCGGAATCTCAGAAACATCTTGGCATGTTCCATTATGGACCGCTTTTTCGACAATCTTTTTCTTTAGCTCCGGATCTATATTTAGCTTATCAAGAGCTTTCTGGAAGGAGGGGCTCACATAAGTGAGGGTCATTTGTTTATCTTGACCTGCAGCTTGATAAACATTCATATAATAAGCAAGTGCAAATACCGGTTCGCATCCATATCCCTCGACTCCCGCAACGATGGATATCGTTCCTGTTGGTGCTATGGTTGTAGTTGCGGCGTTTCTTATCCCATAAAGTCTTACGCCATCAACTATTTCCTGCCACTCGATACCCGGTCTTTCCCAATTATTTGTAAAGGGCTTAAGGGGTTTTGGAAGTTTCCACTGAGGATTTTCCGAATCATATATGCTCCCTCTTATCTTTGGAAACGGTCCTCTTTCTCTTGCAAGCTCAATTGACGCCTTCATGGAATGGAATCTTATAAATTCCATCACCTGTCCTGCAAAGTCCTGTGCCTCTTCACTTCCATAAGAGATACCCAGGTGATACATGACATCTGCAAGCCCCATTAACCCCAAACCTATCCTTCTACAGTTTAAGGCTGCTTCCTTAAGCTGAGGAACCGCCGGAACATACTTATTTGCTGTTACAACATTGTCTAAAAATCTAGTGGATAAAATAATTGTTCTTCTTAGTTCTTCCCAATCAAACTTCTTATCCTCAGAAATGTGCTGCAAAAGATTAATCGAGCCTAAAACACAATTCTCATAAGGCCCAAGCCATTGCTCGCCGCAAGGATTGGTAGATTCAAGTTTATAAAGATGCGGAACTGGGTTGTATCTATTTGCCTCATCTATAAACAAAATTCCAGGTTCCCCGTTTTGGAACGATTGGCTAACGATCAGCTCGTATATTTCTCTGGCTCTTGGAGTTTCTACAATCTCGCCAGTTTTTGGATCAAAAATATTATATGTCGTGTCATTTTCTACCGCTCTCATAAATTCATCTGTGATCGCAACCGATATGTTAAAGTTTGAGATACTTCCTTCAACGGTCTTACACTTAATAAACTCTCTTATATCCGGATGATCTACTCTCAATACACCCATATTGGCACCTCTTCGTATTCCGCCTTGGGCTATTTCACCAAAAGCAGCATCATAAACCTTCATAAAACCAACTGGCCCGGAAGAAACTCCCTTACTGGTTGAAATCATGGAACCTCGGGATCTTAATCTTGTGAAGGAAAAGCCATTTCCCCCTCCGGATTGCTGAATTAGTGCTGCGTTTCTTAAAGTGGAAAATATGCCATCGTCATATTTTCCAAGGTCATCTGAAATCGGAAGAACAAAACAGGCCGCTAATTGCCCAAGGGGGGTACCTGCGCCTGTAAATGTAGGGGCGTTAGGAAAAAACTTTTTTGTAGAGAGTAAATTGTAAAACTCAACTTCCGATATTTTTGGATCCCTGTGTGGTAAGTCCGGTTCTGCCATGGTTTTTGCAACCCTTTCAAACATCTGCTCAACGGTCTCCGCGGGGTTTCCTTCCTCATCTCTTTGGAAAAATCTCTTTTCAAGAATCTTAAGTGAGTTCTCAGAAAATTCGATCTTTTTGTTTTGTTCCAAATTTACTCCCTCATTAAAATATAAATAGCTCATAATGATTCGTTTATAACGTAACACCGGCCTTGGACTTATAAAACTAGCGCCACATCACAAACGTAAATAACTACATTTACAACAACTCTCAACCTTATTTTTCTAGATTTGGGACTTTTCGGTGAAAAACGATTAGATGTTTCTCACCGCTGCCTGTTAGTATATAAAATCAAAAAAACTACTAAATACCAAGCTACGAAGATTAGAATATTTAATAAATTTACTTATGCAAATTACAAATAGTAGAATCTCCATAATAATATCTGGAAGGAGGAGCTATGATCACTGAAGTAGAATTCGATAAGTTAAAGGTTGGGTACGGTGTTCTCGTAATGTCGAGAAAATTGAAATTTCTTGCACACGGGGTTGTAACCCGAATAGATGACTCTCAAAAATGTGCGGTGGTAGAAATCACCTCCTTTGACAGTAAAGGAATAGATGTTAAGTCGTGCATCGGTAGCGAGAACGCCCCCGGCAATGTCAATCTAACAATCGGAAAAAGTACTTGGTTCCCAAGCACTGAGATTTTTTGGATTGTCGATAACGACAAGTAAAGCGTAATTTCTACCCAGTTGCAAAACAAGACCTCTTGATCCCGAAGACGTCTTTTTCTTTGCGTTTATCTATTTTCCTCTTAGAAACGCAGGGATATCGTACTTGCTCTCAAAATCACCTTCAAAATCCTGTGGTTTAAAAATATCTTTCTTATTAGACTGATTTTTTTTCTCACTACCAGTTTTGGTTTCAGAAGTAGTAGATTTTTCTACTTTTTCTTTTCTCGTAGCGTAAGCGGGCTCAACAAAACCGTATCCAAGATCGTCATGCTTTATATCAAACCCCGTTGCAATAACTGTAATCTTAATCTGACTGGACATCCTTTCATCAATTGTTGTACCAAATATGATGTTGGCCTCGCTGTTTGCAATATCTCTAATGATATTCGCGGCCTTATCAACTTCCTTCATGGTCAAATCTTTACCTCCAATAACATTGAATAAAATTCCCTTCGCATCTTCGACGGATTGCTCAAGCAAAGGTGAGGAGATAGCGGCTTTTGCTGCGATCTCTGCTCTGTTTTCGCCTGTTCCGATTCCAATTCCCATCAACGCTGTTCCAGCATCTTTCATTATCGTTTTTACATCTGCAAAGTCGACATTGATAAGCCCCGGCATAACAATAAGATCTGATATCCCCTGAACTCCCTGATTTAAAACGCTGTCTGAAAGTTTAAAGGCTTCTAAAATGGACATATTTTGATCTGCAACCTCAAGGAGTCTTTGGTTTGGTATAGTAATGAGCGCATCAACCTCAGATCTGAGATCAGTAATTCCGGTTTCTGCGTTTCTCATTCTCAAAGAACCTTCAAATGGAAAAGGTTTTGTTACCACACCTATCGTTAAAGCACCTAAGTCTTTGGCCATTCTTGCAATTACAGGGGATGCCCCCGTTCCAGTCCCGCCACCCATACCGGCCGTAATGAAAACCATATCTGCCCCCTCAATGTGTTTTTGAATGATCTCAGAGGATTCTTCGGCCGCTCTTCTTCCTATTTCAGGATTGGCGCCAGATCCCAAACCATGAGTGATTTCCTGGCCAATCGGAATTTTTACAACTGCTTTGTTTTTGGATAAATCTTGGGTATCGGTGTTTATAGCTACAAACTCAACGCCTGTAATCTGGCCGGATTCAATCATTGAATTTAAAACATTCCCCCCAGCACCACCTATACCTAAAACCTTTATTTTAGCGAAATTTTCAACCTCGGGCTTTACCTGCATTGTATTTTTTGTGTGGGCAGATTAAATATATTATTTCAAATCTTAGGGCAGAAATGATTTTAGCTTACCGAAAAGTTTGGACAAACCTATTTTTATGCTACCTCTTTTATCATCAAATGACAATAGATTACCACCTCTGTAAAGCTTTGAGCCATATAAGATTGCTCCGACTCCTGCAGAGGAATCAGGACCTTTAATTTCGTCAATTAAACCCGTTACCCCCTTTGGAGTTCCTATCCTTACGGGCATTTTAAGATTCACTTTTGCACTTTTTTCAATTCCTACAGTCAGGGCAGCACCACCTGTTATAACGATTCCAGCAGGAAGTTTCCCATTAAGACCTGCTTTTGTAACTTCCAAAGCTACAAGTCTAAAAATCTCCTCAAGTCTCGCTGATAAAATCTTGTGAAGCATGCTTCGAGGTATTCTTTCGATTTCTAAGTCAAATTCAGAAACATCAAAATCTTCCTCTTGGTTGTCATTCTGACTTCCCCGTGAAATCATAGCCTCATTGCTTAATCTCAATTTAATTTTTTCAGAGTCCTCAAGCCTTGACCTTAAGCCGATTGCCAAATCACTTGTAATCAACTTTCCACCGATGGGTAAAACTACTGAATGAATTGGACTTCCCTCCAAAAAAGCGATGACGGAGGTTGTTCCTCCGCCTATGTCTACTAAAAGTGTCCCAAGCTCCTTTTCTGTATCAGTTAAAACTGCATAAGATGAAGCAAGACCCGTATAAACGAGCTCATTTACATCAACACCAACCTGATTAACACATTTTGTGATATTTCTCATCGCCGTGGCTGATCCATGAATAACGTTTGTTTCAACTTCAAGTCTCACACCCGACATCCCAACAGGATCTTTTATACCTTCCTGGGAGTCAACAACAAAATCTCTTGGGATAACGTGAATAATTTCCCTGGTCGAGGGCAAAGATATCGCCTGAGCTGCTTCAATTACTCTTGCCACATCTTCTTTTGATATCTCGGATGTTTCGTTTGGAGAAACCGCAACAACTCCATGAGAATTCAAGTTCTCAATGTGGCTTCCATTTATTGTTACGAAGGCGCTTGATATTGAAACTCCTGCCATTCTTTCAGCTTTTTCAATACTTTGAGAAATGGCTTCAACAGCACTGTCTATGTCAACAACATTACCTTTATTTATACCTTTGGAAGGTATATTTCCCGAAACACCTATAATTGAGACCTTATTGTCAGATACACAAGCAACTGTTGTACCTATTTTTGTGGATCCTATATCAATACCGGTTATAATTTTTTCTTTGGGCATAGCGCTGACGGATTAATCATATAATACTATTACTTTATCATAGCGTAAATCAATTCTTCTAATTGTCTTTTTCTCGGCAACTGACTTTTTGATTAAAGCTCCAACCGTCTTTAGGGATTGTTCAGTGTTTTTATCGTACCCAAGGTATACTTCGATACCACCGCCAACATAAATCTTTGAATATTCGGCGTAAAAACTCATATTGGTTACTTTTACCCCATTTCTCTCAGCGAATTTTACTATGTCCACACTAATCAGTGTTAATTCCTTATCCAAAAAACTCCCTACTTTTATATCCCCTTCATATTTAATCTTCGCTAAGCCTGAGTAGTTTTTATCAACAACCCCTAAAACATAACCTTCCGAGTCAATCAGGAAATGATTGTTATTTTCATTGTAAACAATTGCCAGCGGAACTCTTTCTTCCACGATAATTCTTATCTTGTTGGGATATCTTTTCTCAACTTCAATTAATTTTGCTCCCAAAAAGTTTTTACTTAAAACCTCAGATAGACTTTTTTCACTGATAACAAAAATTGATTGACCAAGAGAATCCTTCTCAGACAAGGTTCTTAGATCCTTTTCATTTACAAACCTCCCGGTTCCACTTATCAAAACCCCTGAGATCGTAAAATAACTTAGAATATTAAATTTCCATACAACATACCCAAGCGCAGACACAAAAAGTGTGAGAAAGATAAGTTTTTTATATATTCCATGATGTTTTCTTAAGATAACTCCAGGTTTTTTCAGCCCTCTCTTTCTGCTGTTTATCTGATCAATAAGAGCGTCGCCTCCACTTGTCTGAGCAGATGGGGACATTTTAAATGCCGGAATTTTTTTACTTTGCTTGGATTTGAATAATCTCATCCGCAATTAAACTCGCCGGATCTTCCTTAAGAAAGTCCAGCGCCGATTCATCATTAAGTTTGTACTTTGATAAATCCTTCAGCATTTCTTTTATCTTTTGCACTAAAATTTCTGGGTTCAAATTCCTTTCTTCAATAATTTCTCCCAGCCCATATTTTTTAAGCACCGACGCATTCTCAAACTGCTCGTTGTGAGATACCCAAGATATTGGAATCAAAAGACACGGCTTTTTAAGCGCAAGCAGCTCCGCTGTCGTGTGCGCTCCGCAGCGGGAGACAACTAAACTTGATCTAAGTAGGGCCTCCCCAATTTCTTCTTCAAAAACAAACTTTCTCAAAAACATTTTCCCTTCTACCGAATCTTCTATCTTTTTATACAAACCTTCTATAACATCGTGGTCATTAAAAATATAATTATCTCCACATTGAAGAATAACATTGCAAAAACCAAGTAAGTCAGAAAGACTTTGTTTCATAACCTCGTTTATAATATGGGAGCCTGTCTTTCCTTCTGATACATAAATTGTTGGAAGTTCACTATTTCCTTTAAAAGAGTCCGATTTTATTTGAAAAATACTTCTTCTTAGCGGAATACCTACAAACTTAACCTTTTTGCTTGGAAAAAACTTCGCTGACTGCTTCCAACTTATTAGGATTTTTTTCACAAACTTGGATATGAATCTATTCGAATACCCAGCAACAACAGTTTGCTCGTGGGTCAAACTTGGAATTTTCAAAAACCAACCTGCTGAAACAACCGGGGCTGCAAGATACCCACCAAAAGACATAATTACATCGGGTTTTATTTTCAAAAGGTAATAAAACGCTTGGATAAAGCCTAAGGGTATTTTTACCCACCTTCCAAAATCATATGTTTTGTACACTTTTCCTGCCTTTAGGTCAAAAAACGGGATGCCTAAAGCCTTAATTTCCCTGTATTCAAGAGTTGTGTTTTTATCTCCTTTAGCAGAATATTTGTGGCCTACCCAAAAAAGCTTAACATCAGAAACTTTTTCCTTAAGTTTTTCTATTACCGGCAAGGCCGAACTGTGATGTCCTCCTGTTATTACTACTTTCATATTTGTGAAACTTCATCTATACTAGCTAAAATCCCAAGGGCCATCAAACTAAAAACCATTGACGACCCACCATATGATATCAAAGGAATAGGTACACCAGTTAAAGGAATTATTTTTGTCATCGAAGCCACATTAATCAAAAACTGTATTCCAAACCACGAACTTATACCGATTGCCAAAAGCTTTCCCAAAAGGTCTGGAGCTTTCTTGGCAACTATAAATCCACGATAGATAAAATAAAGATAAGCAAAAACAAGAAGCGTTGCTCCAATAAACCCAAATTCTTCCCCAATAAGTGCAAAAATAGAATCTGAGGCTACTTCCGGAAGGTATTGATACTTTTGTTTCGACTGCCCAAGTCCAACACCGGCTACTCCCCCCGAACCAAGCGCCACCAAAGCCTGTTTAACGTGGTAACTAGTCCCGCTTTCTGACGAATCACCTGAAAATAAGCTCATTAGTCTTTGTTTTCTGTAAGGAGATGTCATTATCACCGCTCCAACCAAGATCGACATAATGGGAACCATAATAAGAATTGGCTTAAGAGGGGCTCCGGAAACAAAGTAGATAATAGTTCCTAAAGCGAAAACCATCATCGCCGTACTCATATTTGGTTGTAAAAGTATCAAACCCGCCAAAAGACCTGAGATTACTATGTAAACCATAAACAAATCTTTTTTTCTCTCAATGTTTTTACTTAGTTGAATAGCTAAATACAGAACAATGGTAAGTTTTGCAAGCTCCCCTGGTTGAAAACCCAATACCCCAAGAAATGGAATTGGTGGAAAAGGTGGTGGATTTAGAAAAAACCATCTATTCGCTCCGTTTATGCAAGGAGCAAAAGGCATTTTGTTAGAACACGGAAGTATCCCAGTTATAGCAAGTAGAATTAGGAACAATACATTTACAACAAATAGGATATAAGAAATTTTGGAAAGATTTCTATAATCAAATTTCAGAAAAGCAAATAAACAAACAAGTCCGACCGAAACCCACCCCAGTTGAAGAAGAACAAACTTATAAGGCTGGCCATACAAAGACTTGGATGTGATTACGGTTGAATTAGCAATCATCAAAAGTCCAAACCCCAAAAAAGCTAGAGTGATATAAAGCAAGGATCTGTCTTTAGGCTTCACTATCAAAACGTATTTTTTCTTCATTTTTTATAGGATTGCGATAAAAATACCTGCAAATGCAAACAGTATCCCAAAAAGCAGGAAACGGAGAGTTATCTTGCTCTCATGCCAACCCTTAAGTTCAAAGTGATGGTGAAGTGGAGCCATTCTAAGTAGCCTCTTTTTTGTGAATTTGTAAACAATCTGCTGAAGAGGACTTGAAACTCCGTCTACCAAAAATACAAGTCCCATGATCAAAAATGCCACTTCGCGGTGCATCACAACCGCCAATATTACCAGGATGGCCCCCAAAACATATGAACCGACATTCCCCATAAAAACTCTCGCTGGAAACACATTGAAATACAAAAATGGAACTAGCGCCCCGACAAATGTGGCGCAAAACCCGGCTAGAGAGTTGTACCCGAGAAGTCTTGACAAAATCCAAAAAGAAACCAAACAAACCAAGGAGAGACTTCCTGCCAAGCCATCAAGGCCATCCGTAAAAGCAACTGCATTCAAAATTACGATGAATAAGAAAAAAACAAATATCGGGTATCCAAACCCGATATGAACATTTCCAATCAATGGGAACCAAATATAATCCCAACCTAACTTAAAATAAACCCAATATGACACAAAACCCGCAACAAGCCCTTGAAATATGAATTTGTGGTATGTTTTAATCCCACCCTCGTCAGAACTGCCGACGATTCTGGAAATCTCCTTGAAACCTTTCCAGATCCTCGAAAATATGGTTTCTCTCCCTTTGCCAGTAACCTTTTTCCTAAATAGATTTCTAAAATGATACTCAAAAAACCCCGGAAGACCTGATTTTCTATAAACTTTCGTAAAATCCTCCAGTAAACCCAAAAGTCCCGCCAGCGTTGCTATAAACAATGGAAATATCGTTTGGGTTCTTGATCTGTTAAAAACAAGGCTCACAATGGTAACGGACAACACAAACACCAAACCTCCCATTGTCGGGGTTCCCTCTTTTTTCTTGTGTGTCTCTGGGCCTTCAGTTCTTATGCTCTCTCCCATCTGGAATTTGTAAACAAAATTTATCCAAATAGGGTAAAGTGCAAACGATATGAGACACGCCAAAAATAACAAAAGTAAATCTATCATTATTCCTACTGTTCCCATATTTTTGCTCCTAGTGACTTAAGTTTATTTACAAAATTCTCAAAGTAATTTTCTATATTCTCAACTCCGATTATCTCGCTTTTTCCGTCCGCGCACAAAGAGGCGAGCAACAAAACGGCACCGTCTCTAAAATCCTCTATTGTTAGTCTTTCTCCTTTAAGTTTCGATGGGCCAGAAATCTTGGCAACGGTTTTCGGCTCCCCAAGTTTCTCAAAATCGTACGAATCGTCACTGATAATACAAGCACATCCGGATTCGCTAGGTTTAGTAAGCTCAATTTTTGCACCCATTCTATTAAGATCCATAACAAAGTTGAACCTATCTACGTAAACAGTGTCATGAATAGTGCTCTCACCTTCCGCCTGAGTCAAAACTAATGTAGCAGCGGACATCCAATCCGGCACAAAACCCGGCGTTGGCGAGACCTCTATGTTTACTGGTTGAATTGTCTCGTCGTTTCTCCAGACCTTCAACTCATCATTTTGAAAATCAAATCTTACCCCTATTTTGTTTAGAAAATTTACAAACTGAACCATCACATCCCTCTTGACTCCCTTTATTGAAATATTTCCTTTTGTTAAAACTGCAGCGACAGCAAAAGCAGCGATTTCTGCCTTGTCCGGGCAAACCTCAAGCTTTGCCCCTTTGAACATGTTCCCACCGATAATTTTGATTTTTCTTGGCTCTACTCTTTCGATATTTGCCCCCATTGCCTTAAAAAGATTAATCAAATCATCAACTTCGCACTCCTCGGATGCGTTAGTAATTGTTGTCTCGCCGGACACAAAAATCGAGGAAAGTATTGCGTTATCAGTTGCTGTGTGGCTGGAAGTTTTGAAAACAATATCCGCCGATTTCATATCTTCCCCTAAAAGAGTTATAAAATCTTCATCTTCTTCAATAAGCACGCCCAAACTTTTCCAGGCATCAAAAAACCTATTCATGGGACCTCCACTAAAAGCACTCGGTTTGTATTTTGGTAAGACCGCCTTTCCGAACCTAAAAAGCAGGGGTCCCGCAAGAAGAACGATTGTTCTGTATTTCAAACCAATTTCTTTCGGGACTTCGTAAGAAGTTACACTTGCTCCATTTATGATCAAGGTGTTGTTACTTGCCCACTCAGCTTTCCCCCCAATGCTTTGAATTATTGAAATATCATCAAAAACGGATTTTATCCTTGGAACATTGGTTAAAACTACATCCTCATTAGAAAACAATGAGGCATACATAAGTTTAATAGCAGAATTTTTGGCTCCTGAAACAGTCACACTCCCAGTAAGGGGGATGCCGCCTTCAACATTAATTCCAGGCATATTAGGATAACAAAACTATGGCGATGGAATTAAGTACTAAAAATACACCTAAAATTATCGTAAGTACAAAAACTCCCTTTTCGACTCCTCTTAAGGATCTGTACATATTAAAGGACCCTTTAAGTCCGGAGGTTAAGCCCGCACTTTTTGATTGTATCAATACCAGAACTACGAGCAGGGCCGAGATTATTATTTGAGTTGTTTTACAGAACAAAAACATATTATTTTTTATTGTCGTTACAAAGACTTTCCAAAAATAAGTACACTAAAGATGTGGCCAGAGCAGAAAAAACAAGAGACATCACGTTGTTTAAATCTTTAGAAGGTAAATTATAACCAAAAAGCGTAATCCCCGGAAGTGTGGTGGGTTTAAATGCAAAGGACGGCAGGACAATGGTAAGAATATAAAAAAGTATCCCCGTTGTCAAAAAGGAAAGGAAGAAAAACAAAATGCCCCTATTGGGTAAAGATATGATTGCAAGAAGCGGTTTAATGAAAAGGTATAAAATACTTACAGCTAAAATCAAAAGGCCTGTTGTTTTCCAATCACTCGCGCCAAAGTCAAAAGCCCCCATGAGTAAATAAGTGACGTACAAAGAAGCGGCAGTAAAAAGAAGGGTTCTAATTATCTTTTTCATAAGATAATTATACCTAAACTCCAAGAGACTTTCTTCTCAAAAGACTATGATATTTTTTTGCAAATCTATGTGCCTCGTCACGCAGGTGAATAATTAACTTTAAACCTTCGTTATCTTTGGGTATAAAGATGTTTTTAAAGCCATCTTTTTGTTTAATAACCAAAGTCTCCTGTTTCTTAGTTATGCCAACAAAAGGAATCTGAATACCTAAATCTTTCATTACGCCGTCGCATGCAGATACCTGGGGAGCCCCTCCGTCCAAGATAACAAGGTCCGGTCTTGGCCAACTCTTAGCCTTGCCATTTTTGGGAGTTTTAAATCTTCTTGAAAGTGTTTCGTACATCATTCCAAAATCATCCGGTGTATTTTTAAACTTTATTTTGAACCTTCTGTACTGCCTCTTGTCTATCTTTCCACTACTTGCAACTACCATTGATGAAACTGCCTCCTTACCTGAAAGATTTGATACGTCGTAGCATTCAATTCTTTTTGGAGTAGTGGATAGACCCAGAAAATTTTTAATCTCTTCCAAAGCTTTTTTACTTATATCCTCTATTAAGTAAGGGTTGTTTATGTATTCGGACGCATCTTTGAAGTTTTGCGCTAAGTAATTAAATTTAGCTAGCAAATTTCTGTATTCCTTCGCTTTCTCATACTCTTGTGCCTCGGAGTGCATCTTCATTTTCTTATTAATATCAGAAACCAGTTTTGAAGACCCGCTCAAAAGAATCTTTTCGGCATACCCGATATCCTTTTTATACTTGGAAATAATATTTTCAGACGTGCAGGGGGCTGAGCAAAGCCCCAAGTGTCCATAAAGACAGGGTGCTTTTAGTTTTTCATACCTGGCAAACTTTGCGGGAGAACAGTCCCTGAAAGGAACTACTTTTCTTATTGTTCCAACAATATTTTTAACTACAGTGGAATTCGGAAAAGGACCAAAAGAAATATCTTTCTTTTCAATCTGGGTTTTCCTTGCGGTAATTATTTTGGGAAGAATATACTTTTTCCCCGCAACATTTAGGTATTCTTTTCTTATTACTATGTAGATGTAAGATCTATCATCTTTTAAAACTATGTTGTAATGAGGTTTGTATTTCTTGATCAATTCCGCTTCCAGTATTAAAGCTTCGAACTCAGAATCGACTTCTATAAATTCGAAGTCGTTAATCTTACGAACAAGAGCTGATGTTTTGGTACCACTTTCAAAATCGATTTTAAAGTAAGACCCTACACGAGACCTAAGGTTTTTTGCCTTTCCCACGTAAATGACTTTCCCGTTTTTATCTTTAAAAATATACGATCCGGGAAGTTGTGGGAGACTTTTTAGCTTCTCTATCAGCTTTTCATCACAGGTTGAGGATTTCACAAAGTTATTGTAGCATTTGAAAGATGAAATTTATTTCCCTAACACTAAAGTGCATCTTTCTTTCACTGCTGCTTTCTGTTTACACAAAACTTGTTTTTGCGGAAAGCTACCAGTTCACAATAGATTACAACGTAAGCTACATAGTCTCTGAGGATGGGGTAACAAACGTCGATCAAAAAGCAACGATAACTAATCTCCTAAACGATGTGATACCGACAACCTATACCTTTACAGCAAAGTCAATGAAGATTTACGACGTCTCTGCAGTAACCAATGGAAAATCTTCCGAAGTAAAACTTGAAGAAAAAAATGATGATACTTTAGTATCGGTGAATATAAAAGAATATGCGATAGGACAAGGAAGGCAAAATGAAATTGAACTTAAATATAAAACTCAAAGTATCCCGTCTCAATCAGGAAAAATTTGGAATATCTATATTCCAAAAATACAAATTTCTGAAACAACCTCAAAATATGATATAAAATTAACAATTCCCGCATCTTTCGGAGCAAAAATTTACCTCTCCCCTACTCCCACCAGCGAAAAAAGTGCGGGTAAAACCATTACTTATTTTTTTAATAAGGAAACATTTAAATCTACAGGCATAACAGCGGCCTTTGGTGAGTATCAGCCGGTTAATTTTAAATTGAAATACCAGCTGAAAAATTCATTTATTATACCTCTATTCAAAGAAATAGCTCTTCCACCCGACATTAAAAATGTTCAGGGAATAAGTTATCAAAGCATAAACCCCAAACCGTATAAAATTAAGGTCGACAAAGATGGCAACGCAATAGCAACTTACATTCTTTCGCCGCTTGGAAAATTAGAAATAGAAGTTATCGGGACTGCAAAACTTTTCGGAAAACAAATTGATTCCGACTATGGAAGAAACTTTACGGAAATTCCCAAGGATTTAATCAAAAAATATACAAAAGCAGAAAAATATTGGGAGGTCAATTCCCCATATGTCCAAAAACTCGCCTCGCAGCTTAAGGATGAAAAACTTAATGTTATCAAAAACGCACAGAAGATATACGACTTTATTACAAATAATTTAACTTATGACTACACTGCCTCTGAATCCGGCTTGATTGAAAGAAAAGGAGCGGAGGTTGTACTTACTCAGAAAGGAAGCTGGACATGTATGGAATTCACCGATTTGTTTATAGCTACAGCTAGAGCAATGGGGATACCGGCCAGAGAGATGAATGGATATGCATTTGTCGGTAACGAAACCAACAAACCCCTATCCATCAGTTTTAAAGGAGGAGATTTGTTGCACTCGTGGGCAGAGTTTTACGATCCTTATTATGGCTGGATACAAATAGATCCCACATGGGGGACAACCTCAGGGATAGATTACTTTACAAAACTAGACACGGGGCATTTAACTTTTGTTGTTAAGGGGATTAACTCTTCTTATCCTTTCTCCGCAGGGACTTATAGATTTCCTGATAATAAAGATGGGAAGTTAATAGATGTTGCTTTTTCACAAAGCATTACCGAAGATAATTTCAAACCAAAAATCGAAGCAAAGAAAGTTTTTAACTGGAATATCATAAGAGCAATTGTGGGCCAGAAAAAGTATAAAGTAACAAACATAGGCAATGTTTTTATTTATAACCTAAACGGGCAAACTTTAGCACCGGGAACCTCAAAAAACCTTTATTTAGATAGAAATTCAAAGGCAATTACGTACGAGAATTTAGGTGGAGCCACGGTAGTTTATCCACTTTAAACGTCTTATAGTTTGTGTTACAATGTCACAAAATAACTTTTCTGATGAGGAGAGAAAAAACATGAGCATGTGTTTAGGTACTCACAGTGACTTCGTTCACTTTATCGAAGCAGCTAGGGATCTTGAAATCAACGAATACCTTTTGTGGACTGTCCCCCTTGAAATAGAAATCTTGGATGCGGAAGAAAAAGCCCGGAAGAAATTTTCGGACGAAGAGTTTGTCGTGTCCTCAAGCTTTTCTAAGGGAACCGTCAAAGTCGAAAAAATCAATTAAACTTAAGGGAGACGAAAATGAAAACTGTAGGTACGATAAGTCAAATTAGGGCATTCATGAAAGGCTGCTCGCAAGATGAAACGTTCGCAGTTGCCGAAGAAGTTAACCCGGTGCAGTTCGAGGTACTAGTAGGAAGCATTGAGGAATCCGGAGATCTTACCGTACTGGAATATGATACCGAAGGTACCCCAAGAACGATCAATGTCCTATGTAGATAAATAACAAAACCAAAGGCACCTTGAAAAAACAATCAAGGTGCTTTTTCTTTTTCCTAAAACATTTTTAAAGCTTGTGAGGTATACGATTCTTTGCATTTTTTAAGATTCTCAAGCGTTCCTTCAAACATAATCTTTCCACCTGCATCTCCGCCATCAGGCCCTAAATCTATCACCCAATCACAATTTCTAATCACATCCAAGTTGTGTTCTATCATAACAACCGTGTTTCCCCTTACAGTTAGTCTTTTGCATATCGCAATCAGATTTTCGAGATCAGCAAAATGAAGACCAGTTGTGGGTTCGTCAAGAATATAAAGAGTGCTTCCGGTTGATTTTTTTGATAACTCTAAGGCAAGTTTAACCCTTTGAGCTTCTCCTCCTGAAAGAGTCGGAGCGGGCTGACCCAGTTTTATGTACCCCAAACCTACATCATTTAAAGTTTTAAGTTTTCTTCTTATCTGAGGAATATTTTCAAAAAATCTCAAAGCCTCCTCAACATTCATATCCAAAACATTAGCTATGTTTTTTCCTTTGTACTCAATTTCCAAAGCTTCTCTGTTGTATCTTTTTCCTTCACAGACTTCACATGTAACATAAACGTCCGGCATAAACTGCATTTCAATTTTTATCTGACCTTCTCCATTACACGCCTCACATCTACCACCCTTCACATTAAAACTAAACCTACCCTGTTTGTAACCTCTAAGCCTCGCATCTTGAGTTTGAGAAAAAAGATCTCTTACAAAATCAAAAACTTTGGTGTATGTCGCGGGATTTGATTTTGGTGTCCTACCAATAGGACTTTGGTCTATTGCAATTACATTTGAAATGTTTTCAACTCCGGAAAGACTCTCGAATGTTTCCGCCTTTTGCTCAATTTTTAATCCAAATTCTTGTCTTAAAGCCAAATACAAAGTGTCCATTATCAAGGTTGATTTTCCGGATCCCGATACTCCCGTAACACATGTAAATTTTCCAAGTGGAATATTTAAATCAATTTTTTTAAGATTTCTTCCGGAGGCTTTTTTTAAAGTTATGCATTTTCCTTCAACCTTCTTTTTGACTTTATGATTGGTTTCTTCCTCTAAAAGTTCATCTAACTCATCAGGCTTATAGGTCCCACCTTTTCCAACCATTAATTTTTTACAGAGGTATCTTCCGGTAAGAGAACCCGGGTTTTTCATTATTTCCTGTGGAGTTCCCTGCGCAATTATTTTTCCACCATGTTCCCCAGCCCCGGGTCCAAAATCAAAGATGTAGTCACTTTCAAGCATAGTTTCCGCATCATGTTCAACCACTACAACGGTATTTCCCAAATCTCTTAATTGGTGAAGTGTCCTTATTAGCTTTCCTTGGTCTCTTTGATGAAGACCTAATGACGGCTCATCTAAAACATACAAAACCCCGGACAAACCCGATCCGATTTGAGAGGCCAACCTTATTCTTTGAGCTTCCCCTCCCGAAAGTTCGGATGAAGAACGGCTTAGAGTCAAATATGCCAATCCCACATCAATTAAAAATTTAAGTCTGTAGTTTATTTCTTTAAGAATCGTACTCGCTATTTTGTTTTCCCTTTCGGTAAGAAGATTCGGAAGATTTTTGCACCACGTCTGTGCATCGATTATTGAAAGCGACGTGATTTGAGAAATATTTTTATCATCTATAACAACGGACAGAGATTCCTTTTTGAGTCTCACGCCATTACAAACCGGGCAAAGTTCCTTTATCATGTATTTTTCAATCTCCCCTCTTATAAAATCTGACTCAGTTTCTTTAAATCTCCTTGCTAAGTTTGGAATAACCCCTTCATACTGAGCCTCAAAAGTTCTTCTTGCCCCATCCTGAGACCGATAAGAAACTTTAAACCTCCTACCTTTAACTCCATATAAAATTATTTGCCTGTGTTCACGGCTTAGCTCACCTATTGGGGTGTCTTGAGATATTCCGTACTCCAAAGATACCGCTTGCACAACCTTTCCGGTCCAACTTGTGTGTTCAAAAAGTTTTGTCCACGGAAGCACCCCGCCCTCACTAATGGATAACCTTGGATTAATAACTAAGGATTCCTCAACTCTAAGCTGTGTTCCTATACCATCACACGCCACACAGGCTCCATGAGGAGAATTAAATGAAAATGTTCTTGGTTCAATATCTGGTAATGAAATGTTACAGGAAGGACAGGCAAAGTTTTCAGAAAATAAGTGGTCTTTGAATTTCTTTGGCCTGTCTTCAAATTCAAATGTTTTGTCTTTGACTAGTGTAACGATCGCACTTCCGTTGCTCATTCTTAGTGCTGTCTCAACAGACTGAAAAATAGCACTTTCAATTTCTTTTTTACCTTTTTCATCTTTAACTTTCTTAGAGTTTAAAATCTGCCTTGAAACTAACCCATCAACACTATGTTTATTTGTCTTAATAAGCTGAAAATCAGCACCCAATTCTCTTATATCTCCATCTATTCTTGCTCTCACAATTCCTTGCTTTCTGAGGTTTTCAAAAAGAGTAGAAAACTCACCTTTTCTATCTTTGATTATTGGGGAGAAGATAAAAAATCTAACGCCATGCTCAGATTTAAAATCAGGTTCGGTAGACACAAGTTCAAGAATTTTCTGGGTTATTTCATCTAAACTTTGTCTTTTAATCTCTCTTCCACAATTAGGACAGTGAGGATGACCAGCTCTTGCATACAAAAGTCTTAGGTAATCATAGATCTCGGTGATTGTCCCTACGGTTGATCTGGGATTTTTGGATGTAGTCTTTTGATCTATTGCAATTGCTGGTGATAAACCTTCTATTTTGTCTACATCAGGTTTATCCATTACGCCCAAAAATTGTCTTGCGTAGGCAGAAAGGCTCTCTACATATCTTCTTTGACCCTCAGCATAGATCGTGTCCATAGCAAGAGATGACTTTCCCGAACCTGAGACACCTGTGAAAACCACCATTTTGTTCTTTGGAATATCAAGATCTATATTTTTAAGGTTGTGCTGTCTCGCGCCTCTTATCTGGATAAAGTTTAATGAATCTTTCATGACCAAATCATTGTACAAGATTACTTAATAATTTGTCTACGGGTTTTATTTGGGTTATTGGGGCACAAAAAACGGACCCAGAGATTTTTCAATCTAAAGATCCGTGTATTTTTATTTACCAAGTGGCGGCTTGGTATCTAGCTAACTAATCTCATTCGTCTCTTCTAAACTTGAGTTTCCCGTTGACATATAGTGTGGACTCACCTGGAAGCACTCGAACACTTACAGGAGGAATTGCTAAAAGGGTTCCGAAAAGCCTTGCCTCCTCATCGTGAGCGAGCGATGCAATATCACGCTCTACCCTCTGAGGACTCATATTCCCTGCAATCGCAAGAGCTATGAGATTGTCTATTTCGTCAAGCAGCAGGTCGACCTGGTTTTCATGGATTGTGTGTTTTTTCCGAAAATCCTTCATGACCACAACCATTTGCGACTTAAACGATCCCCCAAGCTGTCGATTGAATGCCTTTCGGCAGAGCAACTTCCGATTAGCCCTCTCATGGTAACGATCAAAGATCCCCACAGTAAGCAGAAAGCTCGAAAAACCAAGGAGGAAGTTAAAGATCATTCCCCCCAACCAAGCCCTTGGCGATAAGGGTGATGTAATATCCCAGTTAACGCCAGCGCTGGCTAAGGTGACCACAGCAATGGCACCGAAGGTCAATCCACCTAAAACAGTAAACCACAGACTAGTGCCACGACTAACATAAAAACTGTTGGCTTTCATTTTTTTTTCTCCTTATGAGCCTTATAGGCCATATTTTAAGAGCCGGAAAGGGGTCACGCCCCGTATGGCTCTGATACTCTACAGATTCCATCCGCCAATGGAAACCGCAGGCAAGCTGGGTTTTATTAACTAAAGCCCAAATTACCTGTGGTTTCCCTGTTTTTCAAAGTACCTAAAGAGCTACGGACAGGGGCATTGTAACCCAAAACGGTACTTTTGTCAATGCTATAGGGTAGCGCTAATGGGGTTCCTTTTATAATATTTTTCTTAACTCTCTAATCTTATCCCTAAGAATCGCAGCTTTTTCAAAATTCAAAACCTCAGCTTCATATTTCATTTCTTTCTCAAGGTTTTTAATGTATTTGTTAATCTCCTGCGGAGGCATTTGTTTGAAATCAATATCTTTAAACTCATCTTTCTTCTTTCCTTCAAGCTGCTCCTCAATTTCCTCATCAATCAACTTTTCCCTAATTGGTTTTATAATCTGCTCGGGAGTTATCCCATATTCCTCATTGTATTTAAGCTGAATGTTTCGCCTTCTTTCAACTTCATTAATAGCCCTGGTCATACTCCCCGTTACATTATCAGCATACATAACAACCTCGCCCTGAATATGTCTTGCGGCTCTTCCCATTGTTTGAATAAGCGAAGTTTGGGATCTTAAAAACCCTTCTCTATCGGCATCCAAAATAGCAACCAGGGAAACTTCCGGAAGATCCAACCCTTCTCTTAAAAGATTTATTCCCACCAAAACATCGTATTCGCCTTTCCTTAGGTTATCCAAAATATTTGTCCTTTCAAGAGTATCTATGTCTGAATGAAGATAAGTAACTTTAATTTCTTTTTCTATTAAATAGGCCGCAAGTTCCTCAGCCATTCTTTTTGTTAAGGTTGTAACCAAAACCCTTTGATGTATGGACACTTTTTCCTCAATTCTTTTCAGCAAATCTTCTATCTGTCCTTTTGTTGGAAGAATTGTAACCTTTGGGTCAATGACCCCTGTAGGTCTCAAAAGAAGCTCAACTATGTTTCCTTTTGATTTTTCAATTTCCCACTCATCCGGAGTCGCACTAGCATAAACAGTCCTACCTGCCTTCTTTTCAAACTCCTCAAAGTTAAGAGGTCTATTATCAAAAGCTGATGGAAGTCTGAATCCATAATTTATTAAAGTTTCTTTTCTTGCGTGATCTCCGTTAAACATCCCCCTTATTTGAGGAACCGTCATGTGAGACTCATCTATTACCAAAAGATAGTCTTTGGGGAAAAACCCAAGAAGTGAATAAGGGGCATCTCCAGGTTTTCTGCCGTCAAAATATCTAGAGTAATTCTCAATTCCCTTGCAATAACCAAGCTCCTCCATCATTTCTATATCGTAATTAGTCCTTTGCTCAAGTCTGTATGCTTCAATCTGTTTTCCGGCATCTCTAAGTTCTTTCAAACGTATTTCCAAGTCTTTTTTAATATTCTCGATCGCGTCTTTTCTTTTCTCCTCAGCCGTGATGTAGTGTTTAGCAGGATATATGACTGTTACATATTGGTCACTTTGCAGTCTGTGTTCCAAATAATCCTGTTCATTCTGCACGTACTCTCTTGCATGTCCGCCTCTTCTGACTTCGGGAAGATTTTCAAGTGAAATCGTTGTCCCAGTCAAAGGATCAAAATGGGTAATATTCATTAATGTATCGTTGTATATTTCCAACCTCACGGCGTAATCTACGTAAGCGGGGAAAACATCTACTACTTCTCCCACGACTCTGTAAGTTCCTCTTTTGAAATCAAAATCAGATCTCTCGTAATGAGTTTGAGAAAGCCTTATTAAAAGATCCGCAAGCCTTAGTTTCATCCCTTTTTTGAGTTCGATCGCAACTTTACTGTACTCGGCGGGAGAACCGAGGTTATAAATACAAGAAACTGACGAAACTACAATTACATCCTTTCTGGTCATAAGAGAAGTTGTTGCAGAAAGTCTAAGTTTATCTATTTTCTCGTTTATATCCGCATCTTTTTCTATATACGTGTCTGTAGAGGGAATATAACTTTCGGGTTGGTAGTAATCGTAGTAACTTACAAAATATTCAACAGCATTTTTAGGAAAAAATTCCCTAAATTCCTGATAAAGCTGAGCCGCTAACGTTTTGTTGTGGGAAATTACAAGCGTTGGCTTGTTAATATTTTTAATTACATTTGCTATTACGTAAGTTTTCCCACTACCAGTAACGCCCAGTAAAACTTGATCTTTAATATTTTTTTCCAGGTTTTCTGTGAGTTTTTCTATCGCCTGGGGCTGATCGCCTGTTGGTTTAAACGGAGCTTTTAAATTAAACATTTCGGAATAATAATATCAGGTTTCGGGTATTATTTGTATATTTAGTGTTTTTATTTGAAAATTCTTTTTTATGGTTGAGTCTATCGGTTAGAACCTTTTAATAACCACTCTCGTTTGGTAAGCGTAGACTCCCTCAAATCTCCTGATAAAGAAAGCAATATTTTTGTGATTCTTGCTATATCGTCAACTATCTCCTGTTCGTTTACATTTGGTTGCACTGATGATGCAAACCTCCCGGTATATTCCACCTCCATTTCATAGAGCTTTCTTTCCGAAGTTTGACAAATATCGAAAGAAATGTGATATATCCTTCTTGTTTCCGGATTTTCAACCCAAAAAGCTTTTCTGTACCGATATAGCTCTCCCTGTAATCTACCTTTTTTGAGTATCTCGGGTTGTATATTTTCGAATCTCTGTTTAGTCTCGGATCTTTTTAAAATACATTTAAGATTTTCAGAGTTACTACATACTTTTACTTTCCCTTTTCTTACAACACTCATGTAGTCGGGACGCAGTAATACTTTGAATGATTCTTTGGAGTTTTTATAATACTGGTTGATACTAGACGACTCAAAAACGTGTTTAAAATGGCTGGGTATCTTATACGCGTATTTTCCAGACCTAAGAGCATTAAATACTAACGGGAACACCGACTCAGTTTTTGATACCAGCTTTGATTCTATCTCGCACTCTTTTAGTTCTTTTAGAAAAAATATACTATCCTTTTTATACATATACTTACAAAGTAAATTGTAAGCTTGGCCTTTTTTGGAAATCACTGGAATGACTTTTAGATCCGATTTTAATTTTTCGATGAGACCAATAAGTTTTTTTGAGTTTCCTTTGGTCTTTATTTCTAACCTTGGATAAGGCTCCGTGCCAATCAACACGGGATTTTTTTGTTTGTTGTCGAAATAAAAGTATCTGGTATTTTTGTCTATGGAGAATCTTGCGTACACGCCTTTTCCGTCATTATAAACATAATGTTGACGTTTATACTTAAGCATAAAAAACGGTCTTAATGTCATTATTTTTTTACCGTATTTTTTATTTGCGATGTCTAAAGCCTCTTTTAGAGTCACTCTTATACGAGTTTTGTATTTTAAATCATCCCTTCTTTCTTTAATGTCAAAAAACCATTTTCCTCGAAATGTTCTGGGTTCTGACTTGTGTTTAGCCGGAAGATACCTTCTGGTCTTCAAAGTCAGAAGAAAAGGCAAACTGTGATCGTCGTTTGAGAAGTATATTGTCTGAACCACCTCATTATCGGAAAATTTATGTCGCTCTAAATTTCGTTTTAATAAACCAATAAAATCGGGGGAGAACGGGATATACCTCTCCTCTTTTCTTTTAGGCAGGTCTGTTTTAATGGTTATTATTTCATGCATAATGACGGCTTCTACGCCGAGAAACATCTGAAACTTTCCAGCTTCATACCTTGGATTTTACCATTTATTCGACCTGTTTTACCTTCAGCTTGCTTTTAACAATCTCCAAAATCATCGGTAAAACGGAAATTACAATAATTACCAAAATCACAACAGAAAAATTATTCCTCACGAAAGGTATATTTCCAAAGAAAAACCCCGCCAGCGTAGCAATCAGTACCCATGCAATTCCGCCGATAATGTTAAACGAAATAAACTTTCCGTAATTCATTTTCCCTACCCCTGCAACAAACGGAGCAAATGTTCTAACGATTGGAACAAATCTTGCCAGAATAATTGTTTTCCCACCGTATTTTTCAAAAAACTCCTTAGTCTTATCAATATGTTCTTTTTTTATCGGAACTCTCGGATTTGCTATTAATTTCTCACCAAAAAAGTGGCCAATCCAGTAATTGCAGGTATCACCTAAAACAGCAGCAACAATCATAAGCCCCAAAAGTGCAAAAATATTAAGTGAACCTAGTGCCGCGAATGCCCCGGCGGCAAAAAGTAGTGAGTCTCCTGGTAGAAATGGAGTAAATACAATTCCGGTTTCAATGAAAATAACGAAAAACATTATCGCATATGTAGCTACCCCATATGTTGAGATTATTTGTCCAAGGTGAGTGTCGATGTGAAGAACAAAATCTATTAGGAAATTTATTATAATCATTGAGTAATTTTAATTGAATACGAAAACCTAAGCAAGAAACCCCTTGACATCTTCGTGTATTGTTCGGTATCGTATACATACGAAGAAAATCCGTAACATTCTTCAAATAAATTTTCTAAAGGAGGAAAAATGAGCCCCGTAACTCTTTATAAAAAACAAAAACAAATTTTAGATTTTATCTCTCAGTATATTCAGATGAATGGGTTCTCCCCCACCCTCCAGGAAATTGCAGACTCCATGAATCTTTCCTCTTTGGCAACAGTTCACGAACACCTTCAAGCGTTAGAAAGAAAGGGAATTATAAGAAAATTCGAAGGAGCCGTTAGAGGTATTGAGATAGTCGACAGCTCTGTAAACGCAAATTTAAATGCAGTTGAACTCCCATTAATAGGCTACATTGCAGCAGGACAGCCTATTGAGGCGATAGAAAATCCCCTATCAACAGTGATGGTGTCCCCAGATATGGTTTCAAAATCAAAAAGGTGCTTTGTTTTGCAAGTTAGAGGAGATTCCATGATTGGGGAAGGCATCATAGACGGAGATTTTGTAGTTTTAAAACAACAGGAGACAGCAGAAAATGGTCAGATAGTTGTTGCTTTGATAGACAATGGTTTCGCAACTCTAAAAACTTTCCATAGAGAAAAAAATGGAAAGATAAGACTTCAACCAGCCAACGATAAAATGCATCCAATCATGGTGGAAGCTGATAATTGCAAGGTCCAGGGAGTGGTTACCGGCATCGTAAGAAGATATAGTCACTGATTCAAATTTATTGTCTCAGTTAATAAACTCCTGTAAACTCAAACTATATGACTGGTGTAAATCCGTCAGCTGAATTAGAAGAGGCCAAAAATTTACTTAACTATAAAGATGTTACAGAACTCCCAAAACAGGAATCGGATGAATTTCCTACCATCTATATTTTTAGACACGGACAAACTGAGGACAACGAAAAATATATTTTCAGCGGCTGGAGAGAATCAAAACTTACCAAAGAAGGAGAGGAACAATCTCTGATATTGGCCGGTAAACTTAAAGATAAGAAAATAGATCGACTCATTTCTTCTCCTCAAATAAGGGCGGTAGACACTATGAAGCTTGCAATGTCAAAAAATGAGAGTGCCAAAAATATCACGATAGAAACTAATGAAAGGATAAAAGAGAGATCATACGGGGACCTCACAGGCAAAAGCAAGCTTGAAATACAACTAGAAGATCCCAAGAAGCTTAAGAAAATAAGAAGGTCGTATGATTTTGTACCCCCAAACGGAGAAAGCATCGAGATGGTGTGCAAAAGGGTCGGGGAATTCTGCGAAGATCTGATCCAAAGTATTAAAGGAACAAAAACTAACGTTGCGATTTCCTGCCACGGTAATTCAATCAGAGGATTCAGGAAATATTTTGAACACTTAGGCAACACCGAAACGGCAGAAATTGAAACACCCCTTGGACAAGATTACGCCGCGTACGTTATAAAAGGTTAAAATCCGTAGAAAATTTCTAGGAGTCTGTTGTATTTAGCAACTCTTTCCCCTCTTGCCGGCGCGCCTGACTTAATAAAATCAGCTTCAACCGCCACAGCAAGATCCGAAATAAAGGTGTCATTTGGATTCTCGCCACTTCTATGAGAAATGATAACCGCCATCTTTGACTTTCTGGCCTCTTTTATAAACTCCAAAGTTTCAGTTAGAGTTCCGATTTGGTTTGGTTTCACAATAACTGCGTTTATCATCTTCTCTTTGGCCACACTTCTTAGTATCTCCGGGTTAGTAGCAACTAAATCATCCCCAACGATCATCAACTTGTTTGCAAAGTTGCTATGTAGTTCCTTCCAGCCATCTAGATCCTTCTCGAATAAAGGGTCTTCCAGGTAAATTAACTCGTACTTTGAAAATAAATTGGAATAGTAATCAATCATTTCTTTTGACGTCAGACTCAAATGCTCCTCACTCACAACATACTTTCCATTTTTATAAAAGGATCCTGCCGCTGCATCCATCCCAAGAAACACATCGCTGCCAACTTCATAATGACTGTCGATCGCTCTTTTTAGAAAATCTAACGCCGTATCCGCAGATAGCCCGTGAGGTTCAAAACCGCCTTCGTCACCAACTCCCGTTTCAAAACCCTCATCAACAAGAAGCCGTTTCAAATCTTTGTAGATTTCAACCCCCATCCCTATCGCCTGATTTAAAGGAGTGTTTAATGCAGGAATAACCATGAATTCCTGAAACGATAGATTATTTCTAGCGTGCTTCCCCCCATTTAACACATTAAATATCGGGGTTGGAAATTTTAATTCCCCCTTGGGTTTTTCTTTCCCGTTATATAAAAAATTTAAATAACTATAAAGTTCCAGGTCTTTTGATTTTGCTGCTGCTTGAGCTGCCGCCAAGGAAACAGAAATGATGCTGTTTGCTCCCAAACGACTCTTGTCTTTCGTTCCATCCATTTTTATCAGAATTTCATCTATAAGTTTCTGGTTACCGGGATCTTTTCCTATTAAAATATCGTTGATGGAAGTTGAAACGAAATCGGCCGCCTTTTCCTCGTCAATATACTTGGCCTCATTCTCGCCAACAGAGGCCCCGGATGGTACCGGTTGAACAACAACAGTTCCATCATCCAGGGAAATTTTTGTTTCTATAGTCCAATCTCCCCTTGAATCTAAAACTCTTTGGCATCTGACATTTTCGATTCTGGCCATATCATTTTTTATCTTTTTTAGATAAAACCTTCTTTTCTGCTTCGTAAACTATTTCCCTTGTTTTTTCGATAACATCAGGACTTACAGAAACAGATGTAATTCCCCATTCAACAAGCATCTCAACTAAATCAGGATAAACAGAGGGGGCTTGCCCACACATCGAACAGGTAATCTTCCTTTTTTTACATGTTGTAACAATTTTTTCAAACGATTTCAAAACCGCCGGATCCATTTCACTGTAAACATTTGCAACTCTTTCGTTGTCCCTATCAACTCCGAGTGTCAACATCGTTAAGTCATTCGATCCGACCGAAACCCCGTCTATACCTTCATCAATAAACTCATCAAGCAAAATAACATTTGAAGGAATTTCAACCATCATCCAAAATTTAAACATCCCGCTTCTTCTTAAACCTGCAGCAGAAACCAGTTTCTTAACTTCTCTCATCTCTCCCAAAGTTCGAACAAACGGCATCATTATCCAAAGATTTTTGTATCCCTTTTTGTTTCGAACTATTTTTATAGCTTCAAGCTCCATCTCAAACACATCGTAATCTTTGATATACCTTGAAACTCCTCTATAACCTATCAAAGGATTTGGTTCTTCCTGCTCAAATTCTTTGCCACCTTTAAGATTTGCGTATTCGTTTGATTTGAAGTCGTTAAATCTATAGACAACCGGTCTTGGGTTAAATGCCTCAGCAAACTTCTCTATTCCTTCGGAAAGCTTTTCTATAAATTCTCTTCTTTTTCCATCCTTAATAAACTTCTTTGGGTGAGTTCCAATATTTGCCATTATAAATTCAGCTCTCAAAAGTCCAATACCGTCGGTATTTCTTTTTGCCATATCAATAGCCAGTTCCGGCTCGGCCAAATTCACATAAATTTTAGTAGCAGTTTTTATTTTTGCTAAATCTACTTTTGATCTTTTCGATTGCTGAACAACTTTTGTCAGATCCCCCTCATAAATTCTTCCTGCCTCCCCGTCAACCGTAATAACCTCGCCTGAGGAAAGCATTTTAGTGGCCTGCTCAGTACCAACTATGCATGGAACTCCAAGCTCGCGACTGACAATGGCAGCATGGCTTGTTCTGCCGCCCAAATCTGTAACTATACCCGCTGCTCTTTTCATAGCGGGTACATAATCAGGGTTTGTCATCTCAGCAACTAAAATATCACCTTGCTTAACTTTCCCGATTTCCTTAATTCCCTTAACAATTCTTACTTTCCCAGACGCAATCCCGGGAGAAGCGGCTAAACCTTCAAGAATCGGCTTTTTCATCTTATCCTCATCAATAATTACGTCTTCGGAGACTCTTTCCTTCATGGTGGTCACAGGTCTTGTCTGAACAATCCTTATCTTCCCGTCTTCAATTCCATACTCAATGTCCTGAGGATGGCCGTAATGTTCTTCAAGTTTTATCCCGATTTTGGCAAGTTCAACAATCTGCCTATTTGTAAGTTTTTGCTTCTTTTGATATTTTTTCGAAACTGGAACTTTCTTTCCGTCTATTGTTGTCTGCCACTCCTGAGGAGCTATAAATCTTGACTTAATCTTCATGGTCTTTTTATCAACAATATATTGATCGGGGGTAATTTCCCCAAGAACAATAGGCTCCCCAAGCCCCCATCCGGACTCAATTGAAAGCTCCTCTCTGTTATTTGTTACGGGGTTTATTGAAAACACTATTCCTGACACCTCTGACTGAACCATAAGCTGAACGGGAACCGCGATTCCTACTTTTAAGTGAGAAAACTTATTTGTAACTCTGTAAAAAATAGCTCTGGCTTCAAATAAAGATGCCCAGCACTTCTGTACATGTTTAACAACGTTTGAAGCGCCTTTGATTTCCAAAAAAGATGATTGCTGACCGGCAAAAGAGGCCTCCGGTAAATCTTCCGCTGTTGCTGATGATCTTACTGCGACCAATTTATTGCTCTCCCCGCAAAGCTCCAGGTAGTATTTTTTAATCTCATCGGCTAAATCCTCAGACATATCGGCTTCTAATATCGCCGTTTTGATATGTTCAGAGGCACGAACAAGCTTTTCGGAATCATCAACATCAAGATCTGAAAGCTCGGTAAGTATTTTCTTTTTTATGGAAGTGGTATCTATAAAATCAAAGTAAGCCTTCGCGGTAACCACAAAACCTTCAGGTACAGGTATCCCTGCGTTGGTCATCTCTCCAAGGTTTGCACCTTTCCCCCCGACCAGAGGGATATCCGTCTTTCTAATTTGTTTGAACCAAAGCACATGGGCAGTTTCTTTATTCATATATAAAATAGTAGCATTGATGTTTTGGAGTAACAACAGAAATTTATAACACGAGGGTTATTTTATTGGCAGAGAGAAGATAAATTTAACTCCGCTGGGCTTGTTATCTTCCATCCAAATCTTTCCCCCGTGTGCTTCGATTATCCCCTTGCAAATCGCAAGTCCCAAACCGGTCCCTTTCTCCCCCACTCCTGCCTGATTTGAAGCTTGGAAAAACTTGTGAAATATCATGGGCTTGTCCTTATCAGGAATCCCTACCCCGTCATCCGCCACCTCTACAATCACAGACCGAGCGTCTTTCCTTGCGTTGACTACAACCTTACCCTTTTCAGGACAAAACTTTATAGAGTTTGCTATAAGATTATTTAAAACCTGCTTTACCCTATCCGAATCAAAGCTAAAACTTGGAATTTTCCCTGAAACCGGGCAGGAGAGTGCAACATTTTTTACTTTTGCTAAAGGTTCAAAATACCCACACTCCTCCCTTAATACATCTCTTATATCGCCGTAGGTTTCGCTGATCTGGAACTTCCCACCCTCCATTTTTGAAATATCCAGTATGTCACCAACAACTTTTAAAAGACCGGAAGAAGAAGATTTTATTTGATGTAAAAGGGTATGTATTTGTTCAGCACTCAGCTCATCTGTAGTTTTAATAAGCAAGTCCGCGGCTCCACTTATCACTGAAAGTGGGGATCTTAACTCATGTATCACCATTGGGAAAAATTCGTTTTGTTCTGAGTGTTTCTTTGCTTGTTCTTCAATAAATGCTTCCTCATATTTTTTAAGCTTCGTAAGGTCTCTTGTTTTTGAGAAAAGTATCAAGGAGATAACTAGCAAAAGGATTGACTCGAATATAACTAAAATATTTAAGATATAATCTTGCATATAGGCAGTTTAAGATTCTGTTACTCTTACGACCGATTCTTGAGCCTCGCCCAAAAGTCCAGCTATCTTTGCGGGGAGTTCGGAAGGAACTATGTTGTATTTCATAAGATAATCGTTGGAGCCATATTCCATAGCTTTGCTTATGTTATCATCGCTTCCAAAGTTTGTAAGCATCACTACCTTTACCTCTTTAGTCTCTTCTCTTTCTCTAAGCTCCTTCAAAATATCAAGCCCGCTCGTTCCCGGAAGAACAATATCAAGCAAAATTAAGTCGGGTTTTTCAGTAATTACTTTCTCAACTGCGAGCGATCCGTCGGAAACATGAATAACATCGTATCCCTTCATTTTTAAAGGAACCGAAAAAATATTATAAAATCCCTCATCATCCTCGACAAATAATATTTTCTTGGGCATATACAAATAGTACAGAATAGTAAAATGGAAGTAAATAACAAGCAAAGGTCATGCGCGGGGCCGTAGTTTGCCACCACAGCCCCCGCTTTTTGATTTATGTCCCAAATATTTTGAGTCTTTCTCATTTTCTTTCCTGCCTCTTTTCTCAATATCATTTATAGATCAGAAATTGAAATTTTAAAGAGTATGAAATCTATTAAAAATAGAATGTATCACTCTGTTGCTACAGAGACTTTGTCCGGGGGCAGTCCAAAAAACTTAGTTAGCTCTTTGGCAGTTTCCATCCACAAAGGAACAGCTGTTTCCGCAGCATATACGGATCTTCTTGGTTCTTCTAATTTTATAATCATTGAAAAAGCTTTTGATGCAGACATAAAACCGATGAATGTGGCATTTGTTCTGTCCGGAGAGTATGACCCACCTTCCGGTATCTGGGCAGTACCGGTTTTACCTGCAATTTTGTAGTCTTTGAGGTTAAAATATCTAGACTCTCCTCCCTCAACTGCTTTTTCCAGCATTGAAATCATGGTTTCTGATGTTCCTTTTGATATAACCCTGCGGACATTCTTTACTGGAATATGTGTTTCCCCTTTATCGTCCACCATTTTGAGAATAATTCTTGGCTGAAGAAGATAACCGCCATTAATAACGGCATTAAACCCGTTTAAAACCTGAAGGGGGGTTGCAGACACACCTTGTCCGAAAGAAATGTTAGCCGTGTCGATATCCGTCCAATCTTTTCCATCCCTCAAAAGTCCGGCCTCCTCTCCTTCAAGATCAATATTCGTTTTAGAACCCATACCGTAACTAGTCAGATACTTATACAAACCATCCTTTCCTATCTGATGACCTACCCAAGACGCTCCAATATTGTTTGATTTTTGCAGTAATTGAATAATCGTCTGGACTCCGTAATGTTTGCCATCCCAATTGTCTATTTTATGGCCCGAATACCAAACCGGCCCACCATCATTAAATGTAGAATCTGGAGTAATCAATTTCAAATCAATAGCCGTAGAGATAGTAAAGGGTTTCATAACTGATCCCGGTTCATATATTCCGGAAATGGCCAGATTTTTTCTTTCAACAGATTTTCTTCTTACATCAGTATCTTGCTCATCACCCGCGGAAAAATCAAAAGGAGAGTAAGCGGGATAGTTTACCATTGCTAAAATATCCCCTGTGAATGGATCCATTATAATAATGCTTCCCGAAATCGCATCATATCTTTCAACACCTTCTTTTATCTTTTTCTCTGCGATATATTGAATGGCTCTATTTATTGTCAGGACAACATTTCTTCCTTGAGACGGATCAATTTTCTTATAACTTCCCATTAAAATAGGAATTCCGAGAGCGTCCGTTTCTTCCATTAATTTACCGGGCTTGCCTTTCAAATCATCATTTAAACTTCCCTCTATGCCGTAGTAACCGGTTTTTTCTCCCTTTTCGTCGCTAGCTACAAACCCAAGAACATGACTTGCCAAGTTTCCTTCCGGATAATACCTCACTGGAAATTCTTCAAAACCAATACCTTGTATTTCTTTTGCCAGTATTTTTTCCCGTTCAACAGGAGTTACATCCTTCTTAAGAGAGACCCAAATCAAATCCATAACTAAGGCGTTATAAATCTCCTCAAAATATTTCTCTTTCAAACTATTTTTTTCTTCCCCGCTGCCATCAGAGAGAAATCTCGACTCAACAAAGATATCAGCCAGATCACTTGCCACTTGGTACGGGTCTTTAACCCTTTTAGGTTCACCAAACATTAAATAGTGGTTTCTTGTCCCTGCCAAAACGTATCCGTCAGAAGTCAGAATCTCCCCTCTTTTGGCCGGAACCTCCTTAGATGTCTGATACTGTTCTTGAGCAAGTGCTAAATATTTGTTGTGGTCCAAAACCTGTATTTGAAAAAGTCTTAAAACGATAAGTAGGAAGAAAATAGTCAAACCCAAAACAATTGTATCGGTTCGCCAGTCCGCAAATAAATTCTTTTTTGTTCTTTTTGGATACATAAAATAATTCTACTTTAAAAAATACTCCCTGTAGCGGGAGTTAAGCAGTACCAAATTGCTACAACAAAATTTACTGGTTTAAAACAGCAACTTGAACGGGAGCACTCGGATCAATTGCTAAAACTCTCTCTGTCATTTCAACAAATCCTATCTGCTTTGCCTGTTTTTCAATGCTACTTATAGCAGAAAGGGTGGAATCAATATAGGATAGCTTGGATATTTCTTCCTCAAGTCTTTTTCTCTGCAAAAAAGCCTGTTCCAAATCACTATTTCTAACAGCCAAACTGCCGCACAGATAAATTTTTGCTCCTAAACTTAAGACAAAAAGCACAATCGAAGAAATAAAACTAAGTCTAATTATTTTTTTTGCTTTCAGTGACTTTGACTTCATATTTTTTTAAAGACTCTCATCTTAGCGCTCCTGCTTCTTGGATTCCTGCTTATTTCGGCATCCAGAGGAACAACAGGTCCATCGAAAGCCTCTTTTACACTAGGCCGCGCGCTACGGCCAAAATTCTTAGCCACTTTATCTTCCAAAGAATGGAAGGTGATCAAAATGATCACACTACCAGGCAGCAACAGGCGCGCGGCCCGAGGCAGTGATTTTTCCAGGTTCGCTATTTCATCGTTTACCACAATTCGAAGCGCCTGGAAGGTTCGTGTAGCAGGGTTGATTCTGCCACGTTCGTAACCTAGAGGAGAAACAGACTCTATAATTTCAGCAAGCTGTGCTGTTGTCTGAATCTTCTTCAGGTTGCGAGCTTTTACTATCTCCCTTGCAAATCTACCTGCCAACTTTTCGTCGGAGTACTTCCTTATTAAATGTGCAAGTTCCTTTTCACCTAACGAATTGACCAAATCAGCTGCAGTAACTCCTAAGGTTTTATCAAGTCTCATATCAAGCGGATCATCTTTTTGAAAACTAAGACCCGTCCCAAGCTCCTCAAGTTCGTACGAGCTGTATCCAAGGTCATAAATAATGCCGCTTACCTTTTCAAAACTGTTATTTTTGGCAATCTCTTCGATATTTTTAAAGTTCCCTAAAACCCCTATAAAATTTTCCCCAAGTCCCTCGTTTTTTATTCTTCCCTGAGCTCTTTTCAAAGCATCTTCGTTTACTTCGATTCCTAAAACTTTTCCTCCAAGTTTCAAAATTTCCAATGTGTGCCCACCATCGCCAAGAGTAGCATCGATATACAGCTTCCCTTTTTCCACCTTTAAACTTTTTATTGATTCTTTTAAAAGGACCGGTTCGTGATAAGTCATTTGTCTTTTAGGCAGATAATTCCTGTGAAATTTTGCCTATTCTTGCGTTCCAGTTATCTAAATCCCATATTTCTACGTGATCTCCAGCCCCCACAACGGCTGTTCTTTTGTTAATTTCGGCGTAACTTAACAAACTAGCCGGAAGGACAACTCGACCCTGTGAATCAATTGTGGACTCTGAAGCACCCGCGTACATGTATCTTTTCAAATCTCTTGTTTTTGCGTCGCTTATTGGATTTTCAACCTGCTTTTGAGCCTCCGTAACCCAGTCCTCTTTATCGTAAACAAATATGCATTTCTCAAAACCTTTAGAGAGGATTAAATCATCCCCCCGTACTTGCTCCCGAAGTTTCTTGGGCAGAGCTATTCTTGATCCTTCGGTAATATTCGGTTGGTATTCCCCAAGAAACATTCTCATATCAATTCACCACTTGTCACCAGACTATATCCAATATCCACCATACCAAATCCATTGTCAATACAAATAAAACCCGAATATATCATAGGTACAGTGCTTCGCAGGCGTTAAAATTTGATTTCTAAATAAAAATTACGTACACTATCCATTTGCGACAACAAAAAATGAAAGGAGAGACATGTACAATGTGTCAAATAACTAGGAAAGGTTCCATAGCATGGGAGAAGGGTCATAGAGAAAGGGTGATACGGCTAGAGGACGACGCAGACCGAATAACCGGAAAGGAGGTTAGTGAGTATCTTGGTTTCCCCTTTCAAAGAAATGAAATAAAATTATCGAAGTTGCCTAAAAGGATAGACCCTAAATACATACTACAACTTATAAAGGCAAGGGCAGACCAGATAAGAACTTATCGGAAAAGGGAGAAGACGGAACCAACATTCATAGAATTCATGACGAAGAGAAACAAAAAGACACTTCGAAAGATGAAAATATTATGACCGAAACTGGGGAGTTAACGAAACACATTACCGTAAGCTCCCCACCTCTTTTAAAGTCTGGGGATTAAATCAGAAATCTTTACTCTTTCCTGTTTCATAGTATCCCTATCTCTTATAGTTACTGTGTCATCTTCCAATGTTTGATAGTCTATAGTCACACATGAAGGAGTCCCGATCTCATCCTGTGCAAAGTATCTCTTACCAATATTCCCTCTGTCATCCCAATCAACAGACATCCCAGTCTTTTGAATCATTTCAAAAACCTCTTTGGCCTTGTTTACCAATTCTTCTTTGTTTTTTACAAGCGGAAATACCGCAACTCTAAAAGGAGATACCATTTTATTTAACTTAAGTACTATCCTATCTTTTTCTTCCGTATAGCCATTTGTAAGAAGCGCCAAAAATATTCTTGCTGCACCAAATGTTGGTTCCATTGTGTGCGGTATAAACTTCTCCCTGGTCTCGGGGTCAGTATATTGCAAATCCGCTCCTGATTTTTCTATGTGATTTCTCAAGTCAAAGTCGGTTCTATAAGCCAAACCAAACATTTCTTTATAACCAACGGTAAATTCAAAATCCAAATCTTCAGTTTTTACCGAATAGTGAGATCTTTCTTCAGCAGAGTGCTCCCTCCATCGAAGTTTCTTAGAAGATATCCCAAGTGACTCTACCCAATCTTTCATTTCCTTCTTCCAATATTCAAAAACATCTTCCCATTTCTGTTTTTGAGAATTAAAAAAGTATTCAAATTCCATAAGATCAAACTCCAGTGTTCTGAAAACAAAGTTTCCCTTAGTTATCTCATTTCTAAAAACTTTCCCCTGCTGAGCAATCCCAAAGGGAAGTTTCGGTCTCATTGTATCTAAAACATTTTTAAAGTTTACAAACATACCCTGAGCAAGCTCTCCCCTTAAGTAAGTAAGAGATTGATTTTCAGGAACAATTCCAATATTTGTCTCAAAAAGATTATTAAATTTTCTTGGTTTGGTCCACTTAAACTCCCCACATTCGGGACATACAATTTTGTGATCATTTATAATCTGCTCAAGTTCCTCAACCGGCTTTCCTTCAACACTGGCGGGTTTTCCAACCTTCTCAAGATGGGCTTCAATCATTTTTTCCGCACCAGTTCTATTTTTACAATCCTTACAGTCAATTAACACTTCATTGAAACTGGCGGTGTGCCCTGAGGAGATCCAAACACTTGGGGACATTAAAACCGCGCTGTCCAATCCATACATATCTTTTCTTTTCGTAACGAAATTCTCCCACCAAAGATTTTGGATATTTCTCATCATTAAAACACCAAGCGGCCCATAATCGTAAGTATTTGCGAGTCCTCCATAAATCTCTGAACCTGGGAACACAAATCCCCTTCTTTTACATAAGGAGACTATTTTTTGTTGTAAATTATCACCTTCCTTCATCTTAAAAAGTATATCAAATTAACCTTTATCTATCTCTAGGCTTTTAAACCTACTTTCCAGTTTTCTTCCAATATATATTTTCATTATTTTATCTATTTCCGATGCGACGTTCTTTAAATCCGGTGTAGTTTTTAATTTATAAAGATAAAACATCCCTAAAGCTGCTTCTTTTGAGATACCCACTCCATATTTCGAGCATTTCTCACATTCAAAAGACCCGTTTTCTACATTAAATAAGTATTTTAACCACAATTTAGTAAGAGCCCTTCCGCAAACTCTGCATTTATCCAAAGTCATTTTGTAACCCAGTAGATTCATAAGATGCATTTCAAAATAATTCACGACAAAATCCGGATCGGAAGTTTTTTGTATCATTTCCAAACTTTTCTGCAAAAGATCAAACAAGTCTTCGTTTTGTTCCCCCTCCTCGATAGATTTATGAATAAGTTCAATCAAATAATAAGCTGTCAAAGACTTTTTTAGGTCTCTTTTCAAATCTTTGTAGGATTCGATGGTTTTTACTTCTTCTATATCATTAAACGCATTTAGGTTTTCTCTAATAGAAATAGAAACAAGATTTAGCGTGTCCAAATTTCCGGCTCTTCGTGAACTTATTTTTCTAACTCCTCTTGCAACGGCGGATATTTTACCCAAATCCTTAGAAAACAAGGTAAAAACTTTGTCTGAATCTTTGTATTTAATGTTTTTTAAAACAAAAGCTTGTGTGTTGTATCTTTTCATGGACAAAAAGCCCCGCATAAAAAAAGCGGGGCTTTTAAAACTACTTAATAATAAATCCTTTACAACTGAACAGTTATTTTTTTATCGGTCGTCAGCTCGATGTTCTGCTTCTTTCCGTTAGTTATTATTATGTAATTCTCTTTATCAATTCCCGCCTGTTTCTGAATAGTTAAGTTGTAAGTATTACCTAATACTGTGTTTTCCGGCAGGTAATACTTAAATGTCATTTCTTTTACCTCTCCGGGTCCAAGTTCGACATATCCGCTAAACCATACTTTATCTCTTTCCTGATCAGAGAGGTTCAAACTTTCGTCTTCCGAGCCGGTTGTTGATATAAGTTCGGAGCCGGCGGGAGCATAAACCCTGACCCAATCTCTAAACCTTTTAACAAACGGTGCGTAGTCTCCGTCAGGTTGCGTGTAAGTATACTTGATATTAACTGTGTTTACCCATTTCGCACCCTCTTTTGCAAGTGTGTGTGTAATCTCCTTATGCGTGAACCAATTCGTCTTATCGCCACCAAGATTTGTCGAAACAACCATTAAGTAATCTCCGACTACTTTGTCCTGGATTCTCCCCCCAATACCGTAGCTATCCACCAGAGCTTGGGCTTCGGTATCAAACAAATACAACGAAACGTGCTTTCTTTTTGCGAGATCTACACCCTTCTCAATAAGTTTGGGCCAAATATCGCTGTCCGATTGGAAAACATTGAGAAGCATGGCCTGCATTAAATCCCCAAGAACTTTCTTTCGGTTTGTTTGTTCAGCAAGTGCTAATGACGCGATTTTTTCAAGCTCTAAAACCACATTATCTTTGGTGTATGTAACACCATTTACAGTTACGGGGCCTGTGACTTCCAAAAGTTCCTGGATTACATAAGTATCAATCATAAATATCCCATCGACCTGTTTTATCTCGTAAGGATTTATGGTTCCTGCCAAGTTATAAAACCTCATAAAATCAGTCATGGACGTTGGAAGATCTGGAGAGTAGTTCATATCCCTTGCAAACCAGTGTTCGACCTTCAAAAGTCTTGTATAGGGAGTCGGTGCACTTGGGAAAGTATAATAGTAATCAATAATCTGCAAAGTTAAATCTACACTGTACATATCCTTTGATGTGAAATCGGAATCCAAAAGACCATTTGTGATCTTAAAGGTAGCGTAATTGGTCATAAACCCTCCGGTGGGTCTTATTTCTTTATCGTTTTGCATTATTATCATGTATCTTTTTGTAGGAGTCCCAACCGCTAAAACCTGAGGAATTATTTGTAATGCTTTTTTAATATCCGGGGCGTAAGTATCAGCCTGAGAAAGAGTATCTTTAATAAACGCAACATTTGATCTTAGTGCAAACTTTCCAATTTTTACCGGATATTTGTTTACGTTAATCGGGGCAAGCTCTTCACCAATTTTTGCAACCTTCAAAATTACACCATCCATTTGATCCGCAACCTGTGGCATAACTGAAATCCATCCCTGGAAAGCTTCCATCAAGCCCTCTGCTTTTACGATCTCTTGATCAGGAGATACTTTAAGACCTGCCGCACTTGCGAAGGGCGTAATTATTGTTGATGTCTCTCTTAAAGCATCGATAGCGTAAAGACCAGCATTAATAAAGCGGTCCGAGTCCGCATAGAATTCCTTGGCTTTAAAAAGACCAAGATTTTTCGCCCACCCAAATCTCTTCTCTTTATCGGCTTTGAGTATATTTAAATCCTTTTCTGCTTTATCCAAAGCTTCCGCCAAAGCAACAAGATCCCTTCCCCTAAGGGACTCACTTATCTGGGAACCATCATTTTTCAAAACCTTTGCGGTACCATAAAGCGCCATCGCGGGACGTATGGCTACAACGTAAAGAATAATTAAAATTACAACCAGAGGAAGTAAAATTGTTAAACCTAATTTTCTTAGTTTTTTCATAGAGTTATTATTTCCTGCCGGGTGAAATTCTGTTAATAAATTGCCTTTATTACTCCCGGGTAAATTTTCATTAGTTTTTGGTTTTTGCAAAACTTCTGGCTTTGAAGCTTTGGCACTATCCTGCAATTTTGTATTGCCGTTTGTTTGAGCAGCACCCCAAAATTTTGTTCTTGCCATTAAAATGCTCCTTTTCTTGTCAAAACTACGTATGGTGTTTTTAGCACTAACCATAAATCATACAAGAAAGAATACTTTTCTGCATATTCTGCATCCAGCTTTACCCTATCAACAAACCCTATCTCCGATCTTCCACTTACCTGCCAAAGACCGGTGAGGCCCGGTTTAACACTTAACACTTTATCTAAATACTTACTTGCTTCCGGAAATCTTTTTGTCTGTTCATCAAGTTCGAAAAAATAGTAGGCCCTTGGACCTACCAAACTCATTTCCCCTTTTAGTATGTTTATAAACTGAGGAAGTTCATCGAAACTGGATTTTCTGATAAACACACCCCCCTTAATAATTCTCGGGTCCTCCTCTGAGTCTAGTTTGTAATTATTCCTAACATACTTCTCATATAACTGAACATCTTTAACCAAGATGTCGTGGGAATTAGGATACATGGATCTAAACTTATAAAAATGAAAGGATTTCTTTCCTTTCCCAACTCTTTCAGGAATATCAGCAAATATCGGACCTTCCGGAGATACCAGTTTTATCCACAAAGATATAACGATCATTATAGGAAAAAACAAAACCAAACCAACCAGCGCGCCAACAATGTCTATTATTCTTTTAATACAATTTCTGTACAACATTCCGATTTATAATATTATACCTTAACCAACCTTTTGATTTCTTTCTGAAAAAAAGACTGACTAAAACTTTTGGCTCTTTCCTTGCAATCCGCGGGAGAATACTTTTTTGTATCGAATGAACTTAACACATTTGCTAAACAATCAGAAGTCTGTTGATCAAAAAACTCACCTGTCATACCCTCGAAAATACTTTCCAAAACACCTCCGGCTTTGTAAGCAATTACGGGTTTTCCACAAGCCATAACTTCCAAAGGAACTATACCGAAATCTTCTTTTTGAGTGACAATCAATGCTTTGCAGTTTCTCATAACATCTGCCTTATCTTTATCATTTAAATACCCCAAAACCTCAATTGTCGGACTGGCGAGAGACTTAAGCCTTTCAAAATCCGGGCCCTCCCCATAAACTCTTAGTGGTAATTCCAGGGCATTACAGGCCTCAACAGCAACATCTACCCTCTTCCAAGGAGCAAGTCTCGTAACAACCAAGAAATAATCTTTGCCTTTAGGCGAAACGTTTTCAAAATCTTTGTAGTTAATAAAAGGATGAATAACCTCGCTATCCCTTCTGTAATATTTCTCAATTTTCCTTTTTGTCGCTAGCGAGTTTGCTATAAATACGTCGACATTCTGGGCAGCATTAAAATCAACAATTCGTAAATAGCAAAGAGCCATTTTTAAAAAGGACTTTGAAAGAAATCTAAAAGGTTTCAAAAAACCAAACTTCTCGTTTTCAAAATAAGAATCAGACTCCCAGAACATTCTTCCCGGAGAATGCATATAACAAATATGCTTTGTTGTGGGTTTTGTAATTATATGGTGAGCAAACCTTGACGAAGATGAGATGACAACATCAAACTCCGAAAAATCAAAACTTTCAAACGCCAGTGTATGAAGAAAAAATGCTGAGTAGTAACGGTTTAATTTAACGGCAAACGGAAATTTCTGAAGAAACGATATTTTCACGATTCTTCCCTTTTGGGAAAACCTTTCCAGCCATTTCTCTGATGCAACACTTGTATAAAGTGGGGCATCTGGGTACATATCGGATAGTTCTTCTACGATTTTCTCGGCGCCTCCAAATTGAATAAGGTCATCGCAAACAATAGCTAATTTCATAGTATTATAGCTATTATATAATGAAACTAATGAAAATCGGACTTAATGGACAAAAACTATTGATAGACAGCCCAGCCGGACCTGAAAAGTATACATACAACCTATTCCAAGCTCTTGCGAAAATAGATAAAAAAAATAAGTATATTATTTATCTGGATAAAAAACCGGGTAAGGAGTGGTTCAAAAACCTAACTTGCAACAATCCAAATTGCTCATACGTTGTTATTCCTAATACACTTTTTTGGACACAGATAAATTTGGCTGCCGAGCTTTTAAACAATCCTCCGGATGTGTTTTTCACTGCTATTCACACTATCCCAATGGTAAGAAGTTCCAAAACTAAGTTTGTGACTATGATTCACGGGCTCGAATACAAATACACTGCTGGATACGATAATCCTATATACAGATTCAAAATAGACAGGCCCGTCAAATACACAGCACAACATTCAGATAAAATAATTGTTCCCTCCCAAGCAACAAAATCAGCTTTGCTAAAACAAACTTGGGGTATTGATAGAGAAAAAATTGAAATCATTTATGAGGGGGTAAACACCAATTTCAAGAAAAAAACAGTAAAAGATGTGAATCTTATAAGAGAGAGGTATGAAATTGGGCAGTCGTCCTACCTTCTTTTTGTCTCAACTATCCAACCCAGAAAAAATATTCCAAACACCGTTGCAGCCTTTTCAAAATTAATAAAGGAAAACACAAAATTCAAAGACACAAAGCTTTTACTAGCAGGAAAGTTTGGTTGGGATTTTAATGAGTCTTTGGACTCACCTAAAAAATATGGGGTCGAGAAAAATGTACTGTTTTTAGGCAGAGTTTTAGATGAAGACCTTCCGTCTTTGTTCTCAGGAGCCAAAGGATACATAAACATGTCTTTAGAGGAAGGGTTTGGCCTTCCTCTGTTGGAGGCAATGTCGTGCGAAACCCCCTGTTTGGTTTCTGATATTCCCGCGTTTGATGAAATAGGAAGTGGATTTCCAGTTTTTGCCGATCCAAACGATATAGAAAACATAAAAGAAGGAATGATAACAATACTTTCAGGTAAGGTCTCTGATGAGCATAGAAAGGAATCAAGAAAATATGCTCAATCATTCACGTGGGAAAATACGGCAAAAAGGACGCTAGCTGTTTTGGAGAATCTCGTTAAAAACGCCTAAAGTTTGATCTGCGGTCTTATCCCAACTGTACTTCATAATATTTTTGTAACCCTTATTTATAAGATCCTGTCTAAGATCAGCGTCTGTAATAAGTAAGTTAATCTTCTCCGCCATGTCATCAATGTTTAGCGGATCAAAGTATAAAACTGAATCACTATAAACTTCCTTGTGAATTGGAATATCAGAAATTACACAAGCTTTACCGAAATACTGAGCCTCCATAGGGGTCAAACTAAATCCCTCTTTTAATGATGGGAAAATGTAAGCTTCACATTCTTTTCTCATACCGCAGGTCTCCTCGTCAGTTATGTATTCCCTCATCCCGGGCAACAACACTCTTTCACCAAGCCCCATACTAAAAACCAGCTGACTGATGTTTTCGGAAAATTTATCCTTTTTGCCAACAAGTACAAGCTGACCGTTGTAATTATATTTCTTAATCAAGACCTCAAATGCTTGGATTAAACGAGGAACATTTTTATGTTCATACATGCTGCTTATATACAAAAGAAATGGTTTGTTGATTCCAAACTTATCCAAGACTTCATATCCCCTACTCACATCAGCGATTTTTATATCCGGATCTATCCCTTCTTGGGCGATTACATATTTATCTTTGGAGGTTTGAGGGTAGTATTTGAGAAAATCTTCAAGAACGGTTTGGGCTGGAACAATAATTTTTTTGGACTTTACTACTGCCCATTTAAACACCAGTTTATAAACTAGTTTTTTAAGTTTGAAATATGGTTTGAAAAGAGTTGTACCTTTTTCCGTGCTAAATGTATGCATTATTAAATCGGGAATAGCGGTAACTAATTTTCCCGGATACAAAACAGGAATATTAAAATGTGGAACATATAAAAGATCTAATTTATATTTGAGTATTTTAAACAAAAATCTAAACTGCTCATCAAATGAATACCATTTATAGTCCGCTAACACTTTTTCAAAATTGGGATTCTCAGGTTTATAAGCATTAAATCCTTGCGGGCGTAGAAACACAACGTATCTGTTTAAACCATCTATTCTTTCCAAATGAGTGAGAATGTTTTTTGTGTACCTTCCAGGACCGGCTTCCCCATAGAATCTTGCGTCAATTCCAATTCTCTTTTGTTTTTCGCTTCTCACACCTTCATTTTATATGTGTTTGGGATTTGAAGCAAAAAAAGGAGGATAAGCTTCTACAAACAAGATACCCTCAAGATAGACCATGAGTACTTTTAAACTGCTTTAGAGCAAACTTTATTGGTCCCAACTCACTCTTAATAACCCGAGGGTTTTCTCCTAAGCCACCAACGTCTAGCCACTCAGAACCTTCCGATACTGTAGAATCGTCAGGTATTTGAGCCAAGTAGCACTGTACAACATCGGGACCACGCTTTGAGAGCTGGGGAAGTACCCCTACAAATATCGGATCTCCAACAAAATTACATTTTAATTCCTCGTGTTGAATTCTCTGGAATGCCCCATTTATTGGATTACCATCCTCTCTTAAGAAATCCATTCTTCTCAAAAGTTGTCCTGGGGAGTTAAGCATTCCTTCCCAAATAATATCTCGAGGGGGTCTTGGTAGAAGAAGAACTTGCACTTTCCCATCATATAAACGAAATACGATAGTCTCTATAGCTGGCTGCGGAATAGCATAAGCTAACCAATTTAAGACCTTGGGGGAGAACCTTCCCCCTCCCGCGTCGGCCCACTTCTTTAATATGCAACAAAGTATCTCGTCCTCTTGGGGGGACAAACCCTCAGTTAAATCTTCAAACATATATTATTCAGCAGGCCTAAACCACCTTCCTTGTTTGTAACCCACAGAATCCCAAAAAAAGTCGGCGGGGCTTAATTTTTTATAAAACCATAAAGGTGCCCGATGATAAGAAAGTCTACCAAGCTGGTACCCCAACCATCCCATCGCAAGTTGAAAAAATGCAGTAGGAAACATTTTAAGTTCATTCTTTAAAACATATTGTAGAAGCCCCGCTGCATACCCTACTCCCCTTTTTTGATCCCCCCCGGTACCAAAATTAATTACTTTTTCCCACTGCTTTCTATACATCCCGGTATCAAAATGCCTAATAAACTCTTTCTTTGGTCCGTAATTGTGTGAGTGACTTACAACCGCATCCGCTACATACGCTATTTTATGACCCTTTTTAAGTAGCATCGCCGCGGCAATTGCGTCTTCGCCTGACAAGACCCATCTAAACCCTCCTATTTCATCCAATGCTTTACTAAGATACGCGGTGCAAGCGTCAGAGCAAAAAGCTGTATATATACCGTATTTACCAGCATCCCTAGCACTTCTGATATTGCCTTCTTCTGGAAAACTAAACATTCTGCCATATCTCGAAACTATGTTTGCCCCTTCATAAGGAATTTGCTTCGCGTATGCTATCGAAGACTTTCCCTCCATAATTGGTCTCACCAATTTCTCAAGCTGGTACTCATCAGTAAAGTAGGCATCGGGAGTCATCATCACAACAATGTCGGTTCCCAGCTTCTTTCTTGTTCTTTCTCGCGCCTCACCATGATTCATCTCAGTTCTTGGTATTGAAAATACTTCCATACCAAACTTTCTTGCCTCACCCACAGTACCGTCATTAGTAGGTTTTATAGTACCGTCGTCCTCAAAATCAGAATTAAACACTATTACTTTGGGCTTTAAAGGGGAGTCTAGCAGCGGAGGTAAACACTTCTCCAGATGTTTTTTATCTTTATACGTAATAATGCCGACACCAACAGTCATATTTTTATTGTCTTGGTTAGTTTGTTCCATTTATTTTCTATAATGGGATATGTAAAACTCAGCAAGGTCGTCCCAAGCAGTTTTTTCGTCCCAGCCCAATTCTTTAGCATTTAACTTTGTTGTGTTTACCCTCTTGCGTGGTTGTGGAAAATCAACTTGATCAAATATCTCTATTGGACAATCTACGTTCAACCTTATTTTCATTTCATCTGCAAATTGCTTTCCAAAATCTCCCTGACTCTTAACATATTGACTTGGATTTATTCTCAACACACCTTTTTGCGAAATCAAGGATTCGGCAAATTCCTTATATGCCTTAGCAAGTAGAGAAACATGCATGTTGTCTCTAATATACTTGGGAGTTTTTATCTTGGGCACTTCTTTTTTCAACCAAGATTCTATTAAATAAGAGGTAAATGTTGGAGATGGTTCCTCATAAGGACCGAAAGGATTCGGAATAACAAATTTTCCAATACTCATTCCCTTTGCTTGTGTATAATATTTAAATATTTCCCAAGTTAGCCCTTTGGATAACCCGTATGGTGAAAACGCATTGAGAGGCTCATCCCCACTTCCCTCGTTTTGCTCGAATAAACTACCTGTGACGAGTAGATGGTCGCAATCCTGTTCTTTAAGAGAGTCTAAAACTTCAGAGATATTTAAGGTGTTACCTTGTAGTGCCTTTATAACATTAAAATCCGGCGATCGATAGTTTGTAACATCCGCGGCATGGTGACAAAACAAATCCCATTTGGATGATTTAATCAAAGCAATAAATTCATCGTCACCAAAGTATTTCCCAATAACTGGGGTACATAAACTTTGTAGCAAAGCTACTCGTTCCTTTCTTATACCCTCAAACCCTTCTGGCTTTTGCTGGAAATGTGCGACAACTTCATGACCTGCACCATGTAACTCTTTAATAAACCAATAGCCCGTAAATGAACTTGAACCGTCAAATAGTATTTTCATAAACTAACTGTATCCATACCCTGCAAATGCCATGCAGGATCAAAATCGGTTTGTTTGGAATCCTTTTCTGAAATATGTTTCGGTTCATAAGGCCACTTTAAATCAAATTTCGGATCATTCCATCTTATTATTCTTTCTTTGTCGAGAGTATAAAACTCACTCACTAGATATAGAAACTCTGTATCTTTTTCCATGGTCATAAAACCATGGGCAAAACCCTTTGGGATGTACATCATTCTCCTATTTTCCGCCGTAAGCTCTATACCAAAAGACTTACCAAAAGTAAGAGAACCAGACCTAAGATCTAAAGACATATCATAAGTAGCACCTTTTAAACATCTGGCAACTCTGATTTCCGCAGCGGGGGGAAGTTGGTAGTGCATACCTCGGAGTGTGTGCCTTTCTTTTGTTAATGAATTATTAATTTGAACTATTTTTCCTTCTAAACCATGATTTTTGAATTGATTTTCACAATAAAAACGGGCAAAGAAGCCTCGTTCATCTTCCCTTTTCTCCAAATCAATTATGAACAATCCAGGAATTGGGGTTTCTGTAAATATCATAATTCTTTACCTTCACCTTTTTCCCAAACAACCCAAGGGGGACTGCCACTTTCCCACAGCTTATTAAGACTTAGGTAATCTTTCATAGTATCCATGCAATGCCAAAAACCATCATGCCTATACATGGAAAGTTTCTGATCTTCGGTCAGCCTGATTAGACTATCCTCAATCATTTCGTTTTTTTTGAAGTAAGAAACAGCTTTTTTGTTATAAACCTGAAAACCACCATTAATATAATCTCTTAGGATAGGCTTCTTTTCGACAAACGCTGTAACGAGATTGTCCTTATTAAATGTTAGTACCCCATATTTGGAATGTGGGTGAACACAAGAAACGGTGGCGTATGTTCCAAATTTTTTCTCTTGCTCCATATGAAAATCCACAAGTCTATTAATATCAATAGTGCTAACCCCATCCCCATAGGTAACCATAAAATGGTCTTCTTCCACATGCTCTAAGGCCTGTAAGACCCTGTCTGTTGTCATAGTATCCTCTCCTGTCTCAACAAAAGTAATATTGTGGTCGTGGTTGTGGCGTTTATTTAAAAGGGTAGTTTTACCTGTTTTCATATCAAACTTGAAATCGTCACTGTACCTGGAAAGGGTAAGGAAATAATCCTTTATTAACTCACCTTTATAACCCAAACACACAATAAAATCCTTGTGACCGTAGTGTGCGTATATATTCATTATGTGTAGCAAAATTGGGTAACTGCCAATCTTAATAATAGGCTTCGGTTTAAATTCTGTTTCTTCCTGTAATCTCATCCCCCTTCCGCCACAAAGTATAATAGTTTTCATACGTAACATATTAACACGTGCAAATTTTTTTGTTAACCAAACAAATTACCTTATTTTCCAGCATCGTTTTCTCATGCCAATCTTATAGTTTATAATTAGTAAACGCGGGTTACACCATGGCCAAACATTAAGATTGCACCAAATGAACTTGATTGCTTCCTTGCTCATTTCAACGTAAAATACTAAACATGGAGGAACAAATATGAATGCTATGTTCAATAATGTTTTTAATGGAGTAACTGTTCTCATAACGGGTCATACAGGTTTTAAAGGTTCTTGGCTTTGCATATGGTTAGAAAAATTGGGAGCTAAGGTAGTTGGTTACAGCATAGATATACCTACCACACCATCTAACTTCGACCTATCCAATTTAAATAAACATGTGATTGACATCAGAGGGGACACAAGAGACTTGCCTAAGCTACAGTCTGTAATAGAAGAGCACAAACCAAAGATAATATTTCACTTAGCCGCTCAAGCTATCGTATTAAAAGCCTATGACAGCCCTAAAGAAACCTTCGATACAAACGCCGGGGGAACTGTAAATGTTCTTGAGGCAGTTAGAAAAACCAATTGTGTTGAGATAGTTGTATCAATAACCTCAGACAAGGTGTATCACAATAACGAGTGGAATTGGGGTTACAGAGAGACGGATTTACTGGGAGACAAAGATCCGTATGCTGCAAGTAAAGCGATGGCAGAACTTGCTATAGAATCTTATAGGAGATCCTACTTCGCTGAAGGTAGCCTCGGAAGTAAAAGGGTAGCGCTATCTTCCACAAGAGCAGGAAATGTTATCGGCGGCGGTGATTTTGCCGACTACAGACTTGTTCCAGATTCAATGAAAGCATTAATTCTTGGGGAGCCGATTAAAATAAGAAACCCGGCTAACGTTAGACCTTGGCAATTGGTTCTTGAACCTCTAAGCGGATATTTGTGGTTAGCTGCAAAAATGTTAGGTAACCCAAACGGTGAATACAACAAAGCATGGAACTTCGGTCCCCTTAATACAAAGGGGGTTACTGCGGGTGAAGTAACTGACACATTAGTAGAGCTGTGGGGGGAGGGGTCTTGGGTAAATACAGGCACAAATCAAGCTGAAAAAGAAGCCGGTCTTTTGATGCTAGACTGGTCCCTCGCCAACAGAGAGCTGGGTTGGAGACCTGTGTATACAGATAGAGAAACTTTATCTGAGGTAGTTTCGTGGCACAAGGAGTATGCAAGACAAAACACATCTTCAAGCAGCACATTAGATATGTTTGAGACCTGCAGTAAGCAAATTGATAAATATTCTGAAAGAGCCAAGGAATTAAAAATTCCATGGGCATTCACAGACACAAATAAGGCAATGTAAATTTCAAAACCCCAGGAAACCGGGGTTTAGAGTTATCTACAAAAAATACTTATTCTGCTAACATATACCCTGATGAGCAAATCCTTCCAAAAAATCGTATTTGTAGGCTTTGGAAACGTATTTAACGCCATATTGGGGTTTGCGTTCATATCCGCATCGGCAAAGATATTAGACCTTGAATCCTTTGGAAAATACGCTCTTTTGACCACACTTTTAGTTGCCATATCCAAGCTTATAGATTTCGGCACAAATTCCGTTTATGTCGCCAGAGCAATATCAACCGAGGACAAAACGCTTAATAATACCTTCTACACTCTAAAAATCATCCTTCTCACGGCGTCCATTCCGGTATCAATGATTATTCTCTTAATATTCAGGCTAACTAGCCTCCATCTGACTTTGTATTTCATCTTAGGACTTATTGCCTATTCCATTAATTACACGCTTGCGCCGATTTTCCAAAAACTGGAAAAATTCACTCACTGGGTTTTGTTAAACACTCTACCGGCATTGATCAAGGGGACATTTGCAATTTTAATGTTTACAAATTTAATTGCGCTAACTCTTCCACAAGCATTCGGGGTATTTTCACTTTCTCTTTTTGCAAGTGTCTTTTTAGTATTTTTTGTTCCCAAAGAATACAAAGAATTTAAACTTAATTTTTCAAAAATAAAAACTATCCTAAAGGAAGCAGCCCCAGCAGGGCTATCCTTACTTATCTACGAGGGCTGGCCATCAATAAGCAACGCCATAGCAAAAATAGCTAAAGACTTTTCAAATGTAGGAATATTCGCCATTGCAGAAAAAATTACAAGCATATTGGCCTTAGCATCAGTGTCTGTATTTACAGTTCTTCTTCCAAAAAACGCTTACAGGAAAAAACAAAAAGAAAATTACGATTTTAAAGAGATTTTTATGATATCTGCTCTTATACTTTTAAGTGCTTTTATAGGTATCTTTATCTCTAAGTTCTTTATTTTAAGATTCCTGGGAGATAAATTCTCAGATTCTATCCCGCTTCTTGGATTCTTGATATTCGCAAGTGCCTTTACCGCGATACACAATTTTATGGAACATTACTTTTTCATTGAAGCCAAAACCAAATACATAATGTTTTTGAATGTCGGAAAACTGGCCTTGTTTTTAATCCTATCTGCCATACTCACACCTGCTTACTCTCTACAAGGATTGGCCATAGCAAATGTTATAGCAGCTCTGGCAGCTCTTGTTGCCACCACACTTATAATAAGTAAGCATCAAAAAAGAAGGTCTGTTTTAGAAGATAATCTAATACTTAACTAATTCTCAACTATTGGTACGTAGCCGCCAGCTGCCTTGGGAGTTAAGTACCATAAGACCCAATCACCATCTGAAGCAACTATATGTGATAACTGTGTATACCCATACACATTTTGAGAATACCTGCCCTCTTTGGTAATAAGTATTAAAGGCTCGTTGCTAGGGACAGTTGGAACTCTATCCTCAAGATCGGGTCTAAAATCCAATGTTTCAAACTGGCTTTTTGAGTAATAAAGAGCTGTTGGAAAATCTATTCTGTCAAGATAAACCTTATATTTAGTACCAAAAACCTTATCCTTTTTTACAAGCAATCTGGCCTGAGAACCATTTAGGTCTGATGTGTAAACCATTCCCCTATTTAGGAAAAGATAAAATAGCGAAAAGGTAAGTAAAAGATACAAGGACAGAAATTTGAAAAGATAAGTATTTGTAAATTTAACTCTTCGCATCACCAAATCCAAAGTTCTCTCCATAAAACTTCCAACTATCAAGCTTAAAACTGGATAAAGAGGAATTACATACCAAATAAGCTTTGACTTTGCAACCGAGAAAAACAAAAACATGCTTAAAGCCCAAATTGTTAAAAATACAAACCTTTTATCCTTCTTGAAAGATTTAAACAATGAAAACGGAAAAGCTCCCAAAAGCGCAATAAACCAAATTCTCATACTGACTTTTAAGACAATCACGTACCAGAAAAAAGGTCTTCCTTTATCTTCGATTGCGCTAAAAGCTCTTCCTAAAACATGATAACCAATATAGTTTTTCAAAAAGCTCTCGCCAAATTGTACATACATATAAATATGCCAGGGAAGTGCTACTAAAAGACAAGATAAAAACCCAAGCAAATAGTTTAATACTAATCTTACAGAAAATTTCTGTTTATCAAAAATGAAAAGATATAACTCATAAAGAAAAATTACCAAAAGCGGTAAAAACCCCACCACTCCTTTTACCATCACACTCAAACCTGCCAAAAGTCCCGATAAGATCCACAGATATCTTTTATCCCTTTCCTTTGCAAGCCAATAAATAAACAAGGATATTGTCGTGAAAAATGTCAAAGTAACATCAAGCATGGCCATTCTTGAGTAGTACAGGAAATGAACCGTTGTGATTAGAGCCAGTGCTGATATGAAAGCTGTAGTTTTGTTGAAAAACTTTTTGGCAATCATAAAAACTAAAACCACAGTCGCCAAACCAAAAATTGCACTTGGAAGTTTAGCAGACAGAGATGTAAAACCTAAAAGATTCATAAAACCTGCCTGCATCCACATAAAAAGAGGCGGCTTTTCATACCAAGGTTTCAAAAGAGTATCCCAATGCAAAGTAACATACTGATTACTAGTTACCATGTTTTTGGCAATCTTTGAGTATATTGCCTCATCCCAAGGAATTAAGTGATTTACCCCCACATTTATAAAAATTAGATACACCGATATCAATCCGAGAATTCCCAGTAAAAATCCCACTTTGGAGAAAAAGAAATTTATAATCTTTTTTAAATACCCCTGCCCGATCATTCCAATAGACCAGATTAGAAATATAAAATTAATAATCCAGAAAAACTCGGAATTATAAGAATAAAAAATTCCCGCTATATACCAACCCAAAACTGCCGACGCCATTCCCAAACCTACCAAAGATTTTGATTTATCTTTTTCGGTGAAAAATACATAAAGGGGAGCAAAAAGTGCTAAAGAACAAAAAAGGATATACACAGATGTCCCTACGATTCCGGTCTCCGATAAACTCTCGCCCCAAATCGTGTGGGCAGGAACCCGTGTGTTCAAGGCAGCCGGATCGCGACTAAAAAAAGTCGGTGCTATTTTTGTCTTGCTAAACTGTTCAAAAAAGGATCCGTAGCCACCGCCCAGTATTGGGTATTTCTCAAAAATCTGAACTGCCCCGGTTAAAAGCATAAGATGTGAATCGTATGAGTCTATTCTGTAATGAAAATAGTCCTTAACTTTTGCTCTAAAAACACTTTTTCTGTTTTGGTACATTAAAACCGGCGGCGTGGCTATGATTATTCCTGCAAGCAAAACGTACAGTAAACCTTTTGCTCCGAATTTCTTTAATACCAAAACCGTAACAAATGTGATAAAAGCAAAACCTCCAAGCATCCATGCGGTTCTTGAATTTGTGATAAGTAAGGATCCGAAAAGCATTATAAAAATAGCTAAGTCAATAATTTTTCTCTTCCAGGATTTATCGGTCAGTATAAAAACACCAAATACCGGTAAAACAGCTGCGATTAATGACCCGTAATGGTTCACATCCCAAAAAGTTGAGCCTACTCTTGGAAATTTTCCGGGAACATTCCACAATGCCCCGATTATTTTTCCCGTCTTTTCGTATAAAACAAGCTGGATAATTCCAAAAAGGGCTAAAGCAAAAACTATGTATATGTAAAACCTAAGGTACTTTAAAAGTTCCTGGGGGTTGTTCCTAAATACAATATAAACATATATACCCAAGGCCACGACAGTTGCAAAAAATCCAAATAGGAAAAGACTCGCTTGTAAATTGGCTGAGAATATTATCGAAACTCCCCTGGTCAACCAAACAAGTAACAGAATCAAAATAAAAGGATCTTTCAGGTATCTAAGGACAGTTCTTAGGCTTTGTGTCTTTGCAACGTGAAAGTATATTTTTGTTATGCCTGCGCACAAAAGCCCCAGCATAAAAACTCTTACAGGCATCAAATCCCATTTATAAAAGCTGAAAAGCTCTTTATGAAGCAAAACCGAAAGAACAATCAAAACATATAAGGATAGCTTAAAGTTCCTTAGAATTAATATGTACGAAGCTATAAATATTACCAGTATAATCGCTATATCAATCATTTTTTCTTTATCTCAAGAACCTTTTTGTAAACCTCCAAGGTTCTTTTAGCAGCATTTTCCCAAGTATATTCCTGTCTGATTTTCTCATCAATTAATGGTCTTGGAGCAAAATACTCTTTTTTGATAGCATTTTTAATAGACTTAATATCATCGGGCAAACAAAAGGATGCGTAACCTCCAAGATACTCTTTTGCTCTCAAACCTGATGCCACCGCGTTAGTACCGCAATACAAAGCCTCCAAACTTGTAAGACCGGTTGTCTCAAACCAGCTGGCTGAGACACAGACCTTCGCATAATGATAGTAGGAAGGAAGATCCTTATAAGGAACGCTGTTTACATGGTGTACCCAATCGTATTTTTTGAAACACTTTTTTATAAGTTGATTGTATTCAAAATGTTTTATTACACTCATCTGCCCTACAAGAACCAAATGCAAATCCAAAGATGTTTCTTCTCTTAGTTTTTTTACTGCCTCTATAATGCTGATTTGATTTTTCCTGGGCTCCACTCTCCCAACACATATTATGTAGTTATCAAACTTAAATACCTTTTCAAATTCTGTTGCCTCAATGTATACCCTTCCCACACCGTTTAAAACCTTTTCCCACCTGATTTCAACATCAAATGTTCTTTTCAAATCCTCCGCTTCTCTTACAGTTTGAACTAAAACCGTATCTGCCATCTTAAGAACTTCTCTTTGCATATTCTTAAATCCCTTAAAAACGCTGGTGAGTGTGGGTTTGAGCATTCTCCAATCAAACAAAGATTTGTAAACATTCTTGAAAGTGTCTCTTTTGAACTGGTCACTAAATAAAATCTTGGAAATTCTTCTTATATCAAACACAAATTTATCGTCATATTTTTTCACCTCCTTGACATCGTGATGAATTGGTGAAAGTACCAACGGCTTTTTAAACTGCTTTGCCTTTTTGGCATAAAAGTATGTCTCAGGAGTCCAATCCAATTGAAAAACATGGATAAGATCATAAGACGCAGGATCATAATCTAAATCAGTCTTTATATCCACCTCAACTCCAAGACGTCTCAACTCCTCGGCAGTGTGCTCAACCTGAATTCTATCCCCACCTCTTGTTTCCAAAAGACCTATTCTTCCCAACATTAAAACTTTCATATTATTTATTAAGAAACTTCTGGTACAAACCCAAATAGTTACTAACAAACTTTTGCATCGAATATTCTTTTTCGACTCTAAGTTTGGACTTGTCCGAAATGATCTTTCCTTCCCCGCCGATTTTTTCGTACAAACCAGTCATTTTTTGAGCTAAACTGTGGGAATTACCTTTTTCAAAATAATCAACAACATCATTCCCCACTTCTTTAAGTACCTCAAGGTTTGAACAGATTGTCGGAAGACCCATATATAAAGCCTCAATAAGAACAACCCCAAAACCTTCGGCTACTGAGGGAAACAAAAACGCATCAAATGTTGAATAAAACTTAACCTTTTCACACTCATCAAAAAACCCTACGATGACAACCTTATCATTAATTTTTAATTCTTTTGCTTTATTTTTTAACTCCTCCTCAAGTTTCCCTCCTCCAGCAATCATTAGGTAAAAGTCTCTCTTGTGAAAAAAATCCGATTTAAGAAACTTCTCAAATGCCTTCAGTAAAGTTATATGTCCTTTTTCTTCAGTTAGCCTTCCGACTGTTCCAAAAACAAAAGCGGTTTTGGGTATTTCATATCTTTTTTTAATTTCTTCTTCAAATTCCGACCTTTGATTTGGTGTAATATCATATTTTGTTGTATCCAAAGCATTAGGAATAACAACAAGTTTATCTTCTTTTATTCCTTCACCGATTTTTATCTTTTTAACTGACAAGGTAAGAGCAATCTCCGCGTCAGAATATTTATTCACAAAACGCCTATAGATAAATAAATCTAGTTTCTTTCTAAACTTTCCTATTTGCCACTGAGAAATGGGGGTGTGGCTATGAGAAATTTTTACTTTCACACCAGCCTTGTTTCCTGCAACCAAAGCATTACAGATAGCCTTAAGTTCGTGAGCATGGATAACCTCTATGCCTTTTTGCTTAATAAAAGTTACAAGTTCTTTAATGTATGGGTGGTCAATATCCTTTTTAATCTGCTTTACGAAAACCTGCGCACCCAATCTTTTAAATACTTCTGTCATTTCCCCATCCGGGCACCAGACATAAACCTCGTTTCCTGCTTTAATCATACCTTTAACAAGATCGTTAACATGCCACTCCATTCCTCCATATTTTCCTGAGTTTAAAACATAAAGTATTTTCATATTTTATTCATATTTTCAGATATCAGACTTAACATTGTATAAACTTTACCTTCCCAGGTGTTTTTACTTGCCTGTTCTTCTCGAAGTTTTATCTTTTCTTGCGAATTTTCCTCAAGCGCCCTTCTTATATTCTGTGAAAACTCATTTGGGTTTTTAGCTATGTAACAAACTGAAGAAAAAGGTGTATATGAAGGTAAATCGGTTACAACAACAGGAAGGCCCGCGGCTAAATAATCTAAAAATTTAACTGGGAAGCACCCACCAACAGTGTAATCATTTAGCTGATATGGAATTATCATGACATCAAAGTTAGCCAAATACATAGGCATATCTTCATATTTTTTGGTTCCCAAAAAGAATACGTTTTTAAGATCCCCAAACCCAAGCTGCTTTGAAGAAATATTTTTATCCTTCAAAGCCACCGGTCCGATAACAACAAAAGAATACCCCGGATAGTCTGATGCTACTTTTTTGAATAGCTGCTTATCAAATTTGTACTCATCCAGCGCTCCAGTAAAAGCAATGATCGGACGGGGGATGTTTATTAGGTTTTCTGGAACCTCTTTTATTCTGCTTTTTATTTTGATAAACCTGTCGTAATCACCAACGTTTGGTGTAAAATAGCAATTCGGATTGTACTTTCTAAGTTTTTCAACAAGACCCGGAGTTGTTGCAAAAACAATATTTGCGCGGGATGCTAAGAGTTTCTCCTGGTCAGAAATTTTTTTCCTTTTCTCCAGAGTGTCATATTTTGGGAAAGCTTCATAATTATCCACACAATCGTAAACCAAAAAATCATGCTTTATATATTTCAGATAATTCTCCAAACCCTCAAGTTCAACATGATAAACCCAAAGAATAGTTTTTCTTTGACTATCAAATAGTTGCTGCGCGGCGGTATCTATCTTTTTTGCATGTCTGACAGAAAGATACTTTGTAAAATGATGGAAGTTTAAAGGTGAAAAAATCTCCAAGAATTCCGCTTCTTTTTTTCTCCATGTGAAAAATCTACTTATTGACCACTTTCCCTGAAACAGATACTTCAAAAATATTCTTCCAAAATTTATCGGGGGGTCCACAAACAAAACATTATGACCAAGCTTTGGCAACCTTCCCATAACATGTCTTTTGTTTGTCCATAAGGGAAAGTCCCATAGCTGGTTTGAAAGGCAGATAACATTGTATTTATCTTTTTCTTGCGCCATATATCTTAAGTAATTATAGAGTAAACAGAGAGAAATTACTTCAGAAAATATATGCACATATAGCACCTAAAACATACCACACCATTCGATGATAGGTGAAAACCAAGATTTCTTTCCACTTCTTGCTTATAGAAAGTAACTAAAATTATGGCTTTTATAGTACAAAATAAGCAAAATTTAGATAATTTTATACTCATACGTAGCTTTACACCCTTAGGTACAGTGTATAAACACGTTCCATCATAGTTAACATTTTTGTTAACTGTGATAGAATGTACATACATGGATAAAGAACTAGCTCAGCAACTAAGCAAAAAACTAAAAATATCAACTCCTCAGATAGTTAGAGAGGAGTATGAACTTATTATCCTAAAAGAACTGTTTTCTAGTTCCATAGGTGAAAAATTAGTATTCAAAGGCGGAACTGCCTTAAGACTAGGTTACGATTCCCCTAGATTTTCGGATGATTTGGACTTTTCCACTATAGGAAAGATAAAGGAAGATGTTTTTAAAAAAGCGTGTCAAGACATAGCAAATTCCAATCAAAATCTATCCTTAGTTGAGGCTTTAGAAAAAGCATATACTCTTTTTGCGCTCTTCAAGATTAGTGACCCTTCTCTATCACAAAATTTTAGTATAAAAATCGACATCTCTATAAGAAAGATTGACCTTGTAGAAGGTAAAGATTATGTACCTCTATTATTAAAAAGCTCCGTATCTCCAATAAATTTAATTGCTAACACTACAACTCTTGAGAAAGTTCTTTCAGATAAACTTGATATTAGTCCAAAAAGAATAAGGGACATATTTGATATTTGGTTTGTTGAACAAAGGTTTGGAAATGTAAGTAAGAAGATGGATTTTTCTCAATTTGGTAAAAACGAGGTAAGAAGGGAGCTTAATAGATTACTTCCAATAAGCTATAAAAGTCTTATAGATGGTTTAACTAAAACAAATGAATAATTTAAATGCTTTACAAGAATTACAGAAGTATAAAAAGGATTTCTATACTATTAGAGATCTACAAAATATATTTAATGTACCCGTAAAGTCTCTAAGGGTACAACTTTCAAGATGGTGCAAACGGGGAGTTTTTATTAGACTCACAAAGGGTATCTACACTCCCTACAACACTGATATAGAAGTAGATAAGGTTGCTAATCAAATATATTATCCATCCTATTTATCTTTCGAAAGTGCTTTAAGCTATTACGGTATTTTAAGCCAAATTCCTTATACTTTAACTTTTGCTACACAAAAGAAGTCGAAGAAATTAGTATTAAAAGATACACAAATAGAATATACACAGTTAGCTAACAGGTTATTCTTTGGATATATTCTAGAAAACGGTATTTATTTAGCAACACCGGAAAAAGCTTTGATGGATACAATTTACCTAGTTTCAAAAGGTAACAGAACTTTGAATATTAGTGAGTTATACCTAAAGAATATTGATAAAGAAAAATTCAAAGAGATTTCTTTAAAGTTCCCAAAGAACACTAAGGATATGGCTACAAGAATTATTGAAAATATCTAAGCTCTATTCTCTGGCATCAGCCTAATCTAAATTTTAATAAAGCAACAGCCTCTTCTTTTAAAATTTTACTTATCGAGTTGAATCTCACATCTATCCATGTTTGCTTAACATGTACACTTATGTACATATTACCGCAACCAATTTTCTTGCTGTTTAGTGTAAATAGCTAGAATTTATTCACTAGTGATCATCCAAATAATCGTTTCATTTATCGACTCATTATGATACGATAATTCGTCTTCAACGCAGACTGGTTCAAACTTGTTCCCTATGACTTGCTCCCCCACGACTAATCAACACGAGAAAACACATACTTTATATTGATAAATATCGTACTACAACATAAGTCGTATTTAAAAGAAATCCTGGTTTTCAGTCGTCAACGTTGTGAAAGCTCTTACTGGTAGCATAAATCCTCGTGACTATTGGTTTAAAATGAAGGGGGGTTGAGTTGTCGACACTTTGTCGACAACTGAAATTAGTATCATCCGATGATTGTTGCACTTTGAGGTGAAGTGGTGACAACTTGTCACCAGTTGAAAATGCCCCAGCCGATGAAAAAAATTGTTATTATTCGAATATGAATAGTGCCAATGAACAACTAATTGAATATAGAAGAAAGTATCAAAATAAATGGGTTGCTTTAGATAAAACGACCTCCGCAGTTTTGTATAGTAATAAAAACCTTAAAAGCCTAGTTAAAAAAGCAGATGCTGCGAGTAGAGAGTATGTGTTTGAAAAGGTCTTACCTATAAATACTGCGTTCATTCTCTACTCCCACATATAAATGTGAAATATACAAAGTGGCCCTACGAAGACACAAAGATTTTAGAGCTGATGAAATAAACATAATCTGTTTCTGATCGACTTACGCCCCACCTTATAATCTAAAGGCACTTGGGACAGGCTTTGTCTAAAAGCTTTAGCTTAACCATAACTCTTCTCACATTAAACATAAATTCCGAGTCTTTAATTGACCAAAGCCAGGATGTGTTTTTGTTACCCTGATCATAAGCGGCATGCCATATACCATCGAAGAAAAACATTCCAAATATCTGAACAAGAACAGAGAAAATTAAAGTTCCAATAAAAGCCTTTTTGTATTTTTTATAAATATCAGAATTTAAAAAAGGAACGATCAAAAGAATTAAATAAGGAATAACGTCCGAGCTCATTCTGTAACCAAATGAGTAACCTCCATACCAATGCTTCCATAAACTTATGATAAAGGTGTGAAAGATTACAATAAGGAAATAAACTAAATATTGGATATTTTCGTGCCAGCCTTTTCTCATAGCAATACAAAAGCCAATAATAGAAAACACAAAAATTGGAGAATAAACCAAAATACCTTTACTCGGAGACAACCAAACACCAATCAAACTCACCGGGAAGGGAGACACCCAACTTCCCAAAAGCTGGGTTGCATAACCTTGGTTTTGTATACCTACATAGTATTTGTTGTTATACCAAAGAAAAAATAATACGTTTAAAGCAAGTCCCACAAGAATACATAGGGCTGCCTTTGTAAAGATTTTTAAATTTGCTGATTTCATAAAAACCAATGTCACAATAAAAGCAAGGCCTAATAGTGCTGTCGGACGGGAAAGGATTGCTAATCCGAAAAACAAACCCGACAGAAAAACGTCTGGAAGCTTCTTATCTTTGTCCATGCTGTTTAGGTAGTTAAGAATAAAGTAAAGGCCTAAGATTGAAAACATTTGAAGAGTCCCGTGTTGCCACATTGACTGAGAAACCATCGCAAAGTTTACCGTTCCAAAAATATAAGCGATTGTAAGAAGTAAAGATTTCTTCTCATCAAGAAAGTGCTTTTTGAGCAAGATATATAAGAACGTTCCGGAAGCCGAAACTATTAACATTGAGGAAATCTTTGATAAGAAAATCATATTTTCCCAAGTTACAGGCATACCAAGTTTTATCGGAAGATAAAATACCGGGAGAGATACTAAAGGAGTGATAATAGGAAAAGCTGAAAGATAGTGATTATTAACTTTTTCTAGGTAATACGGGGTTAGTCCCCTAAGTTGATTTTTGTCATCCGGTTGGGGATACCTTTGAATCATAGTATTGTAATAGGAATCCAGATACAGAGTCTTTTCCTTTATTATCGAGGCGGGAAGAAATAACGCAGGGACAGTATCTTCAGATTGGACAACAAGTCTGTTTATTCCTGTTTTATAAACGAATATCCAAGAAAAAAAGAGTACAAAAAAAGAAATAAAAAATAATTTTAGTGAAATATATTTTCCCATTGATTTAATAATACATTACGGGGGCCATTTTGGAGATCATAAGAGTATTTTACTACCACTGCGTATGGAGAAATTACTTATAATTTTCTAATAGTTTAATGTAGTAATCCTTAAAATTCTCTGACCATTTCTCCGCGTATGTCTCGTTTTCAACCAAATTTCTAAGATCAATAAGTATATCTTTACCTCGTAAATTACTTATCTTTTTTGATAACTTCTCAAAAGCACTTTTTGTAGTATAAGACTCTGCGCCATCTTTTAGTAATTTTTCCTTGTTAGGAACAATTTTTCTGTTTCTGTATTCGGGATAGTTAACATATTTTGTATACCATCTTAAATAGAACAAAACCTCAGGAGTTTTAGTTTCTATGAGCTACTGAGATAAGACAAAAGAATTTCTTACACCTTGTTTAGGCATTACTATGAAATTGGGAGAAATTTATTAATTTGTGCAAAAGTACCACAGATTATCTATATTAACCCGTTTTTACCTAAATTTGTATAAAATCGCCGAATTCATCGTAACGGAACCCGCTTCTATAACCTGTAAAAATTTGAAGATCCTACGCTCGGATGGACCCTCCCCTTTGAAATCAATAATGTGCACAAGTTGGGGGCTATTCTCAAAAAAAACTGCGCTCTCGCTTTTGTCGACCATATAAAAATAAACCAAATACTTCGCACCCATGTATTGAGCTTCTTCCAGCCCAGAAGCGGTATTAAGAAGGTTTGTGAAATCTTCAGACACAAAACCCGTTGGTTTACTTTCATAAAATCGAGGATTTATTAGAGGTTGCTTATAAGCCGTCATCCAAAAAATAGCTTCGTTGGTTTTACTGTAGGGATATATAACCACAGGAGACTTTGAGAAGGCCGTTGTTCCAACGTATGAGTAAACTTCTGGTGGGGATCCAATATGGGTTACTTTTAATGGGATAAAAAATTCAGAGACACTAAAAAGTGCCAGGATTACGAGAACAGATCGTATTACTAAAGGATTTATTTTCCTACTAGTCAATAGATTTACCAACGCGCGGTAACCGTATCCGGTAAATATCAAAGTCAAAAACAAAATTAAAATACCCGCCCGTACCAAAACCCTAAACATCGGAAAAATTTCAAACAGGATGTAACTTGGAGAATAAAACGTCATGTTTTTTAGGATAAACACTGGAGACATAGTTAAAAGTATGAGTGCGATGGTGGTTATTAAAAGTGCCGGGTAATTAATAGGTCTATCTCGTTTGGAACGAAATAACGAAAAAATCCCAACCAAAGCCAGGATCGTGTTTACCCAACCTAGATAAGAGGCGGAATGTTCAGCTTTAAAATAGTTTTGTGTTAGATAATTTCCTCCGCTGGAGAGTTGATTTAAAAATTGTTTTGAAAGTTCACCGAAGAAAGGGTTGTCCACGGAGGGCAAAAGATAATACCAAGGCCGCGAGGAAAAGACTATGAAATCCTCAAAAGGCCTATTCAAAGCCTTACTGTCGGTATTTTCCTCTATCCGTGCTCTAGGCGCAAAAAAATTAGACTTTACGTAGGGTGCTAAAAATGTGGCTGAGAGAAAAATAAATACCACCAATGTTTTAACAATATCTCTCCAAGATTTTTTTATAACGTTAATTTTTGACTCAGAAAAGATAAACTTAAACACCAAATAGATTGAGGTAAATAAAAGCGTAAAGTATCCGAGGTAGTTACTGATTCCAATAATTAAGGTCAGTAAAAGTCCTAAAAATACAGCCTTGTGACGACTTTTAGAGAAAAAAAGAGTATCCAAAAACCAAATCACTGGCCAAAACTGCAGTAAGTCAATATGCGAGCGACTCTGATAAGCTAAATAGGGACAACTTAGCAGTATCGTGGCTAGCAAAACTGCAACAAAGCGTCCAAAAATTTTCTTAAAAAAACGAAAAGCAAAAAAGAAATTTAGAGCCAGGCCGCCTAAAACTATAAGATTGTAAGCGAGTATGGGGTCGATCAATTTTGCGAGTAAAAAAACGGGAATAAAAATTAAAGGTTGGTTATTGGCAAACAAATTTTGACAAATGCCAGTAGGATAACCTAAATAATCAGTGCAGCCCACTAAAACGTTGCTAATATGGCGGGGAATTGCAAAAAAACCCGCGTTGTCCTCTATAATGCCTATAAGATAGTTATTAAGAATCATAGCTCTATAGATATGTTATCAAAAATAACGGTACAAACCCAGCTCGGCGACCGATTTTATAAGCAGTGACAGTGGTATTTTTATTAATTAGATAGTTGATGTAAATCTCCTCACCCTGAGTGCTACCTAATTAACACGTATTTTAGTCGTGAGTTTAAATGTCATTCCCAATAGCTGAGTTAATTTTTATAACAGATGTGAGTTCTTTTATACTCATAAGAGGACAGTTCGCGATGTAATCTTCGTGTTTTTTCTCACCAGGTGAAGCTCCGATAGTCTCTATTGAAGAATATTTATTTCCTCTTACCTTCAGAAATGCCTGTGCCAGACTTTTTAGTTTAAACTTTTTTGTATATTCCAAAGGGTAAAATATTTTACTACTGTCAGGATTAGTTGCTAATCCCACATCTACTAAAAACTTAGCGGCATCAGGAATATTAATAAAATACCTTGTCATTTCTGGATCAGTTATCTTTATTTTATTATCTTTTTTAAGCTGTTGTTCCCACAAAGGCAATACAGAACCCCTGGACCCTAAAAGATTTGGGCATCTAGCAATAATAAAAGTTGTGCCACTGTAAAGGTCAACACTCTCCTTCACAAGATACTCTGCAAGAAGTTTTGTAGCACCATAACAATTAGTAACGTTTATTGCTTTATCTGATGAGACATATATCAAACGTTTAATAAGTTGGCTCGAATTCAGAATATTTAGAAGTCCGAGTATATTAACTCTGTGCGCTTCTCGAGGGTTTTGCTCTGCTAAAGATACATGCTTAATTGCGGCTGTATGGAATACAACATCGATGTCCTTCATTGCGTTAGCAATAAGTTCCTTATCAGCGATATCTCCTAGTTTAAACCTAACAAAACTGGAATTTATTTCATTTTCAGCTTCTTTTATTAGTCCTTCATCTCTGCTAATTGAAAGTATTTTCTCTGCCCCAAGATCCAAAAGTCTTTTGATAATATTTCTTCCTAACGAACCGCTCCCCCCAGTTATTAGAAATCTAGTATTTTTAATGGGTAACATTTTTTTATTCATACGTCAGTATTCAACAATGTTACAATAAATAAATAATGCTGTAAACTTATGTATCTAGTGTTCAAAAATAACTTTCTATTCAGAACTGTGTCTTATTTATAGTCTCTCTCGTAATTCTAATTTCGGGTATACTTATTTTGTCAGGCAGAAAGTCCCATAAGTGCTGTGCCGAAAGTATTCACATAGTTATCCATAAATAACTTTTCAGGTACTGATTATGAAAGACATTTATAAAAATAAGTACACAAAAAGTAACGATTTGGAGTTAATCCATAGCACCAGAATTAAAGTAATGCGTGAAATGATTAAATGTTCGGGTATTGATACCGATAACTCTACGGTACTGGATTTCGGTTGTTATGATGGAACCTTTTTGAGTCTTTTAAGTCCCAATAAGAAAAATTTATTTGGTATTGAGGCGAGCGATTACGGGGTCAAGTCATGTAGAGAAAAGTCACTAAACGTAAAACAGTTTTATCTAGAAGATACAACAATCATACCCTTTGATGACGCGACCTTTGACCTGCTTGTAGCCGGTGAGATTATTGAGCATATTTACGACACTGATCACTTACTTGAAGAATTTTACAGGGTACTAAAACAAAAAGGTAAGTTAATTATCTCCACGCCCAATATAAGTTCCCTAGGCCGAAGATTACTCCTTCTGGTGGGTAAAAACCCTATCATTGAACTGTCACCAAATGAAACTGATAGTAGCGGGCATATAAGATATTTCACTTTTAGTACGCTTACTGATTTATTAAAGAAACATTTCTTTAAGGTCGTTGATAAACGTTCCGACGTTGTAAACCTTTCAGGAGACGGCAAATTAAGGCTTACGACTCCCGCGAGACTTCTTCCCTCAATTGGTCAGAGCATAATTATTTTAGCTGTAAAAGATTAGACGATATCTACTAGTAACGTATGACCTAATATTCCCGCCTAAGATAGAAAAACACTGTTACACATAGAAACAAATAAAAAAGTGCTGATGAGTTTAAGTAAATCTTCTCTATTCCAATAAGGGAGGCCAGTAGCGTTAAGCTTAAAAAAGCTGCTGAAAGTATAAGACTGATCCCCGGGGCAACTTTAAAGGACTTTACTGCAATAAACCAGGAAACCAGGATCAGAATGTAAGTCACTATATATAAATCTGGAAAAATATAAGAAAGTAACAAAGAGAGAATAAATACTGCAATAAGAATTTTTCTTGTCATTTTAAACCTCTTCTTAACCGCCCTACAACAACAAATACAGTTAATACAAATGTGAAGATTACGGACAAAATGATTCCAAAATACAGAATTCTTTGCGGTGTGTACTCGATTATCAGGTAATAATTGTTTAAGTTATTTGTATCTTTCGGATCTATTTTCCAAACGTTAGCGTAACCATTAACCATAAAATGGGATTTGTCTGCGATCGACGATAAATTCCAAGTGTCAAACATATTTTTATATAAAAACAAGTCCGAGTGAGTGCCCTCATTTACTTTTCCACCAAAGTATGAAGCCTGACGGGAATTTAGTCCGGTGTAACCCACATTTGGAACGAAGTATATTTTCCAATTGCTATTGAAATTTTCACCAAAAACTAAATCATACGGTTTTTGAGCGCCGACCACTTTAACAACATACTTCGTTTGGTTCACCCTTATGTAATCAATACTTGGAATGTCCTCTTCTGGTGTAACTACCAATGGTACTTTCTCTCTCAAGATAATTTTAGGACGGATATACTGAGTAACAGAAATGTTTCTGATTTTAGAAACAGACGCATTATCCTTATAAGCGTTGGAATAAAATGCGATAAATGCATTTTTAGTATCTTTACTAGCCTTTACGACTTGTTCAAAAGTTCTGTAGCAAGAGCCTTCCTCAATATACGAGCAAGTTGCGTCGCCTTCAATATTCACATCCTCCTTATCAGATTTCCCATTAAATTCCTTTGAGTATATATTTCTGTAACTAAATGGATACAAGTCGGTAGAAAAGCTCCCGGTGTTGGAAGCCTTTGCATAATCGGGAACCTCTTCAATTACAGCGACACCTAAATTGCCATTCGTTACAGAATAATTAAACTTTATTTTGTATTCCTTAGAAGACTCCCATTCTTTAAGAGGATTAACTGTAATGGGACGGTCATATGACGCACCCTTTTTTTCGGGAGTGAATAATGTGGAAACTATCGATTGTGATCTAAGATCCAAACCGTTTAAATTATTCGAACTTACAGATTCCCACTTCTTACTGTCAACCAAATTCTTAAAAGTAGGTAACGAAAAACCATATTTATACTCCTGATCGGTATTTAACTTAACTCTTCCTAAATTAACCCAATCATCCTTTTTATTTTCACTGCTAATTAATTTCGTTAGTGTCGTATCGTGGGCAGCCATAACTATATCAAGTGACTCGGTATTAACACTATTTAAGATTCCCGTGGTATCCAAATATACATCATATTCGCCGGATTTTGGCATAGTAAATTTATAGCAATATTCGGCACAGTCCGGATTTCCTACCACGGTTATCCAATCTTTTAACTTATCGTAGGACTGTAAAACTTTTGCACGTTGCTGAGGGCTTACCGAGCTGGATAAAACTGCATCCTTGGATTTACCTATATACACAAATGTTTTGCGGACGATACCCCAGAATGCAGGGGTATATTCAGTTTCAGGTATAGATGAGAGCATTTTTTTAATAGCGCCAAGCTCCTCTACGTAACTATTAATAATCGAGTCCTTATGAGAGGGGTCTAAATCGTATTTTAATAATTCGGCAGACCTCTTGGCGGATAACCATACATATACATCAACTTTATCCAGAACCTCGGATTTTATATATATATCTTTGAGTTCGATTAATTTAACTGCGAGGTATTTTATGCTTACTGGTGAAGTGTTAGCTTCCGGCCAGGCCCACCCTTTGTTCCAAAACATCGTACTGGCAGATAGCTGACTGATCTGTTGTTGAGGTATTACAAAAAAGTCGCTTGCGGTGTTTTGAACATTTGATGGTATTTCGTGCTTTATTCTTTCATTCGGGTCAAGATAATACACTTGAGATCTCATATCGTAATTCTCAAAATCTACCACATTGTGAATGTCGGCCAGACTTGACTGCACATACAAGACTTTATTAGGCACATATAACTTAGGTAGGTATTTTTCGAGAGGTACTTTGTACAAAGTGAAATACCTGTTGTCGACTAGTTGTGTAAATGAATTAGTTGTATCAAATGTAGGAACACTCATAGAATCCTTTTGCAACAGGATATGGCTAGTATTGTTGAAGATAAAAGAATTATACAAACCGGCTCCGTTTTGAATACCAGACTTATCCTCTATACTAAGGCCATACTCGTCTTGGCGTGCTACCAGCTCCTTTTTCGAAATCCATGTCAAAAGATCAGCGCCCGAGTATCCCCACTTTTTACTAATATAACCGTTGGAAAGAGGCAGGAACATCACTTTTGAATCTGTCTTTATAGAATCTAAGGATTTTCCCATACTCCAATATTCGTTAGGTAGTTTATAGCCTTTGCGCTCAAAGTTGCTTGAGGAATAGTTAAAAAACTTGTGTCCGAAATAAATGGGGAAAAATATCACTAGATGAATAACTATTAAGATATTTAACAATGAGTTTCCTTTTTTATATTCGCTAATTTTCGTTGCTATTAAAGCAAGAGCAAGTGAGTAAAACATTGCCGCTCCTATTGCCACGTACGCGGTTGTTCTGAACATGCGGGCCTGAGGGATGTTTACTATTATAAGTCTATAGAGATCTCCAAAAGGCGGATTTGGTCCCTTTGCAATAAAAACTAACACTAACATTGCACTAAGTAGCAATAAAAATACCTTTCTTTTTTTATTATCCCTGTTGAAAAAATAAAATCCGCTTAGCAGAAGTGCCTGAAGGAAAAAGGTCCAAATCACAAAATACCAACTGGTTAAATAATCATGGATACCTGGATAGATATTAATGATTGCACTATTAAAAAACCGGATAATATAAAAAATTGAAGCGGTGTGAAGGTCAGCCGACCCTCCGTATGAAGAAAGGTTACTGGAAAATCCTCCCACAGCACCCCAGAAAATGCTGTAAGTAAAAGGGATAATGACCCACAGATTCAGGCCCACAGTAATTATAAATGCCTTCGACAGATCCAAAATGAGATTTCGTATTTTTGTTGGGTATAGGTGCTTGTATATAGCCAGTAAGAACATGGTTGATATAGAAAAAATTATGAGTTGCTTAAGCTGGGGAAGGTCTATAAAGAAAAAGAAGTTTACGCAAAGAGCAAAGAAAACAGCGTAGATTAGCTTTTTACTTTTTAAATACTTTATGAGAAGGAAGGAGCATATAGGAAATCCGTATAGCGGTAGATATGCGTCAACAACTAGATAGTAGATCGGGTTTAGGACATAAAAAGTGGCTGCGGCTAAAGCTCCCTTTCCCACATTGGCAACCGCATTAGTAAATAATTCTTTGAATAGCAAATAGCTGAATACAAAACCAAGAATGATTAAAGTCAGGATGAGTATTTTATGGGCAATAAAACTGGGGACTCCGATAGACCCTAATATAAAATAAAACAGGTACCAAAAAAAATGCGAAGAATTCTGAGACTCGCTTCCGGCATCCCACATAAAAGATTTATTCACGTTGTTTAAAGGGTTAAGAGGAAACATCACATCCCCACCAATGTAGTAATTCTTATCCATCATTGAACAGGCAAAAACTACCAAAGCCACGACAAAGGCTAATTCAATTGCATGGGTTTTTAGATAATTAATTATTTTCATATGTCCCGATAATAGTTTTTTAACCTGTCTTGAAATTCACTTGCCATATTTTAATATCCAAAAGCTGAAAGTTCTATTGACGCGATAGTGTCCCATGAATATTTGTCTAACAGCACCATTCCTGCCCTATTTATAAAATCTCCACTTTTTAACAAACTCAATACTTTGGCTGCAGTTGCCATAGTATCACCTTTCTTTACAAAATAAACCTCATCTTTAACATACAGCGGTTTATACGCATCCAAATCGTATGCAATACACTTAAGCCCACTGCAGACTGCCTCTAAAAGAGAGACCCCAAAGCTCTCATTAGGGCTTAAAAACAGGTATATTTTACTGCTTCCAATAATATCAAATTTCTCTCTTCCTGCTTTGAATCCAAGCATTATTACATTTTTTTGCAAACCAAGTTCGTTTACTTTTTTCTGAAAAGAACTTTCGGAGGAATCGTCGCCCCTTCCCATCAAAGCTAGTAGAAAATCGGGGTACTCTTTTTTTACAATAAGCAGTACTTTAAGCAAGTCATAAACCCCCTTGGTTTCATTAATTCTACCAACAAACAGGGCGTCATATTTATACACACCCCGGGGTTTTGTCTCTTTAATCAGCTCTACTTCCACAGCACAACCAGTTATATGAATAACACCTTTCTTAAAACCTCTGTCTAACATAAAATTGTTTAGGTCTTGGGTGATTACAAAAATAGCATCAGCCTTTTTTAATAAAAGTAAGCTCATTTCAAAAAAAATATAGGCCAGAAGCTTAATATATTTATTACCAGGCTCTTTATATGACACTGTGTTATCAAAATTCACGCCCCATATAAACTTTTCCCCGAATATTTTAAGAAGATATGGAATAAGAAGAAGATCTAAAACCGCTGACAAAGAATATATAACATCAAAACTTGATTGCCTAATTAGCTTTATATATTTTAGAGCAAACAAATTGCGCTTCATGAATTCGAATATTAGCACTATCCGATTAGTCGGGTTTACAGCGTTATCGATAGTGTAGTAGGTAATATTTCCTAAATTCTTTTCGTATGCCTGTTTGGCGTCCTTGGTGCACAGCATGTGTATATCGCAACCGTTTTTCTGCCAATAACGAATCTTTGAAATTACCGGTACCCGATTATTTCCTACTATAAAACTTAAATCATTTATCAGTATTTTTTTCATAATAAATTTTTAAAGATTGTATCAAACTCTGCGGCTGAAATCTCCCACGAGTACTTCTTTGAGTTCGTTAAACCTTTTTGAATTAGATCGTTACGTAACACATCGTTTGTAAGCATTTTATTCATGCACTCAGCGATCTGATCGGCTTCTTGAGCATTAGCCAAAAGGGCCGCGTCACCGCATATTTCTATAAGACTGGAGTTATCTGAGGTAATAACAGGGCAGCTATTTTGCATCGCCTCAAGTATAGGGAGCCCAAACCCCTCATAATAAGGACAGTAAACAAGACATACCGCTTTAGCGTATAAAACCTTAAGTTCCAAGGCGCTTATATAACGGTCGGTTAACACTACCTGATTGGAGTTTAAACCGAATGAATTCACAGAACGATTGATAATACTTTCCATTTCTCTGTTGTTAACTACAACCACCAGTTTTAGATCTCCGTTTATTTTCGCAACCTTTGAAAATGCCTCAATGGTTTTTTCAACATTTTTTCTTTTGGAAGTTCCCATGGTCAGAAAATATTTAGTGTTTTCGGTCAGACATAACCCTTTTAATATCTCTCTTCCTCTCTTGTCTGGGATTACGCCTGATTTTAAATCCCGATCTATTCCTAAGTGAACGACCTTGACCATAGATTCATCAATTTTAAACAATTTTAATAAATCGTTTTTGGTGCAATTTGAAATAGTAACGATGCTATCTGCGCGTTTAAGGCTGGTCTTTAGATATATATCGTAATAGGTTTTGAGTGTAAGGGTTGTGGTCTTTGGAACAATAAATGTACACAAATCTAAAACTCCAACAATGTGAGGAACTTTTCTATTTTTAAAAAATGGAAGTATGTCAACAGGGCTGAAATATAAATCGTACTTTTTTATATATTTATTAATAAAGAAAATATCGAATAAAACTCCGAAGATGTTGTTATTAAACCCCCAAGCACTCACCAAATGAACATTTTTATAAGACAAAAGGTCGTTTATATAGGTATTAGAGTTATCGTAATTAACTACAATTATGTAGAAATCAAAATCCCGGGATTGGCTTACCAGTGCACGAAGTAAGTTGTAAACATAGCTTTGAACCCCTGTGTAAGGTTGTTGCAGCAGGCGTAGATTTATAAGAATCTTCTTTTTCATTTTTGTGAAACCATCCAAAGTTGTCCGCCCAGACCCAGGTTGTTCACAAAAAGCTGTACAACTTTTGGAAGAGGGTGAAAGGGAGCAGTGGCTTTGACAACTTTAAATCCGGCAACCTCCAAGATAAACTCCAGTGACTTTGAAGTAAATAAGTATTTGTGCGTTTTATCCCCATACCCGTGCCATGATTTTCCAGATAAAAATCTGCCCAAAGAGTTTAAATTAGGGGTAGTTAGTAATAACTTACCGTTAGGTTTTAAAATACGTCGGCATTCCCGTAAAAACCCCACTGGGCTTTCCAAATGTTCTATCACATCAAATGCTGAAATAAAACTAAACGTATCGTTTGCAAAAATTCCCAGTCCCTTATCACAGTCATGCTTGGTAAGTTGGGCTTTAGTTACTTTTTTTGCTTCATCAAGATATTCCTCAGATATGTCAATTCCCCAAGTCTTTAAACCAAAATCGTCACAGCATTTTAAGAACGAGCCTGTAGCGCAGCCTATATCTAACACCGAGGAACCCTTTGCAATCCCTTCTTTTATAATCGCTTCGGGAAAATATATTTTATTTATTAATGTTTCAGACTTTATTATCATCTTATTTCTTCTTGGCCTGTAAATAAAACCTTGTCGGGATGGTCTGATTTGACACTAAACCCTCAAATATTTTCTTGTACATCCACACCGAGGTTTTATATTGGCGGTGAAATATGTGTTTATAGATATACAAAATTAGCATATCTATATCCCAGTAAATATTTCCTATCAAGTCAAGCTTTGTTAATTTAAAACCACCTTCCTCAAGCATACTCAGCATCTGCTTTTTTGAGTAATGGCGATGGCCAAGAAACCAGGCAGGGTCTATAAAATTAAAAATGTGGCTGTACATAGTACTTAAGACTAAACTACCGTCAGGTTTTAAAAGTTCACCAAGCGTTTTAAGCACTGCAGTCTCTGTGTCCTGTGGTACGTGCTCAATAACATCAAGAATAAATACAGTATCAAAGAAGTTTTTATATTTTTCCAAAAATACCTTCGGAGGGTTTATGAGATCCAACTCCTGAAAAGTATACTCAGGGAAGTTCCTCCTGGCGGTGGCTAACGCGTCCTTATTAATATCACTTCCAACTAATTCACATTTAATACCCTCTTTTTTTATCTCCCCTTCCAAAGTGCCCGTCCAGCACCCTGCATCAAGCACCTTTTTCCCCTCTATGTCCTTCTTGAATGTTTTCACAACATGTTCATGTTGATAGTTAGTCCTAATACAGGCATCGTTTAGGTTTTGAAATTCCATTTGTCCGTTGTAAAAGAAAGATCTCATTTTATAAACTCCTTTCGGTAAATAGTGTTTTATACAAACTGTAGTAGCTTTCTGCCGTAGCTTGCGGCGTTCTGGATTGCGCTTTTATACTAACATTTTTCTCAATCTCTGCCACTAACTGCGGGTTATCTACAATATACTCAAACGCCTTGTCCCACTTGTCGTTTTCAACCAATATACCGGTTTTGTTGTCATCAATATCCTCCAAAAAATGCCCGATGTTTGAAGTAAGCACACACTTATGGTAGCTATTTGAATGGAAAAGCGGACCGCTGGATCCCATGGATAAAATTGCAGGGATTACCACCGCAGAAGCGTGAGTATACAAATCATCCTGCATCTCTTGCTTGATAAAGCCTTTTATTTCCACTTTATTTTCAAGCCTGTACTTTTTTACCATTTCTTTAATTTCTTCAAACGCCTGTTCCTGGCCTTCAATAACACCGCCAGCCAGGATAAATTTAAAATCCGACATGGGGTGCTTGTCACTAAACTTCTTGAAACCCTCAAGCGCAAAACCCAAACCTTTTCTTCTTACCATATAACCAAAATAGAAAAAGTAATGGTCATTAGTTGCGTTTGACATGTCACGCTTCGGGATGGCGGTTGGAATGACCTGAATCTTTTTGGCAGGGGCACCGTAGTCCTGGGTTAAAATTTGTTTTGTAAGGTTTGTATGAACAATATTAAAGTTTGAAAAGTTGGTTACTGTAAAATAGACATAACTAAAAAAAGCTTTTACCAAAAAGGGGCTTATTTTATCCGGATCGTACCCAAAGGTTTCGATAAATTTTGTGTTGACCTGCTTTTTATACACCGTTGCATGTACTGTTGTTACAACTTTAAAGCCCATGATTCTTGCCGTCAGTATTAGAAAGGGAAACATTACTGCCGTAATTTGACCGCCATACATATTTAACTCGTGTTGAAAATGCACAATGTTTGGTTTGTCTATGCGTAACTGTTTGAGAATTTCAAAAAAAAACCTCCAGCTCTTAGACCAAACAGGCTTAATAGTTCCACAACCGGCAATGTCCAGATTTTCCTGTCTTTTGTCTGTATAAACTACTAATTCGATGTTGGGATTTAAGGCTAACCCTGACGTTATATACTGCGAATAATGCCCATTGGGAAGCATTCCCGATACGAAGACAACTTTGAGTTTTTTGCTAGTTATAGCCACTTTTGCAACAGTTAAATAATTTCAAATTTCGGTAAAGGGAAAACTAAGTGCCCACCTTGTTTTAAATAATCCTTTTCCTTTTCAATTATGGTATCCCTAAAATGCCAAGGCAGGACAAAAAGATAATCCGGCTTTAATTTTCTAGCCTCAGATTCAGGGATAATTGGTATTCGTGTACCCGGAGTAGTTCTACCGTATTTATATTCGTTGACTTCCGCGATAGCTGGTAGTAGTTCGTAATTAATATCGAAATACTGTAATAAAACATTTCCTTTAGTGGAAGCGCCGTAACCAAAAATCTTTTTGTTTTCAGATTTTATTTTTCGCAAAAATCCAATAACATCCATTTTAGTTTTATCTATATTCTCTTTAAATTCATCAAATACTTTGCTGGTCGAAAACAACTTATTTTCTTTTGCTAACGCTCGTGCGAGTTTAGGTCCGCAGTCTTTATAGATAGAATCTTTTTTAGCAATTACCAAGATAAAACTCCCCCCGTTGGTATCGTTAAAATCCAAATCAACAATTTTTAAATGAGCTTTATCACACATCCAAAGAATTTGTTTTAAACCGTAGTACTCCACATGTTCGTGACAAATGGTATCAAAGGATCTCTGTTTTAACATTTCAGGAAAATAGCTCTGTTCCGTAACCCAAATTCCTTCTTTATCATCTAATACGCTTGCAATGGATTTTACAAATTTTAGTGGTTCAAGAAGGTCATAAAACATGGCGATTGTTGTAACAATTTTAGCTTTTTTAGACGTAAACCCTTTTACAACCTGAGCGCTAAAGAATTTTGAAATATATTTAACGTAGCGTGGATAATATTCTTTAAACTTTTTGGCAGTTGGATCTATACCCAAAAGTAGATATCCCTTATCCCCATATAAACTTAATAGCGTCCCATCGTTGCTACCAATATCTACAATTAAATCCCCTTTCTCCAGTTTCACTAGTTTTGTTAGTTTCTCCACTATCCCACTAAGATGCGTTACCATGGATTTATTAAGTCCTGATCTATAACCATAATTGTCGCCGTAAAGTTCGGTAAGATCGTAATCATGTGCAAGCTGTGTTAGGCCGCAACCCTCTCCGTTTCGATCGTCGCATTTTACTAACGCAAGTGGGCCTACAGTTACCCGCTCACTTGGTAATGGGAAAACTCCGGTAAGACTTTGATTTCCTAAACTGATAATTTCATATAGTTTTTTGTTTCCGCAGATCCTGCAACTATCAATCCTTTTGCAAGTTACGTCGCTTTCATTTTTACGATTGGCCCCACTTAGTTCTCTTTGGACATCGTTAATATCTTCTTTGATCATTATGTTTACTAATTCAGAAAAACTTGTGCGTGGTTTCCAGCCAAGTAGCTTTTTTGCTTTAGTGGCATCCCCGAGCAATTGCTCTACTTCCGCAGGTCTAAAAAAAGCCGGATCTACTTCAACAAGTGTTTTTCCGGTATTAGTTTCGATACCCTTCTCCCCGACACCTTTTCCTACCCACTTAATGTTTATACCTACACGCTTAAAAGACTCTTCACAAAAATCTCGCACCGTGTGGTTTTTTCCCATAGCAATCACGAAATCCTGCGGTTCTTTCTGCTGTAGCATTAGCCACATAGCCTCTACGTAATCTTTTGCGTAACCCCAGTCTCTTTGGGCACCTAAATTACCTAGCACAAGTTTATCCTGTAGCCCATACTTTATTCGGGCAACAGACTTGGTGATTTTCTTTGTTACAAAAAGATCTCCACGTCTGGGAGATTCGTGATTAAAAAGAATTCCGTTTACACAAAACAGATTGAAAGATTCTCTGTAGTTTATTGTAATCCAGTATGCATAGAGCTTCGCCACTCCATAGGGAGATCTGGGATGAAATGGAGTATTTTCGTTTTGGGGCGTTTCTCTAACCTTTCCAAAAAGTTCAGATGTTGACGCCTGATAGAACTTACATTTGGGAACTATAGTTTTCATTGCCTCCAAAAGGCGTAATGTACCCAAAGCATTGACTTCTCCTGTAAGTTCCGGCTCTTGAAAGGATATATGTACTTGAGACTGTGCCGCTAGGTTATATATCTCATCAGGTTTTATACTTTCGATTATTCTATGAATATTAGCTGAGTCGGTTAGATCGCCATATAGCAGGTGTACCCGTTTAATAATAATTTCAGGAAGGTTGATAAGATGGTTTATTCTCTCTGTATTAGAAACGGAGCTGGATCTTTGTATCCCATAAACCTCATACCCCTTATGGAGCAAAAACTCCGCTAAATATGAGCCGTCTTGTCCGGTTATTCCTGTGATAAGAGCTTTTTTCATAACTAGGGCATTATATAACATAAAATATACAAAACCATCACTTACTTTTTAACTCTTCAAACGTTTGATAAATCCTCTACCTGCATCGACCCAAAACTTAGGAGACAACATATTAACTTTAGTTTGATTCTTATCAAAATCAAACAAATGGCCTATTAGTTTCTTTGCGGAGTAAGCTAAAAATTTAACATCCTGCCAACTTCTAATACCTGTAATTTTCCTGTACAAATACTGAGGGGAGAGAAACGATGAATACAATGCTTGGGTGAGTTCCATCAGTCTTTCCTGCGAAAAGGGAACGCTCATAACTGGTTTTCTCATATCAAACTGCTCATAATCTTTTGGGTCTACAATAAACCATTTATTCTCCAAGCACTGCTTATAAAGCTCAGATCCGGGATAGGGAATGACAATTGTAGCCTGCATGGTATCTACATGTCCGTCTTTAAACAGCTTTTTTGCCAAAACGATCGTGTTTTGAGCCATTTCCTCTGTCTCCCATGGGTACCCAAGCATAACAGTAATGTGAGGCTCAAGACCGGCCTTTTTTGCTTCCGCAAGATGCGGCTCTATTTCCTCCACTTTCAATCCTTTTTGGAGCCTGTCCAAAGTTTCCTGATTTGCCGACTCAAGACCATAAAGGATAAATCTGAAATTAGCTTTCTTCATCAGCTCGCAGTATTCCTTAGTTAAGGCGTTTATCCTCATATTACAGCTGTATACTACTTTCTTGTTGTAACCGGAATTAATCATTAATTCACAAAATTTCTTTAACGGGGCGCCAATATAAAATGTTCCAGCATCGTCAAATATTTCTTTCACGCCATATGTATCAACAACATGTTTTACTTCCTCAAATAGTCTTTCAGGACTAAATCTTCTGTATGTTCCAAAGGGATACAAAGTGAAATTCCATATACAAAAAGTACACTTACCCCACCAACAATCTCTTCCAGAATACATATAAGTCCCGGGTTTATACTTATAATTCCCGTTTTCATACGCATAAAGCTCCCACTTCGTCAGGTCCCTGTCTATAAAAGGTAAAACGTCCAACTCGTGTTTCATATCAACAGGTCCGGAGTTCCAGTATTTCCCATGATGGGCTGCAGTTTCACCAAGCTTGACACTTTTGTTCTCTTCCCTTCCCCAAATTCCTCCTGTTAATATCTCTCCACTTTCAATAGATCTGACCAGATCCAAAAGAAGAAAATCATAGTCCCCCCCGGTTATTATGTAATCGGCAGGACATCTTTCTAAAGTCTCAACGGGAAGGTAAGTTACGTGATCCCCAACCATAACAATTATTAAATTCGGAAATTTTTGCTTGATCTGCTTTACCAGTCCCCAACAAATCTTTATAACGGGGGTCTTCGATTCAATCATTACTAAATCCGGTTTTTCATCTTCAAGCTGCCCCGTCCACTCATCAAATGTTTTTTTCTCCGCAATTCCATCCATCCAGATAACCTCGTAACCTTTTGACTTAAGCAAGGAAGCAGCGTAAGCCGGGACCATCGGATAAACATATGTAGGAGCATTAAAGTATTGGAACTGTCTGTTTTGGGATAAAAGCGGAACTCCCTTATCACTTTGGATTGGCGGATAACCTATTGCAACTTTAAATGTTTTTTTTTGCTTATCTTTTGGCATAACTCAACCTTCAACATAATTCCCAGTTTTCTCATCAAATCTTTTTAATTTTAACTTAGGTTTTCTTAATAAACCAATTAGAAAATTGACTCCATAAACGACATGGGTCATAAACACTGCTACCTCAAACTCAAAGAATGCGACAATATTCTTCTCTTTAAAAGCAACTTTTGCCGACTCGAAGAACAAAACCGAGAGATAAACAATAATAACCCAATAATAAATGTTCCACAAAGGGGGAATGAGAAAGCAAAGAAACGGTCCTAAAACTATACCAAGAACAAAAGCTGATGGAGCAAAATAACTAGGTATTCTTGAGGTTTCAGGAAATATTTTTGCAAACTGTCCTCTGTGTTGTCCATACCTTGAAATTTGTTTCAGATGGGGAAGTAGTAACCCTCTTCTGTGGTGGTAAACCAAAACTGATGGATCATACGAAAACCTCCTATCATATTTTTTAACTAAATCCAAACAAAGTTTGGTGTCTTCTCCCGGCCAAAATTCAGTTGTAAATCCTCCAACAGAGTCAAAAGAGTCCTTTCTTACAAAAAGATTTACCGAAGGATAATCATCAACCATTCTTTTTGGCTTAGGTATATATCTGTATGTTGTGTTGCCACTCACAAATGCGGACTCTATCACTCTACCAAACATCCTCTCGGAGTACCCAGCATCTAAAGGAGTTTCGGCAGGTCCTCCCAGTGCGTAAATACTGGCATCCGCAAATATAATTGCTGCATTCGTCAGCCAATCTTTTTTAGGATAGGAGTCGTCGTCTAAAAAGGCTAATATTTCCCCTGTTGCATTTCTTGCTCCCTGATTTCTTTTTCCTCCTGGGCTAAATTGATCGGCAAGCAAAAGTTTGAATCTGGAATCTCCAAAGTCAAACTCCTCTTTTACGTCCGTAATAATAAACACCTCAAAATTTGAGTAATTTAGGTTTTTTACATGAAAAATTATTTCTTTTACGTAATCGTTTATTTTTCTAACGATTATTACTATCGAGAACTTAATCATTTATTACTTCTCCTGTATTAACCCTCATATCAAGCTCTTTGTCGTATACCCAAAGTCTTTTGCTTTTATCGCTATAATAATGAAGAATTTTTAATCTATAAAAAACCGCAAGAGTGTCTAAAATCATATTTCTTATATTCTTATCCAAAAATAAAAAGGGTGTGAAATTAGTGTTAGCGTTATTCCAATCTATTTGTATTGGAGCCTCGTAAATTCTTTCAAATCCCAAATATTTTGAAACTGCCAATATTTCTATATCAAAAGCAAACGCTTTGACCAGAAGTCTTGGCAAAACCTTTTCTAACACTTCTCTTTTAAAAACCTTAAGACCGGACTGAGTATCTGTAATCTTCAAACCAAAGAGAATTCTGACAAATCTACTGTAAACCCAACTATAAAGTCTTCTTATAAAAGGGTATGCGACTTTTGATGCTGGGTGTCTTTTGCTTCCAACAATTATATCGGCGTTGTACCACTGCATGTGCTCCAAAATCATAGATACCCCATTCGGATTTATATCCATTCCGGAATCAATGAAAACAATGTAATCACCAAGGGACCTTGCCATTCCGTATCTTATTGCATAGCCTTTTCCCCTGTTTGTCTTATACCCGACAACCTTAACATCGAAAGTTTCAAGCGTTTTTGCCATTTCGTATGTTTTATCCATAAACCCATCAACAACAACAATAACTTCATAGGCCCACCTAGTTTGGGACATTACATCGACAATTCTTTGAACATCTTTAACAATGGTTTTTTCTTGTTTATAAGCAGGGATTATTACTGAAACTAATTTTTTATCTGCAGTATTTTCGGACATTTAATGACTTGGGCATATAGATAAATTATTAAAAGACTCAGCGTAATTATACATATAATAATATTTACCCAAATAACCTGAAATAAAGATACGTGGTAAATATTTAGCAGAATATACTGCAGAAGCACTCCAGGAAGAAGCAATAAAGAAACCTTCTTCTTATCGATGGCAAGGAAAAACATCACAAAAAAGCTAATTAAAATATAAAGGCCAATGAATATTGAAAACAGAGGAAGGAATTGGATAGAATTCTCAAATGTTTTCCCGAAGAAAAGGTGTGTGAGAAGTTGTGGAAAAATATGATAGCAAATGACTCCTGCGATCACAATAAAAATAAGCAAGGATGTTAATTTTTTAAATTCTTTAAGATAACCCTCGCCTTTAGCGTACAAACCTGTAATTTTTGGAAACATAATCACACTCACAGCTCCAGACCCAAACAAAAATATTTTTCCTAAGGTTGCAGTTCCAGCATAGTATCCAGCGTCCAACCCCGAAAAAAATCTTTTAACCATTATTAGATCCATATTGTTTAAAGCTATAAGGAAAAAATTCACAAACAAAACAGGCAGACTAAACGAAATAAGTTTTTTATAGTATTCATTAAGATTGAAACTTTCACTCCCAGTAACTTTGAAACTTCCTCTTATTAATAAGAGTGATAGAACGAAAGTCAGAAGAGCTGCACCAACCATTCCTCCGAATACACCGACAAGTCCAAAACCGGCGAAAACTAAAAGTGTGGGAATAACAAACCTATTAAAAGAGCCCAGTACTTGGTATGCAGAGTACTTTTTAAATTTCTGTAAACCCTGTAAGTAAACTGGTGGAAGTGTTGAAAGAAAACCCAATCCCAATAAAACCGCGAACAACGTAATCGAAGGGACACTTTCAACCTTAAAACCGCTCGAAATTCTAAACCTTAAAAAGAAAAACACAGATGTAAAAACGAATCCTAACAATAAAGAAGCCACGGAAAGCTTGAGGAAAAGTTTTTTCATTTTTCCTTTCTCTCCTCTCACATAAAGCTCTGACACAATTTTTATAAGGGATATACCAAAAACAGATATAGGAACACTAACAAGGGAAGAAAGCGACAACAGCACGTTAAAAGACCCATAATCGGACACGGAAAGTTTTCTACCAAGCACAAACTGCAAAAGATAGCTAAAAAAAGCTCCAATTAGTGTCCCTGCTCCAACAATAATCGTTTGTTGTATATCTGAATTTTTTGTTGTTTCTTTATTACTCAATTAAATTTTTCGCCTCTCTAATGTAAACCTTGTACACAGGAACGCCCCTTAATTTGACATCACCTATATATTTAATCACGTACCTGTCTTCTAATTTTGAATCATCATCCCAAACAGGATATACAAAATACCTAGTTTTATTGGCAAATGGAGTTAGGTTTCTTATAACTGCCCAAGCTCCAAACTTTCTGAAAAATGGCCAAACTTGCGAGTAATTTTTCTCTCTAAAACCAACGGTTACAACTTGTAATACTTCCTTCCCATATCCCTTATAAACAAGTTCCTCAAAAGAAGAGTCGGTTGAGATTATATAGCCATCTCTTTTTTGAACATTCTTAAAATAATCAATTAAAGGGTCAACGCCAATTAACCACTTGGGTTCGAGAACATTTATTCCTGTTTTCAAACCCCCAAAAGCTGGGTTGTAATAAGATAAGTAGTCTGGATGAAGATAAATAGCTGTTAATAATACCGGGATTAATGCAATAAGAATTTTTATCTTTCCAAATTTTAATTTTTCAAATAACCAAACAAAAAATATTGACGAGGTCAGCATCATAACAAGCTGTTCAGGCAAAATATATCGATCAAGCTTTTTTGTAGGCAACGTTAGCTGGATAAAATAAAAAAAGATAAACACCAAAAGGTAATCCAAAAAGTTTTTGTAATAAGTTGGTAATTTTTTTCTAATAAACAATACACCTATAAAACCTACCAAAAGATAAATTGATGATCTAAATCCAAGAACAACAAAATAAAAGCTCGGTCCTGGATTAGTGACTAGTTTTCCAAAGTACAGTTGCTCATGATCCCCTTCTATTCCAATATCAACAATTCCTGAGTAAAGTGTTTTAAAAACTTCTCCTGGTTTAACCCAAAGGGCAGGCCACAAAAGGAAAAAAGTTGCGACAAGTGCAAACAACCATAAAAGGAATGGTCTTACAGATAATTTAACTGCTTTAAAAAAGTGTTTCTCTTCACGGAAAAAGAATAAAAACGATGCTAAACCAATAAAAGGAAGGAGAAACAAGGCAGAGGTCTTTGTAAGAATGGCAAGTCCAGCAAAGATTCCTGAAATCACTGCTCTTCTTATCAATTTTTTATCTGCAAGGTAGTAGTAAAACCAAAGAATGCTAACTAACATAAATGTTGATTCCAAGCCTTCCAAGTGGATTACCCGAGTCAGTGCTAAATAAAATGGCTCAAAATTTAACAAAATAAAGGTAACAATTGCATATTTCAACCCAAACAACTTTCTTAAAACATAAAATGCAAACCCGAATGCTACTGCCTGGCCTGAAACAATAAAAATCTTTTGCCAAAGATCAAGTTGAAACACCGTGACCATACTGTTGAGTGCAGGATCCGAGTGATTAACTATATCAGAATACAAATTATAAAACTTAATGCCAAAGCCTCCGAGCCACATCAGAGTTACACCCGGATGGTAAGTTTGCAGAGTCTGGTCAAATTTCAGTGTAAAAAAGCCGTTTCCGAAATCGTAAGTTCTTGCTTTCCACCTCCACACATCGGTGTTAAAACCGTCATTCCCTAAAGCAGGCAACCGGGTGAGTATAAAAAACAAAACTACCAATATTTCGTATTTAATATTTTTAAAATTCTTAATCATTTTGTATTTAAACTATACACAGAAATTGAGGGACCCAGTCTTAAATTATCGCTAAAGTATACAATTTTTTTCAATTTTGATTTATTAGAATCCAAAAAATCTTTATCATTTTTCTCATCGGCTAAAATCAGCAGAGAGTTTGGATAATCCTTACTTAAAGTTATTCCCTTAATTGAATTTATTCCAAGACTTCCAAACACATCCTGCAAAGTTGAGTCGTTGTAAACGATTGTGGACCCAGGTTTGTTGTTTTTTATAAGCCATGCTTGTAGTTGGTTTCTGGTATCGCCTCTGATAAACGAATAGGATTGGAGAAGTGAAAACATAAGAGGTGGTAAAAACACTGCGATTAGAAACAACATTTTCAAGAACTTACCCGATTTTTCAAATAGAAACGAAAAGTAATCTACAAAATAACCAAAGGTTAAGGCCAAAAATGGATATGCTACGAAATAATAGTGCGAACGATTCTTTTCAAATCCTGAAACGTACCATATTAGAAAAAGCGACATTAAATACAAAAACACTAAGTAAAACTCCCGTTGCTCCATTTTTTTCCTAATAAGTCTATATAAAAGCCATGAGAACAAGACAATAAAGCCAATCATTACTGTGTATCCGGTATCAACTAACAATTTATTAGCTATATCCGAGAAAAACTTAGTAAAATGTTCAGACAGCTTTACTGAACCAACATTTGTAAACTGCCAAAAAGCTCCTGCTGGACTGTCCGTTTTAGAAAAAGTCTTAAAATCAAGCACGGAATAAGGCGTACCTACAACAAATCCTACCAGTGCCGCTAAACCGGCTAAAACCAAGGCTTCCAAACCTTTTAAAGTTATCCTTTTAACTGCCCTATCCTGTTTTTTCTTCTCAAAAACCCTTAAAAAATGGGCAACGGGAACCATAAGCGCAGAAAGTCCGCCGTTGTACTTTGTTGAAGCCGAAAATCCGACAAAAAGGCCCGACAAAATATAGTTCTTAATACCGGTTTCTTTAATAATACGGGTCGCAAAGTAAAGTCCCCAAGCAAGGAAAAAAGTCATCGGCACATCAGGCAAAGAATAGTGCGAGTGCCTTACATGGTAGGGCATAAGTGCAAAAACAAGTGCCGAAAAAAACCCCGCACTTTTCCCAAACAGTTCCTTACCTGATAAGTAAATGGGTATGACGGTTAAAGCTCCAAGTATGGCGCTGAAACATCTGGTTAAATAGTAAAAAACCAATTTATCATCCCACATTAAAGGAAATATCTTTATAAAAAGGTCGCTTAATCCTAAACCCGGAACAAAACTTCTAAACTTCGCAAATACCATATATAAAAAATAATTTAAATAAATATAAAAGTGAGGCCAATCAAAATGCTTCGGATTAATTTCAAACCTAATTCCCAGCGCAGATCTTACAATAGTCGGCTCGTCTGGATGAAATATGAAAGGAAATCCATGCTCAATCCCTGCCAGCCTAACAGCTAAAGCCAACACTATTATTAACAGTAAAATCCAGTTATTTCTTTTTTGTAACATATATTCTCCAGTACTCTAAACCGTTAATTATCAAAGAAGAGTCCTTTTCAACATAGTAATTTTTGTCATTTAAAACATTACTCGGCATATCTTCGTTCATCGGAAGCACTAGTAAATCGTAGTTTGAGGGACCATAAGTTTTAACATAAAAAATTCTGGAATGGGGATAAATCGCACCCATTGGTTTAACATCGTAAAAACCCAGTTTTGGCTGACCTCCATAGCGTTTCAATATAAAATCCCTAAGCTCGTGTATACCGACTCCAAACGCCTTCTGAACCACTATCCGATTCGCGTTCTCAGAACTTCCGACCAATGGACTTGTATATGCAAAATAGTAGGGGTAGAGCTTGATTAGCGGGTATATCCAAAACACAACTGAAAAAGCACTTATGGATAACCAAAAAAGGATTTTTGTTCTTTTGGTTCTGCAAAGGGAAAGTATCCTTGAATATCCGATTACCGCAAGAAGGGCCATAAAGGGGTAAATAACTATCATATACCTATCTATCTTCTTTGCAGGATAAATCATCGCGGCAACATATCCAAGATTAAAGACCGCTAAATATAAACCAAAATTCAAAAACTTACTTTTTGTATCCTTTAATATCTCCCCGACTTTTTTCAAACTCGTTATTAACCCTGCGATAAACCCAATTATTAAAAACGGGGATGCCTTGACTAAAATTACCAACGGATAAAACCAAAAACCCGGATCCTTTGTCACCTCCCCAAGCAAAATCTGACTATGCCCTTTCCTCACACCTACTCGGATCGATTCGCTAAATATAAACGAAAGATAATAAACCGGTTTGACCCAAAGGGCGGGGAATAGAAGAAATATGAAAAACACAAAAGAAAGAAAAGTCATCATGCAGTACTTAAATATTCTTCTTGGCTGCTTTGAGAATATGAAATAGCTAATTGCATAAAATAAAACAAATAAAACTGCGCCTATCGAGACACTTTTTGTAAGAAAAGATAAAGCTAAGAATAAACCAGTCAAAATTTGATAGACTATCTTTTCCTTTTTTAATCCTAAGAATGCAAAAATCAAAGAAAGTAGTAATAGAAGCGTGGTTAATACATCCAGGTGGTATAAGCGTGAGTTTCCCACAAAGAAAGGTTCGAAAGTGAAAAATACCACTGTTAAAAATGTTTTATAAAAACCAATAATCTTAGGTAAGATACAAAGTATTAGTATCAAAAGAACAAATTGGACAAGAACAAGTGAAGTTTTAGCAATCAAATCAAATGTTTCAAAATTGCTGTTGTTATATACAGTATCGTTTGTGATCTGCTTGTAAAGTTCAATCGGAATTCCAGTAACCCACATCAAAATTACACCCGGATGATAATGCTGGTAAGTTTTATCAAATTGCTGGTATTTTAAACCTACAACAAACTGCTCAGATCTGTAATGCCAATTTACAGCATCGGGACTTATCACATCTGTCTTTAAACCCGGCAGTCTAGTTACGAAAAATAGGAGCGAGAATAAAACAATAAGAAAAATTCTAACCTGTTTATTTCTTTCTGCGCTGAATAGAAATTCAAGTAGTCTACGCGTCTTTTCCAAGAGCATATAAAACTCCTCCGATTAAACTTACTCCGATTCTGGATATGTGATAAATAATTGAAGCACTCAGTGCCGTGGTTACCGGAACCCCCACAATTGCAAATGTACTCATATACAAAGCATCCTGCACTCCAAAACCGTTTAAGGACGGGATAAAAAAGCCTACTAGAGTAATTACAGGAAATGCCAAAAAGGCATAAAAAATTGGAATTCTCACCCCAATGGCCATAAATGTGAAGTACTGAACAAAGATGGAGAGCACCTGAACGATTATTGAGGTCAGCATCGCAAAGCCCAGAACCTTCGGATAATTCTTATAGATAATAAGGGCGTTATAAACTTTGCCTAAAAATTTAATCTTTCCGCTTAAAAGTTTAAGAGAAAAAATTCCAATATAAACACCAAGAATAAACCAAATAAGCAACACTAAAATTCCAAAACCCAAAGTTTTTGTCATGCTAAGAAGAGCTATCAACGCTAACATAACAATTCCGGTAAATCTCTCTGTAAAAACCGACGAAAAACCTATTCCCGGATCCCCTACTTTTTTAGCCATATGGTACATCTTGTAAACATCGCCGCCGATACTTGTCGGCATGAAGTTATTAAAAAAAGCTCCGATAAAATAAAGTGACAGAAGATATCTAACAGGCACGCCCTTTGCTTTTTCATGAACTAGCAAAGACTTCCATCTAAATGAGCTGACAACATAGTGGCCCACTATGAGCAAAAATATTAAGGGTATAAATCTCCAGTCCAAAAGCTCAAAGTTCTTAATAAACTCGGCCTTATCTACCTTCTTAAGAACAATGTACAAAATAAGCGTAAGACTCACCAACACTTTAATAATCGTATTTAGCTTTTTGGTTTTCTCTTTTCTCTCAAACTGTGGATCCATTTTTTACCCTTTTGATAGTAAACTTTTAAATCTTCTAAACCAGGAGACGAAATCCTTCTTTGATACAAACTCCGCAATAAAAAATGACGATGCTAATAAAAAGGCAAATGGGACAAACATTAGTAACTTAATTTCCAAACTTGGAAAAACACACAACACGGATATAGAAAATGCCTGAACCAGTATAGCAGCGTGGTCTATATTAAAAAACATGAACTTCATTCTTTTCCTTACCCAATAAATCATAAATATTAAGCAGATAAAAGATCCAAAAGTCATTGCCCAAGAAACAGCAGATAAAAGAGGTATAAATTTGTACATTCCTAAAAACGCCAGGACAGAGCCTATAATCAAAAACAGGTAACTTACTATCATGCTTTTGGCCATCTTTGCCGGAATCATAACGCTAGAACTTATAAGGTTAATAAAGGAATAAAGGATAAATGTGAAAATCATCGGCGGGATAAGGGGTAAAGTCGCATTATACTTGTCTCCCCCCACCAATATCTTTATAACAAAAGGCGCGAAATAAGAAGCAAACGCTCCGGAAAATACAATCAGGGAAAAGAGTTTATTGAAGTTCTTCTCAAATAAATCCCTAAACTCATTAAGATTTCTAACGTATTTTTCTGAAAAAATCGGGATGTTAACTGTTGTCACAGAATCCGAAATACTCATTAGCTTTTTGGCGTAAAGCATTGCGAATGCATAAATTGCCACAACTTCGGTTGAATTGAAAAGACCCAAAGCGTTACTTCCAAGCTTTTCCCAGTTCGTATAAATTATTTTTATTATATAAATAGCAATGCTGATAGAAAATATGTCCTTAAACAATCTCTTAAAATCCTTCGTTGTCGGCATTAATAGTTTTCCCTTCAAGGGTTTAAATGCCATAAAGGATAAAACTAGGGAAGAGATAATGTTAAATATCAAAAACGCGTAGAAAAACCCGTTAACTCTGTAAAGATAAACAAGGGGGATGCTGATCAAAATACTTACAAAAGCTATAGTTACTTGGTAAATAAAAAGTGCTCTGAATCTTTTCGTACCAGAAATAACGGAATTTAAAATACCCTGAACTCCCTGAAAAAGTAGCGTAACAGAATAGATCTGAAGGGGAATCACTAACGAAACATTTTTGTACAAAACTGTGGCAAGGTAATGTGCGGAGAAGAAAAGTCCGATCGCAATTGGTAAAGTCACACAGTACCTAATAACTGATGAGGTTACAAAAATCTTAAAAATATCTTCTTCGTTTTCCGCTGAGGAAATCTCGCGTGTACTAGCTGAGACTAAACCTAGGTGCTGGTATATTCCTAAAGCTCCCCCAATAGAAATAGCCAGCTGAATTACTCCCCACTCTCCGAGACTTAGAATTCTTATGATAATAAAGGTTTGGATAATACCAAGCACCATCGCCATTCCCTGGGATAACATACTAATAATTTGCCATTTTCCAAGATCTTTCATGTTAATCTACCTTCAAATCTCCCAAATACATACTCATATATCTTATTCTGTTGGTTAAACTTACAAAAACTTTGTAGTTGCCGGCCTTTACATAGGAAGGCAAGGCGATATCAATGTTTTCCACGTAATAATACCCTTTTTCCCACTCTTCCGGTCTATAAAATGCAAAGGACGGCAGGTTTGCAACCTGATACATCTCCCCGGTTTTGCTGTTAACATAACTTGTGTAAAGCATGTATCCATTTAAGCTTCCCAGCTCATTTCTTTGATAAACAATTGTAGCCTTAGCATCGACTCCCCTTACGACTCTTTCCGGCAAACTATAATCTACAACACTCATGAGTTCAGAAAAAGGATAGTTAAATTTTTCTTTATACATGAATTTTTCCTGAATTGGATAGATGTCCAAAGCATTAGGATTCGCGACAGCATCTTTTTTAAACAAAAATAAATTTCCACAAGCCATAACAAGTGTGTGATCCCTACTTGTTATTAAAAACTTCCCCACCTCACTAACAATATTTGAATCAAGCATCAAAAGAAGGGTAATTTTTCGTGAGAGCACATCTAGTATTACGTAATCGGCTTCATTCCAAAGAGCGGGGTACAAAGCATAAGTTTCTCTCATAGACAAGTGAGCTCCCAGGTTATCCGGACCGCTTACTGAAACACCGTCAGGTATCTGAGAGATTATTGCATTTGCACACTTTACATCTCTGACATCGATATCCTTAAGTTTAACGACATCACCTAGCTTCAGATCTGTTCGCTTAATAATATCCGTATCGTACTTAGCCTGAACTCTTCTCATGACAGCCTGAGTAAACCATAAATACATGGGGTTGTCGTAATATTTCGATGTAACTAAACAGGAAACCGCAATCGCTGAGGAAAATAGAATGATAAAAACCCTCTCTGCGTTTTTACTAACGTTCTGATTTTTTATGAGCTGGCTCAAAGATTTTGATATAAAACCCACTGCGTAAATTGAAGATATTATCAGTATCGGAATTATCATAGAGATTCTGTGGTTTTGTATTTCAGAAGTACCTATTCCCTCTTCTGTTGTAAGGTAATTCATAAGAAAATCAGGAGCAGATATCAAAAGCATGGATGGGTTCAATAAAGGAGCATACAAAAGAGGCGTGAAAGTCATGCTTAAATTTTCGAGTTTATCGGTCCCGAAAAACACTCTGATAACTTTTCTGTGGTTCAGAATCATGTTTATAATCACATCCTTATAGGAGCTACCGAAGCCTTCGTATCTTCCCAGAAAATAATTTTCAAGTGTAACATTGGCACTGCTATTTACATCAACATTCAATGATTTTAAAAATCTGTTGTAACTTTCAGTTCTAAGAGGGGCGTATTTAGGTATTATCACAAAAAAGGCCACACAAAACCAAAGAAACCCGGAAATAACCATCCCCAACCCTATCTTTGTGTTAACTTTTAAGATCCATTTTCTAAACCACTCCCTTGTGAACTTGAAGGAATCTGTAACACCGTTTCTAAAAACCAGAATAAATAACCCCCACATAAATATGTAAAGGGGAACCTGTTCCTTGCCTGACATTGTGATTATTAAGAGTATTGATAGAACGATAATTCCTTTGGAGGTAAATCCCTTTTTATACATTTTTTCAAATACATAAAAGGCACCAAGGAAAAAAGGCACCGCTGCGGTAACCCCATGAAATCCCATTGTGGAATTAATAAAACCAAGAGCCGGATACATTAAATAGGAAACAGCAAAGGCGCACGAAGCCCATCCGGACTTGAGCTCCATGTTTGCTATCGCATAAACAATAAAGGCGCTAAGAACAACAAGTATAAGCTGGGCGTAAGCTAACGTCATCGGATGTTGGAAAAGGGCAAATACGGGCGCGAACAGCAAAAGAATTGGGTCTACGTGGCTCATTGACCATCTCGGAACGTTGGATCCAAAGTAGTCAGTCAAATACAAAATTCTCCCGTGCAACGTATTCCAAACCATCTGAGTCATGTTCCCCTGGTCAAATTTCCCAAAGTCAAAGTTATTAAATTTAAAAATGTAAAGTCTCAGAGCTATAAAAAGGTATACTGCCGAAAAACCACCAAGTACAAGTAGATAAATATTATTTTTTATAAAATTCTTTATCTTATTCATCTCAATTCGTAAATCTAAACTTGATTAACGACCAGACGGCTTTAATACCATCTCTCCACGTTATCTTTTTACCCTCACCAAAACTTCTCCCCTTATAATTAATCGGAACTTCTTTAATTCTTAGTCCAGACTTTAGTATTTTTGCGGTTATCTCAGGCTCAAACTCAAATCCTTCGGATTTAATATTCAGTTTTCTTACAAAATCTCCCGGCATGAGCTTATAACAGGTTTCCATATCGGTCAGTTTTACTCCAAACAAAATATTGGTAGCGAGTGTTAAGATCTTGTTTCCAAAATAATGAAGGGTAGTCATTTTTTCGTAACTTCCAGAGAATCTAGACCCATAGACTACATCAGCATTGTTTTCCTCAAGCGTTCTCAAAAGCTTTTTATAATCCTGCGGGTCATATTCAAGATCCGCGTCCTGAACGATCACATACTCTCCACTTGTATGCGCAAAACCTACCTTCAAAGTGTCTCCCTTTCCTTTGTTAGCAGTTTTATAAATAACTTTCATATCAGGATATTTCTTTTCCAGATTCTTTAATATTTCTACTGATCCATCACTTGAAGCATCGTCTACTATAACAATCTCAAGATCGACACCATCAACAGATCTGACCAAATTCACCAACTGCTCAATTGTATTTTTTTCATTATATACGGGTATAACAACCGAAAGCTTCATTGCTGTTTTTCCTTGTTAAACTTCAAAATATCGGTGAAGAAAATTTTCCCGTTTATAGTATACCTAAACTCTTTAACAAGCGTCAGATAAGGTCTTTTCTCAATTCCAAAATACATATCGGTATTATTTTCGTTAGTTAGTAAAATATAATCCGGGTTTTTTCCTGAAATCCTTTTATAACTGATATCATGAAGGATCAAAACATCGTGCCGATCCCCATACACATTTTTATTTATTCCCGACCTGTTAAGATACCAGTCGGCAATTCCATATGTGTCGTTGTAAATAACATACCCGCTAAGATTTTTAGCAGCATACACGGCCGCTTCCTTCATGGAAATGTAAATAAATCTATGGACCCAAATTGTGGCTAAACCCCAGACAAGTAGAGATATAAAAGAAAACATAAGAAACATTTTTTCTTTTCTTAAGATGAGAAAAATCAGAATAATAATCTGCAAAATAAAAACAAATAGAAAAGCCCACTGGTTAGAAACAAGAAACTGAAGTTTAAAAATGTACTGAGTCAAGCCGAAGTTGCCAATTAGAAAAGCAAGAGCAATATAATCCAAAGCTCTCAAATGAGGGCCATTTGACTGAAACTCTTCATAAGAAAGGACAAGAAGAATCACGAAAAACGGTATTATTGCACTGAAAAGTCGGGGCACGGCTGCCGGCCACCAAAGTATGAGAATTATTTCCAATAAGATATAAACTGATATTCCGACATTTTCCATCAAAAATCTAACAGCAGAGCCTGTTTTTTTATATGAAAAAATGTTCTTAAAAATAAAATAAAAAAACGGTAAAAATCCAAGTATATAAAAAAGTGACGAGAAATAAACCCAAATAAGTCTCCAATCAAACGTTCTATACTCCTGTTCGCCGAAATATTTAGAATCTAAAGGACTTCTAAAGAACCAATACGGAAGTAACACAAGCAAGGTCGTTAATCCTAGAGGGAGTAAAAATTTAAGCTCGTGCCAAAGACCGAAAAAGAAAGTTCTTGGTTTAAATGCACTAAGCTTCAACCCGGAATTGAGAAAAACTACCCCGATAAACAACGCAAAAAATAAAATGTATCCCTCAAACCTTGTTAAAATAGACAACCCGGCTAAAGCCCCAAGCAAAATACTTTTTTTGATATCCAATTTTTCTTTCCATCTTGAAAGAAGATAAAAAATCACAATTCCAAAGAAAGAAAACGGAATATCGGACATGATTCTTATCGACCAATACAGATAAACCGGATTTAGCGTAAAAAGGATTAGTGCAAATTTTTGATATTTCTTACTTTTTATGTGTTGACAAACTAATTTATCGAAAACGATAAACGACGCAAAACTGAAAACAAAGACCACTCCCCTACCCCACGAAATTGCATTCACTCCATGTGGTCTTGTAGCTAAAACCACTGAAAAAAATGGGGGTCTTTTCTCTTTCTGAGGATAAATACCTGTTTTTATGCTCTCCGCCGACCTTAGAATGCTGTATGAATCCCCCCATTCGGTCGCGTTGATGTTAAACAAAAACAGGTGCAGTACTATAAAAAACGCGTATATGAGCAGTTTGCTTTTAAATATTTCAGAGAAGATAATTCTTTTTTGCGAATTCATAGACTTGCTCTAACTCCCTTGCCCTTGCGTCCCAAGAATAAATTGCAGACACCCGGCTACTGTCAACAGATATGGGATTATCTAGAATATTAGTAATATAGCTGGCTATATATTCGGGTTTTAAACTTTCCAAATAGTACAAACCCCGTATCTCCTGGGATAGTTTAAAGCCTGATACCAAACAGGGCGTTCCACAAGCAATACCCTGCATGACAACTTTTGGGAGTCCTTCCCAAGACGACGGCAAAACAAAAATATCGGAAATCTGATACCCAACCGGTGTTTGGGGATATGGTGTGTAACCGGTTTGCATTATTCTGTCGGAAAGTCCACTTACTTTTATTTCTTCATTTATTTTCCCCATATATCCCAAGTCCCCAGATCCAACCAAAAGTAATTTATAATTTCTAGGAAGAAACTTCATGGCCTCAATTAAAAGTAATATATTTTTCCTTTCAGACATCACGCCATGATTCAGAACTATCTTGTCGTAAATATCAAATCCTATGTCTCTTCTTGATTTTTCTTTTTCTTCTTGGGTCACGGGCTTAAACAAGTTGGGGTTTACTCCGGTTTCGACCACAAAGCATCTTTGTGTGTTAGCCTTGTAAAGCTCTATCGCTTTTTTCTTGTTTTCCATACTAACAAATACACAAGCCGCAGCAGACTTAACTGCTTTTTTATCTGAAAAAACTGAGAGCGGCCAAACCAGATATTTTGACAAAATCGATATTTGTTTTTTCTGCCTAACCATTGAATTCCATCTATCTTCAGCTATGTTGTGAAAATGAACAACCAAAGGAGTTTTAAGCTCTTTTGACCAAGGGAAAAACTTTTGCAAGAAAGACCGATACATGTAAATCCAAACGGCAAAGTGACCATGCGAGTGAATTATATCTACATCTTTGTTTTTCTTTCTCCAGCAAAGATACTTAAAAAACAAGACTACTGAGCTCGTAAAAAATATTGTTCCGGGAAAAGGCTCTCTCATAATCGGGAGTATCTTGACTCCTTTTGGTGTCTCAACACTACCAGCCCTTGGCCACCTACCACAAAATATTTCGATAGTGTGCCCCTTTTTGGCCTGAGACACGGTAAGCTCATAAGGGTGGGGAGCCAAACCTTGCCAAGGCGGCGGCCAATCATAAATTATTCGAAGAATTTTCATTTCAATACCTCCATAAAAATCTTTTCATAAGTATCTATCATTTTACCAATTGTAAACTCGGAAAGAGCTTTTTCTCTTCCAGCCAAACCCAATTTATTTCTTAACTCCAAATTACCGATTAAACTTTCAAGTTTGAGTTTAAATTCTTTGTTATTTCCAGCCTTAATTAAATATCCGGTTTTTTCATTTTCAATCGCATCCGTAACCCCGCCAAGATTAAATGCCACAACAGGAAGACCAAGCAACATGCTTTCAACCAAAACCATCGGAAAACCTTCAATTCTTTGAGTTGGGAAAACAAAAATATCTGGTTTTAGGTTCTTAACAAATTCTTTATAAGGAACCTTCCCGTGAAATACAACTTTATCCGACACTCTCATCTTTTTAGAAATTCTTTTTGCATCCTCAAGATCTGGTCCTTCCCCAACAACATGCAAGACATAATCATTTTTTATATCAGAAATTATTTTCAAAATAGTAAGTATGCCCTTTGACTTCTCTACCCTGCCTAAAAACAAAAGCTTAACCCCATCATCAGTTGACTCCTCCAGCAAATCAAAGTCCTTTGGGTCAACTCCGTTGGACACTACTTCTATTTTTCTGTCATCCGCAAAACACTCATTAATCAGTGCGGTCTTAACATAATTTGAAACGGCAATAACTTTATCCGAATGCAACACATACCTTCTTTGCCTTCCGAAGAATTGTCTTAGAAAATACTGGGTATTTCTGGCGAACCAATAAAAATCTTTGAGATTTTTAATATTTTTTAGAAATGTAATGTATTCAGAAGCAGCAGATCCGTGGGCAACAGAAACAACCTTAACTCCCAGCTTTTTCTTATTTTCTATTATGCTTTCTGCTGAGGCGCTTTGACTCAAAACTAAATCAAACGAATCTGCTTTATGAATTTCCTGAAATTTTTCTAAAGATTTTTTAAACCAGCTGTTTTTGTTAAGTCTCGCAAACAGATACTTTTTGTATTCCGATGTTATAAAAACATATCTAACTAAGTTTTCACTTTTCTCATCGATATCAAGTTCTTTTTTCGTGGAAAATACTGTAATGCGGTGTCCTCTTTTTGCTAATTCCTCACATAAAGATCTGCTCTGGGTTTCCAAACCCCCAGATCCCTTATGAAAGGTGGTTAATTTTATAAATACTGCAATATTCATTGATTAATTAGTTCCTCCAGTTTTACAATATTTGCGCTAGAATCAAAACCGCTAATTACCCTGGCATATGCGTTTTTACAAAGATTGGATGCGAAGCTTTTGTCAGTTAAAAGCATCTCGACCGCATTGGCGATAGCATTTGGATGCCGTTGTGGAACCACTAACCCTGTTTCTCCATCAGAAATAAGCTCACAAGTACTCCCAGCATCTGTTGCAACAATTGGAAGACTTAAAGCTCCAGCTTCCAACAAAACATTTGCGATCCCGTCAACATCCCCTTCTGCTGTCTGAATACTTGAAAGAACAAAAACATCGGAAACTTTCATGAGTCCCAAGGTCTCGCTGTTTGATAAACCTTTGTTTTCTCCGAGAATTTTAACTTGCTCTTCCAAATCCAAATCCGAAATCTGCCTCTTAAGATCCTGATACAAGGGCCCGAAACCAACGATATAGCAAACAAAATCTAAACCTCTGTCTTTTAATATTTTTGCGGTGTCAATAAGGTAACTAAACCCTTTTTTCTCGGTAAGTCTTCCCACAGAAAGTATTAGATACTTATCCGGCCTTTTGATACCGCCCAAAGCCTCCCTCATCACCCTTCCCGAATCAACCCCGTGATAATTTAAATAAACATTCCCGGGATTATTGCCGCCAAGAAGATTTAAAAGAAAATAGTAGGCGCTTTTGTTGCAAACTGTAATAAATTTTGCCTCACTTGCCTTTTTTTCAACATATTCATAAGTTACAGTTACATCTTTTGCATGCGCAGAGATCGCAAAAGGAACCCCCAATATTTCGGAGGATACCATCGCTATCGTTGAGGGCTCTGACAAAAAGTGTGAAAGGATTAGATCTGGCTTTTGGGTTGCAAATTTCAAAGAGTAACCGACAGATTTTAGTATTAAAAACAACCTACTATGAGAACCGGGTTTCAAATCCCCATAAATCTTTGAAATCTTATCGAAATGAGAAAAAGTGTATTTTAGTATTCCAAATATATCGGGAAATCCCAATCTTTGATATAAAACCTTCGTTCTTAAGTTTTCGGATAAGTGTCCAGTGCCCTTTTTTAGCGAAAACACAACAAGGTCAACATTGTTTCTTTCAACCAATTTGGAAAGTTCTCTTTCAATAAAAGTTTCGGTCAAAACCGGAAATTCCGGAATAAAAACCAAAACTTTTTTATTAGTTTCCATTCCTTAATATTACACCAGGAGTCCCCGCGGGTCTTCTATCCAAAAGCTCCGTGCCGCTTGTTTTCTTCCCTATTGTGAAGTATGTAAACCCGGCGCTTTCTACCTTTTTTCTATCTAATAATATTCTCCCATCAAATATCACCTGGTTTTTGAGAGACATTCTCACTTTATCAAGATCCAAAGTTGAAAACTCCTGCCACTCGGTCAAGATTATTAAAGCATCAGTCCCTTCGATTGCCTCATACTTATCTAAACAGTACTTAATACTCACCTCTCCCAAAACCTTTTTAGCGTTATACATAGCTTGCGGATCAAATACTTTCTGGTAGGCTCCTAAACCTCTTAACATTTTCACTATTTCTACCCCAACTGAATCTCTAATATCATCGGTGTTGTTTTTGAAAGCAAGCCCCAAAACTCCGAAAGTTTTCCCGGATAAAGCTCCGTCAAAATATCTAACTATCTTGTTAACAAAGTGTTCTTTTTGACTTTCGTTAACCTCCATAACACCTCTTAAGAGCTTAAAGTCATAGGCTTGATCAGATGAAGTCTTGTACAAAGCGGCGACATCTTTAGGAAAGCAGCTTCCGCCGTAGCCTATACCGGCGTTTAGGAATTTCGGACCAATTCTGCTATCAAGTCCCATTCCTTTGGCTACAACAGTAATATCGGCTCCAGATTTTTCACAAATCTGAGCCATTTCGTTAATAAAAGATATTTTTGAAGCGAGAAATGCGTTTGAAGCGTACTTGATCATCTCAGAGGACCTAAAATCGCATTCAACAATAGGCTTGCCTAAGTGTTCATAAAGCCTTCTCATTATTCCCAAGGCTTTTTCTGAGTCTGAACCAACAACAGTCCTATCTGGATTTTGCATATCCTCAACCGAGTAACCCTCTCTTAAAAATTCGGGGTTAGAAACTACATCAAACTCTGCTGACATTTTCATATTCTCTCTAATTACATTTTTGATCTTCTCGTTTGTTCCTACAGGGACCGTGCTTTTAAGTACGATTACTTTGTATCCGAAGAGGTTTTCACCAATTTGTTTAGCAACCTCCCAAACTGCTGAAAGATCCGCATCTCCTGTCTCACTTTGGGGAGTACCTACACAAATAAAAACTGCCTCGGCTTCTTTCATTCCATCAACCAGAGATGTGGTGAAAGACAATCTGTTTGCGGAAATATTTTTCACTACAAGATCTGAAAGCCCCGGTTCATAAATTGGCATTTCGCCTTTTTTTATTCGCTCAATTTTCTCAGCGTCTATATCAACGCCAACAACTTGATTGCCCCAATCAGAAAAAATGGCAGCGCCTACCAAACCGACGTAGCCTGTACCTACCACACATAGTTTCATAATTTAAACATAATGCCCCAAATTTTTACTTAGAATTCTTATCGGAGCGTTTGGCAGTCTTATACTTCCCCCTTAAATCGTTAAGTCTGACCTTAAAAACATCCCATGCCATTTTGATTGAGGATGTTATCACGTTAAACTTCTTGGTCTTAACATATGTCCATGTCACAGGAACCTGTTTGATAGTATACCCCATTTTTCTGGCTAAAAACAAAACCTCAACATCCCAAGCTCCAAAAAATGTTGACTTCAATTCTTTTTTATCGCCACCATATATAAGAAGTTTTCCAAAGATATCTTTTGCGGCCTTTTTCTTAAACAGCTTAAATCCACACTGACTATCATTTATCCCCGGAAGAGCGATCAACTGAACCCAGTAATTAAAAACTCTTCCCATAAGGTGCCTATACAAAGGCTCCCCTATCCTTCTGGCACCGACACCCTCTCTTGAACCTATTACTAAATCAAAATCCTGATCCTTCATCCAGACAAATAACTTTTTTAGCTCCTCAATGGATGCAGATAAATCGGCATCTGCCATATAGATGTACTCTCCAACCGCTTCCATCATCCCGGTCCAAACAGCAAATGGCTTTCCTTTGTGAGGATTTTTGTAAAGTTTAATTTCGGGGTTTTCTTTTTTATATTCCTCAACTTTTTGTACCGTACTGTCACTGCTTCCGTCATCTATAACCAAAACCTCAAAAGAACTACTAAAACCTCGCATAAAATTCATAATCTGAGTTAAAGATGCGGTTATTTTATCTTCCTCGTTATATGCAGGAATTACTAGTGAAAATTCAATCATTTTTTCCTCCATATAATTTTACTATAAACCAGAAAATTCCAGACAAGACCGACCACAATTCCAATGAAAAATGCAATGTTGAAAACGATAAATGAGTTTCCAAATTTATTTACACAAAACCCAACAAAATATGCTCTAAAGACAATCGGGACGCAAGAAGATACGCAATAAACAATAAAATACAAAAACTTAGATCCAATACCTTTTATTTTGAACTCGTTGAAAGACCAAAAATTATTAAGTAGAAAAGTTACCATCATGGCGATAAATCCCGACAGTAGCGGCGCGTTTTTTGAACTTAGTATTGTGATTCTAAAAATATTGGCAAGACCAGCATCTGTTATCAAACCAACAAACCCCACGGCACAAAATTTTAAGAATTTCTGCGTGTCTTTATCTTTTAATCGGAGCAATAAAACGACTTTTAAGGAATCCAAAAGGTTGTTTTTTTCCATCTTGGAACTTCCCTCGTCTCTCAAACCGAACTGAATAGGGATCTCTTTTATCTTGGCACCGGCTTTATGCATTTTGTACAAAAGATCCATCTTGTAAGCAAAACCTTTGGAAAGAATGTTGTTCAAATCTATGGTATCGACAAAACCTTTTACTCTGGAAGCCTTATACCCGGTTGTAAAGTCATTTACTCCTTTTACTCCTAAAATGATCTTTGAAACAAGATTCCCAAGTTTACTGAAAAGTCTCCTCTTTAATTCCCACTGCCTTGGTATACCACCCCCCTTACAAAATCTTGAGCCAATGACATAATCGTAGCCGTTATCGATTTCTGCGACCAATCTTACAATATCTTTGGGATCGTGCTGAAAATCCCCGTCCATTTCTATCAAAACATCGGCCCCAAGTTCCTGCATAGCATACTTAAAACCATGCGTATAAGCTACCCCCAAACCATTTTTTTCTTTTCTCACTAAAAGATGGACAAAGCTTAGTTGTTTGGATTTCTCCTCAACTATCTTAGCTGTCCCGTCAGGGGAACTGTCATCAATTACCAAAACACTGAAACTGTGCTGTGGCATTTTCTTAAACTCTTCCCCCACAACATCAATCAAACGACCAATGTTTTTAGCCTCGTTGTAAGTCGGTATAACAATTACAATCTTCATAATTTAAAAACTCAAGACAGTGTACAGAAGTAGAAAGACCAAAGACCCAAAAAGAACATATTCAAAAAATATGCTTTTAGTGAGTCTGTCTCTTAGGACATGATGAATTATACCCCAAAGGATATAAAAAACAGAAGCCAACGCTGAAATTATCCCTAAAGAGTTTTTGTCAAACCTGAAGATAAAAAATAGCAAAAGAAAAACAAATATGGCAACAAAAAGTATCAAATATTCAACGATGTGTTCTTTAATGTTTCTCATTTAAATAATTACCCCCGGGCGCAAAACAAACCAAACACTTACCATAACAACTAAAAGAATAGCAAGGTGCGCAAATGTCTGCCCATTAAATTTACTTATACCTTTTTTCTTCGAGTACCAAAGATCAACCGCAAGAAGTGAGCTTACAAATCCGCCAAAAATAAGACTTAGACTTTTAGTTGCAACCGTCACATCTATTTTAGGTTCAGTTTGAGCCGTGGGTACAGTTGACACCTCTTTTTCCACTGTTTTTACTAGTACGGAAGTTGTGCCGCTTATCGGCTCAATGGTGGAACTGCTGTTTTCCCGCTCTAGTATGGTACTCTCGTCACTAACACTGGCAAGCATTGAAGGTTCTCTGGGTCTTCCAAACACTTGAACAACAATTGTGGTTTCGTAACCGTTTAAAACTCCGTTTACAACTGCGAAACCAACCTCATCATAATTCGCACTTAAAAGGTTGCTTTTATGAGATGGGGAATTGTACCAGGCTTGAACCACTTCTTTTGAGTTTGAAAAGTTCTTCGCCAAGTTCTCGCCGGCGTAAATATAATCATATTTCTGACCAAGTATAAAATCCCAAGGCTCTGCCCCATCCGGAGCAACATGCGCCCAATAACCCTTTTCAAACATATCTTTGGCCTTTTGCTGCGCCGCCTCAGTTAGTTTCGGGTTTAATATCAGATTAGATACACCCGCCTCGCTCCTTTTACTGTTCGAGTAGTCCAAAAGGCCCTTGATTGTTATATTGGAAGCATACCCCAAAACCCCCGGAAAAAACTTAGGGGTTATTCTTATTGTTGCGGTAGCTAAAATTATCATCAGACAGTACACAACTACCGCTTTGTTTGAAATAAGGTTAGCTCTTTTCTTGTTTTCAGGATGTGGTAAAAAATTATACACAAACTGGAATTTCTCAATTGCTTTTGGGTTTTTTCTCCAATACTTTACTACATTTGGATTACCTTTTTGCTTGTTTCTTATAAAACTAAGTGACATTAGGAAAATTATAACATCAATAAATACAAGGGAGTATTTCAAAAAGCCTAGTTATAAACCCAAAGCCTTAAGAACTAGATTAAAAACTTGCTCGGGTGCTCCTTCAGCGTTAATTTCCAAAAGCTTTCCATTTTTCTTGTAAAAATCTATAGTTTCTTTGGTTTCGTTGTAAAAAATTCCCAGTCTTTTTTTTGTCGTTTCCTCACTCTCGTCTTCTCTTTTAGTTACTTTTCCGCCGCAAAAATCACACACCCCCTCTTTTTTGGGTGGTATGTATTCTATATTAAAAACTGCGCCGCACTTTTCACATGTTCTTCTTGAAGCAATTCTTCTTAAAGCGGTCTCAGGTGATATTTCTAAAAGAATAACCTTATCAAATCCCGGGTCAAAATAGTCTAAATCCTCTTTCCTTCTTCCCCAACCATCAAAAATAAAACCACCGCTGGATAGTTCTTTGGAAATCTCTTCTTTTAAAAGCTGCGCTATAATACTTTGTGGGACCAGATCTCCCCTCTCCATAATCTTATCTATTTTTCCCTTTAGGGGGTTGTTTTCCGGAATGGCTCTTAACAATTCTCCAACTGATGTTAGAGGAATATTTAGTCTTTCACTAAGTTTTCCTCCTACTGTACCCTTTCCGCTGGCAGGAGGACCAATCAATAATATTTTCATAAATCCGGCAACCCTAAATCTTTAAGCTGGCCTCTCATTTGTTTCTCAACTTTTTTATCTACTTCTCCAAAAACATCATTTATCAATTCTCTAAGGTCTTTTTTATCCTCGCCATCAATTTCTAGTTTCTGAATCTTTTTGTCACCCCTAACCACAATTCTGACATTCCCCTTCTCCTTCGTCGCGAATATTTCTTCCATTTGTTTCTTAATTCTGCTTTGAGTCTGCTTTAATCTGTTTAATTCTTTTATTTTGTCAAACATATATAAAGGATATATTAACCCAAGAACTTTTCATAGCTTCTAGATACCATTAAAGATTCCGCTTTTCTCACTGTTTCCAAAACTACGGATACCGCAATAAGCAAACTCGTTCCACCTATACTCAAAGTCTTCATTCCAAGAAAAACCTGCAGAAAGAAAGGAAGGATTGCAATAAACCCTAAAAATATTGATCCTGCGAGTGTTGTTCTTGTTACTATCTTTCTTAAATATTCCTTGGTCGAGGCACCCGGTCTAACTCCCGGAACAAAACCACCTCGTTTTTTTATATCGTCTGCTACTTTTTCCGGGTTGAATTGTATAAATGTATAAAAAAACGTGAACGCTATTACCAACATAAAATATAAAAGATTATATAAAACTGCGTTTGAATGAAAATAGTTCGTTAAAAAAGCTCCAATCACTCTAAGATGAGCGTTGTCTGATGCCATTAAAGGACTACCAACCATCCCCGGTAGTGAGACAATAGAAACTGCAAATATAATTGGAATTACTCCTGCCTGGTTGATCTTTATTGGAAGGTAGTTTGTTACCTTTTGAGATCTCTCCCCGCGCCTGCCATACTCCAAAACAACATTTCTAGTCCCCTCATCTATCAATACAACACCCATTATTACTGATATAGACAAGATGGCAAACAGTACGGTATTGTGCCAATTGGAAGAAAAAATTCCCGTTACGGCAACCAGTGCTGATGATGGAAGACTGCTTATTATAGAGACAAAGATTAGAAGTGACACCCCATTTCCCACCCCATGTTCCGTAACTAGATCTCCAAGCCAAACAAGAAACAACGATCCTGCCATAAAAGTTAAAAGTAGCACTACCAAGTCAAGAGGAGCTAGAGTATTTATTATCCCTTGTTTACTCAATAAAAAGTAAATTCCGTAGGATTGAATCAAGGCCATGGGGACAGTAAGAAATTTTGTGTACATGTTAATTCTTTCCTGACCGGACTCACCCTCTTTTCGCATCTCCTCTAGAGATGGAATCATCATTGTAAGAAGCTGAATTATGATTGAAGCGTTAATATATGGTCCAAGGCCTAAAGTAACGATTGAAAAATTCGAGAACCCACCACCACTAAAAAGATCGAAAAACCCAAAAATTACGTTTGAGCTAAGAAATCCTTTTATAGCTGATGTATCTACTCCGGGAACGGGAATATGGGCCAAAAGTCTAAATATTGCAACAATCGCAATTGTGAAAAGTATTTTCTTCCTTATTTCAGGAAATTTAAGTACTTTAAGCATTTATATCTTTGAGCCGGATTTTTCAATTTTCTCTTTTGCTTTAGCTGAGAATTTGAAACCCTTAAATGTCAGTTTCTTCGATAACTCACCGTCTGATAGTATTTTAACCCCTCCTGAAGGAATCTCCTTGAGGATTTTGCTTTTCAAAAGTGTTTCGGGTGTTATCTCATCGCCATCTTTAAATTTAGAAAAAATTTCAAGATTTACTGCAACTGTTTCCTTGAAAGTATGACTCTTAAATCCTCCTATTTCGGGCATTTTCTTGTACAAAGGCTCCTGACCACCTTCAAATCCAAGGTAAAATTTTGAACCGCCTTTTCTTGCATTCTGGCCTTTATGTCCTCTTCCAACGGTGTGTCCGCCCTTACCGGTTCCTCTACCTCTCCCTATTATCTTCATCTTTTTTTGTGTTTTTAGTTTCTCTAAGTTAGATAAATCCATATTATTTCTTTAATTTCTCTAAAGCTTTGATGGTGCATCTTACATTTGACAGTTTATTATTGGAGCCAAGCATCTTGGCTGATATATCCTTAATTCCTGCAAGTTCAACAACAACTCTTACTGACCCCCCGGCGATAATTCCGGATCCTTCTGATGCGGGTCTTAAAGCAACTTTTGCGGATCCAAGCTTTGCGTCGACATCATGTGCTATTGTTTTTCCGGTCAATTTTATATTTATCATCTTCTTTTTAGCACCTGTTAATGCCTTCTGAATCGCTTCGGCAACATTCTTCGCCTTCCCATACCCGTGCCCGACTTTCCCATTTCTGTTTCCCAAAACAACGAGAGCTGTGAATCCAACAGCATTTCCACCCTTTATCTTTTTAGAAACTCTTTTTATCTCAATAACCTTCTCCTCGTATTCGCTGACTCTTGGACTATTAAATCTTTGTCTCTGGTTTCGTCTATCCATCATAGCTTTAATCCCCCTTCTCTCGCTCCCTCAGCTATAGCCTTAACTCTTCCGTGATATTTGTAACCACTTCTGTCAAAAACTACTCCCTTAACTTTTAACGCCAGTGCTTTCTTAGCCAGTTCCTTCCCTATCTCATATGCTTTTTCTGTTTTTGTTTTTCCCTTAGCGGTAAGTGACATAGTAGATGCGCTTGCAATTGTTATTCCCTTTTTATCATCAATTATTTGAGCTGAATCATACTTGTTAGATCTGAAGACTGAAAGTCTCGGAATATCTGCAGACCCCAGTATTTTCTTCCTGATTCTTACTTTTCTTTGATCTCTATTACTTTTTCTTACTACCACGTGATACATATTTTATGCTCCAGATCCAACTTTTCCTGCCTTACCTGCTTTTCTTCTCACAACCTCCCCCTCGTATCTTATTCCTTTGCCTTTATAAGGTTCAGGTTTTCTTATTTTTCTAATATTTGCGGCCACCATACCTACTAACTGTTTATCTTCTCCCGTTACGGTAATGTGTGTATTATCTACTAAAGTAAGTTGAATTCCTTCGGGAGCTTTAAAATCTACCTGGTGTGAAAAACCAACAGTAAGGGTTATCTCGGAAGGAGAAACCTGCTTTGCTCTGTACCCCACCCCGACCAACTCAAGTTTCTTTTCGAATCCTTCCGTAACTCCCTTTACCATATTTGCTATTAAGGCTCGGGTTAAACCCCAAAGGGCTGTTGATCTTTTTGTTTCGCCTAAAACCTCAACCTTGACATTGTTTTCCTCAACCTTAACTCCTATTTCACGTTCAAACTTGCATGTTAAAGGGCCTTTTGGTCCCTTGACAACAACCTCTCTTCCGTTTACCTCAACGGTGACTCCCTGTGGTATTTCAATAAGTTTTCTTCCTATTCTGCTCATTTTTAATAAACCTCACAAATAACTTCTCCGCCTAGCTTTTTCTTTCTTGCCTCTTGACCTGACATGATTCCTCTTGATGTTGATATAACCATAACTCCTAATCCCTGAAGCACGGGTCTTAACTCTCCGAATTTCTTATATATTCTTCTTCCGGGTTTTGAAATTATTTTTACCTGAGAAAGCTTTGCGATACCTTCCTCTTTTATAAGACCAGCGTGCAGCATCTTACCACCGCCATTTTCCTGTTTAAAAGACTTTACTCCCTCAAGGTATCCTTTTTCTTCAAGAACTTTAGCAATAGATTCACACTCTTTTGAATGTCGTATTTCAATAAAATCTCTTCCCGCCATTGCGGCGTTTTTTATGGAACTTAACATGTTTGATGTTCTATCCATACTCATATTTTTACCAGCTTGCCTTTCTCACTCCGGGCAATTCTCCCTTATGAGCCATTTCTCTAAAGCACTTTCTACACATTTTAAATCTATTAAAATACCCTCTTGGACTACCACAGATTGGACATCTATGATATTCCCTTGTTGAGAATTTCTGTTTTCTTTTTTGTTTTTGTATTAACGCTACCTTTGCCATATTTATTTTTCTTCCTTTGTTATACTTTCAGCAAAAGGAAAGCCTAATTCTTTGAGAAGTTGCTGGTTTTTCTCTTTATCTTTTGTACTAAAAACAATAGTTACCTGAAGACTTCTTATACCTTTTGTGGTATTAGGATTAACTTCAGGGAATATAACATGTTCTCTTATGCCGACGGAATAGTTTCCTTCCCCATCGAAAGAGTCGTTACTAAACCCTCTAAAGTCCCTGATTCTTGGAAAAGCAATATTTATAAGTTTATCAATAAATGCCCACATTCTATCTCCTCTTAAAGTAACGGCAAATCCCACAACATCACCCTGTTTGATCTTAAAACCCGCTTCTGATTTTCTTGCTTTTCTGGCAAATGCTTTTTGTCCACTAATATTTGAAAGTTCATCAGCAAAGAACTCAACCGCTTCTTTGTTTTCCCTGAAAGGGCCAATACCTGAGTTAACACTCACTTTCAGGATTGTTGGAGCTTCCATAACATTACCAAGCTTAAACTCCTTAACAAGCTTTGGTGCGATCTCTTTTAGATATTTTTCTTTAAGTCTTTCCATACTTATTTCTTAGTAATTTTCTTGTCTAAAATCTCTTCACTGGTTTTTGAAATTCTAAATTTTTTCCCATCAATCTTTTTATAACCTACTCTTTCTGATTTCTTTTCCTTTTCGTTGTAGTACATAACTGTCGAAACATAAATAGGTTTTTCTATGCTTACGATGCCACCTTCCTTAGTTACAGTTCCGGGCTTAATATGCTTTTTTACCAGATTTACACCCTCCACCACTACTTTATCTTTAGAAGGTATAACTTTAAGAACTGTGGCTATCTTTCCTCTGTCTTTCCCTGATAATACTTTTACTTTGTCGCCTTTTTTTATCTTCATATTTATAAAACTTCCTTTGCCAAAGACACTATCTTTGAATATCCTTTGTCTCTTATCTCTCTGGCAACGGGTCCAAAAACTCGAGATCCGACCATATTTAAGTCCTTATCAACAACAACTCCCGCGTTATCATCAAATCTAATGTAACTTCCATCTTTTCTTCTAGCCTCTTTTTTGGTTCTAACAACTATTGCCTTAACAACTGTTTTATCCTTAACCACTCCGGTTGATGAAGCGCCTCTAATAACACAGGTGACAAAATCTCCAAGTCTGGCTGCTCTCTTATTTGACCCGGGAACACCGATTATCTTCATCTTTACCGCTCCTGAGTTATCGGCTGCCTTAATGTATGAACCAAAAGGTAACATTTTTTACTTACCTTTCTCCTTTGAATCTAATACTTCAACAACTTTCCAAGTAACATCTTTACTAAAAGGTTTGCATTCCTGGATCAAAACATTGTTTCCAAGCACTGCTTCTATCTCATTTCTTGCTTTAAATCTTCGGGTATTTTTAACAATCTTGTCGTAGATAGGATGTCTTCTTGGCAATTCAACTGCCACAACAACACTTTTTTGCATCTTAGCCGACACTATTTTTCCTTTAAATTTTTTAGAACTCATTTTTATTTTCCTTTAACTTCCTTTAGTTTTTCGCTAATTAACATTTCCATTCTTGCAATATCTTTTTTAAAATCTCTTATTTTGCTAGTATTTTTTTCTTTCTTCTGCATAATACCTGACACAACCTTTTGAGCATCTGTTTTTAACTTCTCCAATCCTTTTTTCAAATCCTCTAATGTCTTTTTTCTTGATTCTGCTATGTCTACCATATTATTCCCTAGATAAAAATTTGGTTTTCAAAGGAAGCTTCGCAGATGCTTTATAAAAAGCTCTTTTGGCTACCTCCTGCGTTACCCCGGCAAGTTCAAATACAATCTTTCCGGGTTTGGCAACTGCTGCATAGTGGTCAGTCGGGGCTTTTCCGCTTCCCATCCTTGTTTCATTTGCTTTTTTGGCGATCGGTTTATCCGGAAATACTCTAATCCAAAGCTTTCCACCTCTTTTCGTTTCATGCATAATAGCTTTTCTTGCGGACTCCAGCTGTCTTGAAGATAAAAGACCTCTATCAGTAATTTTTAAGGCATAGTCTCCAAAGGCAATTTCAGAGCCTCTAACGGCAATCCCTCTATTACTTCCCCTTTGCTGTCTTCTGAATTTTACTTTTCTTGGCATCATCAACATACAATCACCTTATTTAACTTCAACCTCTCCTTTGTAAATCCAAACTTTTACGCCAATTGTTCCAAAAAGCATCTGACAATCAAGCTGCGCATAATCAATATCAGCTCTTAAAGTTTGAGCCGGAACGGAGCCTTCTTTGAATGTCTCTCTTCTTGAAATCGTATTGCTTCCGCTTAAAACTCCCCCTAACCTTATCTTTATTCCTTTAGCACCCTTTTCCATCGCGGAGCGAAGTGCAAAGTTTACAACTCTCCTGTAAGGAACCCTTCTTTTTAACTGCCTTGAGATGTAGTCGGCAACAAGCTGGGCTTCTATCTCAGGGGTTTTTACTCCCTCAGCCGTAATTTTTACTTTCCCCTTTGTTATCTTTTTAATTTCTTTTTCAATTTCCTCAACTCCGGTTCCACCTCTTCCAATAACAACTCCCGGTTTTGATACTTTTATCAAAACGCTGATCTCATTTTCTGTTCTTTCAATATCAATACTCTTAATACCGGCAAGAGAAAGCCTATCTTTTAACAGCTCTCTTATTTCCCTGTCCTCAAGGGCAAGAGTTCCATAATCTTTTTTTGATGTAAACCATCTGGATGACCAGTTTTTGGATATCCCAAGTCTGAACCCCAATGGATGTATTTTCTGACCCATTATTTACCCTCCAGTAGATTTATATAAATGTGACTCGTTCTTTTCAAAATAGGATCGGCTCTTCCTTTTGCTCCCGGCGTCATTCTTTTTGCCATTGTTCCGGCGCCAACCCATAATTCCTTGATAACTAATTTGCTCTTATCCATTTTATTGTTATTGACGGCATTGGCTTCCGCTGATTTTAATACTTTCAAAATCATCTTCGCGGGTTTTGATGTATCAAAAGCCAGTATTACTTTTGCTTTTTCAACACTTTTTCCTCTTATCAAATCCATAACAGGAGCAACCTTTTTAGGTGATACTCTTGCTCCCATATGCTTTGCTGAGACTGTTCCTTCTTTCATATTATGCCGCCTCTTTCTTTGAAGAATGCGCCCTAAATGTTCTTGTAGGCGAAAATTCCCCAAGTTTGTGCCCAACCATACTTTCAGTTACAAAAACCGGCAAATGTTTTCTGCCGTTGTAAACTTCAAATGTAAATCCGACCATCTCGGGGACTATTGTTGATCTTCTGGACCATGTCTTAATAGAAGTTTTCTTGCCGGCTGCTAAAGCTTTTTTGACTTTCTCCATTAATTTTTCTTCGGTATAAATTCCTTTTTTTAGTGATCTAGACATATTTATCCTTTTTTAACTTTTCTTTTTTGATTTCCTTCTGCTAACAATTGTATAATCAGTTCTCCTTCTCTTTCTAGTTTTTACTCCTCTTGTTTTCTTACCCCAGGGACTCATTGGAGAAGCCATACCAATTCCTGATTTTCCATATTTTCCGGCGTGGGGGTGATCTCTGTGCGGATCTGCCATTGCAACTCCCCTTACAAGAGGCCTTACACCTAAATGTCTGTTTCTTCCGGCTTTTCCGAGTTGAATATTTCTCTTGTCAATATTTCCTAATACCCCAATTGTCGCGAAACACCTTCCCATAATCCTCTTAACCTCCCCGCTTGGAAGCTTCACATTAACATAATTGCCTTCTTTTGCAATAATTTGGGCCTGGTTTCCGGCCCCTCTGACAAGAATTCCCCCTGCTTTGGGATTTATTTCAATGTTATGGATAGAAACTCCAAGAGGAATCTTTGCCAGCGGAAGAGAGTTCCCCACTGATATTTCAACATCCTCTCCTGATATTACTTTCATCCCTGCCTTCAAACCTTCCGGTGCCGGAATGTATCTTTTCTCTCCGTTTGCGTAAGCCAAAAGTGCAATGTTTACTCCCCTATTCGGATCATCTTGTATGTTTACAACGTTTGCTGGTATGTTGTGTTTGTCTCTTTTAAAATCAATTATTCTGTAAAGTTTTCTCGCACCTCTTTGTTTATGCCTGCTTGAAATAACTCCGTGGCTTCTCCCGGCATTACCAACCAGACCCCTTGACAGAGATTTTTCGGGTCTGACGTCGGCAATATCCTTTACCAAGGTTTTTCTTTGTCTCTGTCCTTCACTTGTCGGTTTATATGTTTTAATCATATTTATTCTTTAGGAAACAAATCTATTGTTTGACCTTTCTTCAGCTGAACTATTGCTTTTTTCCATTTTTTGGGCTTGGATGTGAGTCTTGATTTCATTATTCTCTTGCTTTTTCCGGGCATTATAGTTGTACTGATACTCACAGGTTCTACATCATAAAGTCTTTTCAACTCCTCACATATAGAGCCTTTCGTGGCAAGCATTGTTACCTTGAAAACATACTTTCCCTCACTTGCCAAAGCATAGGTTTTCTCGGTTACTATTGGTTTTAACACTGCCTTACCTAATTTCATTTAAGTTTCTCCTCAACACTTAATACTGCATTTTTCATAAAAATAATATTCTTTGCATCCAAAACATCATAAGCACTTAAACTTCCAGAAAAAGCTACAACGATTCTTGGAATGTTTCTGATGCTTCTTACCAAATTCTCATCTTTATCTTTCCAGACGAAAAGTATTTTTCCTGCAATTTTTATCTTCTCAAGTCCTTTTACAAATTCTTTAGTACTTGGTTTTTTGAAATTAACTTTATCCAAAATAGTAATCTTTTTTTCTGTTGCTTTCTGAGATAAAGCTGATTTCATAGCCAGCTTATTAGCTGACTTTGGAAGATCAAGTCGCCAGCTTTTAGGCTTTGGACCAAAAGCCACACCACCATGAACCCATATAGGGCTTCTGTTTGATCCCGATCTTGCTCTTCCGGTATGCTTTTGCGCCCAGGGTTTTTTCCCACCACCTGAAACTTCAGCTCTTGTTTTCGTAGAAGAAGTTCCTTGTCTTTGATTTGATCTGTAGACTCTAACGTACTGCTTTACAATTTCTTTATTAGGTTCAATTCCAAAAACCTTATCGCTAAGATTTAGTTCTTCTAACTTTTCGCCTTTTAGATCAATTACATTTATTTTCATTATTTGTTTTCTCCACTTTTTACTGTATCAATAACTTTAAGCTCAATTTTTGAGTTTCTGGCTCCCGGAACCGGACCTGAAACCATAACCTGTTTCAAATCAGATAAAACTTTCATTATTTTTAAACCTTTGATTGTAACTCTGGCGTTCCCTATTCTTCCGGCCATTTTTTTACCTTTCAAAACTCTTCCCGGTGTTTGAGAACCAATAGACCCCGGAGCTCTTTGCCTTATTCCCTGACCTCTTGTTGCGGGCCCTCCATGAAAGCCCCACCTTTTCATAACGCCTGTAAATCCTTTTCCTTTTGACTTACCAACAACAGCAACTTCTTTGTTTTCTAATTCTAAAGTTACATCGGAATCACAAGCAACTATGGTAACAGGAACAACTCTTCCGTTTTCCCCAAAGATTTGCGTCATATTTAGTTTTTTTCCTGTTATTTTTTCCATTTTTCCAAAAAATTAGCGCCTCAAAGGGCGCCTGCCTTCAACTAACCCCTTGTTAATTCTTTATTATGTTCCTGTTTTTATCATCAATTTTTAGCTAAACTGCCTTTTGCTAAAAAACTAAAGTATCTTACTACATCTTGATCGAAATGCCAACACCGGCCGGTAAACTAAGCTTCGATAACGTTTCAATTGTTGATGGGGTTGAATTCAAAACATCAATCACCCTTTTGTGAGTCCTAAGCTCAAACTGCTCTCTTGATCTTTTATCAATATGGGGACCTCTAATGACTGTGAATCTTTCAATTTTAGTCGGGAGAGGTACGGGACCCACCACCTGAGCACCAGTTCTTATTGCTGTATCAACAATCTTGGAACAGCTTAGATCAATAATCCTACTATCGTAGGATTTTAGCTTAATTCTTATCTTTGTTTCTTTTTGTGTCTTTGCTCTTGGCATCTTAAGATAAAAAGCCCCCTTTTGTGAGGGGGCTTCTTCTAACTTAATTTCTTACTTAATAATCTTGCTTACAACTCCAGCACCTACTGTGTTTCCACCCTCTCTAATAGCAAATCTTTTCCCTTCTTCAATTGCTACCGGAGTAATAAGTTTGACTGTCATTTTTACGTTGTCTCCTGGCATTACCATCTCAACTCCCTGTGGAAGTGCAACTTCACCAGTAACGTCGGTTGTTCCAATGTAAAACTGGGGCCTATAACCAGAGAAAAATGGTTTGTGTCTGCCGCCTTCCTCTTTGGAAAGGATAATAACTTCGGCTTCATACTCAGTATGAGGTTTGACTGAACCTGGTTTGGCAAGAACTTGTCCTCTTTCAACATCAGTTCTTTCGATTCCTCTTAAAAGTATTCCGACATTGTCTCCAGCCTGTCCTTGTTTAAGAGATTTCTTAAACATTTCAACACCCGTTACAACCGTCTTTCTAGTGTCTTTAATACCGACTATTTCCACCTCATCGTTAATATTAACAATTCCCCTTTCGATTCTTCCCGTAACAACTGTTCCTCTTCCTGAAATTGTGAACACATCTTCAATAGGCATCAAAAACGGTTTATCCAGATCTCTTACCGGAGTCGGGATATAGTCATCTACTGCCTTCATAAGCTCATCAATTGATTTAATAGCTTCTGCATCACCTTCCAATGCTTTCAAAGCAGATCCTTTGATAATTGGGGTTTTGTCTCCCGGAAATCCATATTTTGTTAAAAGCTCTCTAACTTCAAGCTCAACAAGATCCAAGAGTTCTTTATCCTGAACCATATCGCACTTGTTTAAAAAGACAACTATCGCCGGAACGTTAACTTGCTTGGCCAGAAGTATATGCTCTCGTGTCTGAGGCATTGGTCCGTCCGGAGCAGAAACAACAAGTATAGCCCCATCCATTTGTGCGGCGCCGGTGATCATGTTTTTGATGTAGTCTTTATGTCCTGGAGCATCGATGTGAGCATAGTGTCTCCTTTCCGTCTCATACTCAACGTGAGTAATGTTAATTGTAATACCTCTCTCTTTTTCTTCCGGAGCATTATCGATGGTATCGAAAGCTCTGTAGGAAGCCATACCTCTATCAGCCAAAACTTTCGTTATAGCCGATGTCAACGTTGTTTTACCATGGTCAACGTGCCCAATAGTACCGATATTTATATGTTCTTTGTTTCTAACGAATTCGGTCATTTTAAACCTTCCTTTCGGTAAAATTAATTACCATTCTGGTAAAATAACTACCCATTCTGTACGTGCTGCGAACTTTCTTACATAAAGAACGCTCGCTCCCGTCCGAAATGGCGTTATCTTAACCTTAAAACATTTACTAAAGCAAGTGATAGTTAACCAAATTAAAGGCCAAAAATCAAGACTTTTCCCTAAAATTACCAATTTATTTAAAATATGGAAAATTAACGCCTGATGTTGTTTTTAGCTAATCCCTCGGCGATGCTACCCGGAACCTCCTCATAATGGCTTGGTTCCATGGTAAAAGAGCCTCTTCCTTGAGTCATACCTCTAAGCTCTGTAGCATATCCAAACATCTCAGCTAGTGGCACCTTTGCCTCTATTATTCTGGCGTTTCCTCTTTGTTCGGTTGACTCGATTTTTCCTCTTTTTGATGAGATGTCTCCAATAACATCACCCATGAAATCTTCGGGAACTATTACTTCAACTCGCATGATAGGTTCAAGAAGGAAAGTACCGGCTTTTTGTTGGCCCTCTCTCATAGCCTCTATTGTTGCCATCTTAAATGCCATTTCAGAAGAGTCAACCTCATGGTATGATCCGTCAATTAGAGTAACCTGAAAATCAACAAATGGGTATCCTGCAATAATTCCGCTTTCTGCAGCTTCCTTAACTCCTTTTTCAACGGCCGGAACGTATTCCCTTGGAATGGCTCCTCCAACAACCTTATCAACAAATTTAAAGCCCTCTCCTCTTGCAAGAGGTTCAAGTATGATAACAACGTGTCCGTATTGGCCTCTGCCGCCGCTTTGTCTGATATATTTTCCTACGATTTCCGTCTTTCCTCTTATTGTTTCTCTATATGCAACCTGCGGCTTTCCCGTATTTACTTCAAGATTAAATTCTCTTTTCATTCTGTCCACAATAATGTCCAAATGAAGCTCTCCCATTCCGTATAAAAGTGTCTGGCCGGTTTCAACATTCGTTTTTATGGCAAGGGTTGGATCTTCTTCAAGAAATCTTTTTATAACCTGGCCCATTTTATCTCGGTCGGCCTTGGTTTTTGGCTCAACAACAATACCAATTACTGGTTCTGCAAAGCTGATTTTATCCAAAATCAATTTATTGTCCTCGGAACAAAGTGTGTCCCCGGTTATTGCCTCAAGACCAACACCCGCTGCAATTTCTCCTGCGGAGACTTCCTTTATTTCTTCTCTATGATTTGCGTGCATCAGAAGAATTCTTCCCAATCTTTCCTTTTTATCTGATGTTGAGTTATGAACGTAAGAGCCTGCGGAGACTTTTCCGGAGTAGACTCTAAAATAGGTGAGTCTACCAACGTAGGGGTCGGCCTGAATTTTGAAAGCTAAAGCAACAAATGGTCCGTTATCGTCGGCTTTAAGCAGTACTTCCTCGTCGCTATTTATTTTCATTCCTTCGATATCCGGTTTATCTTTTGGGGAGGGCAGGTAATCAACTACCCCATCAAGCACTTTCTGAACTCCCTTGTTTGATAAGGATGCCCCACAATATATTGGATATATAGCTACTTTTATTGTAAGTTCCCTTAAACCCTGCTTTATTTCTTCGTTTGTTAGTTCTTCCCCTGCCAGGTATTTTTCTATTAACTTGTCATCAGCCTCCGCCACTTTTTCAACCATTATAGATCTGTATTTTTGAGCGTCCTCAACTAAATCTGCGGGGATCTCAAATTCAACGACCTTTGCCCCACCCTCACCTTCAAACTTGTAGGCCTTCATCGTTATGAGATCGACAACCCCCTCAAATGTGTTCTCAAAACCTATTGGAATTTGAACCGCAACTCCCTTTTTTGTCAGTTTCTCATCTACAGATTTAACCGACATAAAAAAATCTCCTCCGACCTTGTCTAGTTTGTTAACAAAAAACAAAAGGGGAACATCATACTTCTGAGCCTGTCTGTAAACAGTTTCCGATTGTGGTTCAACACCTTGGGAGCCATCAAGGACAATCACCCCTCCATCCAGTACTCTTAGTGATCTTTCAACTTCTGCCGTGAAATCTACGTGTCCCGGGGTATCAATAATATTTATCCTGCAATCTTTCCAAAAACACGTGGTTGCAGCAGATGTAATGGTAATTCCTCTTTCTCTCTCCTGGGCCATCCAATCCATCTGAGTGTTTCCAAGGTCAATGTCTCCTATTTTGTGGGACTTACCTGTATAAAAAAGAATTCTTTCTGTGGTAGTGGTTTTTCCCGCATCAATATGAGCAATAATACCGATGTTTCGGATCTTTTCTAAAGGATACTTTTTGTTCATAGTTTCAGCCATAGCTTTTTATTTTAACCTATTAAAGACGCTTGGGAAATAATTAGAATCTGGCAAAATGCGCAAACGCTCTATTTGCCTCTGCCATTCTGTGAGTGTCATCCCTCTTTTTGATTGCGTCTCCGGTGTTATTATAAGAATCCGACATTACCAAATAAAGCTTTTCAACCATCGGTTTACCTTTTTTGGATCTTGCAGCAGTTATTATCCATCTTGCCGCTAAAGTTTCGGATCTATCATGTTTAAGCGGGATCGGAACTTGATACGTTGCACCACCAACTCTTTTTGATCTTACTTCTTGCTGGGGCATTACATTTTTGACTGCTTGCTCGAATATTTTTAAGGCCTCTTTCTCATCCTCGTTTAGTTTTTTCAAAACTCCATAAACAATATCTCTTGCCGTGCTTTTTTTGCCTCCCATCATAACAGAAACTATCATTTTTGAAACTATTCTTGATTTATAAATTGGATCCGGAGTAGTTATTCTTTTTTTTGCTTTCTTACCTCTCATATTTATTTCGCCTTAGGCTTTCTTGTGCCATAAATTGATCTTGAGGTTTTTCTGCCTTCAACTCCCGCAAGGTCGTTGGTGCCTCTCACAATTTCATATTTTATACCCGGCAAATCCTGAACCTTGCCACCCTTAACAAGAACGACTGAGTGCTCCTGAAGGTTATGACCCTCACCAGGAATATAAGCTGTAACTTCTCTTCGATTGGAAAGCCTTACTCTTGCAACTTTCCTTAATGCTGAATTTGGTTTTTTGGGGGTTTGGGTTTTAACCAATAAAACAACTCCCCTCTTTAAGGGACTTGGGTGCTTAACAACAGTCCTTTTCTTGGTGTTAAAGCCTTCTTTAAGAGCCGGTGTTTTTGTTTTTTTTATTTTCTTTTTTCTGCCTATTCTTAGCAGTTGATTTATAGTCGGCATATTATTCGATTCTTGCTCTTTCTCCTGTCGGAATGAGCTTTCCGATAATTACATTTTCTTTTAACCCAACAAGGTAATCTACCTTACCAGAGCAGGCTGCGTCGGTCAACACACTACTCGTGTGTATAAACGAAGCTGCTGACATCCAGCTATCAGTGTTTAATGCTGCTTTTGTAATACCAAGCATAATAAGTTTGCCTGTTGCCGGGGTTCCGCCGCTGGCTAAGACTCTTTCTGTTTCCTCATCAAATCTGGCCCTTGTTATTAGTTCTCCAGACATAAATACTGTGTCTCCAGCCTCTTCGATTCTTACATGGTTAAACATCTGCTTAACAACCGTTTCCAAGTGTTTATCATTTAGGGCAACTCCCTGAGAGGCGTAAACTCCTTGAACTTCTTCAATAATATACTTTTTGGTCTCATCAACTCCAACAGTTCTGTAAAGGTCACTTAGGTTTAAGTTTCCACTTGTAAGTTTTTGCCCCCTTCCTACAATCTCTCCGTCTTTGATTAAGATCTCTTCGACCGGATCGATCATGTATTCGACTAATTCTTCGCTTGAATCCGAAGGTATCACAATTATTTTTCTCTCATCTCCGTTTTTCTCAACCTTAGCGGTTCCCGAAGCTTCACTCATTATTGATAAGAATTTGGGGGCTCTTGCTTCAACAAGCTCTTCAACTCTTGGAAGTCCTTGGGTGATGTCTTTTCCAGTAATACCGCCTGCATGGAATGTTTTCATTGTTAATTGAGTTCCCGGTTCACCTATTGATTGAGCTGCCGCGACCCCGACTGCGGTTCCCATTCTGACAAGCTTTCCCGTCATAAGATCAAAGCCGTAGCAAGCCGCACAAATTCCTCTTCTTGTTTCACAGTGCATAGGGGATCTGATTATTATACTTTTAATTCCAGCTTTTTCTATTTCTGCAACAATACCGTCTGTTAATGTAATTCCTGCCTTTACAATTACCTTATTACCTGCTTTTACATCTTTGGCCAATAATCTTCCAACTACCCTATCTGCAAATGTTTGAAGGAGTGTTCCTTTTCCAACAATCATTTCTCTTCCATCTGTAGTGCCACAATCATCTTCTCTCACTATTACGTCCTGACACACATCAACAAGTCTTCTTGTTAGATAGCCTGCATCAGCAGTCTTTAAACCCTTGTCAACAAGTCCCTTTCTTGCGCCTCTTGAGCTTACGAAGTACTCAAGTGCAGAAAGTCCCTGTTTGTAATTACCAAAGATTGGAATTTCAACTGTTTTACCTGTAGGATCAACAACAAGTCCCTTCATACCTGCAAGCTGTTTGACTTGATCCCTGGATGCCTTAGTAGAGCCTGACTTAACAAGAATTTTAACCGGGTTGTCATCCCTCAAATTCTCCCAAACAGCCGAGTCTAAATCTGCAGTAACTTTATTCCAAACATCTTCCTTTTGCTTTCTAGCCTCTGCTTTTGTTATAAGTCCTCTTTTGAAATAATTGTCTATTTCAATTACGGATTTTTTACCTTCCTCTAAAATCTTGTTTCTGTTTTCCGGGATAGCAATATCCGCAAGTGATACCGATTGACCACATATAGTTCCGTACTTAAGTCCGATATCCTTAATATCATCAATTAATTTAACCGCAACTTCGTTGGGATCTTCCTTAAGAACTTTGGTCATAAGAATATTGACTCTCTTTTTATCCATTGCTTCGTTTATAAACCAGTATTTTTCCGGGACAACTTTATTGAAAATCACCCTTCCGGGAGTCGTATCAAATATCTGTCCGCTGAGTCTGACTTTTGCTAACTGTCTCAAGTCAATTTCATTGTTTATTTCCATTGCGTACATCATTTCAGTCTCATCTGCGTATACCTTGTCCAATACCGGAAGGGATTCATCGATGGAAGTTATGTAATAAACACCAAATAACATTATTTTTGATGGAATAGATATAGGTGTTCCGCTTGAAGGACTTAATAAGTTCACTGAAGAAATCATTAAATCTTTTGCCTCCTGAATCGAATCCTTTGAAAGAGGAACATGTACAGCCATCTGATCCCCATCAAAGTCTGCATTGAAACCTGTGCACACGCAAAGATGAAGTTTGATAGCATTCCCTTCAACAAGTCGTGGGTAAAATGCCTGAATTCCAAGTCTCCAAAGTGTAGGAGCCCTATTTAATAGTACGGGGTAACCCTTAACAACCTCTTCAAGAATATCCCATACTTCCGGAACTCTTGTCTCAAGATAGAATTTAGCGCTTTTTACGTTCGGAGCATAACCCCTTCCTAATATTTCTCTTAAAACCATCGGTTTAAATAATTCCAAGGCCATCTCCTTTGGAATACCACATTCATTGAGTTTAAGCTCCGGTCCATTGATGATAACACCCCTACCTGAGTAGTCGACTCTTTTTCCAAGAAGGTTAAGTCTAAATATTCCCTGCTTGCCCTTTATCATATCGGCTAAGGATCTTAACTCTTTACCTCTTGTTGTAGTTCTTGCCTTCTTTCTTCTTTTTGAAGAGTCAAACAGTGCATCAACTGATTCTTGAAGCATTCTTTTTTCGTTTCTTACAATAATTTCAGGAGCCCCCAAGTCCAAAAGTCTTTTAAGTCTGTTGTTTCTGTTTATAAGTCTTCTGTAAAGATCGTTTAGATCTGATGTTGCAAACCTACCGCCGTCAAGTTGCACCATGGGCCTAAGATCCGGCGGAATTACGGGAATCACATCCATTATCATCCTGTCTGGTCCGATATTTGCTCTTCTGAATTGGTCAACAACAATAAATCTTTTAGCAATTTTCTGTGCTTTTTGACCTTTTGCTTTTTCCAGATCAGTTCTCAATTGTTCTGCAAGAACATTTAGATTCAATCTGCTAAGTATCCCCTTGAAAGCGTCGGCTCCGATTTCAAGTTTGCAGAATTTTTCAAGGTAAGAGATAAGCGAGATGTATTCGTTTTCAGAAATTACTGAATAAATTCCTACACTTTCGACTTTCTTTTGAATAAGTTTAAATTTCTTTTCCTGCTCTTCTAATTTTTTATCATAAGCCGTTTTTACTTTTTGAATTTTTTGTCTTACCTTTAATTCTTCCTCTTTGGATCTCATCTCATCTTTTATTTTTGAGGTACCGACAAGCTCCTTTTCTACAATCTTCATTTCCCCGTCAAGTTCTTTCTGAAGAGATGCTTTGGTAATTTCCAAATCCTTTCCAACCTGAGAAATTGCCTTTGCTTTGTTTTTGTCATCTATTTCGGTAACAATGAAAGAGGCAAAGTATACAACTGATTCAACGTTTCTTGGCGTCAAATCAAGTAAAAGTGCCATCTTTGATGGAATTCCTTTAAAAAACCAAACGTGTGCGACCGGGGAGGCTAGTTTCAAATGCCCCATTCTTTCTCTTCTCACCCTATTGTGTGTAACTTCAACACCACACTTATCACAGACTACATTTTTGTATCTAATACCTTTGTATTTTCCGCAGTAACACTCGTAGTTTTTGGAGGGCCCAAATATCCTTTCGTCAAATAAACCATCTCTTTCAGCTTTAAAAGTTCTGTAGTTTATGGTCTCCGGCTTTGTAACTTCTCCATAAGACCAACCTAATATTTCCTCGCCGGAAGCAAGGTAAACTCTTAATGCATCGAAGTCTTTTAATTTGCTTATATCTCTCATAATTTATTCCTTAGAACGTTCAGCTTCGGAAATTTCTACGCCAGCTTTCTTAAGATCCTTCTCTTCCAAAACAGCTTCTTGAGGTAAATCTTTGGAGCTTATCTTGTTAGTTTTCTCTGGTTCTAAACCTTCTTCTGCTGCTGTTTCGGTTTCTTTTTCTTCTTCATGAACTTCTGTTGAATAAGCCTCAAGTCCCAATCCCAAACCGTTAAGTTTTCTCACAAGAAGCTTAAATGTTTCAGGCACTGTTGGTTCCGGAATCTGGTTTCCTTGAATTAGAGCACTAAAGGACTGAACTCTGCCCAACATATCGTCTGATTTTATAGTTAACATTTCCTGAAGCATGTGAGCAGCCCCATATGCCTCTAAAGCCCAAACTTCCATTTCCCCAAATCTCTGACCACCGAATTGAGCTTTTCCTCCAAGTGGTTGCTGCGTAATCAAAGAGTAAGATCCTGTTGATCTTGCGTGCATTTTGTCCTCTGACATGTGAACTAGTTTCAAAATATAGGCATCTCCTACAACAATCTCGTTGTGGTAAGCCTCCCCTGTTCTTCCGTCTATTAATTTCATTTTTCCCGTCACGGGATAACCAGCTTTCCTAAATTCTTCTGCTATTTTAGCTTCGGGTATTCTTTGAAGGGATGGGATTTCGTAAAATTTTCCAAGTTTTCTACCTGCAGATCCAAGCGAAGCTTCCAAAATCTGGCCAACGTTCATTCTTTTCAAAACAGCCTCTGAGGAGAATATAATATCTACATACGAACCGTCTGGTAGTACCGGCATATCGATTGACGGAATGACTGCTGATATAACACCTTTGTTACCGTGTCTTCCGGCAAGCTTGTCCCCTATTTCAATCTTTTTCTGTTGAGCTACATAAACTGTTATTTCTTCTATTGTTCCCGCGGGCAAGTGTTCGTTTTCTTTCTTAGCTACTCTTTTTATTCCTATAACAACCCCGTGCTCACCGTGGGGCATTCTAAGAGACGTATCTCTGACATCTTTTGCTTTTTCACCGAAGATTGCCCTTAAAAGTCTTTCTTCAGCTGTAAGGTCGACTTCTCCTTTCGGAGCAACTTTTCCGACCAAAACATCTCCTGATTTTACCTTGGACCCTATTGCTACAATCCCACTTTCGTCAAGATTCTTCAAAGTTTCTTCGGACACGTTGGGTATGTCCCTGGTTATTTCTTCCGAACCTAGTTTTGTTTCCTGAATCTGGGTTACGTGATCTGATATATGAATGGAGGTTAAAACGTCCTCTTTAACGAGTCTGTCGGAAATGATTACACCATCTTCAAACTCAAGTCCTCTATATATCATGTAGGCAACCTTGATATTAGTACCTATTGCTATTTCTCCATTATCGATGGATGGCCCCTCAATGAGGGTTTCACCTTTTTTGACTTTCTGTCCTGAGACTACTCTTACATATTGGTTGTAGCAGGTTTCACTGTTTGTTTGTAAAAATTTCTTTGCCTTATATTCTGTTTTCCTATTTTTTCCGTTGTATTTAACAACAACTTTATCTGCGTCTGCATACTCAATAGTGCCGTTGTCTTCTGCCGTTGTTAGGGCGTTTGTGTTTCTTGCGACTTCCTCCTCAATACCCGTTCCAACTATCGGTCTTTGGGGTCTAATAAGAGGAACTGCTTGGGACATTTGCTGAGTTCCCATAGTTATACGGACAACATCATTGTTTTGAACAAAAGGAACAAGACCTGCAACGACGCCTAAAACCTGAGCCGGAACCACCTCGATATACTCAGCTAAAGCAACGTCGCCTAATATAAATTCCCCGCCTTTTCTCAGAGGTACCTGAGAATCAAGAATGTACCCGTTATCGTCTGTTTCCACAGACTGGTCAGTGATATAGACTTTCTCTTCGTCGTAAGCTGCAAGGTAAATCACATCGTCCGTTATTCTTACTTTCCCTTTAGAATCTTTTTCAAGTCTGACATAAGGCGTCTCCAAAAATCCATACTCATTTACTCTTGCATACATGGACATATAATTGATAAGTCCGACATTTGGACCTTCAGGAGTTCTGACCGGGCAAATTCTTCCAAAATATGAGTTATGCACGTCTCTTACTGAGAAGCTTGCTCTTTCTTTTGTAAGCCCGCCCGGACCCATAACTGAAAGTCGTCTTAAGTGATCAAGAGCAGTTAATGGATTTTGCTGGTCATGAAGCTGGGAAAGCTGTCCCGTTGCAAAAAATGAGTGAACAGCTGCGGCAATTGCTCTTGGTGAGATTAATGTTGATGGTACTGGTAATGTTTCTCTTGGTGCTAAACTCATTCTTTCTTTTATGTTTTTTTCCATTCTTAAAAATCCCACTCTCATTTGCCATTGCAGCAACTCACCCATACTTTTAACTCTTCTGTTGCCCAAAAAATCAACATCGCTTGGATAAGCAACTCCATTATTAAGTTCAATTATTCTTGAAAATATCTTTATTAAATCCTGAAGCTGTAAAAGTCTGTGCTGAGGATCATTAGGAAAGTCTAAACCTAAAACTTGATTTAATTTAAATCTTCCTACCGCTCCTAAGCTGTACCTTCTCCTATTAAAAAACATTGCATGAACCAAAGCTTTTGCATTTTCCAATATCAAAGGCTCGCCCGGTCTCATTTTTTTGTAGACCTCAAGACAGGCTTCTTCAAAACTTGCTGCCGGATCTTTTGCCAATGTTGACTCTGTATAGTTAATTTCTGGGTTTGTCTCAACACCCTCAAATGCTTTTCTGATATCATCGTCTGTTTCTAAGCCGAATATTCTCAACAGAGTTGTTGCGGATATTTTTCTTTTTCTATCAATTCTTAAAGTAATGACTCCCGTTCTTGATGTTTCAAATTCAAGCCAGACACCGCTTCTTGGAAGTACTTTAGCACCTCCAAGGAATTGTCCTGTAACAGGAGAATTTTCACCGCCAAATAAAACTCCTTCCGATCTTATAAGCTGGGAAATGATTATTCTGTCAACACCGTTAATAATAAAGGTTCCCTGTTGAGTCATAAGTGGGATGTCACCCATGTATATTTCTTGGGATTTTTCTTTTTTAGCAATTGGATCTCTGATTGTTGCTTCAACATACCAAGGAGCATTATAAGTTCTTCCTGTTCTCATTGCTTCCTCGATGGTAATGTTTTCCCTCTCTACTCTTGGTTTTGAAAGTGTTAGTACCCAGCCTCTTCCGGACGTGTCCTCAATTGTTCCCAATTCATCAAGGATTTCTTTTAGACCGTCCTTTTTGAGCCAGTCGAATGATTCAAGCTGGACACCAACAAGATTAGGTAGGGGTAGGGCTATTTTACGTTTTAAAAAGGTCTCACGCATTAATATTTTTTAAAAAGACTGATAAAGAATTTTACTACAAAATATTCAGTTGTGTAATAGCCAAACTTCCCTCTTGAAAAAAGGTCCCCACAAATAAGGGTTAACTAAGCTTTGATTGAAATAAACAAGTTTGGGACAGAGCGAAAGCTAACACAAATACAAGGCCGTGTCAACACGTTTATAGTCCACTATCTCATTGGGGAAAACGCTGGTACTTTTTAACCTATTCTAATTTATAAAACCTATCTTGTTTAAAGGCCAAAATCTAAATATCACACGACCTATAATTCTATTTTTATCAACAAGTCCTATGTACCTGGAATCCAAAGATTCCCCGCGGTTGTCACCCAAAAAGGCATATTGCTGCGGTCCAAGTCTTAGTGCCCTACCCTCTTTTATTGCACTTCCCCCCACCGTGCATGTATCCTTATCAAGATATTCCTCTTCTAACTGGTATTTTTGGCCATCTTTTGAGACCACAACCCCACAATCGATTATTTTAAATATATCCCCAGGAATACCAATAACTCTTTTTATGAAATGCCTTTCGTTATCTCCCGGGGAAAGAAACACCACAATCTCCCCTCTTTTTAGCGGAATAAATATTCCGCTAATTCTATCCACAAGAATTCTTTCCCCAGAATGAAAAGAAGGTTCCATACTTGGCCCCCAAACTATTTCCACAGACGCAACAAAAAGGTACAATGCCAACACAATTACCATTGAGGATATGAGGGCTTCCGAAAGTTCTAAAATTAATTCTTTAAACTTCATGACTGTAATATAATATCAGCATACATAGATGAACGGAAATAGATCAAAGAAACAAGTAAATACAGAAAATATCATAAAGGGAGACGCCCCAGAAGCTTATGGAATAAAAGAGATATGGGAGTTTATTAGATCAAATTTTGTTATTCTTTTTATCTTGGGAGGTTTAATCTTTCTTATTTATGCACCTCTAATAAACGGCCAGTTCCTAAATCTTGATGACCAAAACGGTCTCGTCTTGAATAAGCCACTTTATTCGTTAACCGAAACTTTAAAATTTCTGGATGCTCCAGCAATAGCAACCTCGATAATAGTACATCTGTTCGGTATGAATTCTACTGCTTTGCATGTTTTCTCCATACTCCTACACATTATCTGCACTACTTTGGTTTTTATCTTAACTTACCTGCTATTTGGAAAAAAAGTATCACTAATAGCGGCATTTCTTTTTGCGACGCAACCTGTAAATACTGAGGCTATTGGATGGTTATCCGGAATGGGGTATCCATTTAAAACAGTGGCAATTTTACTTATGTTAATATTTTACGTTTTATTCAGAAAAAATAAAAAAATATGGTATTTAATTGTTTCCTCAATCGTTTACTTGGCAAGCCAAATCACCGTCAGGGGAGGGGGTTGGATGTTTATTGCCCCTTTTCTTTTGGTAATTGTTGATCAGTTTTTAATAGAGAAAAAAATAGAATTTAAAAACATTAAGTACTACACACCCTATATAGTTATATCTCTAATATTTGTGGTGATGCTTGTACCTGGGCTTTTCAAACAAAGAATCATAGATTTGAATACCTTATACTATGTCGACACAGAATCCGCCACACCTTTGATAAATAGAATCCCATATACAACCTACATGGCCTATAAACTTATCGCGTTCCCACTTACTCTTACTGTCTATCATGAGGGTGAAATTATAACAGGCGCCGGCTATGCCTTTATGATAGCCGTGACCGTTGCTATTATTTTTGGAATAGCATACCTTTGGAAAAAAGACAGAGTGATTGCAGGACTTCTGCTCACTATTCCTTTCTCTATTCTTCCATCGTATAGCCCCGTAATTATCGCCTGGACGGCAGCGGAAAGATATCTCTATATAGGATCAGCTTTTTTCTCAATGGGTTTGGCAATACTAATCTTAAGAATTGAGGAAAAAAAGAAGTGGAAGCAATTCGCAACTGTAGTAACCATAGTTTTGTGTCTTTTATACTCCATAAGAACATTCACAAGAAGTTTTGACTTCAAAAATAGCAAAAATCTGTGGCTTGCAACCAAAAAAGTCTCTCCCTACAGCTACCGAGTGTATAACAACCTGGGAGACGTTTACTCAAACGAAGGAGATTATGAACTTGCTATCGAAGCATTTAAAAGATCTGTAGCTTTAAAACCTGATTATGCAGACGCTGTCCACAATATCGGCTTTACGTATCTTCAAATAGGCGATGTTGCTAAAGCAAAAAAATATCTCCAACAATCGATAGATATAAACCCAAGGTTGCATCAATCTTGGTACAAGATGGCAAGAATATTCATGGCTGAAAAAAATTACCAAGAAGCACAAAAATACATATCGAAAGCTTTCGAACTAAATCCTAAGGATGAAGCAGTTCAACAAGTGATGACAGAACTTAAGACTCTAGGATACTAAACACCAATAACAATTAAACCCATTATCCCAACTAAGGTTAGATAGATAAGACATGGTATTATTAACCCCTTCAAAACGAATCTTGTCTGGTTTTTTAAGTTAACCACTGCTTCTGCTGAAATAACATCAGCAAGAGCAATCATATTCCCCGCAGCTCCCCCAATTAAACCTAAAGACAAAATAATTGCCGGATAATAATTAAGTGCTAAACTCGCCGAATTTAAAAAACTACCAAACATTATGTTAGAAACCGTGACACTGCCCGTAATAAAGCCACCAAAAGCTCCGATAAAAGGAGCCAAAAAAGGAAGCGATTTAAGTTCAAACGCCTTTGAAATAGTCGTTAGTGATGATGGAAGTCCCGATAGATTGTTTCCGGAGTTTATCATCAGCTGAACCAGTGCAGACATAGAAACAACAACCAAGAAAGGGTTGATGCTTCTTTTCAGAGCTGACCCTGAACTTTTCAATACCAAGTTTCCTTTTCCCCATAATAAAGCAATAGGCAACCCGGCTACTAAAAACGCTAAACCTGGATTGAATAGGTTCAGTTTGTAGCTGAAACCCCAAGGAAATTCTAAATTAATACTTCCCAAAACAAATTTCCCGACAATTAATAAACCTATTAACAAAATGTATGGGATTATTACTTTGTAAGCCGGTAATTTAACCTCCATCACTTTTGCCTCTTCCAAGTGTCTTTTATTTTTCGGCACAAACAAACCAAGCTTTATTGTTATTAATATCAAAACCATTCCAATTAAGGATCCTAATATCGATGGGAACTCGGGTCCCAGTTTTGAAACGAGGTATGATGGCACCACAAACGCCACCCCTGCCCAAATAGCAAAAGGAACAGCTTCCCAAAAATTCTTCCATCTGTCTTTTTGGATGGAGGCTAAGATCCACAACATAAAAACAGGAACTAAAAACCCCGCGAGGTTAAAAATGGTTCCGTATTTAGTAACTTCAGAAACATCAAGTCCTGCAAATCCAACCCGCACCGGGGTTCCTACCGCCCCAAAGGCTCCTGCTGTGCTATTACCTAACATACCAATCGTTACCGCTGTAAGTGGAGAAAGACCAATACTAACCAGAAGTGGAACAACAATACTGGCAGGAGTTCCAAATCCGGCGGTCCCTTCAATAAAACCCTCAAACATCCAAGCAAGAAGGATTACTTGCACCCTGTAATCCTTAAGCAGCGATTTGAGATAATAACTTACATTTTCTATTATCTTAAGATTGCTCAAAACCTCCAGAAAAAAAATTGCTCCAAAGATAATTACAAAAATATCGAACGCAACTAAAGTCCCTTTAATAAACGAATTTAAAACAAACAAGGGCAGTATTTTCCAATAATATATTTTCAAAGCCAGAGTCAAACCTACCGTTATGATAGAAACATTTAAAAGAGGCAGTTTTGCCGCTAACAAAAGTACTAGAAACAATATAAAGGGGGTGATAGATAATATCAGAGGAACATTAAAATGCATTGTTATATTATCTTATATTGTGAAAACTACTTTGTCTAAAGTATTCAGATGCTCTTTCCATGACAATTCTTGTATTTTTTCCCACTTCCACAAGGACAGGGGTCGTTTCTTCCAACCTTCTCTTTCCCAGATTCGATTTTCTCTATCTTTATTTCCCTCCCGGTTTCATCCACTAATTTCTGTTGGGATATTTCCTGACCCTCCTGCGAAACTCCTGTTTCCAGTTCCCCGTGTTTATAAGATAATCTCCCCTCACGTATTTTTTTCTCTTCCCTCATACCTACAGCCTCACTACTTACCGCCAGCAGCCTTTCGCCAACCATCGAGTAAACTTTAGAAACTAAAATTTCAAACCTTTCATGGCCTTCTCTTTTGTATTCAACCATCGGATCTCTTTGAGCGTAGCCTCTAAGACCTATTCCTTCTCTTACCTGGTCCATGTCAACCAGGTGATCCATCCAAAGGTAATCTATAACCGGTCTGCTAAATGCACTTACAATTTGAAGCCAGATTTCTTTTCCAAATTCTTTTTCTTTTTTCTCCCATGTTTCAAAACTAAAATCAGAAAATTTCCCTAGTTGTTTAACCAACCACTGCTTGTTTTCCTCGTTCCCCTCGCCCATTTCAAGAATTCTTCTTCTTAGTTTATAAATAACTTCTCGATGGGTATTCATAATATCGTCCATCTCAACAAGCTGTTTTCTTCTGTCAAAGTTAAAACCCTCAACCCTTTTTTGGGCATTTTCTATCGCTTTTGAAACAACGCCGGCCTCAAGAGGCACGCTCTCATCCAGACCAAATTTTTCCATAATCCCGGAGACCCTATCCCCACCAAAGATTCGCATAAGGTCATCCTGCAAAGATACAAAGAATTTTGATCTTCCGGGATCTCCCTGACGACCGGACCTGCCTCTTAATTGGTTATCGATTCTTCTTGATTCATGCCTTTCAGTACCAATTACGTAAAGACCTCCGGACTCCAAAACTTTCTTTTGATCCTCGGGATTTTGGGGATCCCCTCCAAGAAGAATGTCTACTCCTCGCCCCGCCATGTTTGTGGAAATAGTTACTGCTCCCGGTCTTCCTGCCTGAGCTATAATCAAAGCCTCTCTTTCATGATTTTTTGCATTTAAAATTTCGTGCTGAATTCCCCTTCTTTGCAAGAAGTTATGAAGTAACTCACTCTTATCAACAGACGTGGTACCAACAAGTACGGGCTGCATAATTTTGTAACTTGCTGCTATTTCATCAGCCACAGCCTTGAACTTTCCTGCCTCTGTTTTATAAACGACATCGTTCTCATCTTTTCTTATACATGTGTTATTTGGCGGAATTGCAACTACATCTAATTTATAGATCTTGAAAAACTCTTCCGATTCGGTAACGGCAGTGCCAGTCATACCAGAAAGTTTCTTGTACATTCTAAAATAGTTTTGGTAAGAAATTTCAGCTAGAGTTTTTGATTCCTGCTGGATTGTTACACCCTCTTTGGCTTCGATTGCCTGGTGAAGACCGTATGAAAATCTATTGTTAGTTAAAAGTCTTCCGGTGAACTGATCAACAATAACAACGGCCTCATTTTTTACAACATAATCTCTGTCTTTCTCATACAAAGTGTTTGCGGCCAAAGCTTGTTCGATAAGGTGTACCATTTCAAAATCCTGTTCATACAAATTGTCTATTCCCAAAAGCCTTTCAACTCTTCGTATGCCCAAATCGGTTAACGTTACATTCTTAAACTTCTCCTCCATCTCAAAGTCAGTGTCTTTTATCAGGGATTTTATAATGGCATTCGATTGATGGTATCTTTCACTTGGTTTAGCGTCCGCAGCGGAGATAATAAGTGGGGTCCTGGCAACATCTATTAATATAGAGTCGACTTCGTCAACTATCGCATAATTATGAACTCCCCAATCTCCATTAGGATTTGTTTGGACCATGTCATCCAATCGAGCAACCATGTTATCTCTTAGATAATCAAATCCAAACTCATGATTAGTTCCATAAATTACATCGCACTTGTAAGCTTCTTGTCTCGGAACTTCTCTCAGATGAACTGCGTAGGCATCCTCAAATTCGGTGCCGTTGTACGTCGGATCAAAAACAAAGGCTCTTTCCTGCATTATTACTCCAACAGACACACCTAAGTAACCATAAACTGAACCCATCCAACCCGCACCGTGCCTTGCAAGATAATCATTGGGTGTAATAAGTGTAACTCCTTTTCCAGTAAGAGAATTTAAATATAAAGGAAGGGTTGCGGTTAGGGTTTTTCCCTCACCTGTTTTTTGCTCTGCAATCTTTCCCTGATGAAGGACAATACCAGCCATAAGCTGGACATCAAAATGCCTCTGACCCAAGGATCTCACAGCTGACTCACGGCCCAATGCGAAAACTTCGGGGAGAATTTCGTTAAGATACCTCTCTTTATCGCCATCGCTTAATTTTTTAAGTTCCGATCTGAAGTAGTTTGTCTTATCTTTTATTTCTTGCGCGGACAGCTTTTTAACCTGTTCTTCAAGATTATTTATCTGATAAACAATTGGGATTATTTTCTTAAGCTGTTTTTCATTTGTATCAAAAAGTTTGCCGAACATAATAGCTCGATTTTAACACAAACAAAAAAACTAGCAGTTTAAGGGACAGCTTGAAAAATCTTACTTATTTGAAATAAAAAAATATTAAAGCCAAAGCAAGTAAAGCTCTATAAATTATGAAGGGGTATAAGGTATTTGTTTTTACAAATCTCATTAAGAATTTTATCGCAACTACCCCAATCAAAAATGCGGATACAAACCCTATTAATAAAGAGGTTGTTCCTGAAGCAAAAAGCAACCTATAAGATTTTAGTAAACTAAAAAAACCTGCTGCCAAAACAGCGGGTATGGAAAGAAGAAATGAAAATCTCGTGGCATCTTTTCTGCTTAAACCAAATATCATTCCTCCTGATATTGTAGAACCGGATCTTGAAACACCCGGTAGTAAAGAAAGAACCTGAAACAGACCAACCCCCAAACCTTTTTTGACTGAAACCTCATCTTTTACAATAAGACGTTTGCCAAATCCTCTTTCGCCTATAAACATAAGGATGCTTCCAAAAATAAGTGCTGCGGCAACCCACATTAAAGTTCCGGTGAGATTTTCTATTTTATCTCCCCAAAGGTAACCGATTACTCCAACAGGTATTGATCCAATTAATATTGCTAGGCCTAAAACCCCATTCGAAGAGTACTCTTTTAAGGAAAGCCTGTGAGATGAAAAGATGTCGTTGAAAAATGCCTTAATTATACTAATAATATCTTTCCAAAAACATACAGCCAGTGCTAAGGCTGTTGCCAAATGCATAGTTGTATCAAAAACCAAAGGTTGGTCTTGCCAACCCAAAATCTTAGGAACAACTATCAAATGACCGGACGATGAAATTGGAAGAAACTCTGTAATTCCCTGAATTATTCCTAGAATTAATGCTTGGAAAGGATGCAATTTTTAAACCCTTCCATAAACTAAGATGTTATCGGAGTTTGTGTACCCGGCAACAACCTCGGATTTAGTATCACCTAAAAACTCCTCAACCTGATTAACAAAATTGTTCACGTCCTCCTGATGTTCTTCGGTATAAATTCTGTTGAAAACAATAAGCCCACCGGGAGTTACTAACCTTTTTAAGGCGGCTATAAAATTTCCAGTCCGACCAAGGTCTGGATACTGATCTCCAACAAAAATATCAACAAACAACACATCGAAACTACCTTGGGCCAAATCAAACTCTTCCGGTTCAACCACAACTCTTAAGGCATCTGCCTCAATGACTCTGTGGTTATTTATTGAATCCAAACCAAAATACTTCTTCGCCACATCAACCATCACGGGGTCAAACTCAACGCTTACTATCTGAGCCTCTAAAAGTTTTTTGGAAAGAATACTTGCCACAGTTCCGCCACCAAGACCCAGCATTAAAATCCTTTTTGCATTTGGTGCCTCTCTCAAAATAAGCGCTGCGGCTTTTCCCGAAAATATCTTTGGACAGCTCGGAGAAGTTTCGTTTATTGATTGCAAAACATTATTGGCTATAAGTTTTCTCGTCTTTCCAACTTCTATAACTCTAATTTTTCCATTTAATTTTGAGTCAACCTCATATATAACTTTTGGGTATTTTAAGCTATCAAATACGCTCATTGCTTAAATCCTAACATAATTACTTTTTCGGAAGTATCCTCTTAAACCCGCTATATTTCTGCAAAGCTTTAGGAATATTAACAGATCCGTCTTTTTGTTGATGGTTTTCCAAAATCGCAATAATTATTCTACCAAATGCGGCTCCTGTATCATTGACGGTTCTTGCAAGTTTTGTCCCGTTACCATCTTTATACTTAATATTTAGCCTCCTCGCTTGGTAGTCAGTTGTCATTGTATCTGTTCCGACTTCCATATATTCCTTTTCTTTAGGTCTCCAAGCCTCAACATCGTACTGAAAGTATGATGCGTTATAACCGCAGTCCCCAGTACATTTGTTAACAACTCTATAAGGAATTTCCAGCTTTTGGAAAAGCCACTCGTTTATTTCCATAAACTCATCAAAAACTTCTCTTTCCTGTTCTTCTGTACACACACAATTCATCTCAAGCTTGTCGAACTGATGAACTCTTTTTATCCCCCTAACATCCTTGCCCCAAGAACCAACCTCGCTCCTAAAACAGGTTGTTTGGGCGTATATCTTTATCGGGAGCTCTTCTTTTTTCAAAACCTTATCCATGAAATAGGAAAAATTAGAGGGCTCGGCAGAACCTACCAAAAACAAACTACTTCCCTCTTCAACATTCTCGTTTTTTACTTCGTAAACCTGAGACCTTCCCTCCGGAAAGTGGCTTGTTCCAAAAAGAGATCTTTCCTTAACGAGAAGCGGAGGAACCATAGGAATAAATTTTCTTCTTAAAAGTTCCTTCTTTAATAACGAGGAGATCGCGTCTTGAAGAACAGTCGCTTCGTTTTTCAAATAACAAAACCTACTTCCGGAGACTTTCCCGCTTTGCTCAACATCAATAATATCTAGCTTTTCGCCTATCTCTATGTGATCTTTATAAGGAAATTCCTCCCCGGGGGCATAAGACACATCATCATATGGCAGCGAATCCTTCATTTTCAGATAGCCCTTCCTTGGATTCCAAACCTTAACGATAAGGTTATCGTGTTCGTCTTTTCCAACGGGCATTTCTTTTGAAACAACGTTAGGAATAAGAGGCAACATTTCATCAATTTCTTTTCTTAATTCATCCAGCTCTTTTTCCATATCGGAAAGTTCTGTTTTCATCTCTGTAGCTTTGGAAATCAGTCCCCCTTTTTCGGATTCTTTAGCCTTTGAAATATCCAAGGATATGTTATTTCGAAGATTTCTTAAAGTCTCAACCTTCTTTAAAACATCGATGTATTTCTCGTGAATTTCCAGTAACTTCTCGACATCAACACCTTTAGCCTTCCTGCTTACGATCACTTTTTTTACTTCGTCCTTGTTTTGTTTAATATAGTTTATGTCTAGCATCCTATTCATTAAAGCGTGTTTTTATTGCTTTTTCAACAAGTGATGGTAATATAAATCCATATATTTCCAAGGAATTGGCTGTATTACCAAGGTTTTGGGATAAAGTTCCAGGAATAAATCTCCCGGACACATTTTTTGTAAGTTCGGGTTTTTACTGCCAAATGGGACTTATTGACCTTGTAGCTTTGCTCTGATACAATCAAGCGCGTCGTTTAAACGATGGGTACAAAAGAAGTAATAACAAAAGAAGGAAAAGTAATAGAGACCCTCATGAGCGGTATGTTTAAGATTCAATTTGCTGACGAAACGACAGCTTTGGCTATGATTTCCGGCAAAATGAGAAAACAACACATAAGGGTTTTGGTTGGAGACGGCGTGAGAGTGGAATTTTCTCCTCACGATCTAACCAGAGGAAGAATTACTTTCCGACTTAAATAAATAAAATATGAAAGTAAGATCGTCAGTAAAACCAATTTGCAGAGAATGCAAAATAGTAAAAAGACAGGGAGTTGTTAGGGTTATTTGTAAAAGAAACCCCAAACACAAGCAAAGACAGGGATAATCTATGCCAAGAATTAAGGGTGTTGATATACCAAACGAAAAAAGAATAGAAATTGCCTTAACCTATATTGAAGGTATAGGTTTGACACAGTCTAAAAAGATATTGGAACTGGCAAAAATAAACCCCGATACCAGAGCAAAAGACTTGACTGATGAAAACATCGCCCATATAAACACTGCTGTATCTGAAGTTGGAATACCAATTGAGGGAGAACTTAGAAGAATTGTTGCCTCAAACATAAGAAGACTAAAAGAAATTAAAAGCTACAGAGGCTTAAGACACTACCACGGACTACCTACCAGAGGACAAAGAACAAGAACAAACGCCAGAACAAGAAAAGGAAAAAGAAAGACAGTTGGCGGCATGAAGAAAAAGTTAGAGAAGAAATAATAAATAATCTATGCCAAAGAAAAAGAAAGAAAAAATTATTACACAAAGCGGAAAAGCCTTCGTAACTGCCGGTATGAATAACACCATCATTACTATAACTGATGATAAAGGTAACGCTCTTTTTTCAGGCAGCTCCGGTAAATCAGGGTTTAAGGGTTCTAGAAAATCAACACCTTATGCGGCTACAAAGGCAGCCGAACAGGCGGGAATTCAAGCTTACGCCGCAGGGGTAAGAGAAGTTGCAGTATTTGTTAAAGGACCCGGAATGGGAAGAATATCCTCAATTAAAGCCCTAAGATCCGCAGGACTTAATGTCGTGTCAATTTCGGATCAAACTCCCATCCCCCACAACGGATGCCGACCGAAGAATAAAAGAAGGATCTAATAATGGCTAGGTATACTGATGCAAAATGCAGATTGTGCAGAAGAGAAGGAGTAAAACTCAATCTTAAGGGTATTAAATGCGACGGAGACAAATGTCCTTTTAATAAAAAACCCCAAGCTCCTGGGCAACACGGATTAAGCAGAAAACCCCTCTCGCAATACGGGAGGCAATTAAGAGAAAAGCAAAAAGCAAAAAGAATCTATGGGATATTGGAAAGACAATTTAGCAATTATGTCAAAGAGTCTTTGAAAACAAAAGGCGTTTCAGGAAATATTTTAATTCAAAAACTTGAATCAAGACTTGATAATATCGTTTATAGAAGTGGCTTTGCCGTTTCGCGCGCACAGGCAAGACAGAATGTCAGAAGGAATCTTTATATGATAAACGATAAGGTTGCAACGATTCCGGCAATGCAAGTCAAAATTGGTGATATAATCAAGCCCGTCAGCTTTGAAAAGATACATTTAAGAGAAGGTTTTGTAATGCCAGAGTGGCTTTCAGCTGATTTGAAAGAAAAATGCGTAAAGTACGTTAGATTTCCATCTACGGATGACCTTCAGGAAGTTATAAATGTCCAGTCAATTATTGAATTTTATTCTAGGTAATTTTTTAAAAGGAGGAAACTTATGATAGTTACGAAAGAAAATTTAAAGATAAACACCGTAAAAGAAGAGGGAAATCTTGGTGTTTTCTCATTTGAGCCGCTCCCTACCGGCTTTGGCTATACACTGGCCAATGCTTTAAGAAGGGTCTTAATGACCTCGATAGCAGGCGCTGCTGTAACTCAGGTAAAAGTTTCCGGGGCAACTCATCAATTCACAACAATCCCGGGAGTAAAAGAGGATATTGTTGAAATAACACTTAATTTGAAGAGACTAAGATTCAAAGTTTTCACTGACCAGCCAGTAATCGCAACCATAAGTAAAAAAGGTGCCGGAAAGGTTACCGGAAAAGATATCGAAACTTCATCTGATGTTGAGGTTATGAATAAAGATCAACACATAGCAACTCTTGCCGATGCAAAGTCAAAACTTGAAATGGAATTAACAGTCGAACCGGGAACAGGATACTCACCGATGGAAGAAAGACAAACTTCAAAAATAGGAGTTATAGTTCTTGATGCTTTGTTCTCCCCTATTGTCAGTGCCAACTATGAAATTGAACCCGCTAGATTTGGTGGAAGAACAGATTTAGATAAAATAATCTTCACAATCGAAACAGACGGCAGTATTTCTCCAAAGGAAGCATTGGTTGAAGCCTCAAAAATCCTCAGAGACTACTATGTGACCTTCGAAGAATGGAAAATCGAAACTTCAGAACCAGAAGAAGTTAAGAAAAGCACAAAACTTGCCGAGGATGTTTCGGTTGAGGAGCTTCCCCTTCAGACAAGAACTATCAACGCTTTAAGAAAAAGCAAGATAATAACTCTTCATGAATTGGCCAAAAAAACCAACGAGGAGCTTGAAGATATCAAAAATATCGGTGAGAAATCATTACAGGAAATAAAGGACTTACTGGTAAAGGAAGGTTTCAGAAAGTAAGAAATTAATAAGGTATCATGAGACATCGAGTTAACAAGAAAACACTAAACAGAACGTACGATCAAAGAAGAGCCTTATTTACGGGGATGGCGGCTGATTTGATTCAAAACGGAAAGATAAATACAACACTTGCCAAAGCAAAAGTCATAAGACCATACGTTGAAAAACTTGTCACCAGGGCAGTAAAGGCTAGTAAATCCAGCGATAAAATCGTAAAGTTCAATACCTTAAAGCTTATCAGAAAACACCTTCGATCCGAGCTTGCGATAAGAAAACTTTTAGTTGACGTGGCACCTAAATTCGAGAACAGAGCCGGAGGATACACAAGGATTGTAAAAATAGGAAACAGAGATGGGGACAATGCATCTCTAGCCAGAATAGAATTTGTTGAAAATACATCAGCAAAAGTAGAAGCAAAAACCGAGAAAAAAACTACCAAAAAGAAAATTGTAAAAGAAGAAAAGAAAGATGAAAAGAACACCAAATAAAACAACTGTTTTAAACCTTCAGAAAAAAGAAACTAACTGGCATTTGATAGATGCTAAAGATCAGATATTGGGAAAGATTGCTGTTAAGATAACGGATGTTTTGGTGGGAAAGGACAAAGCCGAGTATCTTCCAAATCAAAACTGGGGAGATAAAGTTGTTGTTATAAATACAGAGCAAATAGATGTAACCGGGAAAAAAATGACAGATAAAATCTATTATCACAACACACTATTCCCAAAAGGATTAAGGAGTGAAAATTTACAAACATTACTTAAAAGAAAACCAGAGGAAGTTTTGAAAAAAGCAATTTATGGAATGCTTCCAAAAAACAAACTTAGAAAAGAAAGGATGGCCAATTTATATATTTATGTAGGAGATAAACATCCTCACCAAGCGCAACTTGTAAAATAACATGCCGCAAACAAAGAAAGAAACCACAAAAAAAGAGAAAAAGAAAGTAACAAAGAAGGTAAAAACTCCTATTAAAAAAGTTGTTAAAAAAGAAGTTAAGAAAAAACAACCCATAAAAGAGGTGGTTGTTGAGGAAGTAAAAGTAGAAACTCCTGTAGTTGAAGAGACAAAAGAGGAAGTAAAGAAAGTAAAACCATTAAAGAAAAACTTTATCGCTGGAAATGGAAGAAGAAAAACTGCAACAGCAAGAGTGTTTTTATGGGAAGAAAAAGGCGATTTCACGGTTAATGGTCTTAAGATCGAAAAGTATTTTCCATCCATAATAGATCAATCCAAATGGGTCAGACCGTTTCACATAATAGGTGTCTCTCATCCGGATTCAAAATATTCAGCAAGCATTAAGGTTTCGGGTTCCGGTAAACCATCTCAGATGGATGCCATTGTTTTGGCTATAGCTAAAGCATTGTGCAAAATAAATCCGGAATTTGATAAAGCCTTAAGAAAGCAAGGTTTATTAACTAGAGACTCAAGAATGGTTGAAAGAAAGAAACCATACCTTCACAAGGCAAGAAAAAGACCTCAGTACTCAAAAAGATAGTCTTTCACTTAAGAATTATATTTTCAAAATCTATCAATATGTCTTTGAGTTCCTGTATTTTCTTTCCCAGATCCAATACCCTACTTTGTTTTACACTCATAAAAGTAGCGTCATAAACTTGAGATATCTCTTCAAGAACCCTCAGGGGAGGAACGCATCTCCCTCTTTCGTAGGCACATATTGTTTTACCGGTTTTTCCAATTTTCTTACCAAACCTATCTTGAGACAGGTTTTTTTGTTCCCTTATACCCCTAATCCTTTTTCCAATGTCTACTGTATTACTCATATTCTAAATTAAATAGAACAACCTGCATTGCTCTTAACTTGAAACTAACTAATATCATACTCAGCGAATATGATATGAAGATTAAAGATTTACAAAAAGAAGAAAAACCAAGAGAGAAGCTGGTAGATAAAGGTCCGGAGGCCCTCACTAATACCGAACTTCTATCAATAATTTTAAGGTCCGGGGGAGTAGATTGCACATCAACTGACTTAGCACGAAATTTAATAAATAAGTTTTCAGGTTTGGATAAGCTTGTTTACACAGATATTACTCAACTTATGGATATACCAAATATCGGAATTGCCAAGGCTACCGGAATACTGGCGTTGGGTGAACTAGCAAAGAGACTGACCATAGAAAATAATATTAAAGGAAGTGTCATTAAAAAACCTCAGGACGTTTTTGATTCAGTAAAAAAGGAGTTTTCAGGAAAACAGGAAGAGCATCTTTATCTAATCTCCCTAGATAGAAAAAACAAAATTCTTTCAAAGGACTTGATCTCAAAAGGTACTTTAACGGAGACTTTAATACACCCAAGAGAAATATTTAAAAAAGCGTTAACGAAAAACGCATCCTCGATAATTCTCGTGCACAATCATCCATCAGAAGAGTCTTGCCCCAGCCTTGAAGATGTTAAGGTGACAAAAAGAATTGCAAAAACAGGAATCGAAATAGGAATTCCATTAATGGACCATCTTGTAGTTACTAAAACCGAATTTACCAGCATGAAAGCACAAAATCTACTTAATTAAAAACGAAGGGAGGTGAAAAAAATGATTAAAAAAATACTCAGTAAAATTCTAAGAAACAAAGGGCTTCTCACATTGTATGGGTCCCTTATTATCTTCTCGGGCGTAGTTGTAGGAGTCACTTACGCAGCTTTTTCCGACAAGTCCAATGTTCTTGGGGCAACCTTTACGGTAGGAAGTGCAGACCTAAAGTTTTTGAGTAATCTTGCAAACGAGACCGACCCCACCACCTATGTAGATGAGCTTCCAGGGCCAAATTTCCAAAACGTAAGTCCTATTTGGCAAGAAAACTACACACTCAAGCTAATAAACCGTGGGACCTCAAAGCTAGCCATAACGACCAACTCTGCTTATGAAACTGCAAAAGATCCTAAAGATTTAAGAAGTGACATCCTAGTTGAGATAATAAAATGGAACGATCTTGATAAAGACGGGGAAATAGATTCTGGTGAAGAAACCCTAAGTTTAGGAAAGAAAACTATAATAAAATGGAAAACGGAGGGGTTTAGCCTAGGAGAATTAGAAGCCGGACAGATAATACCGATAATATTAAGATTCACTGCCCCCACCTTAACAGATACACAACAAGGCGCAACCGGAATATTTGATTTTGAGTTTAAGTCGATACAAATGTAATAAAGGTCAACCTGCCCTCCCTGCCGGGCAGGTTTTGTTAAATGAAATTTATCGTAGCAACATGTCTAATACTGATTTTGATCATTTCTATGTATAAATATAGGGTATTCACCGTAGTTTCGGGGTCAATGGAACCAATTATTAAAAATGGATCTCTCGTCATCGTTAAAAAAACTTCAACATACAAAACAAACGATTTAGTCACCTTTAAAAATATAGAAGGAACAGGCACTGTGACTCATCGGATTGTAAAAATAGAACAATCACAAGGAAAATACCTAATATTCACAAAAGGAGACGGGAACGCAAATGTCGATCAAGTTGCAATAAAACCGGAGGATATTATCGGCAAGGTTGTATTCACATTGCCTCTTGCCGGAAAGTTCTTCTTACTTGTTTCTTCACAAAAACTTTTACCTATAACTTTCTACATTCCCGCAGGGCTTTTGTTTGGAACTTTACTTGGAAAACATAAACGAGACATTTAAATAAATAGGCGGTTTTTAAGGATACTAAGGGATTTTTAATATATAATCACACCATGGAAGAACAAAAAAATAGATTGGAACAGTTAAAAATAACTTTGCAGATTGACGAAAAAAGGAAACGAATATCTGAAATAAAAGAACAGCTTAAAGATGAAAAAACCTGGAGCAACTGGGAGGACGGGCAAGAGTTATCTAAAGAACTATCATCGCTCGAAAATGAGGCCGAAGATTACGGAATGCTTGAGCTTTATCTTGAAACCGGAGAACTTGATGAGTTTGATGAGGAAATAAAAAAACTTGAGTTCAAAACATACCTCTCAGGTAAACATGATAAGAAAAACGCACTGGTATCTATTCATGCTGGACAGGGTGGTACCGAAGCAAATGATTGGTCAGAAATGCTTTTCAGAATGTACTTAAGATACGCAGAGAGAAAGGGTTGGAAATCCGAGGTAATTTCACAAACCCCCGGGGAAGAAGCAGGGATAAAAACAGGTGTAATCGAAATCTCAGGTGAATATGCTTATGGATTTTTGAAAATGGAGTCCGGAGTTCATAGATTGGTAAGGCTGTCCCCTTATAATGCTGATCAACTAAGACAGACTTCTTTTGCTTTGATAGAGGTAATTCCGGAAATTGAAGAAAACGACATGAATATTGTAGTTAAAGAAGAAGATGTAGAATGGGAATTTTTCAGATCCGGGGGCAAGGGTGGACAAAACGTAAATAAAGTATCAACCGCGGTTAGATTAAAACACAAACCTTCTGGAATTATCGTTGAATGCCAAGAAGAAAGATATCAAGGTAAAAACAGAGAGAAAGCCTTGAAAATTTTGAGATCAAAATTAGCCCTAATTGAAGAAGCAAAAGCTGACGCTGAAAAGAAAAAACTAAAGGGGGAATACAAAACCCCCGGCTGGGGGAACCAAATAAGAAACTATATTTTACACCCGTATAAATTAGTCAAAGATTTAAGAACAGATGTGGAAAGTGCAAATCCAGAGGTGGTATTAGACGGAGATTTAGACAAATTTGTTGAAGCTGAAATCAAACTTTAAATCTAAGATGGATTGTTTTTCTGAGGAAAATTCTCACCAGTAAAATCTTCGGGATCAAAATCCAAATCCGAATCAAAACCATCGCTCATAGGTTTAGCCTGAAAATCGTTTTGAAGTACTTCCCTTCCCCTACTTCCAGTAACCTCCGCTCCTATCAACCCATTTTCTTCCATCATATCAATGATCCTAGCTGCTCTGTTATAACCTATCGCAAGTTTTCTCTGAAGAAGCGACGCGGAAGCTTTTCCCGCTGATTTAACAATATCAAGCGCCTTTTCATACAACTCATCACCCTCCCTGTCTACACCACCCCCACCCTTTTTCATAGAATCAGTTGGTGTGGCTAAAACTTCTTCTCTATAATCAGGTTCTATTCCCTGAGACTTTAAAAACTCAACTAAATCACTGGTCTCTTTTTCGGATATGTATGCCCCCTGAAGCCTTATTGGCTTCATAACCTCCGGGGGTACGAAAAGCATGTCTCCCCTACCAAGAAGCTTTTCAGCCCCGGGTTGGTCAATAATAACTCTTGAGTCTATTTGGCTTAGAACTTGGAAGGCTATTCTGCAGGGAATGTTGGCTTTTATTAGACCTGTAATAATATCGGTAGATGGTCTTTGAACTGCTAAAACAAGATGGATACCAGTTGCCCTTGCAAGCTGGGCAATTCTAATAATGCTTTTCTCAATTCCGGCAGGATCCCTTATCATGATATCTCCGAGCTCATCAACAACTAAAACAATGTAAGGCATCACCTGAATACCTGACTTCTCGTTATAAGACTCAATATTTTTCACTCTTGCTTGCTCAAACAGCTTGTATCTTTTTTCCATTTCATCAACCAACCATCTAAAAACCGACGGGGCTTTATCCATATCGGTAACTACGGGAGTGAGAAGGTGTGGTATTCCTTCGTAGTGTATTAGCTCAACTCTTTTTGGATCTACCAAAATAAACTTCACCTCCTGCGGAGTTGCTCTAAATAAAATTGAGAACAAAAGATTATGAATAAATATTGATTTACCAGAACCAGTAGTTCCGGCAATCAAAAGGTGTGGCATTTTTCCAATGTCACAAGTCAAAACTCTTCCGGCCACATCTTCTCCAAGAACCACCCCCAACTTTGATTTGAGATTTTTCATGGCATCTGTGTTTATCAACGATTTGAAATAAACTAGAGTCCGTTTGGTGTTTGGAACCTCAATTCCAATTAGAGATTTTCCTGGTATTGGGGCCTCGATTCTGACTGAGCCTGTGGGAGAGGCTAAGGCCAAAGCAAGATTCCCCTGGAGATTTGAAATTTTTGAAATATTCGTAACCGATTTTGGCTTTACCGCGTATTGTGTAACGGAGGAACCGACTTTAACATTCTCCGGATCTATATCAACGTCGACACCAAAATCTTTTAGTGTATCCTTAATGATTTTTACTCTTTTCTCGGCTTCAGATGTATCCAACACCCTCACTGGTGGATCAGCAAGCAAGGAATTTGACGGGTAATCCCAGATTCTATCGGAAGGTATTCTTGATAATTGAATGGGAGACGCTAAAACCAAAGAATCCACAGTATTATTAGAAACACTGTGCTGAGGTTCGGACATAGATTGAATAACTTCAAAAAGTGGGGCTTGTTCTGGCTCCCCGTCCTTTCTTTCCTTGTCTGTCTTTTCTTCTTCCTCAAAACCACCAACAGAACCAACATTCACTTCAACTTCATTTTCAGAAAATCCTTCTCTTTTCCTAAAGTGGAACATAAAACTAACCTTTGAAAAGAAATTTGAAATTTTTTCATTCTCTTTAAAAAACTTTATAACACTCTCAAATGAAATGTTTGAAATTAAAATTACCGCGGTAAGAAATATACAAATCAAAACAAACACCCCGCCGGTCTTACTTAAGCCCCCAACCAGAAGGCTAGATACTTTATAACCCAAAAGTCCCCCTCCCCCACCGGATTTTGCTAAAGATAGCCCTTCATTTAATGGTATAAAAACATGAGAAAGTCCCGAAAGGGCAATCGTGCAAAGAAAAATACCCAAAAGTATTCTAAATTCCTTGATTTTCGGGCTTAGTTTATCAGCAAAAATTATTCCAAAATCACCTAATAGGAAAGGAATAAAAAGTGCGGCCTTACCAAAAACAAGCTTCAGGAATCCTTGGATTCTAGCGTTTGCTGGGTAAGAGGGAGCAAAAAATGAAACCAGACCTATTATTGCAGCTGTAATAAAAACGATGGAAATAATTGACCTTGTTATATCTGGTCTGAGGTTACATCGAATCTTAAATTTTCTACGTCTTCCTCTTCTGGACATTAAGACTATAATATCACGAAAATATTAGGGTTTCAAAGGGAAAGAACAACCTATATTGTAATAAAATGAACGATAATCATCGGTTGCATCGATGTTTCTTTCCTCAGATAGTTTCCTATTTCGTTTTCCAGCTTCTTTTTTATGTTGGTGATATTCTGTTTACCAGAATTGAGCTTGCCCAATCTTTTTCCAATAAACTTTTTCGATTTGTTCATTAAATCCTGGGAATCCTTAACATATATGAATCCGCGGGTTATAATTTCAACCCTATCTAGCATGGGCTGATTCTTTCTCGATACAGGAATTGCAACCACAAAAACCCCCTCTGAGCAAAGCTGATTTCTATCTCTCACGACCACCGGATTTAGTTCCTCCAACTTATTACTACCCATATAAATCGGTTTTGTCTGAACATGGTCTCCCTTAGTGGCTTTATTAAATAAAAAATTGACCGAATCTCCCTCCAAACACTCAAAGACTCTATCTTTTGCAATCCCAATGAAATTTAAGACATTGGTGTAGGCTCTCATTTTCGTAATACTTCCTCCAATCGGGATAAAATACTTGGCGTTAACCATTTTAGTTAGCTTTTCGATATCTCCCTTAACGGCATGTCCCGATACATGTAAGTTCTCTTGGATTTCTCCATAGATAACGTTAGCTCCTTTCAGAGTAAGTGCGTCCATAACCTTTTCTACCATTATGTCTGCCCCGGGAGGGTTTGGATCTCCCGAAAAAATCACGATAGCATCTTTTTCTAACGTAATACTCTCGTGCTCCCCCCTACTTAACCTGCTAAGAGAGGATCCCGACTGTCCGTAACAACCGGCTATCAAATATACAAGTTCGCCCTGATCGTATTTTTGGCATTCCTGTTCTTTAATAAAGAAATCGTCGGGGAAGGGAAGATACCCCAACCTTCTTGCTACATCAACCATCTGCTCTACAGACCTACCACTTGCTACCAACTTTCTTCCAAGTTTCTGGGCCGCATTCATAATCTGGTACATTCTGGAAATATTTGATGACATTGTCGTGACAAAAATTTGCTTTTTTCCCGCTCTGTCAAAAAGTTTAATAAATGTATCGTTTAGGGTACTTTCTGATTTTGTATGACCCTCGGATGTGATACCGAGACAATCAGACAAAAGGCACAAAACCCCTTCCTTTCCATATCTTTCTATCGAAGAAACATCGGCGGGTTTATCTAAAACCGGCGTCGCATCAAATTTGTAATCTGAAATATGAAGTATCAATCCTTCTGGAGATCTTATGGCAAAACCCATTGTTTCGGGTATTGAATGGTTCATTCTAAAAGCAGAAACTTTAAATTTTCCAAGATCCACAGTCCCAGTTGTCGGGTCCATTAGATGATAATGAAAATTCTTACCTAACTCTTTTAACGCACCATCATTAAGTTTTACTTTCAAAAACTCACCAACAAGCTTACTTGCATATACTTGGATATCGGGAAGCTCAAGAAGAAGATTTGGCACAGCTCCAACATGATCTTCATGTCCGTGAGTTATAAAAAGTCCCTTTATTTTATGTCTATTCTCAATAAGATAAGTGAAATCCGGGATCAAAACATCAACACCGGGCATATCAAAAATATCTGGAAACCCTATACCACAATCCACAATTATAATATCCTCGCCATACTCATAAACAGTAAGGTTTTTGGTAACTTTTTCAGTTCCGCCAAGAGTAATTATTCTCAAGGCAGTTCTTTCTGCATACGCTTTCTGTGGTTTTTTAGTGTTGTAAAACTGCACGGATTAAATTCTACAGACCCAAGTTCAGTTGTCCATCGAAATCCTGACCTGAGATCTGCGGTAGCTTTACTCCCAACTCCAATATTTCTTCTGCTTTCTTCAGAACTTCTGGAATTCTTTTGAAGTCGACTCTCAAGTCATTCATCATCGAGTTTCCCCTCAACGCTGCGGCAGGATGGTAAACCGGATAAATTAAGAAGTCCGCCGCCCTTATTAAGTTCCCCCTATCTCTGGAAATTTTTCCGTCCCGATAAAAATAGTTCATAGCAAATCTTCCCAGTGTGACAACTAAAACGGGATGTATGGTTTTTAATTGGAGTTCCAAAAAAGGCTTGCACGTCGCAATTTCATCAGGCAACGGATCTCTATTTTCCGGAGGCCTGTGTTTGACAATATTTCCGATCCAGACATCTTCTCTTTTGTATCCTATCTCTTTAAGAAAGGTTTCCAAAAGTTTCCCCGCCCGTCCAACAAATGGTCTTCCAGTAACATCTTCGTTAAAACCAGGAGCCTCACCAATAAAAACCATTTTTGAATTAATATTACCCTCGCCCGGAACAGCATTAGTCGCCGACCGGCAAAGTCTACACTTCTTACAATCCTTGATATTCTTAGTGATTTCTTCGAGTAATTTCTCTTTTTCCATAAGTTACTGGGGCAGGTAGTATTTTAAATTATCTGCGTTGATAGTTACTTTTTCAGACTTTCCTTCAACAATCTCCTTTGCAACTTTCCTACAAATTGCCTCCAGTGTTCTTCCAAGGCTTCTGATTCCTGAATCATACCCAAAAGGTCTTACTATACCCGACCATAAATCCGGATCTATTTCAAGTTCTTCCGGTTTTAAGCCAGCGTTTTCCCGAATCTTAGGAAAAAGGTAGTCTCTTGAAATAACAAGTTTCTCAACATCGCTGTATGAAGGCATTTTTATTACCTCCATCCTATCCATAAGCGCGGTCGATAAAGTTCCGGTATTGTTTGCTGAACAGATGAACATTACATCTGAAAGATTTATAGGGTAATCAACATAGTGATCTCTAAATGCTACGTTTTGTTTGGGGTCCAAAAGCTCAAGAAGTACTGCCATAATATCCATTCTCAATCCCTGCTCCCCGCTTGCTTTATCTACCTCATCCAAAAGGATAACCGGATTTTTAACCCCCGTTTTTATCAGCGCCTTAATAATCTGTCCGGGTTCTGCTTCCGGAAATGCTTTGCTTTTCCCCCTTAATTCCAGAGTAGAGCCAATTCCACCCATAGAAATTCTTTCAAACTTCCTGCCTAAAGTATCGGCAATAGAATAAGCCAACGTAGTTTTACCAACACCCTGCAGACCTACAAGAAGAATGACCGGAGATCTGGCTATGGCATCCTTGCCTCTTTTTTTAAGTAAAATTACTGTGGAAAGGTATTCCAAAATCCTATCCTTCGCATATTGCATCCCGTAGTGGTTTTTCTCCAAGGACTCCTTTGCATATACCAAATCCAACCTATCTTTAGTCTCAGCAACCCAAGGAATTGAGGTAACAACCTCTATGTATCTGGCAAGGGTATCGAACTCAGTTGCGTAGTGACCAATATTGGCCATTCTGTTGAGCCTTTCGATCATCTCAACCAGTCTTTCTTTAAGATCCTCGGGAAGACCTTTAGTAGACTCCACTTTTTTATCAAGTGTCTTTAATTCTTCAAATAAATAATCTTTTGTCGCCATTATTTAACAATCAAATAATTAGAACCTAGCCTTCTGAAAGCCTCGATAATTGATTTTAGCTCTTTAGACGAAGTTTTTGCTAATAGTAAGTTAAGTGTCTCCTTACCTGTGCTATTGAGAGTCATCAGAAAAGCTTTTCCCTCTACGGGAATACTTGGTTTAATAGATGCAAAATTAGGATTAAGACCTAAACTTTTGGTTAAACCATCTTTGGAGGATGTCACCTCAGTCATAAGAATCTGACTTTCCGAAACTACCAAAGCATCCTCAATTTTTTGAATCTTCCACCCCGCATAATCCTTTATTTTCAGATCGGGGTTTGTTGGAAAGAAAATAAACACCATACTATTAACACCTTCAGTGTTTTTTGCAAAAAAGGAATAGCTCGTACCAAGATCTTTAGCATTATCTATAACAAAAGATGAAAAACCTATCCCTAAAAATCCAAAATATGATTCTACTAAATCCACACCGTTGAAATTTGCATATAAATCCACGTCATAAGGAACAAACTCGGCCGCTTTTTTATCAACAAACGGGCCGTTTACTATAGAAGTCTCCAAATATACTGTGTTTTTATTGTCAGTTTCTTTGGTCTGTGTGTTAACACTCTGCGAAGTTTGCTTGACTGGCCCTTCCTCAACTTTTTTAGGAAACACCTGCATAGTTAAGTAATAAAAACAAACCGTAAGTCCGACTAATACTACCGACAATGCTAGAAAAATTTTTAAATTGGCAAATGTTAAGATTTTCGGAATAGTTTTCTCAACGGACTTTTTTACGGCCGAACCAACTCCAACTTTAGGCTTTATTTCATAAACATCCCTTGGAGAATAATCTTTTAACTGAAGGTTTTCGGGTAGCACACTCCCGCACTTAGAACAAAAGTAAATATCGTTTCTATGAAGCTCAAGCTTACAAAAAGGGCAGATTCTTTTCATTACCATTATTATATTGATTGAAGACCTAACCAACAAGCATAACTGCTTGGTTTACCTTCTTCCGCCTCTGTCAAAAGTGCCTCTTCTACCTCCGGCTCTGTCATTCCCACCTCTAAAACCGCCATTTCTTGGTCTTGCGGGTCTTTCATTTGCAACATAATTTGGATCTTCAACAGCTCTTTTTGATAGACTGAATTTTCCGTTCTCGCCTGTTTCGATTACTTTCACTTTGACGGCGTCACCTATCTTTAAGTAATCCTCAACATTTTTGACATATGTATCTGCAATCTCACTCACATGCAAAAGTCCTACTTTTCCCGGTAAAACTTCAACCAAAGCTCCGAAATCAAGCAAGTCTTTAACTGTTCCGTCGTAAACTTCTCCAACTTTAACGTCTTTTGTTAATGCTTCAACTATCTTTAGGGCCTTTTCAGCCTTTTCCTTATCAGGGGATGAAACTACAACCTTTCCGGTATCTTCAATTGATATCTCGGTCCCAGTTTTTTCCTGAATTTCTTTAATAGTTTTTCCTCCGGTTCCTATAATCACACCAATTTTTGAAGGGTCAATCATTATAGTCAGCATCTTTGGAGCATACTTGGAAACTTCCTCTCTTGGAGAACTTATCGCCTTTTGCATTTCACCCAGGATGTGCATTCTTCCCTCTTTTGACTGATCAAAAATTTCTGAAAGAAGTTCCATGGGAATACCTTTTGCTTTTATGTCGCACTGAATTGCCGTAACACCGTCCTTAGTTCCAGCTATTTTTAAATCCATAAATCCACCGGCATCTTCTTCACCGGCAAGGTCAGTTAGGATTTTGTACTTCTTAAACGTTTCATCCTCAACAATAAGTCCCATTGCGATACCGCTTACAACATCCTTGATAGGAACACCTGCGTCCATCAACGCAAGGGCAGAGCCACAAGTCGCTGCCATGGAGGAAGAGCCATTTGAAGATATGATTTCTGAAACAAGCATTATTGTGTATGGAAACTCCTCCTGGTCCGGAATTACCGGTCTTAAAGCCTTTTCCGCAATCATTCCGTGACCTATTTCTCTTGCTCCGGGTGCTCCAAATCTGCCAACCTCACCGACAGAGTATGGGGGGAAGTTGTAATAGTGAAGGTATCTTTTATTTTTCTCACCGTACATATCCTGAATTAAAAGTTCATCCGACGGAGATCCAAGAGTACAGATTGTTAAAGACTGTGTTTCACCTCTTGTGAAAAGGGCACTTCCGTGTGTTCTTGGTAAAACTCCAACCTTAATAGAAATTGGTCTAACTTCCGTGGTTTTTCTTCCGTCAATTCTTTTTCCTTCATCCAAAACTATTTTTCTTACAACTTCTTTTTTAATGTTCTCAAAAGCAAGTTCCATATCTACTTTTTTGTATGTTCCTTCGAATTTTTCAAACATCTCCTCTCTTACTTCCCAAAGCTCATCGTTAATATCCTGTTTTCCGTCATCTTTTCCTTTGGATCTCATTATTTTCTCTACCTTTTCACCAACTAAAGCTTGAATTTCATTCATTGTCTCCTCAGATAGTGCTTTTGATTTGTATTCATATTTTTTATTTTCCGGATTTACTTCTTTAACAAAATCTTCAATAAGTTTTAGAAGGGGTTTTACACCGTCTCGAGCAAAGTTTATAGCTTCAAGTATTTTTTCCTCAGGAAGTATGTTAGCCTCAACTTCTGCGGCAAGAAATTTTTGATCCTCGCCTGAGAATGAAACCATCATGTCCAAATCGCTTTCTTCTTCAAGCTGTTTTAGGGTTGGGCACATCACAAGCTCCCCATTTATCAAGCCAATTCTCGCAGTTATCATATGGTGGTACCAAGGGACATCGCTCGCTTGCAAACACGCGGAGGATGCAATCATACTTAAAAACTCGGGGTCGGCTTCTTCATCCAAGGATAAAACCATAACAACAAGCTGAACCTCATCCATGTAATCCTTGGGAAATAGCGGTCTTATTGCGTGATCTACAGTTCTTCTGGCGATAATCGCATCATCAGTAGCCCGTCCTTCTCTTTTTACAAACCTTGAGCTTTTTATGCTGCCACTTGCATAAAGCTTTTCTTCATACTGAACTCTCAAACCCAAAAAATCCGTGTCAATAGTGGGCTCACCAGATACAACTGTAACTAACAAAACCGAATCGCCATAAGTTGCCTTGACTGCCATATTGGCGCGCAAAGCTAACTCTCCGGTTTCAAGGACTAACTTTTTACCGGCGAAATCTATTTCTTTTCTTATAATTTTATTCATTTTTCTTCTTTTTATGGGGATTTATCAAGAGGATTAAGACTCAAGATACTGTGCACTTCCTTATGCAAAATATCTCACTTCCTAACCCCGTTTAATATTTCCTCAATTAATAAATATTTACGGATTATCCTTACTTGGACAACTCTAACTTTTCAACTAGTGAGCCGTACCTCTCCTCATCTTTTCTTTTCAAGTAAGACAAAAGCCTTCTTCTTTTGTTTACCATCTGAAGCAAACCTCTTCTTGAATGGTTATCTTTCTTATGAAGCTTCAAATGGTCAGATAGTTTAACAATTTTCTCACTTAACAAAGCCACCTGAACCTCTGGGGATCCTGTGTCAGCCTCATGAAGTCGGCTTGATTTTATGATCTGTACCTTCTTTTCCTTGATTAGAGCCATAATTAACTAAAAAATACTAGCAAAAACCCGAAAAAAATGCAAGGGTTAGATGCCCTTCCTGCTTGTAATTCCCCTAAGCAAGGCTTCCGCAGCCTTCTCGTTGACCCTTAAGTTCCATCTTAAGGATTTTTCTAAAACAAGCAGACTTAAACTATTTACATTAGAATCAATAATATTGATAGTTCCAAATCTTTGGTTTCTCTCTGTATTATCAAGATTTAATATATCTGATTTTGCGAAATCTTCGTAAAGTTCGCTGTATGTTTGACCAAAATCCTCCGGCATTTGGGCACCGATTGTGATTATCGTGTCAAAATTAAAACCTCTAACTACTGGCATTACTCGGGCAAGATCAAAATCCTTACTAATTGGGGCAACTGTTAGGTATAAAACATTGTTTTCGGTTGAGTAATGAACCTTTGAGGCATCTGTTCCGGAATAATCAACGGAAACCAAAAGTTCTCTTCCCGTGACATTTGAAGTAATATCAACATCTTTAAGGTCGCCAAATTCCTCTGGTCTAGAGCCCGGATAAACTATAGTTACATTCTTGTTTTCTTCTCTAAGCATGTGAAAAAGACCGAGTGCTGATGCGAACGCGTCAACACCCGCAATTTTTGAAGGTACAATGGCAATACTTTTTGCCCCATGGATAAGATCTATTATTTGACTTGTTTTATCAACTTCATTATTCATATAAATTTAGTTGGCAGGGATACTTTAAGCGAGAGTTTACTATCGTATCAGAATCACAGGGATTCTACAACATAGACCCTATAGTGTCAAGGAGAAACGGATATTGGATTAAAGCACTTCCAGGTACATTTCTTCTGCAATTTCATTGTACTGGGGTTTTAGCAGCACACCGCACTCATTGTCTTTACCTACCACATCGGTATCATCTTTACCTTTTTTAAGTTTTTTAACCGCTGCGTAAAAGAGTGGTTCGTCCTCTTTTGTTAGATCAGCTGGGTTTTTATCATATATTGCAACCCTGGATTTTACCTTTAAAGCTCCGGCTAAAACCTTGCAACCAATGACAATATCCCCAGATTTCAGTTTGAAAAGTTTGACAACCTTCGCTCTACCCTTAATTTTTGACGTTTCCGTGGTTGCAGTTCCTTCAATAAGCTTTTCTACATCATCAATAAGTTCATAAATGGTTCTATAAGACCTGACTAAAACGCCTGAGGATTCCGCTAAATCTTCAACTGCAGCCGGAATTCTTACGTCAAATCCTATTACAACACCCTTTCCTCCTTGAGCCAGCATCACATCAGACTCATTCATGTCCCCAGTTCCAGTGTGTAAAAACTTTAATGCATAAGTAGTTTCGGCCGATGACGTAACCAAATCAGCCAGACTGCCCTTAACGGCCTCCAAAGTTCCCTGAGTATCAGCTTTTAATACCACGGAGATGGTTCTTTTTGCGTCTTTTCCGATAATTTCAACCTTATCCTCGTCAATTGCAAGTTCGGCAAGTTCACTTCCTTTTGCTAAAATCAAATCTCCAACATGTGGAACCTTACTAAATCCCAGTATTTCAACAGGATCAGAAGGTCCTGCCTGTTTAACAAGATTTCCTTCATCGTCAGATAAAGACTTTACTTTTGCTTCACATCCGGAAGCAGAAACCCTGTCCCCGAGCCTTAAAGTCCCATTTCTAACAATACATGAGACCACAACACCTTTTTTTCTATCCAAGCGAGATTCAATAACAACAGCTTCAAGATCTCCGTTTGGGTCTCCCTTAAGACTTAACATCTCCGAAAGTGCGATTATTGCGTCCAAAAGCGTATCTACACCCTCACCTGTCTTGGCAGAAAGTTCAACTGATAGCTCATTCCCACCCCAATCTTCCACCAAGACACTCTCTAAAGATAATTCTTGCTTAACTTTTCTTGAATCCGCCCCTGGTTTATCTATTTTATTTATTGCAACGATGATTGGAGCTTGGGCTGCCTTAATATGAGAAATTGCCTCTTTGGTCTGAGGCTTAACTCCTTCATCCGCAGCCACAACCAAAACGACGATGTCTGCGGCCTTTCCGCCTCTTGCTCTCATTTGTGTAAAAGCAGCGTGTCCGGGTGTATCAATAAAAGTTATTTTTTTATTTTTATGGGTAATTTGATAGGCACCTATATGTTGAGTTATACCACCATATTCTTTTTCGGTGAGGTTTGTTTTCCTTATAGCATCAAGTATGCTTGTTTTACCATGGTCGACGTGCCCCATAATCGTGACAATCGGAGCTCTGATATTTTTTTCACTTGTGTTTTTCTTAGTATTAACCATGTCTTCTTTTTTATTTTGGCAGTCATTAATTTAAATATATTAAAACTGCGTCTCATTACTCTTTGTCCGCAACTTGTTTTGCAGCGGCAGTTTCATCAGATTTAGAAGCCTCTTCTTCTGCTGGTTCCTCTATTGGTTCTTCCGTCTTTTCCATTGCGGCTTCGACTGCGGCCTTCTCTTCGGCTTTAGCTTGCTTTTTTACTTCCTCAGCATCATTGAATTTCTTTATTTCAGCATCCCAGACTCCGACAACCTTGTCACTTGTCGATTCCCTAACCGAGCCACCTTGTACAGCATCGCTTGAAAATACACCAGCAATTCCCTTAATATCGATCTTCCATTTAGTAAGTTTATTAGCTAATCTTGCGTTTTGGCCTTCTTTTCCGATTGCCAAGCTTTGCTGATCTTCAGGAACAGTAACTGTTGCTCTCTTCTCTGCCTGATCAAGCTCAACTTCTGATACTTTTGCGGGTGACAAACTGGAAGCAACAAATTTTTCGGTGTTGTTTGAAAATGGAACAATGTCAATCTTTTCTCCAAAAAGCTCTGAAATTATTGACTGAACTCTTACACCTTTTTGTCCCACACAGCTTCCAACCGGATCAACCTTTTCATCTTTTGAAGAAACGGCCATTTTAGTCCTGGAACCGGCCTCTCTTGCTATTGCTTCTATAACGACAACTCCGGAGGCAATTTCAGGAACTTCCTGCTCAAAAAGTCTCACAATAAATTTTGGATCTGCCCTTGATACGATTATCTCAGTTCCCCTCGGAGTATCTTGAATATCTTTAACCAAAACCTTAAGTCTCTGATTCATTCTGTAATTTTCGGCAGGAACCTGCTCGCCTCTTGGCATCACACCCTGGCTTCTGTTTTTGCCCATATCCAAGGTTATAATTCCCTTTTCCATTCTAAATACTATTCCAGTTACTATCTGACCTATTTTTTCTTTAAATTCCGCCGTGACAACGTCCTTTTCTGTTTCTCTGATCTTTTGAACCATTACTTGTTTAGCAGTTTGGGCCGCTATTCTTCCAAAACCGGACGGAGTTACGTCCATTCCGTCTTTTAATATTCTTACCTCACCTGTATCGGGGTTTAGATCCACAATAATTTCCTCAAGTTCAACTACTTCTCCAATTTCTTTTCTATCTTTTTTATATGCTGTAGCTAAAGCTGATTTAACCGATTCAAGAACACTTTCTACAGTTATTCCTTTTTCGGCTGCAACCTGACTTATCGCTGCATTAAATTCTGACATTGCCATATTTTTCTACTCCTAAAACTTATAAACGTTGTAGTAAATTATTAAAAAAAGTGGGACCGGCCCACTTGCAACAACTTTATTTCTTTACTACTTCGTTAACTTCTTACAACAATAGGATACTATACCCTTGACAAAGCGGGGTCAACTAGCGGTATTTTGCTGACTTAGATCCTTTTTTCTTATCCGGGCTTATAAGTGAGATACTAACCTTGCAACCTCTTGTCGCAATCTATAAGTATTCCCATGAGAAATAAGCCCCAAATAAGATTGAGTGGTCTCCTTGTCACCGCCCTTATACACAATATTTCTAAACATCCGCCTTTTAGTAGATGTCCTTAAAATTCTGCGATCGGGAAAGTGCACCCAACCGAGAAAGTCAATCCCAGACGCTACTGTTCTTAGCAGAGTTTTGTCTTCGTGAAGTTCCAAACGAAGGATTTCCCATAGAAATTCTTTGATCATGGGTAAAAGTCCTGCAAGTTCATTCTTATCGTGTGACATAAAAACAAAATCATCTGCATAACGGAGATAAAACTTTACTTTCAAAACATGCTTAACGAATATATCAAATTTATTCATATAAATATTTGCAAAAAGCTGAGATGTGAGATTTCCCAAAGGAATGCCTTTATTACCACCCGGGTCAAAACTATTAATAACCTCAGAAAGAACCCAAATAAGATTGTCATCTAAAATCGACTCTCTAAGCATGCCAATAAGAATATCGTGGTCTATCGATGCAAAAAACTTCTTTATGTCACACTTTAGAACCCAGACGGTTTTTGTATTATTTTTTGAAACCTTAAAAGAAAACTTACAAAATCTATTAAGTGCGGCATGTAAACCTTTATCTATGCGACAGGAATAAGAATCAGCTATAAATTTTCTATCAAAGAATAGATAAAGTGTTCTATACAAAGCGTGGTGAAATAATCTATCCCTAACGGTAGCTTTATGAATAACTCTTGGCTTTGGATCGGAGATTTTAAATACCGTATATTTTGAGTGCTTATAACTTTTGGTTTCCAAATCTTCATGTAGCTGAAGTATGTTTCCCATTAAGTTGCGTTCAAAAACCTGTACATCTTTTCTTGAACGCTTGCCATTCCTAAATTCCTTCCAAGCGACAAGAAGATTATCAAGAGAAATGATATCCTGATATTTATGAGTGAATTTAATCATAAGTACATTACCCCCCCCCAGTCCAGCCCTCGTCTAAAAGTAACACGAATCTGTTACCGATAATAAAGCATGCTAAAGACATCTATTTGGTGTGGTTTGGATATTTTCAAAAGCTTCCCAAAATACATAGGTATACTCTTGGACTCAGAATTGATAATTTGTTTGTAGAAATTATCGAAAACCTATCTTCCGCAAGCTTTTCAAAATCCTTAGAAAAACAAGACTTTATAAATCTAACAATAAGAAAAAATGATACATTAAAAATTCTTGTGATGGTTCTTTGGGAGACAAAATCCATTGATGACAAAAAATATATTCTCCTGTCTGAACAGTTGGATAAAATAGGTAAAATGCTCGGTGGCTGGATGTTACATTTGCAAAAACAAAACTCTCCCGGCAAAAGCTAGGAGAGAAATGAGAGGACTGGCGACGAACAAAAACGAAGCGGTTGTTAGCATTCCAGAAGTTGTCGGGCTTACCATAGTAAGCGTAAAGCCAACGATCATCGTCATTGCGCTTGACGTCGAATAGGTTCAGATCACCATCGGAGTCGTTACGTACAAAGTACCTTCTATACCACCACTTTTTGATTGCTCTTAAAGTTGAATCTTATTTGTGAACTAAATTCCCCCGGTACTCTGCACCAAGTATCCTCATTTTTTAAAGTTTAATACACCACTCTAACTTAAACCGTAATTTAAATTATTCCGGGTGTACGGACACTGGATTCGGTAGCAAAAACCTTAGTTGTTTGCGTATTCACCTAATACCAGTCTTATTTTAACAAAAAAACTCCGTGCTTTGGTATAGAAAACCCAAAAACACGGAGTTTGAAAGAGAAAGCTCAAAGTACAAAGACCAAAAGTTCAAGATCCAAGTGACCTAAGTTCAAAGAGCCAAATTACTTGCGACGAACAAAAACGAAGCGGTAGCTAGCACTCCAGAAGCTGTCGGGCCCACCATCGCAAGCGTAAAGCCAACGATCATCGTCATAGCGCCTGACGCCGAATAGGTACAGATCACCATCGGAGTCTTTGATAGGCTTCATGGCAAAGATTAGAACCTCTCCCGGTTTCAGATCGTCGCCACGCTGCAGCAGATACTGTGCGGCTGCTTCATCCGGACACAAATCCCAATCTTTTTCGCCGCCGGCTCTGTAGATGTCTCTTAACTCCGTACCGCGTGAAAATCCCAGCTCTTCAACAGAGGCATCCACTAAATCCAAGGTTTGTCTGGATTTGGTTACCTTTATCTTGCTGAGAATGTCTTCCGCCCAACCTGAAATCCATACACCGGATTCCTCCAAAGCCCTTCTCAGGGACTTTGCATCCTTGTAAGTGCCAATTTCAACGATCCCAAGGGTATTCATGACTCCATCCTTTCTTTGCCTTAATCTAGGCATAACAGTGGATAAGTGCCGTCATTATACTATAGGTGGGTTAATATGGCAATGGGGATTTTTTCCTCTTGGGACTTTATTCCTCAAGATACTTTTCCAGTAACTCCCTTTGTTTTTTGTTTAATCTTTCGGGTATTTTCACCAGTATCTGAACAATAACGTTACCCTGTCCCCTACCGTGAATCTTGGGCATTCCTTTTCCTCTTATTTGAAATCGAGCCCCGTATTGAGTCCCTCCAGGTATTTTAAGCTTCGCCCTTCCGACACCACTTTCAACCGATGTATCAACAACAGGAACCTCAAGTACAATCCCTAAAGCAGCATCTACCATTTTTATTTCTTTTGAAACCAAAACATCATCCCCCATAATTACGAAATCTGGCACATTTCTAAGTCTCAAGGTTAAAAATAAATCACCACTTGGAGCCCCCTGAGGACCCGGCATTCCTTTTCCGGCAAACTTTATTTCCATCCCATCTCTCATTCCTGCGGGGATTTTCACTTTTACTTTTCCGCTTTCAACATTTATTTCTTTTTCAACACCAAAAATTGCATCCTTAAAATCTATATGCATTTCGTAATAAAGGTTTTTGCCTTTTCTTGGGCGTCTTGAAGAAAATCCCCTAAACCCAAAAGCTTCTTCAAAAATGTCAAATGGATTAAAATCAGATCCCATGTCAAATGGGTTTCCGCCTGAGGATGAGTATGTGTATGTAAATGGTCCCCACTGGCCGCGATTAGCTCCAGAGAATCCTTCCGGACCAAATCCCGGACCAGAAGTGCCAAACTGATCGTACATATTTCTCTTTTGGGGGTCACTTAATACTTGGTAAGCTTCGTTTATTTCCTTAAATCTTTTCTCTGCGGAGGCTTTGTCACTTTCTTTGACCATATCCGGGTGGTGCTCTCTTGCGAGTCTTCTATATGCCTTTTTTATGTCCTCTGCTGAGGCATTTTTGGCCACTCCTAATATTTCGTAGTAATTTTTTGCCGTTGTCATAGGTGTTATTGTAGCATTTTATTAAATACTCAGGAAATGACGTCCTCCCCGCATTGCACATGAGTACATGTTTATACGGGGTTTCCTTTGCTCTGCAACTCATGATAACAAGGAAGTGGCATCTTCTCCAAGGTCTTGTTTGCCTTGGTATGCTATGTACTTAAGTATCTTCTCCTCGTTTAAGCCTACGGTTGAAACATAGTACCCTATACCCCATATCCCACTTTTCTCACCAAAGATTCTGTCGATGAATTTAAAGTGCTTTCTTAAATCCTTGCTTGTCTGTATCTTTATTTTCTGAACAACCTCGGCTACAGAGTATTTGGGTGGTATCTCAATTAGCATATGTATATGATCAATGTTTGTATTGATCTTATGTATATACCAAGTGGGATATGTTCTTTGAAGTTTATGGATTGATTTTATCAACTCAACTAAAACGTAGTTTTTAAGTATCTTTCTTCTATACTTTACTCCCCATACCAAGTGATACTGTATCTCATACACACTATGACTTAACATCCTTGTTCTCATGTTTACAGCATATCACTTCATGATATGCCCATTCGTCCATGCATTGCGTTCGCAATTCCTATCCCCTCGCTCACTTATGCATGGTTTCCTGTATGGAAACAACGAAAGATCCCCGTATAAAACGGGGATCTTTGACTGTACAAGTCTTGTACACTTCAAAAAATCTCTTATCTTACAGCATCCTTCAAGCTCTTTCCTGATTTGAATGCAGGAGTCTTGCTGGCTGCGATGTGAAGAGGTGCTCCTGTTTGTGGGTTTCTTCCCATTCTTGCAGCTCTGTTTCTAACCTCGAATGTACCAAATCCTGTCCAGGTTACTTTTTCACCTTTTGCAAGTGAAGCCTGAACTGCCCCGACAACTGCGTCGACTGCTTTGTTTGCATCAACCTTGGTCATTCCGGCCATATCTGCAACTTTTGCAATTAAGTCTGTTTTTGTCATTTTACTTACACCCCCTCTCAGAAAGAAATTGCTACCTGGGTAGGCAACTTATAGACATCTTATATTAATTTATCAATCCTAACGATTGATCTCTCGTCTAGATCTAATAATACACTTCGAAAAGCCCTTCTACCAGCACTTTCCCATTCGAAACGTTGATTCATCGCGGTTAAAAACATTTTTATTGTTATATCAGCTTTTACGCCCAGTGAGGAGTCGATTGCGCCACACATACCTACATCAGTTACATACATGGTACCTTTGGGTAAAACATAATTATCACACGTTGGAACATGTGTGTGAGTGCCTATTATGGCGTCAACTTTGCCGTCTAAATAAAAGCCTAGAGAATATTTCTCACTGGTGGCCTCCGCATGGAAATCTATTATCTTTGCAGCAAATTTTTCACTCTTTGTTTTTTCCAAAATCTCATCAGCCTTTGTAAAAGGGTTTTCTAAAAACGCATTTTTTCCACTAAAAGAAGTTATACCCATAAGATTAATGAGAAGCACTTTGCCATTCTTTCCTCCATCAACTATTGTGTAACCTTCCCCGGGGGTTCCTTCAGGGTAGTTTGCCGGTCTTAAAACGGGAAGTCTGTCCATGATTTCTTCCGTTCCTTTCTGCCAAAAAACGTGCTCCCCGCTTGTAAAATAATCTATTCCCGCAAGTTTAGCCTCATTGATCTTTTCTTCAGTTATCCCCCTTCCGCCCGATAAGTTCTCGCAGTTTGAAAACACAAGATCTACCTTATGTTCTTTGATAATCTCCGGGAGAAATTTAGCAACAACTTCCCTTCCCGGTTTTGCAACTATTTCACCGACGAATAATATTTTCATCTAACAACCTTTGTAACAACAAACCTGTCTATTTTGTATTTTCCAAGCACAGTCACAGGACTTTTAAGTGATTTGTACATCAGCCATCCAGCGATCAGAACTACTATGACAAAAAGTGTGGTAATTATGCTTTTAACTACGGCACCCAGTGCCTTCAAAAAAAGTACAAACAAAACAAAGGCTATTATGGCGACAAAAATATAATACATATTTTACTTACCTCCTAAATAATATCTTATCACTTAGCCGTTTCTGATACTCTTGTTTCTCTTATCACTATTACTTTTACTACACCCGGGTAGTTTTGTTCAAGTTCTATTTTCCTAGCGATCTCTTTTGCCAACAAAGCTGTTGAATAGTCATCCACCTTTTCCGGGGAAACAAACACTCTAACTTCTCTTCCAGCTGCAACCGCGTAAGCTTTCTCGACCCCATCAAAGGACGTTGCCGCCTCTTCAAGATCTTTTAGTCTTTTAATATAAGACTCGTAATCCTCACCCCTTGAACCAGGTCTTGCTCCGCTCACATGGTCCGCTAATGCAACAATAGCTGACTCGACAGAGCCTTGTTTGTCATCGTGGTGTTCAGCAATACACTTAATAACATTTTCCGGTATCTTGAATTTGTTTAAATATTCAACCCCAAGCTCAACGTGCGAGCCGTCCTTGTCAGTCAAAACCTTACCGATGTCGTGAAACACGCAGGCCATCTTAACTGTATCAACATTCGCCCCAATCTCCTTTGCAATAAACATACCGATTCTTGCAGTCTCCATTGTATGTTCAAGCATATTTTGGCCATAGGAAAATCTGTATCTGAACCTTCCAAGTGTTTGAATAAGTTCTTTGGAAATATTGTACAAACCAATTTTATGGCACAAAGTATCTCCGGCTTTATACATCAGATTGTCTATTTCTTTTTTGGTTTGATCCACAATTTCTTCTATTCTTGCCGGCTGTATTCTTCCATCGGCGATCAGTCTTTCCAAAGCCGTTGTTGCAACTGCCCTCCTTACAGAATCAAAGCAAGAAACAATGATGTCTCCTGGGGATGAGTCCATATCCAAATCAACCCCAGTCAGCTCTTCAAAGGTTCTAATATTTCTTCCTTCTTTCCCAATTATTCTTCCCTTTAACTCCTCGTCAGGAAGTTTAACCTTGGAAGTTGAGTGTTCTATCACAATATCCGTGGATCCAAATTCTAAGGCATCCATAAGAATCTGTTTTGACTTTTCCTGAGCATCGATTTTAATTTCTTCTTCATTTTGCATTATTCTTTTGCTTTTTTCTTCGGTAAGACTTCTATCAAGATTTTTAAGCAAAAGCTCTCTTCCTTCCTCTCTGGACATGGAAGATATTCTTTCAAGCGTTTCTATTTGTTTTTTGTGGGCGGATTCTATATCTTCCTGTTTCTTTTCAAGTTTTTCCTTCACTGCCTCGATGTTTTTTCTTTCGCTTTCAAATTCCTTTTCCTTGGCGTCCACTTGAGCTTTCATAACGGAGATTTTTCTCTCTGATTCCATTGCCTCTTCTCTTATTTGTCTTGCCTGTTCCTGAGCTTTGGTTTGAATTTGAAGAGCGGCTGTTTTAGCCTCAACAATTACATCCTTTGCTCTTGCTTTTGCTTCGAGAACTAAAGGATCATTCTCAACTACAGTATTTGAAATTATTACCTCTGGGGAAACTTTTTCTTCTAGTTGCGATTTCTGTTTGGGTGCAAACTTAACAACCGCAACACCCGCAATTATAATGGCCAATGCCAATAATACGTATGTTATTACCATATGTTGTAACCTCCATTTTAAACATAACTAAAAACCTCAATATGAAGTTAATAAATACTTTGGGAAATTGCTATAAAAACGAATGTCACACCAGTGTTTTATTGGAATAAAACTCGAAATGTTCCATTTTTGGATTAGTGAAAAATCTTTTTCTCATAGCAAATTCCTGAGTTGATTCTATTGTAACTACAGCAAAGTGTCAACCACAGAAGATATTGTTCCCGAGTCGTAGCCCTTTCTGAAAAGATAATCGTAAAGCTTTCTTTTTTTGGAGAACTCATCAATGTTTCCCAGAAGCCTCAGCTTTTTTTCTGCATCTTTTACAGCATTGTTAAGGGAAAAATCAGCAGGGAGGGAGTCTAAAGCATCGGACAGCATATCCCTAGAAATACCTTTTTTCATCAGAAAATGGGTTATTTTTCTTTTACTGACAGGTTTTTTCGAATCAGAGACACTTTTAATGTACGTAAACGCAAAGTTCAAGTCGTTTAAGTAGCCGCCCTCCTCAAGTTTGGAGGTTAATTTAGCAGATAAATTATTCTTTTCGGAAGAACTAATACGATATTTGGATAAATACTTTGTGAGTCTGTCTGCTACTTCCTTTTCGCTTCTTAGGTTATAGGAAATAAAATTTAATATCTTGAAATATACTTTTTCGAATATTTCTTCGAGCTTTGAATCCTGCATCTATTTTCTAGCTTACATTATTTTGTCTATTCTTCAACCGGACTTTTCTTTTCTTCGGCACCTATGTTTAATGGAATGTCACTCTTTTGTTTTACCGCAGTTCTTATATTTTTCTCGATCTCTGCAAATACTTTAGGATTCTCTTTCAAATATTGTCTTGCCGCTTCTTTCCCCTGTCCTATCTTTTCTCCGTTGAATTCAATCCAAGCTCCGCTTTTTTTCAGAACCCCAAGGTCAACACCGACATCTATAGTATTTGATTCTTTGCTTATACCTTCGTTAAATAAAATATCAAACTCCGCCGATCTAAAGGGAGGTGCCACTTTATTTTTAACGACCTTGGCTCTAACTCTAATTCCATAAAACTCATCGCCCTTTTTTAGAGACTCAATTTTTCTAATATCTATTCTTACGGAGGCGTAATATTTTAAGGCTTTTCCTCCGGCAGTAGTTTCCGGGTTTCCGAACATTACCCCAATCATCATACGAAGTTGATTTGTGAAAATGACTGTACACTTAGACCTGCTTATTGCTCCGGAAAGTCTCCTTAAGGCCTGGCTCATAAGTCTTGCCTGCATTGCAATATGGCTGTCTCCAATATCTCCCTCAATTTCTGCTCGGGGAACTAACGCTGCAACCGAATCAATTGCAACCAAATCAACTGCGTTTGATCTTATAAGAGTCTCTGCAATTTCAAGGCCTTGCTCTCCTGTATCCGGCTGAGAAATAAGCAGCTCCTCAACATTAACACCGGTTTTTTCAGCGTAGGTTGGATCAAAAGCGTTTTCTGCGTCGATTAAAGCGGCAATGCCGCCAAGTTTTTGGGTCTCTGCAATTATGTGTTGAACTAACGTCGTTTTTCCTGAAGATTCCGGACCAAATATTTCAACGATTCTGCCTCTTGGAACTCCTCCAACCCCCAACGCTAAATCTAAAGCGATAGATCCTGTTGGAATAACTGGAATGGATCTTTCCCCAACACTCGCGCCAAGTCTCATAATGGAACCCTTTCCGAAACTTTTTTCTATTTGGTCTATCGCGGTTCTAAGAGCTAAATCTTTTCCTGACTGAATAGTTTTTTTAACACTTTCTCTAGTATCCTTAGTTGAAATTTTTACCGCCATAGTATGCCTCCTGATAATTTACTGCCTGTGTTTATTCTAGCAATAAGTTGGTTTTTATCAATGGGATTTATCTATTTAGAGTAGATATTAAAGTTACAAAACTGACTTTAATCTCTCGATGGTCTCTTTCTTTCCTATTAGATTAAAGACATCAAATAAAGGAGGTGTAAATTCTGTTCCACAAACTGCGTATCTCAGCGTCATAAAAGCCTCCTTAGGTTTGTAGCCCCACTCCAAAAGTTTCTCATGAGAAATCTTGTCTAAATCATCTTTTTTCCAAGCATCTTCGGAAATATGCTCATAAACACCAAGATATTTTTCAATAATCTCCTTCGATTTTCTTAAATCGCCAGAAAAACTTGCAAGTTTTTCGGAATTCACAATCGGGCGATTATAAAAATATGAAGTAAGGTCGTTAAACTCAGACAATGTTTTCATTCTCTCTTGCACTAAAGACAAAACTTTCAGATCAAAATCTTTCCCGAACTTTCCACATTCCATCTTCACACCAAACTCCTTGTGCCAACTTTCTATTTTTTCAAATAGTCTTCCCAAAGGAGTGTTTCTAATATATAAACCGTTAAACCATGAAAGTTTCTGTCTATCAAAAGCAGACATCTCAGATTTTTGAATTTTTTCTATAGAAAAATCTTTCACAAATTCGTCAATCGTATAAACTTCTTTCTCGGTTCCGGGGTTCCAACCAAGAAACATAATAAAGTTGTCTAAAGCCTCCGGAAGATACCCGGCTTTAAGAAAGTCAGAAGCTGCAACATCACCTAACCTTTTTGACATTTTCTTCGTACTATCAACTTCTCTCAATACCGGCAAATGAGCAAATACCGGCTCTTTCCATCCAAACGCCCTGTAAAGCAAAACGTGCTTTGGGGTTGATGCCAACCACTCTCTACCTCTTAAAATGTGGGTGATTTCCATCAAGTGATCATCAACCACAACACCGAGGTGATATGTCGGAAAGCCATCTGACTTAAGAAGAATTTGATCATCAAGGTCGTTTGACGGGAAGGACATCTTTCCAAGAATCAAATCAGCAACTTCAACAATCTCATCATCGGGGATTTTCATTCTAATAACGTAAGGTTTTTCCCCTTTAAGGTTTCCTTCTATTCCCTCCTTACTTAAATCTAAACAATGTCTGTCGTATTTAGTAACGGGTTTTTTCTCTTTCCTTTGCTGCTCCCTTAATTTCTCAAGTCTTTCTTCGGCACAAAAGCAGAAGTATGCTTTGCCCTTCTCTACCAGCTCCAGTGCATACTTTTTGTAAATATCAAGTCTTTCGGATTGAACATAAGGCCCATATTTACCTCCAACTTGTGGCCCTTCATCCCAATCAAACCCATATTTCTTAATTACCAAAAGCATTCTTTCAACCGCACCTTCAACGTATCTTTCCTTGTCAGTATCCTCAATTCTTAGGATGAACTGTCCCCCAAGTTTTCTTGCCAACGCCCAGTTATACATCAAGGTTCTCATACTTCCAATGTGAAACTCCCCTGTCGGACTTGGAGCCATTCTTGTACGAATAGTCATATACTCTGGATTTTAGCACGAAAAATATTGCTGGAATACGTGTTCACAGACAACTTGGCTTTTTCTGCTAGAATTATATCGATGAATCTAACAAGAGTGTCTGCCATGCTTAAAAAAGCTTCCAAGTGGGTCTTCCTTGTTATTGGGGCCTACTATATAGCAATATTGTTAATTATCCCGGGAGGACAATCTGCAATTAGAGCCCTTTTTACAAAAAAGGAGCCCCCCGTTATAACATATGGTCTTTTAGACCAACTGGAATTTGTAGAAAAAAGAATCGGCAAAACTGCTCCCGAATATGTGCTTAATACAAAAAACGGAAAGCTCCCAACAAATCTCCCTATGCAGCTTCCGGTTTATAAATTCAAACCTATTCAATATTCGTACCTCGCCGGAAAAAACGCCATTAGTGACGCCGCACGGTTGGGTTTTGGGGATAAAGACCTTTCTTCAGATCTAAAAGGGAAAACGTACGTTTGGAGAAACTCTCTCACAAAAAGTACACTTAGTATTGATCTTGAGACAAGAAAACTAACCCTCATAACAGATTTTTCCGGATCGGGAAATAGCTACGCTCCTGGAAATATAAGCATTCAAAAGGCCCCCATACTTGCATCTCAAATTCTTTTGGCTATTTACAGATTTGATGACTCGTACGCAAAAGGAACTCAAAATATAATTTTGGGAAGTTTCCAGGGCAACAAAATTTATGAGACAACTGACGTCAGAGAGGCGCAGCTTGCAAGAATTGACTATTACAGAACCATTGATAATTATCCGATATTCGGACCTGATCCATCGGAGGGTTTACTAAGAGTTTCGGTGGGAAACACCCCTCAGGGCGTCTCACCTTTAAATAATCCAATGATGGGCGTTAATTACTGGGAAATCATTCCTCAAACTGACTCAAAATACCCAATAATTCCGGTTTCTGAAGCCTGGGCTGCTGTGAAAAGCGGAAAGGGAATCATATCAAGAGTATTTCAAAGAGGTTTAAATCCATTTGAAAGCTACGTTCCACTAGAGGTGGAAAAAATATTGATCGATAATATCTACCTTGGTTACTACGAGACCCCAAAATATCAAACTTACCTTCAACCGATATATATTTTTAGCGGGACTTACACAACAAGAGGGTCTCCCGGAGGGGACATCACCATTTACTTCCCGGCTGTAAGCGGACAGTACACAAAACAAAACGCTACGAATACAACTCCATCTAAATAGAAATGTCTTAAAACTACTAAATCTCTACCCATTTTACTTTTCAATCGTCTATGCACACAGGTGACGGGATATTTCAGCTAAGTCGGATAGGGGTATAAGAAAAAGGATATTGTCCTCATGAGTACAGTTTAACATTTCATATTAAGCCATTTATCCCCGCATTACACTCGTTCCCCCTGTCCACGTCATTCACTTATACAAGGTTTCCTGTAAAGAAACGAAAATTCCCGAACCGTTTTGCCACATGCTAACGGTTCGGGACTTGTACCCTAGGGTCAAAGTACCTATGCGATGCGTTCTACCCCCAGTGATAGCCAGTGGTTGCGGTCAAAGTTTGCCTTACTGGCAGTAAATCTCTTGTCCGTAAGGGTGTCCAAAAAAGCTTGGACCTCAGCAACGAGAGCATCATCTACACCGGGCCAATTGACCGGCCATGTTTTGAATTCCCCAACTTCCATGTTCCGAATTTCCTTTCTTAACCAAGCGTGACGTTTAGACATTTCGACTCCTTTACAATATGAAAATGGGTTTAAGATACTTCAATGCGAGGAGTGTAGCACAAAAGCATAATCTCAGCAACCTGCGTTAGATCATATTGTTTGTCATCCAAAATACACCCGTTCGATCATAATTAAATGTCATCGAAAAAGGATTAATTTTCATTAGAATATTACCTCCGTAGCTAATTTGTTTTGCCCAACTGGAGGTTGTTTCTAATGTTAAGTGGGTTCAACATGCGAGTTACTCAATTTTACGAGCAATGGCATAAAGTTGCCTCGATGGCAGACCCGTTAGACCTAAAAGGAGGGTTAGTACCAGATAGATGTACCCAACCAGATAATCATTTCCAAGCGTAGCTTGCTAAAACCCAATCCAAAACATTTTTTGTATCTGCAAATCTATCCAAGCTTCCCATTACAACTATAACTATATCTCTCAGACCATCGTTGTATTCATATATCAAAACCTCACCCGCCCCTTGTGTTGTACCAGTCTTTATTCCTACAGTATGAGGTATTTCCCATAAAAATTTGTTTGTATTGTAGATAATTCCGGAATACTTCTTTTTACTTGCATTTAAAATAAACATGGGGGTTTTAACATCCTCTTTAATACGGGGCACATTGGTTGCAAAAACAGCAAGCTTGTATAAATCAGATGCCGTAGAATAGTTGCCCCCATTTTCGTCATCAAGACCAACTGGATTAGAAACTCTGGTGGAGGTCATTCCAATAGAAATGGCTTTCTTATTCATCAAACCAACAAAAGCCCCATTTGTAACTCTTTTTGACGCCAAAACACACGCTGCGTCCCCCAGCGATCCGATCAGCATGCTGTCAACTAAATCCCCTGCCGTAAACACAGAATCTTTCGGAAAACCAGCTTTTGTTCCTTCAACTTCCGTACACTCCTCTAACACTTTTAATTCTTCACCGGGGCTGTACAAATCCAAAGCGACTAAAGCTGTTAAAAGTTTGACTGTAGAAGCAGGAGCCAACTTATCCTTAGAACTTTTTTCAAATAACACCCTTCCCTCTTTCTTTTCCACAACCAAAACAGACTTAGCCAATATCTCCGGCATCGGAAAATACCTAATTCTCGCCGGATAAAAAACACCAAGCTGAGTTTGAATTGTTTTATCAGACAAAATATATTCAAACAAAGTACTAAGATATCCGGAGTACAGAAAATATCCTAAGGCAATTAGTCCCCCTGTAGCGATTACGACTGTCATAAATCTCTCCGTAAAGTAAACTGCCTGTCTGAATGTAAAACTAGTGCTTCTGTCTATAAACCAGAGAATTTGTATAGCAATACCTATAATTAGCAACCCTATTTTTCTAACGAAATCTTCAATTCTTCTAGGAATAACTGTCGGCATCTTAAATTGCAAAGCTTCCAAATATGGGTTTTTCAATTTCGATCAGATCTCTTGCTTTCATTACAATAGATATTGTAGTTTTTCCGGCATTAAAGACAACATTGCCATCTCTTTTTAGACCCTCATCGAAATAAGTTGTAAGACCCAAAAGGCTTCCAAAGGGCATGACCGCGCCTCTTTCAAGATTCACCTTTTCAGGAAGTTTTTCCTTATCAACCATTCTCAAATTTTTTATTTTATACATCTTCATAAATTTTCTCGAATCCACTCTTTTATCCGCTGGGACAACTATTAAGATAAGTTTGGCATCCGCATCAAAAACAAGGGATTTGGCCCCCAGTGAAATATCGGTCCCTCTTACTCTTGAGGCATCTTCCGAGGAAAAAACCGGCTTGTGCTCATACTTTTCATAGGAAATCTTGTTCCTGTCCAAAAGTCCAAAAACTTTCTGAGTCAGATCCATAAAAAACCTCACGGTCTTAATCTTTTAACATCTCTTGGCAAATACGTGGCCTCCTTCACGCTTGGAAGATCTAATATTTTCATAATCAACCTTCCCGGACCTATTCCTACCCCACCGTGCGGAGGACAGCCATATTTGAAAAAGTTTAGATAATCTTCCAAAACATTCGGGTCCATACCTTTTTCCAAAGTCTGCTTTTTAAGTATTTCGTATCGATGCTCTCTTTGGGCACCTGTTGTAACCTCAACTCCCTTATATAACAGGTCAAAGCTCTTGGTTAATAGTGGATTGTCTTCATGCCTCATGTGATAAAAGGGCCTGGATTCGATTGGCCAGTCAGTTACAAACACAAAGTCATGACCTGTTTCTTTTTTAACTATTTCGCTTAAAGCAATCTCCTCCTCGCCGGTAAGATCTCCCTTTTTACCACTTTTGGCTCCTATCTTCTCAAGCTTCTTTTTTGCCTCTTCCATTGTCATTTTTGGAAATGGAATTGAGGGAATTTCAATAGCAAGCCCAAGCTTTTCTTTTAATTGAGTAAAACCAGCAACCAAAAGCCTTTCCTCCTCAGCCATTACGTCCTCATGAGAATTGATATATGAGATTTCAAAGTCCCAACCGGTAAATTCGGTCATATGACGGGATGTAAATGAAGGTTCGGCTCTAAATACCGGTCCCATAACAAAAACCTTCTCAAATCCAGAGGCCATTGCCATTTGTTTGTAAAACTGAGGAGATTGAGCAAGGTAAGCCTTTGTCTCGAAGTACCTCACTTCGAATACATCAGCTCCGGTCTCACTTGCGGTACCCATAAAAGACGGTGTATATATTTGCAAATATCCTGCGTCCTCAAAATATTTCCTGAAACCTCTTTCAAGCTCTGTCCAAACCTTAAAGATTTTAAGATTTTTTTCTTTTCTAAGGTCAACGTACCTCCAATCAAGCCTTTTTGTTACATCAGTTTCCTCACCGCCCTTTTCCTCAACAACAGGGATTGGGAGCTCCGGCTCTGCTTTGCTTAATATAGTTATTTTGCCGGCTTTCAACTCAAATCCCCCAGGTGCTTGTTTTTCTTCCTTTACATTTCCCTCAATCTCAATGACAGATTCCAAAGAAAGCTTTCCGGCCTCTTCAAAAACATCGGGATCCCCCTTTGAAGTTACTGTTTGGATCGTTCCAGTTACGTCTCTTAGAATCAAAAACATTATTCCTCCCTGTTTTCTTATTGTCTGGACAAAACCACAGACCTTAACTGGCTTTCCTACATGCTTTTGCAAATCTCTAATATATATTCTTTCCATATTTAAACCTTTCTGAAATCCCTTACTACCAAATCTACGTATTTATTACCATTGTACTCATTTTTCTTCAATGTATAAACCAAATCTATTTTTTCTCCCACTTTTAGATCATTTTCGTGCTCAGCGCCGCCAAAGTAAATGGCTTTGTGGTATTTATTTCCATCGTACAAACTTAGCTTCAAATGACGTTTGTCTTTCCCTGTAATATCGGAATTTACAATTCCAAAAGCTTCGGAAACAAACAGAGGCTGCTCATTTCCGATACCAAATGGTTCCATCCTTTCAATCTCGTTTAGAAGTTTTTCGTTTATAATGTCTGTCGGTATTTTCATATCAACGTTTAAAGTTGGTGTGAGAAACCTTTCTTCAATTTTACTTTCAGCATATTTGAGAAACTTCTTTTCAAACTGTGGAATTTCTTTCTTATCAATTGTAAAACCGGCAGCCATTGGGTGACCCCCAAGATCAATAAACATATCAGAAAATTCCCTCAACATCTCAATAACATTTACTCCTGCAATGGACCTTACTGATCCCTTTGCGTAATCATCCATTACGCACATGACAATTGCGGGTCTGTAGTAAGTTTGAACAAGTTTAGCCGCCACAAGCCCTATTATTCCTTCATGATATTTTTTATCGGAAGAAAAAATCACTTTTGGAAGTTTTTTCTTCCCCTTTTTGTCAAAATCAGCGGCAACTTCATACATTTCCAATGTTTTTTCCTGTCTTTGAATATTTTTAGAATTTAAACTTTTCGCAAGTTCAGATAGCAACTTTTTGTCGTCCTCAACAAGAATTCTGATTGAATCTTTTGCTGTTTCCATTCTTCCGGAAGCATTTAATCTTGGGCCTAAAACCCAACCAAGCTCATACGATGTTATTTCCGAAACTTCCTTTCCAGATACTTCAAGAAGTTTTTTCAAACCAAGCGGCGGTGTTGAGTTTAAAACCATAAGCCCCTTTTTGACCACTTCCCTATTAAAACCTGTTAATTTCTGAAGATCGGTAACTGTAGCCAAGGCTGCCATAGAGATGCTGTTTTTGTCTTTAGATCCTAAAAATCTAGTCAGGAGCCAGGAAATCACTGCGCCGCATACGCTATCATTCCAAACAATACAATCTGCATTAGGTAATTCTTCAGGTTTTTGGTGATGATCCGTCAAAACAACAAAATTTCCGAGTTTTTTAATATACGCAACCTCATCAAACGCTGTTATACCAACATCAACCGTAATAAATAAAACGGGCGCTTTACTGCCAACTTCCTTTAATACATCGTCTATCGCAGGCTTGGAAATGCCGTAGCTATGATCAAATCTGTTGGGTATAAAGTATGAAACTTTGTCGTATCCTTTTTCTTTTTTTAAGAAGTTATATAAAATAGCGGTGGCGTTTATCCCATCTGAATCGTAATCTCCAAAAACTACAATCGTTCTTCCTAAGCTCATTGACTCTTTAATGTAATCAGACGCCTTTCTAAGTGTTTTTTTAAAATCCGCCGGCATCTGCTCGACACATTCTTTTAATGAGCGGTCTTTTAAGAAATCTTCTTTATCAGCTATTCCTCTTTGTTTAAGAATTTCTGATACGACGTCACTTCCCTCTTTGTGTTTACCTAAAATATTCCACTTGACCATAAAAAGATATTACCAGAAGTCTAGATCTTTATTTGAAAATCCTTTCGGATAGTTTGCATATAAAGGAGGGAGCAAAAGCAGATACGAAGGAACAAACAAGGACGGAAATAAAAAGCATTCCAATAAAAGATCCGATTTCCCTGTTGGCCAAAAAAAGAATCGCCAAAAGAAACAAAAGGTAATAAATTATTACATCAAATACTTTTCTAAAATTTCGCCTAACGCTTCCGCCAACGGATTCGCTGAAACTCATTGACTTTTTTGCCCTAGAGATTTCCCTTCTGATATTTACCACCAACGATAGATTCAAATTTATGGATAATATTAGTGTAAATAGTAAGTATAAATTCAGATTTTCATAAGAATATTTCGTAAATAAAACATAACCAAAAAATGCAACTATCGAAAGGACGATACTTAAACATAAACTGATAATGAACAAAGCTACAATTCTTTTTCTATTGATCTTTTGCACACTTTTCAAAACTGGGGAAGAAAATATCGCTACAAATCCAACTACTACTCCAAAGAAAATAATAAATTCCTTACATGTTTCTAGCGTGTTAATAAATCCCGATATCATTTCTTTTTTCCTCCGGAAGTTTCAAGCAAAGTCTTAAACACAAAATATAAATATGGCAGACACAAACATCCAATCACAATACTATAAATAAAACTCACAAGCTCTCCCTTTGCCGATCTTAAAACTAAAAGCATTGTGAAAAACAATAGTATAATCACATACTTAAAAATATCCCCCTGCTCCCCAAAAACCTTTTCTATCACGTATCCAAATGGCTTATCTTTAGACTCCTCTAACTTTATCTTATACAAAATTTCATATCCCTTCTCAACAAAAAGAAGGAGAGCCGTAAGCGTCCCTGCCACTAAAGCGAAGTTTACTGAAACAGAAAAAACCTTTACCAAGGCCAAAAAAAGGCAGATTGAGAGAAAAACTGACATTGATAATAAAATACCCTCCTTTTTAAATCTAATCAGAGATAAAATAAGGGTTGCGGAGAAACCTACTAGTAAAGCTAACCCAAATTTCTCTATGAAGTTACTCCCAAACTTAGGAGCAACATCAAAGGCTTCTGGTGAAAACAGCTTCACCGGAAGGGGACCGTTTTTATATTGGATCAAAAAAGATTGCAAAAAACCCTGGGGAAAGTACCCCGTCAGAGTCGGGTCGACTAAAGCATCGGCGGCAAGACTTTCATCTATAACCGGAATCAATACTGGGAAATCTTGATCATTAATAAAAAAGGCAACTGGTTTATTTACATTTTCCTTTGCTACTTTGTTAAACTTGGCTTTTCCTTCTGGCTTAAAAATTATTTGCAGCTGATCCTGTCCGGTAGACCCCTTGCTTATTGCTAAATCCGAAACATCACTTCTTGAAATATCGGTTGGCAGCCAAGAATCCGGGGACGCAACTAACCTTGCTGCTTCTTCGGGACCCCACTCCGCGGGATTTTTTAGAGTCTTAAAAGTAAGATTACCAGTTCCATTAAGAAGAACAGCGAGATAATTTATATCAACATACTTGGGAACCTCAACAACTAATTGATATTTCCCATCTGTCTTTGAAATATAGACCTGATACTCCTTATACCCACCTGATTTCATTCTTTTCTCGGTAATTTCTTTTACCAGTTGTGAGTTTGTCTCTACGTTTTCTGTTCCTGCATCCCCAATGGTAAAAACCACTCTTTCCATTCCACCAACATCCATCCCCTTTTTGAAATCACTTAAATCAATAACTTTTCCAAATATTTTTGGGGAGTATCCCCCTACATAGGAATCTACTTTCAGTAATTTATTGCTTACATAAATTTCGATTCTTGGAAGAATAACAAGAACAGAAGCTGAGAAAATTAAGGAGATAAGAACTAATCTAAAATTTTCGTTTTTAAGCATTAGACAGTTTCACAAAATTTAGAATCGTCTCCGACAAGCATTGTTCTGCTTTGAGTAAGTATTCTGTAGATAAAAGAATCATTTGTTCTTTTTCTATTTAAAAATTCTTCTATGCCCATCACTGAGTAGTTAATCTCTCTTCCCATCTTCTCCTCCTCTTCCTTGATTATGAAACTCAAGATGTCCAAATTTACCGAACCTACAATAAAAAGATCAACATCAAGAGCTGAGGATTTCCTTCCCCTTAAAAACTCAAGAGAAAGCATGGCGTAAGAAATATCTCCTATTTGTGGGGCCTTTTTCATTATGGCGGCACCAACGCCGTCTTCCTTAGCCACCAGTGACAAAAGTTCGGTATAAAAAGGGTGTTCGGTGTTTATCTGGTAGAAGATTTTATTTGAGCTTTGTCTTCTCGTTACGAGAGACACCTCGAAAAGATTTTCCAGCTCGCGCCTCACGGCGTTTATCTCGGCATCAACATTTCTAACTATAGCTCTAATGTGAAAACTTCTTTTTGGATTCAAAAGAAGCAATTTTAATATTTTAACCCTTACTTCAGATACAAGTATTTTATTTAACATATATTTTTCGGGGGCAGATTAATTATAAACAACCTGATCAACATTTCTATCAGGTACTATAGAGATCCAAAACTTTCCTCTATTGAATTGTAACTCATTTCCATCCGTATCGTAAAATATGGTTCTTGCATCTCTTCCTGATTTTGACCATGTGGCATCTACAACTTTTCCGTCGATAAATACCAATGCCTTTCCGCTTCCGATAAGTTGGTACTCTAATCTACCCTTAACATCCTCCGCTACTGAGCTTTCTGTTGTAAACTGAACAATTAAATTTTTGACTTCCACTTGCTGTGTAGTTTTTTCCCGATCCATTAAAGCAATTGGTTGATCACTTGCATCATACCCGGTGAATCTAAGATACGAGTTGTTTTGGGGGTCGTATTTGAAAATACCTGTGTAATCTCCCTTAGTCCAGAAATCTATCGTTATACTACTTGCTAAAGGTTTAGAGGAATAGATACTACTATCATTTTTAAATTTCCACAAAGTAATATCCCCTTTTCCTTCCCAACCCAGATTTGTAGCTAACTCCCTAAGTTTTAAACCATTAACATAGGCAGTATGTTCATAGGCAACGTTTCTAGGGTTGTCTCTCCACTCACAACCCGGTAAAGATTCGCATCCACCCCTAAACAAACTTCTAACCGGCCAAGTATCGATTGCAAGTAATGCCTGGGGGGAATAACCAATATGCATTAACATCGCATCTCCAAGCTCTTTAACTATCATCAAATAATATTCTCTGGCGCTCCTTACCGGGCCAATTTTCTCCGGTGTATGGGATTGGAGAAAGGCTAAATACCTTGTAATACCTCCCTCTGCAACAACTTCATAAACGATATCGGCGTAAATTAATCCAGATTGAGGTCTTGCATCTACTTGGTTGTCTACCATAATCCCTAAGGGCCTCTGATCTTTCCACTGTGCTGCGTCTGAAGGAGCGACCAATTCCCCAGTTAGATCTGCAGGCAGTTTATCGTCAAACTTACTTGAAGAAATACCGTCATTCTTTGAAAAGGGACTGATAATTTTTTTAGAATTCCCTGAAAGAAAAACCCAGGCTGTAAATACTATGGCCAAGACAAAAAATATACCAATCAGAATATTTATAGGGTTTTTATTGTTTTGTTTTTTAATAGGATACATTGGAGACATAGGAACTTCCTCGTTTAATAAATTACTTTCCGGATTCTCCTGCACGGGAACATTAATAGTAGGGGCAAATTTTTGCATAGGGATATTATAGACTACTCAAGCTCTCCGACAACAATCAACCTTTAAAGATCATCTGTTGATGTAAAATTGTTTCAATGAACCACATCGCAATAATGAAAAGGTCTTGGGGGCTTATACCCAAAATAATATCTGGAGAAAAAACCTGCGAGGCAAGGTGGTGTAAAACAAAACACGCTCCATGGGGAGTTGCTCATAAAGGAGACCACATCTACTTCAAAAATGGGGCCGAGCCAGTTACAGTAATGGCTATAGTATTAAATGTTTACCAATATGAAGTAAGGGACAACATTCATGCTTTGGAAATTATGGAAAAACACATACTTCCTGATCTTGGAACAAATAAAATTCCTGAAGATATTCTGAAATATATAACTAATAAAAATTACGCAATGTTTCTCTACTTTACTAACGTCAAAAAGATACAACCATTTGAAATAGACAAAAGAGGACTTGGCTCAATGACTGCATGGATAAGTATAGACAACATCAACAAAATAAAACTTTAAACACAGTATTCCTCTAATTTCTATTGCAACAACAATATTTGTACTAATCCTATTGATTTGACACTCGAGTCTATCTGTGATAAAAATACTTCTGTCCATGCAAAGGTCCCCAAAAAATTTGGGGAATTTTTAGTTTTAAGGCCCCAAATACCTATAGAGTACAAATCTTTGGTGTTGTTTGGGACTCACAAACAGAAGGAAAAATGGATAAACAAACTTTAGTATTAACAAAAGAAGGTCTAGAAAACTTAAAAAATGAGCTTACAAATCTCATTGATGTTAAAAGACCCGAAATAGCAAAAAGAATACAAGACGCCCGAGAAATGGGTGATATTTCTGAAAATTCTGAATACGATGCCGCAAAGCAGGAACAAGCTTTTATTGAGGGCAGAATCTCGGAAGTTGAAGAAATTCTCAAAAACGCAACAGTTACCGACGGGAACAAGTCTCATAAAGAGTCTGTTGATGTCGGAGCTAAGGTAACTGTTCACATAGACAACAGTGAAGACACCTTTTATATCGTAGGCGCACCAGAAGCCGATCCTATGGCCAACAAAATATCACACGAATCACCTCTTGGCTCTGCCTTAATGGGCAAAAAAGTCGGTGAAAAAATAGAGGTAGAAGCTCCCGTTGGAAAACTCACCTACACGATCATAAAGATTGAATATTAATGCCGTTTCGTGGTTGAATTACTTAAATGGCAACTCTCAAAGAATACAGAAACATACGAATTGAGAAATTAAACAAGTTAAAAGGTCTTGGCGTAAATCCATACCCCGCTGAAACCCATAAAACTCACAATAATAATGAGATTGTTGATAAATTCCCAGATCTAAAAGGAAAAACCGTTTCAGTAGCCGGAAGAATTATTTCAATCAGAACCCACAGCAAACTTTGCTTTATTGATTTAAAAGACGCATCCGGAAGGCTTCAGCTTTATGTAAAAGAAGACACTATGGGAAAACCAAAATATGAAAATGGCGAAATTTCCTTTTCTGATTTGAATCTTTTAGACACAGGGGATTTTGTTGAATCAACAGGAAATGTTGTGAAAACAAAAACCGGGGAAATCTCAGTGGAAGCAAAATCTATAAGAATACTTTCAAAAGCATTAAGACCCCTACCCGATTCTCACACGGGCTTTAAGGACAAGGAATCGCGACTCAGAAAAAGATATATAGACACAAATATTAACGAGGGGGTCTATCAAAGATTTATAAGAAGAGCAAAATTCTGGGAGGCGCATAGAGAATTTTTCAAGGAGCGCGGCTTTTTGGAAATGAATATTCCGGTTTTGGAAAACATTCCCGGAGGGGCCGATGCAAATCCTTTTATCACACACATGGATGCTTTAGATCAGGACTTTTATTTAAGAATTTCCCAAGAACTTTATCTTAAAAGACTAATCGGTGGCGGGTATGAAAAAGTTTTCGAAATAGGACCGAGGTTTAGAAATGAAGGCATTTCAGATGAACATTTACCAGAACACATGGCAATGGAATTTTATTGGGCATATGCCGGTTTTAAAGAAGGCATGCAGTTTGTTATTGATCTATTCAGATATGTCGCGGATAGGGTCTATGGAAAACAAACCTTCAATATAAGGGGATTTGAAGTTGATCTTTCAAAAAACTGGGAAGTAATGGATTACTCCAAACTCATTAAAGACACATACAAAATTGATGTTTTCAATACTAGCCTGGATGAAATTAAAAAGGCTTTAACTAAATCAGGTGCAGACTTTCCAAAGAAACTTACAGTTGAAAGAGGCATTGACCATTTATGGAAAGAGGCAAGAAAGAAAATATGCGGACCTGCTATGGTTATTAATATACCTAAATTTTTGTCCCCTCTTTCCAAGGAAAATCCTGAAAATGCAAAACTAACTTTAAGATTCCACCCGATAATTGCGGGGTCTGAGCTTGGAAATGGTTTTTCAGAACTAAATGATCCGATAGATCAATTTGAGAGATTTAAGCAGCAGCAAGAAAAAAGGGACGAGGGGGATGTCGAAGCACAATTTATGGATGTGGACTTTGTTGAGATGCTTGAGTATGGAATGCCCCCGACATGTGGATACGGACACTCGGAACGGGTCTTTTGGTTTTTAGAAGACGTAACGGCAAGAGAAGGTGTTCCCTTCACACAGCTAAGAAACGGGGTTGATGAGATAAACAAAGAGATTTACGACTTAAAGTGATATCATTAAAATATGCCCGACGAAGCGACAGTAAATCCAATCTCAGATGACCAACAGGCAGTTAATCCTGTCGTTCCAAACCTTCAAACTACCCCGCAATCTGAACCTATTGTTGATATTGAAGAAAAAGAAAAAGAAATCAAAAGGAAAAAGAGAAAATTCATAGCAACAGTAGTAATTGGAGGACTTTGTTGTCTGATATTTATTTTGATACCGGTGGGAATAAAAATCTACAAAACATATTTTCTGAAAACAAAACCAATCGTCCAAGAAATTAATGAGGAAAACAAAACACCACAAATTCCAACCGTTATTGATGTTTCCAAACTCGTTCAGTTAAATAGTGATCTATTGAAAATCTCCCTTGAGTATTTACAACAAGCAAACGTAGCTGAAAGTTATGATGAAGCAAACCAAATCAAAAAACTTGAGATAGCATTTGATAAACAAGATGGGCAGGAAAAAATAACGGAGGAAAATTTAAAGGAAGGTTACATTTTTAGAGTATCTGCATTTACTACTTCCCAAAGAACATTACAGGAAGCCACTCAAGTGAAAAAAGGAGCTTTCACAACCAAATGTCCGGACACGGCAATTTTCTCAGGGACCGAGGGAATTACTATAAATTCGATCGACGGATTTACTTTTGATATACAAAATTGTGGGGCTGATTACAAACTTGCTTATATTCTAAAATCCGGAGTCATTTACGAATTCGCTCAAATATACAAAGGGGACGTGGGTTACAGACAGGTTTACAAAGCAGCTACGGACAACATTTTACTATCAGTAAAATTCTATCCGGATAAAGTAGACACCGGTCCGCTAGAGACTTTTACAAGTCCTGACCGAGATTTTTCTTTCAAATACCCAAAGACCTTCAAAGCTGATTGTTGCGACACACCGGCACTGGTTTCAGGTAAAGCAGCTTTAATTACTCTTGGTGATCCGAAAACTTTGGTAGATAGAAACAACTTTGATGGTTTTGCAGTACTTATGGATAGGTATAGTGAAGGTGGAACAGACGCATATCTCAATAAGCAAAGAAAAACTCTAATTGACGATTACATTGTTGTAAAAGGAGAGGCACCTACTCTTCGTGAAACATCTATTAAGGTAGGAAACAAAGATGCACTGCTCTTGAAAGGTTATACATGGAATGGAAACAGTTTAATTTATGTTCCGATTATAAGTGACTATAACTCCGGAAAGGTTTTGATAATTTCTATAAAAAATATTTCTGGGGATAGTTTTGATTTGAAAATGAATGAGATTTTGAAATCTTTTGAGTTTGTAGAGAAAAGTACAAACTAGAGGGCCCATGAGAAGTACCACCCTACCAGACTACACAGCCTCTCCTAAATACTCTTGATCTGAAATTATTTTTTATTCACGAGTAGTTCTTTGTACATCTTTTCGCATCTTCTCAACTGTTCTTCTAAGGGATCAAGACCCATCTTTCTACGTAAGTCCTCCAATTTTGAATCGTCTTTGACAGGCATAATCTCTGTAATTAGCTTACCATCTCGCTCCTCGGTCTTAACTTGAGTTCCATATATTTGGTAACCATAATTCGCAAGAGAAACCCTATCTTCCAAAAACGCCAAATCTTTTCTTGAAACATCCTCGGAGTTTTCTTTCATCAAATTCAAACATTTTTCCCTAAAGTTACCATCTTTAGTATGCTGCGCAATTATCCAGGCTGCATGAGCCGCTCGTTCCCCAACCTTCGATATGGTAGGCCACCCAACTCTGGAAATGATTTTTTTCAGAGCTTCTGTATTCTTGTAGTCTACTTTCTGCTCCTCAGAGATGGAAACATCAGGATTTTTTCTAGCTCTTTGATCCTTCTTCAGAAGACATAATAGTTGTAACTTTGTTACATATTTTAAAAACATACTCATATGCGTAATAATAGGGGCTTTTAGAAATTTCTGAAGGCCCCTATCGGTTAATTAATGATTTTAATAAAAAAATATCAATTTTGTGGCTAGAGATCATTTAGGAAAAGAGCTGGTTATCTTAAAGGGTAGAGGGTTAATAGAGAATATTTTATTTGTTGAGGATTTCGAGTATAGACTAAATTTAACAAGGTGCTAGAAATCAAAAACCCCCTGAAAGGGGGCCTTGAACAAAGTCAAGTAGACCTAAAGTCTACATAGGAAATATAGCAGAAAGGGTAAAGCTAGTCAATAGTGATCCTATTGTATCAAAAATGGAACACCTACATCTCATCAATTTTCGACTTACCCGAAGTTGTAGAAACTTATAAGCTGAGCATCAGTTAAGGCTAGTATTAAGGTATATTAATTATGAGGTATACTACTCATCTAAGAATAGAACATCTGACAGTAGGGAGCTAACGTTTAATTCTGGTATTATAAGGACTTAATATCTTTATAAAAATCGGAAAGTGAGATACCCAAATCCCTAAGGTTGCTTTTAATTATATAAGGGGAAATTTCCTTATCTGCTTGGAAAACGAGAGGTCTTTTTAGAGGTTTGTCAGTTCTTTGGTAGATTATATGGCTAGCTTTTTGTCTTTTCCTAACAAATCCCTTAGACTGCAGATACTTTTCCCATTTTCCTATTGGGACAGGTCGTAGAAGCTTTGTCATTCTATTAAACTGAAACGCATACTTGAACAGGGCTTATTTCTACGGATGTTAGAGGTGGGTTCCATTGTTTCTTTATCTTTTTCCAACCCAACTCTTTTAGAACTTCGTTTGTAGTTCCTAACTCTTCAAGTTCTTCAAAAAATAATACAACTGCCTCCACAAATCGTTTTCTTACGATTTCTACGGTCTTGCCTTGTACAGATAGTTCTAAAACAGGTGTTCTAGCAATAAAAAACCTACCATCTTTAAAAATTTCTACAGGCAAATGGAATTGAGTTAACTTTCTTGTGCTGGGCATAACAGAACTATACCAAACTGAGTAAATATATTCAACCTTCCCAATACAGGGTGGCAGATTAAGAGTATTCTTCAAAAACCTGCCAACGTGCGAAGAACTAAAGAATGCAACACCCGAATTAATCCCTACCTTCGAGATTTTAAAACAAAAGAATCTGAGTAAAAGTGAGTTGGTGACCCCACCGGGACTTGAACCCGGATTAACAGGCTGAGAACCTGTCGTCCTAACCATTAGACGATGGGGCCATATCAACACATTCTACCAAAAAACCACGCCTTAACATAATTTCATTTTGAGACTTACAAGTAATACCCGTATAATATATTTAATGTCACAAAACAAAGTGAAATTAACATTGGTTTCTTCCTTTTTGGTTTTAGTTTCAGTTGCAAGTTACATATATTTTATTAGATACCAACCCAAAGCCTTAAAAAAACTATCGGAGGTAAGGGGGGTTGCAACAATAAAAACAGATGCAATTCCCTACCCTACCGATGCGCAAAAGCTTGGGTTTAACCAAACCCCGACTTCTAAGCAAACAACTTTTCAAACATCAAAAACTTTAGATGAAATCCAACAGTTTTATAACAATATATTCATTACAAAAGGATGGGAATTAACTCTGGAAAAACTTTCTGAGCAGACAAGCAAGCATGTTTATCAAAAGAAAAACTCCAAAGCAACCATAGTTGCAACAGCCCAGGAAGATCAAGCAACAGTTGTGAGTATTGAGGTTACAGGTAGCGAGCTTTAATTATTTTTTCGTTCCAACAAGGTATACAGCTCTCCAAGGTTGATAGCTGCTACTAAAAGTATCGGTATAAAGTATTTCCTCTCCCCTTTTCACGGTTCTTGTAAAAACAACACTGGCGCCCCACGCGGGAAACTCTACCTGTCGGGTTACACCAACTGGAAGACTTGGATCATCCTGATACAAAGGCGCAGGAGGGGGTGATTGATTGGTTATTGCTGGCTGTGAAATCTCAACAGTTCTACCATCGGGAGTACCATAAATTCTAAAAGACATTACATAATTAACCGGATCAACTGATGTTTGAACCAATATATAAGCAGAGGTATCGTTTTTGAATTTAAAATCCCAGGAAGGTTGAAATATGGAGGCGTCAAATCCAACGGGCATGTCCTGCTCGTAATAACCAACCCTGTACGCGTGTGGGTATCTCATAACAACCGGCAACCCCGCATTAAGTACCGCTCTAAATAAAGTCGTGGAAACCTGGCAGACTCCCCCGCCTTCTCCAAGGACTGTCCTGTTGCCCTTAATAATATAAGCAGAGTGGTACCCGGTTTCTGCTGTAATCTCACCGATAGAATCGTTCAAAGAGTATATTGCTCCAGGTGCTACCAAAACCCCATTTGTTCTTTCACTGGCTAAACTTAAATTATAAACTCTATTTGGTATGGAATGCGCAAAGTGAGAAACTCCCTCACCTATAAGCGCGTATATGCCGTATTTTGATTTATCCGATTCTCCCGTTACGGGATTAACTGAAAGCTGAACAGACTGTCTTGTTCCAAACATTGAATTTTTGAAATCATTTATAAATTTTGAAACATCGAGATCCTTCCCATCCCGAGTTATCTTAAAATCTAGTACCCTTGAGCCATCGGCAACAGCTGTCACCTGACCTCTCGGAAGTTCATTTACCTCAGCGGATATTTTTTCAACATATGCTCCGAATTTTGCTTTATTTAAGTTTATCTTTACCTTACTTCCGGTTTTTTCAAAAGAAATCAAATCCAGCAGCTGCTGCTTATCAAAAACCCAAGACTTTTCTCCATAAGCTACCACCAAATCCTCAGAGATTACTTCTTTTGCAATAGATATAAACTGAGTAACATCCTTTTCGGTAATCTGGGGTGTAACCACCTTTGTCGGAATATCCCTATCAGAAAAATCCAATCTATCAAAAGCTCCGACAACCAAAGAGTATAAACCTTCATCAATAACCTTCCTTCCATTTTGAGAGGCTGTAACAGTAAGTTCACCGTCAGAAGATAAAACTAAACCTGAAAGCACAACATCTTTATTTATCTCACCTTTAATAATTGAAAATTTAACGCCTAAAGATTCCTCATCGTAATCATTCGAAGATGGAACATAAAGCGATTTAATTAGTCCCGCAATCTTGTCTTTGGTATCTACAATTACGTTGCCTGTTCTTCCTACCTCAAAGGCTCTGCTCACAGTTGCGTCCCAATCGTAAGTTAGGGTAACTTCTTGAGCACGGATAAGAAATTCCTTGGTTTCAAACTTAAGCTTTAGTTCTTTGGTTGCTTTTTGTTCTTTATCCTCCAAAGCTTTTCTGGCTTGTGAAAACGTTATTCCCCCCACTTTTACTCCAGCAATCCTGACTCCGGGAATTATTCTTTTGGCATAAACAAAATGATAGACGGTTGATATAAAAAGAACTGTATAAAGTATAAGAAGAATATTTTTAACTTTCTGAAAATCAATATTTTTGAAATTTATCTTCTTAAAATAGTTGAGGAGACTTGAGAATTTATTTTGTATTTCCGTCATCATCTTTTTTGTTGTCCTTAATACTTATAATAGAAAATTTGGGCCTGTTTATTTTTCCTATTAGATATTTCTCCGGGGTTTGATCCATATCGACAACAAAATCAGCCTCATTAAAAAGTCTGCTGGAGGTGGTTTTTCCAAATGCGATAACCTCGGTTCTTACTCCCTGGCTTCTTGCGTATTCCAAAAGATCGGTGTAATCACCATCTCCCGATACCAAAACCATTGCATCCATTTTGGAAACAAGTCTTACGGCATCCATACAAAGCCCAACGTCCCAATCTCCTTTTTTGGCCCCGCCAAGAAAGACCTGGAGATCTTTTTCCTTTACTTCGTACCCGATTTTTTGTAACGCTCCAAAGAAATCCTTTTCGGCACCAACATCTGCTCTAATAACGTAAGCGAAAGCTCTAACAAGCTTTCTTCCAGCCACCCCTGAAGCCAAGACTTTCCCGAAATCTACTTTGGCACCATACAAATTTTTTGCGGAATAATACATATTTTGTACATCCACAAAAACTGCGACTCTTTGTTCTTTATGTTGTGCTGGAATCATATATATAGATTGTATATTAAAAGTTTTGGTATCACAAAAGGTTTTGTGTAGCAGTGCGGGTGCAAAATTACTTTTTCTTCTTGTAGCGATCTTTGTCCCTTGTGTAAAGCTTCTTCAGCAACCTCTCAAATGATTTATCAAGATCAATGTTGAGTGAGTTCGCAAGACAAGCTGTAGTAAATAGAAGATCTCCCAACTCATCAGCGATATTATTGTTTTTTTCTGTTGCTTTCTTTTTCTTTGGACCGTATACGTGGTTTATCTCCCTCGCCAATTCACCTACTTCCTCAGCCATTGCCACGAAACATCCATGAGGCGAGAAATAGCCATAACCACACTTCTTTATCCAATCGTCCGTTTGCTTTTGAATCTTTCTCATATACTCGGAATATATCCCGAATGGACTAAAGGTTCAAGGAATTATTTGTCTGCACATTTCGTAAAGCAACAAGTGCTTTCTCCATAAATTCTTCATTCATTGACCACCCACTGCCTATGCATTCATGGATAACACCTTCTAAAGACTTACCCAAAGTCTTCCTGGCCACTTCCAACTTACTATCCCAAGAATTAATTTTTGGTGAAATACTTCCGATTGGTTCTACAACGGGGGCGAATTCCGCCATCAAAGCATAAGTTATACCCTCATCAAGAAGACCAGCATCTGCATTTTCTTTATTTTCAAAACCATGGGATTCAATATACCGGGCAAACTTACTGTGTGGTTTAGAGTCAAGAAGGACATGTGTACTTTCGTGCAAAGCTGTGGAAGCTTGTACAGCACAGAATATATCTCTAGCCTGCTTTTTGCTGACACTTATATTCATCTCAGAAAGCGATTTAGATAATATTTCGTCAATTCCAGCTTTTAAACCAGGGGTATATACCGTAACCTCTATGCCACTTTCGTCCTCCACACACTCTCCGCTTCCTAACTTTCCATTTTTTAAGTTAACCGATATATCTTTGGATGTTGCGGTTTGGGAGGAGTACGATCCAAGGAAATTTTTTATTTTGCAAAGGTTTTCAACAACCTTTTCTTTTTCAAGCTCCTTGCTGGTATAAAAGACTTCGTCCACATCAGCCGGTTCCCTTTTGTCCTCAACACGTATCTGCATTTCGGGAGGATCGTCTAAGGTAGTCATTTCTCAAAAGTTATCGCCTGAACAGGACACTTTTGGGCTGCGTCCTCAAGTTTTTCATCTTCTACATTTTCAGCGCCTTGTTTTACAAATGATTTTGCTTTGGATTCGTCGAAACCAAAGGCATCCGGTACAACCACTCCGCAGGCTCCGCAGCCGATACATTTTTCCTGGTCAAGATTTACTTTTTTAATTTTCTTTTCCTGCATATCTATATTTTACCAATTTTAAAGCGGAAATATAAGGATTTTGGTGGTAAAATGCTATTTGTTAACCATTGGGGGATCGTCTAAAGGTAGGACGTCGCGCCCTGAACGCGATAATTGGGGTTCGAGTCCCTGTCCCCCAGCCAGAACGGGCACCCTATGCGTCCCGCTTCCCTCGAATACACTACAACAGCTTGATAAAAACCCTATTGAAAATCTCTTAGTTCGAACCAAAATGAGCCTTTGGTGGCTTGATATAATACTCATATGAAGTTAAAGTCACTTGAAAATTTTGATGAATCAATAAATAAAACCCTGAATTTATATAGACTTGTAAACCAAAATATTAACTTTACAAAGGGCTTTATAGAGTATTTTGGGATTGAAAAACTATCAGCTCAAGAAGATAGAAAACGCGCTGAAGGTTACAAAAATATTCTTAATATGGAGATTCCAAATGAGAACCTCGAATATTTTTCTGAAATATCTTTTGTTGCAATGTTCTCAAACTTCGAATTATTCCAAGTAGACTTACTAAAAGAGCTCTGGACCAAATATTCTAAATCCTTTGATACAAATACTGGTTATACTTACAACGAAATTAAAGATTTTACAAGTATAAAGAAATTTAGAGACTATATTATTGATAAAGAGGCAAATAGTAAGTCCATTAATATAGCTGACTGGGGAAAATACTTGGAAAATACATTCAAAATAACTCCTTTTGAAACAAAAAGAGGAAATTTATTAGACGGGATTATCCATATGGGACAGATACGGGATGCGTTAATGCATTCAGGAGGTAAAGTGAGCTCGATACTACTTTCAAAACTAAAAAAGTATAATTATGAAGGTGAAAAATATAACATAGGAGATCAATTTCTGAAAAAATGGACCTACGACAAAATATTTATCATTCAAGCAGGCTTACTCAAAGAAGTGCATAACAACATACAAAAATGGGCATCCGTGAAGAATAAACCATACGAAAGTTCTTGACCGACATGATCAGCCAATCGGGACGGCTAAGGCTGCCATCTTGAATGTTCAATTTTCTTTATTATCTAGCTTTAGAATTTCATACTATATAAATGGATGACATAAAATGGGGTTAATGCAAGGTGTGTCACTCGTTACCTTTAACGAATTAAAGTAGCTTATTAATTTCGGTGTAAGAAAGCTCGACTCCGAATATTTCAGTAAAAATTTTATCTACATCCTCTGAATTTTTGTTGCCACGTAATTTCCTAATAAAAACCAAAAGCTTGTCCTTTCCAAATTTGTTGATTAAACACCCTATAACGAAACCCGCCTCCTTGTATATTTTGGCGTCTGTTTTATCGTAGTAGTCCAAGAAAGTTGTAAATTTTGTAGGTCTCTGCTTGTAACGAGCCAATTGGTTTGAAAGATAGATGCTTAGGCCTTCTGTAAGCCATCTTGGATTATCTGTAGCCGTTAAACTCTTGTAAAAATAGTGAATAACCTCATGCTTAATAAGCCTGGAATACTCATCATCAGTGTATTTATGATTGCTCTCCTTTTCATAGTTATTAGGGTTTAGTAAGAATATATATTTACCATTGCCCCAACCCACGACCCATGCTTCGGTTTTAGTACCGTAGGCATAATCAATACATTCTCTATCATCTATTAAACAAAATTTTGGTTCATTGTATGGTTTTTTGACATCAAAGAAGCTTTCCACTTCGGAAAGACCCTTCAAACATAGTTGTTCTATTTTTTGATCATCTAATTTAGAAACTTTTAATATCATATTATTTTAAAGAAAGATGGTACCTTCGGTGATTGTTGTTAGCATTCACAGAAGGTACCTAATTCGTACAGACACATTACTGATCGTCAGTAGGCCCATTGTTGGTGTCATTGCACATGGTGTCACAGGGCGGATCTTGGCCAGGGCCATACAACTCGTCACAATCACAACTCGCCTGCACATCAAGAGCTACCAAACCGAGTGCCATTGTACTCACCTCCTTCCGGTTTCTAGACTTGTTCGACAATATGTCTCGTTATTAAAATGCTCATCGTTTCAAGTGCGTCAGACTCAGTAGCATTATAAGCTTGCGCTATCTGCTTGGCAGTTACTCCCTTCTCATTTAACGTTGATTTTAGTATAGCATGAAGGGTTGAGTCTATTGCCTGCCAGTTGGCCGAGCTTCGATAAGCAATATAACCAAAATCCTCCTTGCGGAACCTTACCGAGGACAATAACCTAATTACTGCACTTGCTGGAAATAGCTCGGGTTTGGCTACAAATCGTTGCGCAACTGGTTTTGAACCCAAACAGTAGGGATCACTACCAGATAGGTTTGTCCCTGCATTTAGTGACTCTATTCGGCATCCCGCACTACAAAACTTTGGATACTCTCGACACTCAACTGCACATGCTGCGGGTATGAGACTTCCATCTCTCCACATACCCATATTCTGCCATGCCCCCAAAAGCCCGATTTCAATAGCATTCCCATAGGATATCGGGGCATGAGAACAAGGACGAATAGCTCCGTCAAACCCGAGAGTACAGCTGGTTCTGGCAGCAGAACAATGCCTGTCTCCAAACTCAGCGCGAGTTTCGTCATCTGGAAACAAACAAGCCGGGTATGGCTCCAATGAAGCTACCTGAATGCCAAAATCCCTCTTCAACCTTACAAGCTCCCTAAACATCTGCTGAATTTGCTGAGTCAAGAGCGAATACCCACTAAAGTCCTTGCAATTGAAGGGTTTGGATACTTTTGTTGCACAAAATGCCTGCGCGCCCAATTCGTAGGCCAATTTCCCGGTTTCGTAGATGGTATGGAAATTCTTTTGGGAAATAACCATGTTTACCGACACCCGAAAGCCATTTGCTATCGCAAGCCTAATGCCTGCAACAGTTCGACGATAGGCACCTTTCGTCTGGGCGATATTATCGTTTAAAGTTGGATCAGCAGACATTAAAGAAGTTAGTATCGCTCTGATACCTAGTTGCCTCAGTAAAGAAATCATGCGTTTGTTCATTAGAGCTAGATTTGTGTTAATGCTTATACGAACCCCGGCATCTTTCAAGGCAAGTAGCTCTGGCATAAGCTGTTCCAACACACCCAACGGTTCTCCACCAGTAAGAGTTACGTGAAATACCTTGCTGTTGATTATCTCCTGTGCAGATTTGTTATGGACTTCCAGTTGTTTTGCACTAAGAGTCCGTTTTGGTCGCTTACCCCTACGCCAGTAGTTGTAGCAATGCACACAATTGTACGTGCACCACGGCGTAAGCTCCCATTGCACATCCAATGGTGCAGATAGTCTTGTGTACACGTTTCACCTCCATATTTAGGCTGATTATTTGATTAACAAAGTTCTTCGGGACAAATATAGAATAAATGATACAAAAAGTCAAGTTATTTGGCGTCATTGATACTTAAAAGGCAGTAAATGACAACCAACATTGCATAATATACCCAAGAGAATAAAACGAGACACTGAAACTGCCCTTTTTATAGTGTCTCATTTGTCTCATTTACATCCTGGAGAGTAAAATAGTTCTGAACCCGTATGCTCAGCCAGTGAGATGAAAGCCGTGTATGTCCATTTATGTCACACAATGTTTACACTACCCCCGTATGCATTAGGATAGAGATTTAACCTCGGAGATGATATTCTAAAGTGGACGAAAATGTGTTTAAAAATTCATTATGAAGCTTAATATATTTATAAAGTCGCTTGTGCTGAATGATTGTATTTTTTGGTTTTCAAACTATCTATTTCTTTCTATTGCAAGTATCCATATTTCAAAAAATATGGACAACGGTTCTACGCTAACTGCGGGCGTGTCTTTTGGAACATATTTCTTATTCAGGGGAATCACTGACCTGGTAAGCCCCCATCTTCACAAGAAACTTAGCACTAAAAACAAAGTTATTACTCTCATTTTGTGTGTTTGTGCAGTATCCGCTGCCTTTTTCCTACTTTCATTTGTCAACAACGCCTATCTTGCAATCGTACTATTCGCAGCTATAGGTATCAGCCTAGGGATTTATAATCCCATCAAATATGCAGTTTTTTCTCTGCACTTGGATAAAAGTAAAGAGGAAAAAGAGTGGGGGCTAATGGATGGTGTTGGATTAATAAGTATCGCCCTCGCATCTTACCTTGGAAGTTATTTAGCGGAGAAAATTGGATTTGTTTACCTTCTAAGGATCTCCAGTCTTGGTTTTTTGCTTTCTACGCTTCCACTATTATTAAGGATACCGAGCTTACGCAAATATATATTTTAGCGACCGTGCAGAAATATTGGATCCTGGGCTGGGCCGTTAAGCCTGGGGAATATAATGGTTCTAGACCGACATGCTCAACCAGTAAAAATATGTTAATGAATAAAATAGATATATTGTTAATAAATACCCCATTTAGAAAGTGGCTCTTAGATCGTGCTACCAAGAAGTACTATTTTGAGTATTTTCATGAATTGAAGGAGAAGACAGTTTTGGAAATAGGATGTGGAAGCGGTGGAGGGACGGAACTTATTCTAGAATATTTTTCCCCGCAACAAATAATTGCTACTGATCTTGATCCAAGATTAATTTCTCTGGCTAAAAGAAATGTTAAAAACAAAAAGGTTACTTTTGAAAAGGCTGACGCAACGAAGCTAACCTATGAGAATGAGGGGTTTGATGCAGTCTTTGATTACGGTGTAATTCATCATATTCCTTTGCCAGAATGGAAAAAATGTTTAAACGAGACATATAGAGTGTTAAAACCGGGTGGAAAATTATTTGTATGGGATTTATCAATTGAATTTTTCAATACCGTTTATGGGAGAATAATCAAATTCTTTAGTGTACATCCATACAGTAAGATGTATAGAAAACAAGAATTCGTGAATTACCTAAACTCAATAGGTTTTAAAATTATCAAAAGGGCTGAAGGACCGAGGTACTTTGTTGTTATCGCAAAAAAGTAGAAATTATGAGATTAACCCAATTCTTATAGTAGATCGCTATTGCATGATTAGCGTTTAGTTATAATGATTGAATGGTTCTAGACCGACATGCTCAGCCAACCAGCTTTCATAGCAACATTAACTCAGTAGTTCGTAGGTATGGGTGGAACTCCACAAAATAAAAGGGCTTGCTTTGGTAACAAACCCTTTTGGACTATAGCGAAACCGTTAAATGTGATGAACTGGCTCTTCTTTACAAAGCTTATGTACAAAGCAAGACACATTTGGATACTTAGTATCCAGCTGCTCGAACAAAAGCTTTAAGTCAACTCCAGAAGCCACAAAAGTTCCGTCTACATAGGCAACATAAGTGCCTTCCAGCAACTCCCCCAAAAGGCGATCTTTATCCTTCTCGTAAGCTTGCCAATTAACATCCGGTTTATTTGGTTTATTGGCCATTTTCAGTCTCCTTCTTTTAGATTTTCTGGATTATAGCACTTTCATAGAAGTTCCATATCTAATACTTAATACGAATTAACTAGAGTCAGTCAAAAAGTTCAAATAGCGTACGTGACTGCCAGCCATTTTTCAACAAAGTTTTTTGCTACAATTAAGAAAACTATTATGAAGATTAAAGATTGGCATTTAATAGGCTTATCAGTATTTATATTCTTCTTAGATTTACTCACATTAGGAAATCGTCAAGTTATTGATAATCAAGTAACTAATAAGATTGCTTTTGTTATTGCGTTACTGTGTGTTTTTACTTTTCTGTTTGGCATCATAAAAACTGTACGCAATATTTTTTCACATAGGAAAGTTGTAGATAAAATAAAAATAGAGCAGGAGGAAAAGCAGGGAAGTAGAGCAACCGGGGTAGAGATACGCCTTCGTAAACTTGTTGGAGTACTACTGATAGTGAGTGTTTCTCCATTGCTTTTATTCGGCCCATATATTATTTTGGGATTACCCAATCTTTTTTTAGCCTTATATCTGTTGTTAAACCGCCGATATCATCTTCTTTTTGATGGTTTACTTGTTTTCATTGGATGCGTAGGTTTCTATCTAAATAATTTAACTTTATATAAAAAAATAGAACTGTCTGTTTGTCCTGGATTAATCAATATCAATGAAATTCTTATAGTAAATGTTATCCCAGGATTAATCACATCTCTTTTTTTACTGGCTCCGTTATTCCTTTTTGTGGGAGACATTATTGCTCGATTGAAACTCGCGCACAAAGAAAGGTTATGTGTTATTTCCTTAATAACTATTGTTCTAGCGTTACTTTTTCTTCCCTTTTTACATACTCCGAGAGTTGCTTTAGGAGAAGCAACAGGCGGTGGAACGGGCGGTGGAAAAGGTGGTCTACAACATTTTTCTGCATGGAATACTCAATTTCTCATGTCATATGATCAAACCTTAAAGTCTTATATATTCACTGCTCAAATGCCCAATCAAGACAGCAACAATTCCTCTTCAATAACTAACATCTGTGTTGATGGTAACCTTATCTCGATTACTAAAGAAAATGACATGTTACAGGTAGACAATGGGGTAATTTCCGATGGAAAAATTTCGGTAGCTCCCGGACAGACGGCTACTATTAAACTGGTTTCTCAAAAACCCTTCTATGTGGTTTCTTTATTTGAAGGAATATTTCATTATTTAAATAGCTTTCTTAAATAAGTTAAAACGTAGAGACTCTCAGCTGGTTCTAGACCCGTATATTCAGCCAGAAAGGTCTCTTGTTTCTCCACCGATATGTATCTTATACTAACTATGTGGTAAGCGAGATTATTCCAGTGGAACCAATAGAAGTATTAGCATCTTTTTTGGTATCTAACAATGTTATTGGATTTGTAAATGAGCATAAATCATTTAATGGTGCCACGCTCCAGCGTTATATAAAACAACAATATGATTTCTATAATAAATTGCCCAAAACAATTTTAGAAGCAAGGGTACACGATAAAAATAGGCTGAGTAGAATATTTAAGCACAGGTGGTTTTTACAAATAGTACCGTTAAAGTATATAGGGGTATGGCCGGGTGTTGGAGATTTACCTAAAGAATGGAGTGCTTTTTCTGTGCTTGACATTAGCAAACGTCTAGAGGGTACAAACAAAACCCTCCATTCAGTTCAAAAAATATATTCTATGATTCCATACATTAATGAAATACTTTATCTATTACCCCCAATTCTTGTTATGGGTAGTGAGATACGAGATATAAACAATAACCAACTAATGCCATTTGATGCAGACGATGGCTCTCACAGGTGTATAGCTGCTGCTTTAAACGGCGTGGAAGAAGTTAAATGCTATGTCGGACTATCCTAATCAGATCTAATATAAATTTATTAATTAGATACACTCCGATGCCTAAGTTATAATATCAAAGTATGGTAACTACTAACGACCAAAGCGAATCCAATAAAGTGCAACGTAAAACGTATGTTGAGCATCACGGTAAGGTCGCTGAGGCAGGTGATAGATTTAAACACGTTATGGCAATAGCACTGGATCCAATATCTAAATATGAAAACGGCATTATTCGCTGCATTACTAGCCGACAAGGGAATGTAGAAATAGGCGGTTACATAGACCGAAGCGAACTTCACACAATTAAAGGCAACTCCCTTGAGCACTTTATCATTGGGGAAAGATTAAAAATGCGTAACGAAGACGAAATCATTAAACAGGTCGGTGGGGAAGACCTGGATTTCATAGGACTTGAAGACCCAGACATTTTTATTGACGAACATACTGGTCTTACACATATATACTTCACAATGCCCTTCTTGAGCAAAAAAGAGAATATGAGCTTGGTGAATCTTGGACATGCTGTTGGCAATGACCTAAATTCCCTTGAAATGACATTGCCTGTTCTTACAGCAGAGTATAAAACAAATGCATGCGCAAAGGAGGTTTCTATATCCCCACTCAATAGACTGGGGGTTAGAAATAACCTTATAGAGTCAAGCGCCTATGAAGAGGGTATTTGGTATTCCACAGTGAGAATTGCAATAGCAAAAGACTTAGGTAAATCATGGGAGTTTGGAGAAACTGTATTCCATCCAAACGAGCACAAGATTCCATGGATTGCCGGCCACGCTTCCCCAGGGCCACTTTTACCCAAAACATTTATTGATCTTGGCAAAGGAAGGATGCTTGGCATTATAAACGGACGCGAGGCTAACCAGATTATCGGTAAGAACATTAAATATGGAATGTTCTCAGTTGGACTTTTTGTTTATGATTATGAGAATGGAAAAATCGAATGGGTATCACCAAAACCCCTAATCCAGGATAGCCTGGCAAAAACTATCACATTCGCCAGTCAGTTCATAGAAACAAATAAAGGCATGGGAATTCTGTATGCCCATGTTGATGACTCTTTCGTGCGTGCTTACACTTTGTATGCAGAGGGTATCAGGTCATTACTACCATTTTAATACTCAAATAAGTGTTTAAGTTAACCCTAGCCAAAGAAAACTACATCTAGTTAACAGATAGACAAAAACTAGCGTCATTGATACTTAAAGACAATAAATAACAACTAACATTGCATAATATATCCTAGAGAATAAAATGAGACACTGAAACTACCCTTTTATACTGTCTCGCTTGTCTCATTTACATCCTGGAGAATAAGAAGGTTCTAAACCCGTATGCTCGGCCAATTAAAAATTAAGAAATGTAATTTTTTGTTGTATTATTAGAATATGAAAGTTCCTAAAGTATTGAAGTTCTCTGGATTATTTATCATTTTATTTTTGGTCATTTTTTATGCTTCCACTCTTGTCGCTTACCGATATGGTGCAAAATGTCATTGCTATGGATTCAAAACCAACGGCTTGTGTTTGGGTATAAATACGGTATGTACAGGGTTGGGACCAGCTTTGCATGTAAATTTTAATAACAATATGACTGAAAACTGTAATTCCCAAAAAGACGCGAATACTTTAACTATAGATTTTGCTCAATGTAAAAATTGTGAAGAAATAATTTACGTCGGTTTTGGCTCAACAACGTATGAGATGTATAAATCTCAAGATGATAATTACTGCACAATGCAATATGGAGGGGAAATCGAAAATCCTAATTGGAAAGGTGATTTGAACACCACATGTACAGTTCCAAGAAACATTGGAATCAAAACCTTTAATATTACCAACTATGGTGTGGATTTTTCATCTCTAGCGGCATATTGTAAATAGCTAGTTCTAGACCTATATACTCAGCCAAGAAAAACGAGAGGTATATTAAACTCTAGTCCTTACTTTTGGCGTTGACAAAAAGTTTCAAAAGTTGCATATTACTTTGTGCGAATTTTTACGAATTTCTCAAACGACCATAATGTCTTATCCTCTTCAGTAATAAATTCATCTAAACTAAGAAACAATTCCTTTGTTAAAAATACAACCGCCTAAGTATGAGTACTGCCCATTTTGTAAGACTAAATTATTAGCTAAAGTTGACGACGACCGTTCAAGAAAATACTGCCCTTCTTGCGGTTGGATATACTATCCTCAGGTTTTTGACTCTGTAGCAGCAATAATAATAAAAAATAATAAAATGCTGTTAGTTGAAAGGGGTCGAGAACCATATAAAAACACGTGGATGTTTCCCGGCGGGTTTGTTGAATATGGAGAACATCCTGAAGAAACATTGAGACGGGAGGTGAAAGAAGAAACAGGTTTGAAAGCGGAAAAAATTTCCTTTTTCAAAATAGTTCAATCAGTGGATGATCCCAGAGCACCGGGAAATCTCATTTTTTTCTACCAAGTCAAACCATATGAAGGATCGATAAAAACTGACGAAAAAGAAAACGTTGCTGTGAATTGGTTTTCTTTAGACCGGTTACCAAAAATTGGATGGAAATCTCACAAATATATTATAAAGGCGTTAAAAAAAGACAAATGAAAAGGACAACCATGTTAAAAAAATATGATTGTATTATAGTGGGCGCAGGACCAGCAGGTATTTTTGCTGCTTTAGAATTTGCGAAACACACCAAACTTAAGATTTTGTTACTAGAAAAAGGAAATGTTCTCGAAAAGCGAATGTGCCAAACAGCTAAAAATGGTGGGGTCTGTGTCAATTGCAAGATCTGCGATAATACCAAGGGCTGGGGTGGCGGAGGTGCCCTTTCAGATGGAAAACTAAATGTGGCTACAACTACAATTGGAGTTAGAATGCTGGACTATATGTCAAAACCGGATTTCACCCGCTTGGTTAAGGTTGCAGATGAGCTTTGGGTAAGGTTTGGAGCTCCGGAAAATCTTTTTGGAATTGATAATACTGAGATTAGAAAGATAAAAAAACTTTGTACTAAAGCAAAACTAGATTTTAAGGTTAGCCCGATAAGACATATAGGAACGGGCAGGAGTTTTGACGTTCTTAACAATATGTATGAGGCGTTAAAATCAAAAATAGAAATTAAGTTTAATTCAGAGGTTGAAGAGATACTTGTTGATGATAATAAAACAGTAGGGGTAAAACTAAAAAACTCCAAAAAATATTTTGCTGATAATGTTATTGTTGCTCCAGGAAGAGAAGGCAGCACGTGGTTTGCAGATGAGTGCAAAAGACTTGAACTAGATAAAGTGGTACACCCAGTTGAATTGGGTGTCAGAGTAGAAGTTCCTTCTGAAGTAATGAAAAGACTTACCGATGTTTTGTATGAAGCAAAAATCTCATATGAGGGAAAAACATTTAATGACTTTGTTAGAACATTTTGTATGTGTCCAAACGGTTTCGTGGCACGAGAGCGGGTTAATGTTGGTGGCTCCAGTATTATTAGCGCAAACGGGCACAGTTTCAGTGACCGAAAATCAGAAAACACAAACTTTGCAATTTTAGTAAGAAGTAATTTTACCGCCCCATTCAAAGAGCCTAACCTTTACGGGACTTATGTTACCGGGCTATCCAATTTAATTTCCAGCGGTGTCTTGGTTCAAAGGTTAGGTGACCTTTTGGCCGGAAGAAGATCTACCCCAGAAAGAATAAAGAAAGGTCTAGTTAAACCTACACTAACCGATGCCGATCCTGGAGATTTGGCCTTTGCTCTCCCCTACAGGCACTTAGTGAATATCATGGAAATGCTAAGGGCGTTGGATAAAGTTACACCTGGGGTATTTTCTTTTGATACTCTACTTTATGGAACTGAAGTTAAATTCTTCTCTTCTGGACCTGTGTTCAAGAAATTTTTAGAAACACAAATAAATAACTTGTATGCTTGCGGTGATGGAGTGGGTGTCAGTTCTAATCTTGTACATGCCTCTGTTTCGGGATTGTTAGTTGCAGAATATATAGTTAATAAAATTAAAGAGAAAGGAAAATAACTATGCCAGGAGTAGTTGTCTTAGGATCTCAATGGGGAGATGAGGGTAAGGGAAGGCTTGTTGATTATTTGGCCAAAAAGGCTAGTTACGTTTGCAGGTTTAGCGGAGGAAATAATGCCGGTCACACAGTTGTGTACAAAGGAAAACAGTATCTTTTTACTATTCTTCCTTCAGGAGTTTTGTCAGAAAAAAAACTTGTCATAGCTGCCGGTGTATGCTTTGATCCGGAGGTTCTCATTTCAGAAATTGATATGGTAGAAAAGGCGGGAATAAAGGTAAAACTACTCATTGATCCGAGGGCTCATATTGTTATGCCCTATCACAGACAGCGTGATACGGCCAACGAGGCAAGAAGAGGTAAAACCGCAGTTGGTAGTGTGGGTTTTGGTGTTGGATATTGTTTTGTAGATAGAGCAAGAAGAGAAAATTTACGATTTGAGGACATCATTATACCAACTCTTGCCAAAAAGAAATTAGATTATTTTTTCCCCTCTAAAAAAGAGACGCTAGAAAAGATCTATGGTGTTACACCCTTACCTAAAGAAGAAATTTTAAAGAGGATTTTAAAATTTGGTAAAAAACTTAGACCTTACTTATGTGATGTTTCTTTAGAATTAGGTAAGGCGCTGGAAAAAGGCGAAACAGTATTATTTGAGGGAAGCCAGGGCGTTATGTTAGATGTTAATTTTGGAACGTACCCTTACGCTACAGGGTCCCATATTATTTCGGGCTATGTTTTTACTTCTGTTGGGTTACCGCCACAAAACCTAAAGGTCATTGGCGTTGTAAAATCCTTTAGCTCTAGAGCAGATACGGGTGCAGGTCCTCTACCAACAGAAATATCAACGGCACGGGGGGCAGGAAAACATATTTTATATAAAGGTCATGAGTTTGAGGAGTTCCTAAATATTCCGGTAAGACCAAGAAGAATAGGCTGGCTGGATTTGCCAATGTTAAGGTATGCTCATCAATTGAATAAGTTTTCGGAGTTAGCTCTTACTCATGCTGATACTATGATGGGACTAAAGGAAATACTTGTCTGCACCCACTACGAAATAAAAAAGAAAAAGTATCTGTATCCACAGTTTCCGGGAATAACGGAAAATGTAAAACCGATATACAAAAGGTTTCCTGGTTGGCAATTTGAGGTTAGTAAAATTAAGAGGTATTCCGATTTGCCCGGGGAACTAAAATCCTACATTGAATTTATTGAAAAGGAGACCGACACCCCAATAAGATATATTTCCTTGGGTGCAGAACGGGAATCTCTAATCGAGAAAAGGTAATCAACAATAAATCTCAACTTCGGAGACATTCGTTATAGGACACCTGTGTTCCAGTCTTTTATTTTCATCCTGGAAAAGGAACCCCATATATAAATTCTAGCATTTGATATACTACAAACGTTAACAGCTGCTATGTCAAATTTTTGGAAAAAATTATCAAAACCATTTACCGCATTGGCCCCAATGGATGGGGTTACGGATTTTGTATTCAGAGAAATAGTTTGCGAAATTGCAAAGCCTGATGTTTTGTTTACCGAATTTACCCCAACGGATGCGATTGTTTCAAAAGGCTACAACAGAGTTATCGGAAATCTTAAATACTCAGAAAAACAGCGTCTGATAGTTGCCCAGATATGGGGAATTCATCCTGAAAATTTTTATAAAACTGCAAAACTTTGCAAAAACTTAAAATTTGATGGAATAGACATAAACATGGGCTGCCCGGACAAGAATGTTGTAAAAATTGGATCCGGAGCGGCGTTAATAAATAATAAAAAACTGGCGGAGGAAATTATTAAAGCTACTAAAAAGGGGGCAGGAAACATTCCGGTAAGTGTAAAAACAAGAATAGGGTTCGCCGAAGTAGTCACTGAGAATTGGATTTCTTTTTTACTTAAACAAGATATAGACGCAATATCAATTCACGGAAGAACAGCAAAAGAAATGTCAAAAGGCCGGGCTGACTGGGATGAAATTGCTAAGACCGTAAAACTAAGAGACACTCTGTCTCCAAAAACCGTGATTATAGGAAACGGAGATGTCTTAAGTTACAAAGAAGTGTTGGAGAAATCGGAAAAATACGGGGTCGATGGAGTAATGATAGGAAGAGGAATATTCTCTAATCCTTGGATATTTGAAAAAACACAAAATCCCCTTTCTCATTCAACTGAAGAGCATCTTAGACTTCTCACAAAACATACAAAGCTATTTTGTGATACTTACCGTAATGAGAAAGACTTCAATACCATGAAAAAGTTTTTCAAGATTTATGTAAGATCATTCAGAGGGGCAGGAAAAATAAAGAAACAGTTAATGGAATGCAAGAATCACGAAGATGTTGAAAGAGTGGTTCTACCTTATCTCAGTAACCTCACCACGCCTTAACCTGTAAATAATTATCAGGCGCCTACTAAACTTCAGAATTGGGTTTTTTAATCCAAACGGTACCGAAAATGACTGTGGAGATGATGATCTAAACGATTTATCACAGATTTATAACAAATAGAAAAATGGCTGTTGTCTTGCCTATTGTGATATACTGGGTCAATGAAAAAAACAAATATCAACATTAAAGCTATTTTTTCCAAAATTAAGACTTTCTTCGTGAGAATTAATCCTTTTAAAAAGAGTGGAAACACGTCTCTTACATCCATGAAAAATTACATCGTTAAAAACAAACTGCTTGTAGGAGGAATTGCAGCAGTAGCAGTCGCATTCCTAGGTGGCTACTACATCAAAAGCCTTTTTATCGCTGCAACGGTAAACGGGTCTCCGATATCAAGAATGAAAATCATTAAGGAACTTGAAAAAAGAGGCGGTGCTTCAACCCTTGAAAGTATAGTTACCGAAAAACTAATAAAGCAGGAAGCTGCAAGAAGGCGTATTTCAGTAACTAATGAGGAAATCGACTCAGCAATCGCAAATATTGAAGTTAGCCTTAAAAGCCAGTCACAAGACTTAAAATCAGCACTTGCTTTACAGGGAATGACCTTAAACGATCTTAAAAATCAGATAACTTTACAAAAACTGGTCGAGAAACTACTGGCCGACAAAGTCACTGTGACGGACGAGGAAATAACGAAATACATCACCGACAATAAAATCTCGCTTCCCGAGGGAACAGATCAAGAAAACACAAGGTCAATCATCAAACAGCAAATCACTCAGGAAAAATTGGGGCAGGAAATACAATCCCTGCTAGATGACTTGAAAAAGGCTGCGAAAATTAACATATTTGTCAAGTACTAATCGTAAAAGTCATCAAAATCTAATATACTTTAACTATGCTGCTCAAATTCACAAGATCTATAGATGAGATGCTACCTCTTTTGATGAATGGAAAGGAAGTCAAAAGTAAGGATCCCGTCTATTGGGTCTTCTCCAATGTTTCAAAAAAATGGGAGCACGCAACCCTCATCTGTCCGGGAGACTTTGGAGGAGAGTTTCCTAAAACATTCGGACACTACCACACCACAGACTCAATTGAAAAATACAAGGTTTTATATGGGCAGGGAATCATAATTATGCAAAAAAGAAAGTTCATAGATGATGATTGGGTACCAGACCAAATCGAAAAAGTCTATTTTGTTGAGTTTCTCTCGGGAGATGAAATAAATATACCGCCGGAATGGGGCCATTCCTGTTCAAATATAGGTGCGGAGCCTTTATTGTTACTTGACGATTGGAAGGGAGAAGAGGATTACGAACCGATTAAGAAGTTGGGCGGTCTAGCTTACTTTTTGGTAAACAAAGATGGTAAAGCGGAATTTGTTCCTAACAAGAACTACAAAGATCTTCCAAAACCGGAGTGGATAACGGCCTCTGATTTTAATAAACTATCGTGTGAGTAAGCTTTTCCAGGATTTGATTTGTAACTTTTGGTATAATGAATAGACTTTATGTCAAAAATCGAAGAAAACAAAACCTCGCTCCCCAACCACATATCCATAATAATGGACGGTAACAGAAGATGGGCCAAAAAGCGCGGTCTTCCTGGAGCTGAGGGGCATAGACAGGGTTCTATTGCTTTTGAATCTTTAATGGATTACGCACAAAAAATAGGTTTAAAGTGTTTATCCGCTTGGGCATTCTCCACAGAAAACTGGAAAAGGTCAAAAGAAGAAATAGATTATCTATTCTCGTTAGTAAGAAAGAAGATGGAAAAGTGGAAAAAGAAATTCATTAAGGAAAAGATCCATTTCCACCATATTGGAAGAAAAGACAGGCTTCCAGAAGATATTAGAAAGGTTTTGGAGGAAACGGAGGAGGCAACAAAGGATTTTGACGGTTTCATTGTTGCATTGGCCGTTGATTACGGCGGACACGATGAACTTACAAGAACCATTAAAAAACTTGTTGATGAAAAGATCGAAATTACACCGGAAAACATCGAAAATAATTTAGATACAGCGGGGCTTCCTAAAATTGATCTAATAATAAGAACTGGCGGGGAAAAAAGACTGAGTGGGTATATGCCTTGGCAAAGTGAGTGTGCAGAACTTTACTTCTCAGACACATATTTCCCAGATTTTAAACCAAAACATCTGGATGAGGCGATAAAAGACTTCAACTCTAGGGAAAGAAGATTTGGAAAATAGTTAAAACATCCTAAAACTCAGCTTATACGGTGCATTTTCTTCTTGGTTCTTTTTATTTTCTTATTCATTTGTCGGCTGTTTCTCTTTTTGTTTCTTGGCATATCGTAGATATTCTGCCATAAATACCAAATTAATCAAGGCTTCTTGTGATAAAATTTGTTCGTGAGAGTCGTTACCGGAAACAAAATTGAAGAGATAAATAAGCAAAAATTCCAAGAAATGACTGGTGGTTACTCCCGTGTTGAAATTGATTTGGGTACCGGAGATGGAAGGTTTGTTTATAAAAATGCCCTCTTAAGAAAAGACACCCTTTTTATTGGGGTTGACCCGGCGGAAAAACAATTGGAAATTTATTCAAAAAAAGCTGCAAAAGAAAAGGTTCAAAATTTAATTTATGTAGTATCTTCCTTTGAGATGCTACCAAGCGAGCTTAGAGAAACTGCGGATAAAATATACGTGAGCTTTCCATGGGGTACCTTGCTCGAAAACATTGTTAAACCAACAAAGGGTGGCTTAGATAAACTTCTGGAGTTATTAAAAGAAAAAGGAGAACTAGAAATAATTTTGGGGTACGCGCAGGAACTTGAACCGTCAGAAACAAAAAGATTAAACCTTCCCCCAATTCACTTAGGTTTAATAAACGATATTATAGTTCCGGCTTTTGAGGACAGATCCTTTCATGCAAAAGAATTTTACGAAATGAGCAAAGAACAGCTTGGGGGTGTAGAAACCACATGGGCAAAAAAGCTTAGATTTGGCAGGGACAGGAAAATCTACAAACTAGTATTCTCCAAGTAACTCCCATTACCTTATTAATAATAAAAATATCGCAACTGCAACAACACCTATGATTAGTATTTTAATTATTGGTTTCTTCCAACTTAATTTCACCGGGGATGTTTCTTTCGGAGCCTCTACTATTGGTTCTTCAGCAACTGGTGTAGCAACCGGAGCTTCCGGAACTTGCGGCATCGGAACGTTTTTTTCTTCCAATTTAATCACCTCCTATTTAATGCTATCACTTTTGAAAATCCATTACTATTAATGTATCATCTCAGTACTATAAGAAAATATATCGCATAGAAGGAGGCGAAAATGACCCACAAGTTTTTGATTTCAATCGATACCTGTCAAGGACTCCGGTATGATCAACTCACAACTTACCTTTATGAAAACGGGTTAGTAAAGAACTTGGTACAGGGAAATGTGTCCCAAGATGGATCGGAGGGAACGGTTTATGCCTATGTAAGTAACAAACAGAGATTTCTGGCTTACTTAAACAGACGGAAATTAAACCGAACCGCCGATGACCCAAGGGAGATGATCAGAAGTTTCCACTACGAAGGGAGAATATATGTTCGCCCTCCGGATGACGAAGAGATAAAGACTAGTCAAAATCTGAAAAGAATGAGGAAACGAACCAACGTATCTGGGAATGGTGTAAAATTCTAACAACCTACCTACAACAACCACTTTTGGATAACAGAGGTGGCTGTTCTTTTTCTCTAAACATCTAAAGGGTGATAAAATACAAAAGTACAAAGGCATTTATCGGGGTGTGGCGCAGTTGGTAGCGCGCACGTATGGGGTGCGTGAGGTCGCAGGTTCGAGCCCTGTCACCCCGACCAAAGATTCTTGGGGAGTTTTAACTATTAGTGTTATTGATTTATTATCTTACTTAATCCCGAGTGCCGCGTTGATCACAGGCTCCATAGCATCGTAACCGTACGCCCCGGCAAAGTTTGTGGTATTTATATAAAATCCCGGCGTCCCATTCACCCCTACACTAGAAGCTAAGCCCATATCCGCAGTCAACTGGCTATCATACTTTCCGCTATCGAGACAAGATTTCATGTTACTTGCGTTAATTACGGAGCCTAAAAAGTCAGCCAATACACCGGACTGAGTCTTATCATTTTTCACAGTATTATTCATCAGATTATATCCGGTATTGCTCATAATAAGATCATTCACCTCCCAAAATTTTCGCATTTCAAATGCGCAGTACAAGGCTTTCATCCCCATTTCCCCACTCCCATGCCCTGGGAAATAAATTAACGCAAACGATGCTTTACCCTGATCGACTAGTTTTCTTATTTCTGGAACCGGGGCTAGATATGTTCCACCATCCTCTACCAACTTAAACTGACCTGTGTTAAGTTCTTTATTCTTTCCCCCGGCAATCTGGCAATAAGGACAGCTAGGATCTGATACTTCAAGGATAACCAACTTTCCGTTAGCATCTCCAAACTTTATCGCAGCTTTATTAATGGCATCTTTTATCTGGGCGAGTTCTATTTTTGGTTGTTGCGGTTGTTGATTTGCGCCAGTAGTAGTTTCGGTACCTTGCGCACTCTTGCCGACGTTTTTTTCCAACATTTGTACCTTGGTCAAAAGCGACCCTATTACAAAAGCTGCAACAACAAGCACTATAACTAAAGCTATTTGAACAATTTGATTATTTAAGATTGAAGATATCTTTTTACTTGAGCTGTGTTTTTCCATAAGCACTCCTTAAATTTGTTATTGCGAAATGATATCCTTATTTTCTGCGAGTCGCAACTTTTAAATCTTGAAAAAATTATTCTATGACTTCTCTGACCATGTAGGTTTTTCTTCCGGATGACTCAAAGTATGTTCTTATCATAAGCTCCCCCAGCATACCCAACATCATCGATTGAACTCCAACTATTATAAGTAAAACCGAGAGAGTTAAAAGGGGTCTGTTTCCAATACTGTGACCAAGCAACTTTAAAACCAAAAGATATATCCCAGCCAACCCACCAACTCCAGAAATCATCGCCCCGGTAAATCCGAAAAGTCTTCCCGGCATAGCTTTAAACGGCTTTCTTGCGTAATAAAGCAGGAAAAAAAGGGTCATAATATCAAGCATTACTTTAAATGTTCTTTTGTGGTCTTTATAATAAGAAACCCCGAAATCCCTGTCTTTAAAATCAACATCAAATTCAGTCATTTTCGCACCGAACACACTCACATAATCAGGTATGAACCTATGCATTTCTCCATATAATCTTAGGTTTTTAACAATTTCTCTTCTGAAACCCTTCATTCCGGAACCTCTGTCTTTCATGTGAACTCCGGAAATTTTTCCGATAATAAAATTGGCGAGGCCGCTTTGTTTTGCTCTTCCGCTTTTTCCCGCACTCCATCTTTGAGCTCTATTTGTGTTTACAAAATCGTATCCTTCATCCAAAAGGTCGATTATTTTATTTATATTTTCAAGCGGGGTCTCCAAATCTGCAGATACTGTGATTACATAATCTCCGGCGGCTATATCAAAACCTGCCGCATAGGCGCAGCTCTGACCAAAATTAGTCATTAGGTTTACTCCTCTTACCTCGAGGTGGGTGTTTGCATATTTCCTAATGACCTTCCAAGTACCATCTTTACTGCCGTCGTCCACCACAATAATTTCAAACACATACCTGTGGTTTTGGATAAGCTTAAATAATTCATCTAAGGTTCTATTAATATTTTCTTCCTCGTTGTAACAAGGAATTATTATCGATACAAGTCTATTTTTTTCCATATTTTTTCCTTAAACCAATCGACCTCTTTCTTAAGGCCATCTTGAGGCTTCGTAGTTGGATTATACCCCAAAATCTCCCTTGCTTTTTCGATAGTTGCCCGTGTCTCCAGCTGATCGCCCTGTCTTGGCGGCTTAATATCGTATATGGCCTTTTTACCCAAATAATCCTCAATTATTTTAATTCCCTCGCCTGTTGTAATTGCGCTATCAAGTCCAAGGTTAAATATCTCACCTATACACTTATTAATATTATTAAGAATCGAGACATAACCATCAATCATATCTCCTATGTATGTATAACTCCTCAAGTGCTTTTCACTTCCTTCATAAAATGGGAAAGGAACATCATTTAGAATTGAGTTGATAACTTTCGGATAGAGTTTATCCGGTCTTTCCCTCTCACCATATACAGAAAACGGTCTTACTGAGCACACTGGAAATTTTTTATCCCTTTGATAAGCAAGTATAAGCTGCTCTGCAGCGAGTTTTGTAACACCGTAGTAAGAGGTTGGTTTGGGAGGGGTATTTTCATCATCCATAGCGTGTACCCCATAAACCGAAGATGTGGATGTGTTTACGAAAATTCTAAGATCCGGAATATTCTTTAAAGCCTGATACAAATTTTCTGTTGCGTTAATATTGTTTTTAATAAAACTATCAAGAGGAACATCCGCTGATATTCCGGGCTGTGCAGCAAAATGAAAAACCGCCCCAACACCTTCCAGCACGTCATCTATCTTATCTGTTACTAAATCAAGTTCGTGAACTCTTATTCTCTGTTTTTCAAGATCTAAAGCGTTAAGCTTTTTCAAATCTACGCAGTAATAAGGACTAAAATTATCAATTCCAACGACTTCGTGTCCAAGTGAGTGTAACCTTTCGGAAAGATGGAAACCTATAAATCCTGCTGCACCAGTTACAAGTATCTTCATATCTATTTATTTTAACAGAATTTACATCACGTTTTTGTCACTCCATACCGAAAAAAATCAAGAGAGAAAAAAGTAAACCCCCTTCTATTTCTAAAAGAGGGTTTTTGGCGTGGAGACCAACTTGTTAACTATTTGGTATCGAGGCCGTTTTTTCTTATAAACAACTTTTCTTTTCCTTTCAAGTCAATAACCCCAAACAGTAGGGCAATAATGATGGTGGTAAACAGACACAGTACAATGAAGAAAAGTATACCGCCAACAAGAACTGCAATGCTGTCGTTGTAAGAAACTCGGCTAAGAGCGGTTAAGACAATTGCTGCTCCAAAACACCACACAATTGTTGATAAAAGAAAGCTTGCCACGAGTTTTCCTTTATCGATTTTGGGATTTAAAGTCCATCTCATAACTCTCTCCTTTTTGAATGGTCCAACTTCGAATATCAGTGTGATTATCGCCTAAAAAGCTAAAATAATCAACCATAGCCTCTTAATGTGTAATACCTTGACTCAGGACTTTTTCTGTGGAAGTACTTGACAAGATTTACTAATATTAGGCTCCCCACCATATTCAGGATAATCAAGGTTCTCTAAAGATTTTTTCCCATTAAACCAATTCAAAATATTTGAAATGGTAACACCGATTTTCAAACCTGTGAAAGAACCGGGCCCTAGATTCGGAATAAATTCAGAAACATCCCCGACCTTTATTTTTTCCTTTTTCAAAAAATCCCGAATCGTCCCAACAATATCGATATTTCCACTCTTTTTCTGCAAAACTTTCTCTTCACCATCAGTTACCTTGGTTAACCTCACCTCTTTTTCATCTCTTTTGGAGGAGTCTATATAAATTTTATATTCTGATTTTTCTGCTGTTTTCATCGACATATTCAAAATAAATTCTAATTGTATTTTCAGGTAATAGATTCTCTGCTAACTCCGGCCACTCAATTATCATGATAGAATTTTCATCTTCAATCATCTCCTTTATGCCCAGGTCCCCAACCTCTTTTTCCGAAATTATTCTATACAAGTCAATGTGATTTACATGCCCGTATTTCCTGGCGATTACAAACGTTGGACTCTGAACCCTATTTTTTAAACCTAAACTCTCAACCAAATATCTCGTAAAGGTAGTTTTACCACTACCCAAATCACCATATAAAGCTAGTGTGTCCCCCAATTTTGTCTTTTCTGCTATTTCAGAAGCAAGTTTTTTAGTTTCTTCGGTAGAGTGGGTAATAATTTCCATAAAAGTATTCCCGAAATAATTGCACCAAGAGTATCTACACCAAGATCAAAAATGCTGCAAGATCTACCGAGTATTGTTAACTGATGTAGCTCATCGAAAACCGCATAAGATACCGTCATAACAATGGAAAGAGGTATGTCTTTCGTTGCTTTAAAAAAAGCAATGCAAAGAATTATGAAAAGTATAAAGTGACCTGATATCTCCGAGGGCTCATTCCCAACTATTGATCTGTTTACCGCCTCTCCATTAATCGAGGAGAGAGCGTAGATGAGAAGCATTACAAATATTGCAGGTATCCAGTTTCTTAAAATCTTCACTTATTGATTGTATCATTTCCTTTTTATTCTTAGGCTTTTGAGATAAGAAGCCAAAAATAGCAGCCGCAAGAAATAAACCAATACTAAAATATAAGTAGAGTTTCTTTGGAATATTTTCTATAAATCCCAGGTATGAGCTTTTGTAGCTTTGTGATGTTTCCATAACTTCAAAAACCTCGTTATTCTTTTCTTTTGTTGTATCTTCATAGTTTGAAAGGCTATAATTTATTTCCTCCACGTATCCATCATAGATTTTTTCGCCCCAAATATTTTTCTTGGGCGTAAAATAAGTTTTTCCATCTCTCAAACTTTCTATTTCAAACCAAAGATAAGTTTTATTAACATTTAAATTTTGGAGTCTAATAAGCATGTTCTCAGATATTTTCGGCAAATAATCCGTAGAAGAGAAACTTCCCGCCCACTCCTTATTCTCAGGATTAAATATCTCTACAGTTCCGTTTCCTGTCAAAGGCTTGACCACAAAATCTTTATTTTCATAACCAGAAAAAAGATAGGAAAAGTAAACTTCAGTTTCGGTGTTTTCTGGAACTAAATATTCCTTTAAAGAGAAGTCGAAATTAGTAAACAAAGCATAAGAGACACTAACTAAATAAAATAGGACAACAAAAAAGATAAATGTTTTAAAAAATATTGTTCTCACACAGAGTTATTTTTACCGAAGGTAGGTAAGAAACAAGATATTAAAATCTACTAAGAATGGAAATTTATCTTAAATGCCAATAAACAGTCATGTAGCCGCCACTATGGAATATGAAGACACCGTTTCCTCCATCGCCCATGCAGTTTCTACAAAAATAAGCTTTTCCGCCTGCAACAGCATAAACTATTGATCCGACCTTTCCGTACATATCATACGCGGGGTGAGCTTTCCCACCATAATATATCGAAGACCAGCAGGTGTCTCCAAAACCCTGAGAAATCGTTGGGCTGCTAAGCGGCCACCTCCAGCTTCCCTCCCCCACTGTTTTATTTGTTGCAGAACTACAACCAGTATTCCAATACACTGTTTTTTTCTCAAGTTTCTTTGCAGGATCAACATAATTTGAGTAATACCAATCCCACCCCTCTATATCTTTAAATGACGAATACTTATAAACACCGAAATGTACGTGATCCCCAAAAGAATATCCCGTGTTACCCTGAATCCCGATAGCATCTCCAGCTTTAACATCTTTGGATTTTTCATTTTTTAGTACTGCAACAGCCCTGGTAATTTGCAAAAGCTCTTTTCTTGCATCCTCCAGTCTCTTTTGAAATTTCGCCTCATCGTTTTGTGTCTGCTCAAGTAAAGCTTCTTTAACATTTTTTTGATCTTCTAAAGATGCTCTATATGAATCAAGGTTTGCCTTCTCAACCTCAAGCTGTCTCTTTAGAGTTTCCTGTTCTTGTTTTGATTCCTGAAAAAGTCTTTTCTGTTCTTCAAAATTTCTCTTGGATTTATCCATATCCTTAATCATCTTATCGTCGTTTATCTCCATCACCTTTAGATACTCTGACTTTTTTACAAGTTGGTTCAAAGTATCACTTCCAAAAAGAATCATCAAAAACGAATCATCCTTCTCCTTGTATCTTTCTCTCATTCTTGAGCCTAAAACGCTTCTTTGATGGTCTATTGATTTCTCCAATTTATCTATTCTTTGAGCCAAATCACTAATATCCCCTGCAAGTTTCTGGATCTTTTGTTCTGTCTTTTGAATATTGGCAATTGAGTTTTGAATTTTATACTGTGTAAGAGATATCTGTCCGTCCATATAAGAAATCTCGTTCTGAAGGGTAACCTCCTTACCGCGAAGGTCGCTTAATACCTTCTCCAAACAAGAAACTTTAAGCTCGGGATTGGAAATGCTATCGCATTTACTCGCTGCAATAACTGGGGTGACAAAAACTGATAAAATCAGCACAAAAGACGCAATAAAAGCACAGATAAAAAGGCTTTTAATCCTCATATATTTAGTATTTCAAATACTTTTTGATTGCTGTTTTGCTTCCGAAGTATCCAAGCAAAAACCCGGATAAGAGGAGGATAAAAGCAAGAATTGTATTAAAAATTATCGGGTTTATAAAAAATCCTGGGATAAAACCAATAGCCAAACCTTTCGAGAATATTCCCCATCTATCTATACCTACTCCCAAAAGTATGATTACACCAGAGGCCGCAGCTGCCGAAACCATGCTAAAAAATACTCCTTCGTACATGAACGGGTCCCTAACATACGAATCGGAAGCACCCACAAGCTTCATTATTTCAAGCTCCTTTCCCCTAGCGTTAATAGATGTTCTTAATGCGGAAATAATAACCGAGTACGAAATCAGGAAAAATGAAACCACTAGAATAAAACCGACTATATAAACTGCCCTGCTGGTTGAAGCAAATCTTGAGACAACATCTTTGTAAAACCTAACCTCCTCAACCCCCTCCTGTGATTTATATTCATTTGTCAGCTTGTCCAAATTTCCGATGTTTTTGGCCTTCACTTCAAGACTGGCGGGCAAGATGCTTGCAGAAATTGATTCCAACAAAACCGGCTCATCCTTGTTTATCTCTTTGAAAATTCTTAAAGCCTCCTCTTTTGAAACGTAAGTTACAGACGCAACCCTGGCGTCATTCCCTATGTTTGCCTTCAAAGGCAGTATCTTGTCCTCACCAAAATCATCTTTGAAAAAAATTGTTATCTGCGCCTGATCTTCCAAGTATCTCAAAGCCGTCTGGGAGATTACAACGACATCTATGAAAATCCCCAGCAATAAAAAGGTAATTCCCATCAAGAGAAAGTTAGATACGCTCATTAATTTCTCTTTCTGAAGATGTCTTCGTAGATTTTCCCAAAATTTCGGCATTTTTGATGGTTTTTTAGACACGATACTTTCCTCCTTCTTGATCTGAAGTAATTTTACCTTCCTCAATCCTAATAACTCTTTTTTTGAGGGAGTCAACAATTCTTTCATCATGGGTTGCCATAATAACCGTAGTCCCAAGTGAATTAATCTTTTCTAAAATCTCAACTACTCCATCAGAGGAATCAGGATCAATCATTCCGGTTGCCTCATCGGCTACCAAAACATCCGGCTCGTGAGCCAAAGCTCTTGCAATTGCGACTCTTTGCTTTTCTCCACCGGAAAGCTGACTTGGAAAATAGTCTTTCTGATTTGTCAAACCTACCAAACTTAGAATGTTTGGGATAATATTTTTTATTTCCTCTTTATTAGTACCAACAACCTCCAAAGCCACAGCAACATTATCGTAAACAGTTTTTGAATCCAAAAGCTTGTAATCCTGGAAAACAACCCCGATTTTTCTTCTTAGATCAGGAACTTCCTCATGTGGAATATCCGAAACACTCTCGCCATTAAATTTAATTTCGCCGTCTGTTGGTCTTTCTTCTCCTATTAAAAGGCATACAATTGTTGATTTACCGGCTCCTGAAGGACCCACAATAAAAACGAATTCCCCACTATTAACATTGAACGAAACGCCATCCAAAACTTTTATGCCGGGGATATATTCCTTCGATACTTTCAAAAACTCAATCTGATGCATTTTTTATCACTACCTCCGAAACATCAATTACATCCGTTTTTCCATCCTGCATTTTTGAAACACGCCCATAAATTCTAACATTCAAATTTTCAGCCAATGACAATTTTTGATCGTTTGCTCTTAAAAAATAAAGGGTCTTCCCGCTGGAGTCGTTTAGTGAATAAGAAACATTTTCAAGGGGATAGAGCTCTGGATTTGAATATAAAACCTTACCCTCGTAATACTTTCGTTCCTCAGCTGGCGCTGTTACTTGGGTTTGGTTATTGCTTTTTTCATCTTTATTTAACCTTCGATTTATAAAATAACCACCAAGAACTCCAATAAGGGTAAAGGAGATGAATACAAAGGCGAGTACGATTAATAATTTTCTGCCTTTTAGCTCTTCGGTTTTGGCATAAAGGCGTTTAAGCAGGTCTAACATAGTTAAGTCTATTATATATCAGAAGATTGGATATGTATAAACCAATAAAATTTGTTACAAAAATAAATTATAAGGATTTTTCTACTTATTACTTATATTGCAAACCACTAAAAACTCTTCTTCCTGTGGAAACATCTGAAGATAAACCATTTCCTTCCAGTACAAATACTCTTAAAAGGTTAATTAATGCGTTAGGAGGAAAAATTAAATACCTAAAGATATACAGGTATGATCAGAGTAACTTCTATACCTATCTGAATGTTGAGAAGTCCGGAAGTTCTTATGATGTGAATATAAGTTTTAAAGATGGGATGGATGTGGTGAGGGATTCATGCATTCCGATATATGCTGAAGAAAAAATTCTCACAAACTTTGGGTTTGAAGTAACAGAAGAATTAGTTAAAAAAGCTTTGACAGAAAACGAAAACTATTTATAAAGATATTTTGTGATGTTGACGTTGTGCTCAACGAGAGTCTTTGCATAATGAGTCACACCAGATGTATCGGTTAAATAAAAATAGTAAGGTGTTGGCTGAGGCTCAACAACAGCCTTTAGTGAGGAAAGACTGACACTTGAAATCGGGGTCGGAGGGAGTCCAGCCTTTTCTCTCGTATTGTAAGGACTGTCAACCTTTAACTCCTCTGAAGTTAAATCATTCGGCCACCAATTAAGCTCCAGATACTGCTCCAAAGTTGGTATGCAATATCCGTTTCCTTTACACAGCCTTGTTAATGAAACTGCATATTGAACAGTAGCGTCTGCGTCGAGTTTTACCCCCTCCCTAAGCCTTTTTATCAAAATTCCCGCAACGATGGGTCTGTCCGCTTCACTGCTTACCTCTCTTTCAACAATCGAGGCCAACGTAACTAATTGTTCTTTATTAAATCTGGACTTTCTGATGTTTTCTTCAGTCAAAACCTCGGCCGTTTTTTGATCAAATGTGTCTTTCAATAATTTGACCAACTCTTCTTCATTACTATCTTTGTTTATAAAATAAGTATCCGGGAAAAGATAACCTTCAAGCCCGGAAGCCGCATTTACAAAAGATGGGTAATCAATTTTTGGAAGCCTTTTTGTTGCGAGTCTTGCAAATTCCTCAGCTCGCCAACCTTCGATAAAGGTAACGGTTATATCATTTGTCCCGTGACTTAGCTGCTTAACTAATTCAACTAAGGGGGTTCCAGCCTTTATGGTATATGTTCCTGCCTGAATACTTAATTCTGATCTGTTTAAAAATACGTGCAAAACGAACAAAAATGGCGAATTAATCGCGCCTCTATCTCCAAGCGTACTGGCAATTTCAAAAACGCTATTCCCGCTTCCAATTTCAACTGTTATCTCCTTGTCTGTTTGAGAAGGTCGGTTAATTGCGACATTGTAGTAAAAAAAGAAAAGGGTTGGGACGATTACAAGAAAAAAGAAAAGTAGCCATGTCAGTATAATTCTTTTCTTTTTGGGAGTTAGAACATGATATTTTGTGGGATCTAGCTCATCAACCATGCAGTTATTTTAACATAGACCGGCCGTTTCTCGATACTTATTTAGTATAGATTTATAACGAGCAGTATAGCTATAAAAGATGGTTCGATGGGGTATTTACAAAGCTTATCAATTCTCGACTCCTCGCATTTGAGCTTATGCGAACTGTTAAGATACTAGTGTTTGTTTAGTTTTGTGTGAGAAAAAATAGAACCCCTTGATGTAAATCGCAGGGTTCTTTCAAATAGAGCATTTTGGCTACATGAGTTGCTCGGCCCACCTGATTTTTTCTTCAGTTGCCATCAGCCAAAAGCCTTCTGGTAGTATGGGCCACACATCCACGTTATCGCCCCATTCAATACTGTGGTTGGTTGCGAATCGTCTCCAGGCCTTTGCGAGATAGATAGCCCATCGTCTTAGTCTATCTTGGCGTTCGGAAGATGTGCTTCCTACTGCAAAAATCTGCATGGCAGTCATGTTGCTTGTGCTGCTCAGTCTGATATGAAGCACAGCGACTTGCCCGTTGTTGACATCACCAAGAGCATCAGCGGTTGCCTGTCGAAGAGCTGGACCAAGTTCGTCCATAAACTTATCGATAAGTTCGCTCGCTACCCCGGTAGTAAAAAGAAGAACATTTGGCATCTCTCACTCCTTTGAAAATGATCTTATGGATTGTAATTAGGATGATTATATTACAAACGCAGAGTTTCGTCAAATACTACAGGGTAGTATAATCGCCCGTTTTGTGGTAGAATTCATGCTACAGGAAGCTGGCTGATTGCTGTGCGAAAGCATAGAGGAAAGTCCAGACTGCAAAGAGCAAGGGAACGGAGGGTAACCCCCGACGTGTAAACGCTGGTGCTAAACAAACGAAAGTTTGTTTAGACAGAAGGTGAATCAACATCTTCTGAGAGCAACAGAGACGAGCTTTTTCCGTTAGCTTAAGCATGGAAAAAGAGTGAAACGGGCAATCCCACCCTGCAGAAACCCACGAACGTACCGTTTTAAGCCTGCTCGGCAAGGTATAAAGATGGGGCGTAGATAGATAATCGGCTAAAACAAAATCTGGCTTACGGGCTTCCTGTGCCCAAAAATTACTTGGATAATCCCAAATATCTTTTAAGAATTATAGTTCCGATCATCGTCACCGGCATTGCGCATATCGCTCCAACGATACCAAAAAAGTGGCTTCCCACCAAAAGCGCGATTAAAACCATCAGAGGTCTAAAACCTGACACCCTTCCCATAACTTTAGGTACCAATATATTATTTTCAAGCTGTTGAATAAGTATAAACAAAACAACCACCCCAATTCCTTTTATCGGAGATTCCGTAAAACCAACTATTCCGGCAAGTATCCCTGAAATAACAGGACCAATCATCGGAATTGCCTCTGCGATACCGGCAACAATTGCCAAAGCTACAAAATACTTTATTCCCAAAATTGCCAAACCTACAAAACTAGCAAGACCAATTACAAGCATGAGCAAAAGCTCCCCCCTCACCCAAGCTCCAACACTTTTTTCGATCTCCTCAAATGTTTCCTCTACTGTTTCTTCCATCTTATCCGGGAAAATACCAATAAAATTCTTTTTAATATTTAGCCAATCCAAAGACATATAGATTGAAATAATTATTAAACTTATAAAAGCCGCCACGTTTGTAAAAACAGAAACTGTTGCCGACAAAATTCCGGTTGTAACTTTAGAGGCTTGGGGGATTAACTCAGAAAAGTTAAGTTCCAGGTTTCCGGGTAAAGTTATGTTTCTCATAATTGAAGAAAGGTTCACAATCATTTTTTGAGATTCAGAAACTACCGGTGGGACAATAAAAGTCACAACACCAATTAAAATTGCAGTCAATATAAGGTAAGAAATTATTACAGCGGCACCTCTTGATAAGGGTTTGTTAAAAAGAGTCAGCCTCGTAAAATATTTAACAGCCGATTCCATTGATATGACAATCAAAGTGGCTATAAAAAGAATCCCTATTATGGGGCCAAGTTTATAAATAACATAAATACCCAATAAAGCTAGCAGAGTTACAAATATCGTCTTTACGGATATAACAATCTCTTTATTCATTTAACTTAGTTCTCCTTCAACTTTATTGTATATTATTTTCCAGCAGTCGTCTTTGGAAATGTCCACCCAAAATATGTCTTTGTTTTTTTTGAAATACGTCATCTGTCTCTTTATATATTTGTGGACATCGTACTTAGATTTTTGAATTGCTTCCCCCTCGGTTGTTTTTCCTTCTACAAACTGTATGGTTGATTTGTAAACCAGCCCATGCATTTTTGGGGAACTTCCGTACCCCAGTTTTATTAAATTCTTCACTTCCTCAATAATCCCACACTTCCATATTTTTTCTACCCATAAATCCGACCTTTTATATAAAAATCCTCTCGGAGCATTTAATCCAATGTAGAGAAAATCACAATTTTTAAGATAGGGGAGAGCGGCTTCATTTATTTCCTTGGAAATTTCCCTTTCAATAGCTCTTACCAGACGAATTTTATTATTTTTGTCTATTTTATTAAAAGCTTCCGGACTGAGTTTAGACAACTTCTCCTTTAAATCTTCTAAACTCATTAAATTCAAGGATTCTCTTAATTCCAAGTCAGGCTTTACTTTCGAAGGTTTAACTTTTCCAGTGAAAAGATCAATATAAAAACCTGTTCCCCCTACCAAAAATACATTTTTGTCGGACTTTAAAATTTCTTTGGTCTTTTTTAAAGCAAAAAGCGCGAAATCATATCCAGAAAAAAACGTGTTCAAAGCTGTAAGGTCGTATCCCCAAACCCTTATTCCGTCTAACACCCAGCTTTCGTTTCCCCTCTCGACATTAATATCGTGATCGATAGGAAATTTACCTGTTCCAATATCCATACCTTTGTAAATCTGTCTTGAATCAGCTGAGATTATTTCTCCGTTGTACTTCTTGCATAAATCCAAAGCCAAAGAAGTTTTTCCTGAAGATGTGGGACCTAAAATTATAAAAACCTTACTTTTTTTCATTTTTCGATTGTTTCCAAACTTTTGTTAAGTATGAGTGCCTTCTTTTTTTCTCAAGTAAAGGTACGTCATCTTTTAGCGTCATTTGAGCAACAGTACCCTTTCTTGGAGAATACATTGCAATAAAAGCAACCGCAAATTTGGCTTTCCTTACAAGTTTTACTGTATCCATAAATTGCTTTTTTGTTTCTCCCGGAAACCCAACTATTAGGTCCGTTCCTATTTCAACCCTCGGCTTTGCTTTTCTTATTCTTTTTACCAAATCTAAAAACTCCTCGGCGGTGTATCTCCTGTTCATCGCCTTAAGAATTTCATTATTCCCGGACTGAACTGCAATGTGAATATAATTTGAAATCTTTGAAAGCGTTATCGCTTCAACAAGATCGTTTGTGAAATCAAAAGGATTTGAAGATATAAAATCTATTTTTTCTAAACCTTCAATCTTGTGTAGCTCCCTTAATAATCCGGCGAATGGAAGTTTTTGACTGTTTCCAAGTCTAATTTTTGCTTTTTCACTTTTACTCAAACTCCAGGAGTTCACATTTTGACCACAAAGCGTGATTTCATTCTTCCCGTTTTTGACCAAACACTTTATTTCCTGCAAAATTTCTTTTTTGCTTCGGGAAACTTCCCCGCCTCTTGAATAGGGGACAACACAATAGCTACAAAAGTTATCACATCCAAAAGAAACATTCACAAAAGCATGGTTCTTATCGTTTTTTTTCCTCTCAACTTTACCGGTACTTATTTTCTTTACTCTTTTCATTAAGTTATTCTCCTTTAAAGCCTTAAGTAACCCGGAAACATCACTTGGAGCAAAATAACCATTAAAATTTCGCGTTTTTCTTTGAAGATCTTCTATTTGGTATCTTTTCCTATTACCCAGTGCGCTACCGACAATACAACCCGTCAATAAAACGCACGATCTTTTTCTTTTTTCTCTATCAAACTGATTAATTATCTTTCCTATCCCATAAACCTTATCCTCACTTTTTTGTCTTACCGAGCAGGAATTAACAATAAACAGATCTACTTTCTTCAACACATAGTTGATCTCCTCGACCTCATTTTTAAATTTCGGTAATTTAAGTTCTACAAAACCCAAATCCTCAAGTAAACCCGCGATTAGACCTGAGTCCGCCTCATTTGCGTAACATCCGAAAGTTTTAATGAAATAGGTTTTGGAAATGGAACTTAACATGAAAATTAACTAATTAATGAACCGTTTTTGGCCTTCTTTTTTGGCACAATTAGAATGATTTTTCCGTCATACTCTACAGCTAAAATCATCCCCTCAGACTCAAGCCCTATCATCTTTCTTGGCCCTATATTAATAACAAATGCCGCCTGTTTGCCTATTAAACTTTTGGGCTTAAACCACTGCTTAATGCCTGAGAGTATCTGTCTTTTCCCAAGATCCCCAAAATCAACTTGAAGTTTAATAAGTTTCTCGGAGTCTTCAACATTTTCGGCCGATACAATAGTCCCAATTCTCATATCAACTTTTGCAAAATCTTCAAATTTTATCTGCGGTTTTAACCCGATATTAGCGTTCATACGGTTGACTATACCGCAATTATTCTATAAACTCCACCTGTACATTTGGAGGTAAAAAATGGCAAAAACATTTAGAACATACCAGCCTAAGAAAAGAAAAAGAGCCAAAACTCATGGCTTTAGAAAAAGGATGTCCACACCCGGTGGCAAAAATGTTATTAAAAGACGAATGGCAAAAGGTAGAAAGAAACTATCTGTTGTTTCAAAGTCAAAGTAGTTTCTGCTCAATTTACAATGCTCAAAAAAGAAAATCGTCTCTCTTCCAATTTTGAATTTAACATAGCAAGAAAATATGGAACCCATGTCGAAGGAGATTTCTCACATATTTATTTTGTAACACCGAAAAATTACGAAGGACCGACAAAAGTTGGGGTTGTTGTTTCAAACAAGTTACATAAAAACGCGGTAGTTAGAAATAGAATTAAAAGATTATACAGAGAGGCAGTTAGGAATAGTTTTGATAAGATAAACAAAGGAAACCTGTGGGTCGCAATTCATCCGAAGTTTAACTCACAAGATAAGACTTATGAAGAAATTAATGCTGACTTTAATAAGATTCTACAAAAAGCATCTTTCTCCAATTAATTTTGGGTTGGATATTTGTAGATACAAACCAAGCTGCGCCGATTACACATACCAAGCTATCGAAAAATATGGGGCACTAAGGGGTGGTTGGATGGGTTTCAAAAGAGTGTTAGGATGTAATCCGTTTTCCAAAGGAGGCAACGATCCTGTAAAATAACAGAATCTAAAAACTATGTGGAATATCGTTCTAGTTAATCCAATATTAAACTTGCTAGTAGCCTTGTACAGAGGCGTTGGGAACCTTGGTATTGCCATAATTATTTTCACAATTATTGTGAAGTTTGCAATGATTCCTTTAACAATCCCGTCAATAAAAATGGCAAAAAAGCAAAGGGACATCCAACCGGAACTTGACAAATTAAAAAAGAAATTCAGTTACGACAAGAAAAAACTCGCTGAAGAGCAGATGCTTCTTTTCAAAAGACACGGAATAAATCCCACGTCCGGATGCATAACAACCATTATTACATTTGTTTTCATGATTGCTATATACAACGTCATATCAATGTTTACTATGGCAAAGGATATCCAACTTATTAACGCCAGACTTTATTTCCCCTCATTTATATTTGGTGCGGGCGAGACAATTAACACATCATTTTTACACCTAAATCTTACAAAACCAGATCCTTTTATTATTGTTACTATTCTTGCAGTACTTACACAATTTATTGCAACAAAAATGATGATGCCCTTCTCCCAAGTTGCCGATAAAGCAGTTAAAAAAACTCCCGGCCATGCCGACGACATAGCTCAAGCAATGCAAAAGCAAAACTTATACATAATGCCGATAATGTTTTTCGTATTCGGACTTACTCTACCCTCCGGTGTCATGCTTTACATTTTGTTCTCAACTATTTTCCAAATTGTTCAGACATACATGTTTTCAGGCTGGGGAGGATTAAAACCCTGGCTAATTAAATTAAAATTTTTTAAAAGGGAATGAAGCATATGGATATTAAAGAGGTAATCGAAACAAATCTTAAGAAAATATTTTCTCTTATCGGTATAAAACCCGAGTATTCAATCGAATCGGACGAAGAAGGTGTGTACAATGTGAAAATCTCAGGTGACAACCTAAATTTCCTAATCGGATTTAGGGGACAGTCTCTTGAGGCTCTTCAAACTCTTTTAAAATTAATAGTTTTTAGAAAAACCGAACAACAAATAGTTCTTTCAGTAGACATAAACAGCTACAAGAATCAAAAAAGTGAAAGGTTGCAGGAAATGGCAAGAGGTTTTATAGATAAAGTTAGATTTTTTGAGAAAGAAATTGAACTTCCAGTTATGAACCCCTGGGAAAGAAGACAAATTCACGTGTTTGTTGCTGAATACGAAGACGTAATTTCAGAAAGCACCGGAGAAGGTGAAAGTAGAAGGGTAGTTTTAAAGCCTAACAAGGTTGGTTCCAAAAAGAAGGAAAAATGAAATTTTCTTGCTTACAGGAAAACTTATCAAAGGGACTTCAAACAGTAATGCATGCCGTTCCTGCTAAAAGTTCGTTGCCGATTTTATCCAATGTTTTGATCTCAACTGATAACGGAAGACTTAAACTTGCGTCCACAAATCTGGAAACCGCAATCAGCACTTTTGTTGGTGCTTCAGTAGATGAGGAAGGATCAACCACAATACCCGCAAGGCTCCTGAAAGATTTTATAACTAACCTTTCCCCGGGAAAAATTAACGCACAGGTTAAGGATGAGATTCTCATCATCACCTCAAAAAACACTAAATCAAAATTTAATGGGAGTAGCGCCCACGACTTCCCGGAATTACCGACATTTCCAAAGAAATCAAAAGGTTTGGAACTTGATCCAACAACGTTAAACGAAGCTATGTCACTGGTTGCTTTTGCATCCGGAATCGACTCCAGCAGACCTATTTTTACCGGTATTTCTGTCACATTCTCAAAAGGTAAATTAACCCTTGCCGCAACAGACGGTTTCAGACTCTCAGAAAAAATAGTTACAATTAAATCCAATGCCGAGGATTTTTCTGTAGTTCTTCCAGCAAAAACACTTTCTGAAGTCTCTAAAATATTTTCGTCATCTTCAGAACCAATTCAATTTGCTCTAAACCAAGATGAGAACCTAGCATTATTCAAATCTGAGGATACTTTAATCGCAACAAGAATACTTGATGGCCAATACCCCGATTACAAGAAAATAATCCCAACGGAACATGTCGTTAAAGCCGATTTTAATACGATAGATTTCTTCGAGGCTGTGAGGCTTACAGATATTTTTGCCAAAGAGGGAAACAATACTATAAAGGTTCGATTTGACCCCGAAGGAAAGATAAAAATCACATCATTATCCGAAGAAACAGGTCAACACGAGAGCGTTTTCTCTGCCGAAATAGAGGGAGAGCTTGTTGAAATCGCATTTAACTCGAAATACCTGTTAGATTTTTTAACAAACATCAAATCTGAAAAGATTGAATTTCTGTCTAATGGAAATGTATCACCATGTTTGTTCGAACCTGACAAGCAAAAGAACTTCATACATATAATAATGCCGATGCAAATTTAACTTTCTGAGGGATTTTATCTTAAATCCAAGTCTCCGCTTTTTCGCAGTGGGTTCGTTTGTGGTGTGTTTGGTTTTTGAGTTGTGTTGTTTTGAGGAATTGGTGGTTTAAGTTGAGTAGAAACCGGATTTGGCTTTTGCGGCTGGGTCCTTTGTTGATTTTGATTTGTTTTTTGTTGCGGTCTTTGTCTTCTCATCTCCTCAACAGAATCCAATATATCTCCGGCCGAAGGCATTTTGTTAATATAATCCTCATCGTCGTTATCTACCTTTTTAAGGTTTACCGTTTTGTTAACAACCATAGGTTTTTGTTCAACTTTAGGAGGAGGTGTCTGTTGAATTTGCGGTTTGGGTTGCGGAGTAGTTTGGACAACAGGCTTTACCTCCGGTTTTCCTTCTGGCCTAACCTCCGGTTTCACAACCGGAAGCGCTATTTCTTTTTTAGGCTCCTCAGGAAGCTTTGGTTTTACGATAAATTCTGGTTTCACCACACCACTTTTATCAAAAGTTGTATACGTATCCATACTTTCCGGAGCCTTGTAAGGCTTATACACGGGTCTTTGTGTACCTTGGTTTGGAAGCTTTGCTTGCTGAGTTTCTCTTTCTTTCCTAAGCCTTAAAATCTCCTCAGGATTTGTAGTAATCAATTTATTTTCCGCATCAGAGGCCATAACTTTTATAGCTACGTGGTTTGCGCCCGCAAAAAATAGGCCTTCTCCAACTCCTGCCCCAAGAAGAAATCTTTTTTCTCCCTCTGATAAGTAAAAGGTCTCCACAACTTTATCTATTGCGGCAGGGTGCTGTTTTAAAAGCATTTGAATTGACGAGTTTGTAACAATAGCTTTCCCATATTCGGAAGTTAAGAAATCATCAACATCTTGAGAAATAGTTGTAAGACCTAAATAATATTTTCTAGCTCTTTTTGCTATTCCATAAATAAACCTCGCGCTATCCGGGTTTTGCATCAGATACCAAGCCTCCTCGACAATAAGTATTCTTTTTCTTAAATCTCTTCGAATAGTTGTCCAAACAAAATCCAAAATCATGTAAAAAGCAATTGGTCTTAAAGCTTCTTCAAGATTCTTGGTTGAGAAAACAGTCATTCTGCTGGTCAGATTAATATTTGATTGAGAATCAAATATTCCGGTCATAGATCCTTTGATGAATCTTTCAAGCCTTTCGGCCATGCCTCTTGCTTCTGATTCCTCTGCCCCGAGAAGCACTTTATACAAATCTTCCATTACCGGAGGCTCTTTCGTGGCCTGCGTTTCGGGATCAGCAGTAATTCCCTTTATTCTATAAGTTTCTATTAAAGCCCTATCCAACAAAGCCTCTTCTGTGGCGTTTAGACCCCCAAGCATTAATTTCAAAAGAGTAATAAGCGAAATAAGTTTTTGCCCAAGCTCGTTTTCTCCTTCAACCGCAATGCCTGATAAATCAAATGGGTTTATTTTATTTTTTGAGTTAGCAGAAAAATCAATATAATTCCCCCCGACCACAGAACACAATTCTCGATACTCCTCCTCTGGATCGATAATCAGTATCTCTGCTCCGAAAATTAGCATTCTGAGTGCTTCCAACTTTACGTAGTAAGATTTTCCTGCACCGGATTTCGCGAAAACAACTTCATTTGCATTCTCAAGGGAGAACCTGTCAAAAATAACCAAAGACCCATTGTGTCTGTTGATTCCATACATTACCCCCTCCTCCATTGTTAGATCCGAAGATGTAAATGGAAAGGTAGTCGCTAAGCTCGTCGTGTCCATGTTTCTCGTGATGAGAAGCTTATCGCAACCAGTTGGGACGGAGGACTGAAAGGCATCTTCCATTTGTAAGGAAGCCGTCTTTGAAATAAGCAGGAGCGAGGCCAGTGTTGATTCTAATTTGGCGGAAATATTGTCTAATTCCTCAAGGGAAGCGGCGGGAATTGTTATATAAAAGGAAAACTGGAAATATTTTTCTACTCCCTTTACCAACTGTTCCTGCAAGGCATTTGCGTCCTCAAGAGCGGCCTGAACGACGGGGTCTGTAATCTTTCCCTTCTCCTGATTGGACATCGTCGTCGCCTCAAGCTCCGTTATCTTTCTTCTTAAATCATCAAGTATAACTTTTGATTTGACCGGGTAATAAAACATGGACATCAAAAGTGTATGTTCAAAATTAATTATTGGCGAAAGCCAATTGGCTCCAACAAATCTCGGATACCCTGAAACGAACATGGTTCTGTAATACATGTTTCCAATTTTTAAGTTGTTGAAGTCAACTTCAATAGCAGAAGGTGCAATAATATCTCTAACATTTAACATTCCCTCAGCGAGAATCTGAGGAGGAGTCTTCTCCCCGGGAACTTCTTTTTGATTCGAAGCGCTGGATTTTTTATTAAATATCGTAAAAATATTAAATGCCATGTTTTAGTCTCACTCCTCAATAATCGCTGGATTAACAATCGCAGTTTTATAATCGTCTATATTTGTACGAATTCTCTGCCCATGAACAGTGCTTGGATTGTAGATATCGAAATAAAGTTCGACCAACTCTTGAGTAGTCAGTTGCTTAGTTTTTATACCAATTCTATTGAATTCCTTTATTATGTGATCAACCTTCGGTCCTATTTCTATCTTTCCAGATTGCAGGGCTTTTTCGACATCGACATTTATTCTCTTGTTGTGGGATCCGGTTAATCTCATCACCCAATCAAAAGCTTTTGATCCTTCCTGACCAACTATCGGTGAGCCTGAGGGAACAACAACGTAAAACTTTTTATCCAAAACTTCATTAACTTTTATTACTTCCTGAACGAATTTTCTATATGCCTCAGCTTGGTGTTTAAGTAAAGGATCCGTAAGTTTGCTTTCAACCTTCCTAACTTTGTCAACATATTTTGAAATATCAAGTTTTCTTGACCTAATTACGATCTGAATAGGAAAAGTTATCGAATTTAGAAGCATGGAAAATGCCGCTATTATGGCATCTTGCTCAATCTCAGATAAAAGATCAAAATTTACTGCCGTAGTTTGAACAACAGAGCATATAATTCCGTTTTTGAGAATTACGTAATTATCTTTAATATCTTGAATGTCTAAATGATCCTGAGTTGTAAATTTATTCTGGGCGGGCATTGTTATCTACCAATCATTTCTAAAGGAGGCAATACTTCTCCTTTAACTTCTACAGGAATTATATCAAACGTTAGGTTTGTTTTATTGGACGGACTTATCTCAACTGTGTAAGTTCCATTTGTAAGGGGGGTTGAGATGACGAATTGCCCCATCGTATTAGTTTTTAGGGCTCTTACTGCCTCTCCCCTTTTGTTTTTTACTATGATTAGAAAATCACTTAGAAACTTATCTTTAGAATCCTTGACAATACCACTTACAACATTAGGGACTTTCGTTAAAGGTTGAACATAACTATACTGAGAAACACCCCCCGATGTAGTGGTTTTTTGTTCTTCTAATTTCTGTCTAAGTTCCTCAACCTGTTTTCTTAACTCCGTGTAGCTTGAGGCCAACTTTTCTTTCTGAACTCCCAATCGTTTTAAAAGCTGTTCTTGGTTTGAAGTTTCCAAAGACATAGATTTTCCTCTTTGTATTTGAAGCGTAAGCCTCTCAATTTCTTTGGCCAGATCTTCATTTTGAGTCCTTAACTTACTAACAGTTTCCTCTGCAACTTCCCCAACCTGCTGCTCGTTATCAACCTTAATTTCAGTTGGTGAACTAGCACTAAACGAACGGGCAACTTTACTTTTAGCAACCACCAAACCCTCTTCTTGCTTAATTTTGTCTAAGAGTTCCTTCAGTTTCTCAGCCTTCACCTTCACATCTTCCTCATCTTGTAAGTCCTGGGACGTACTCAAAACTCTTTCGCCTCTAATTGGAAGTATCAATTCCCCTTGGGACGGGGTAAGGTTTGTAAATTTTCTACCAGAGTGCATATCCGGAGTCATGGGCTCGTAAGTGTAAAGACCGCGCTGTGGTGTAAATCTTTCCGGAAGAATAAATGTATCTTTTTGTACCGCGGGCGTAATCTCAGTAACTTCTTTTACTCCTGCTTTTTCTTGCTTTAGAGGCTCTTCCTTCCCCTCGACAACCACACCTACATTCTTTACCTCTTTTGGTTTTTCTTGTATTAACGGGGTTACGGAGGATTCGGGCAGAGTTTCTACCACAATAGTAGAAGGCTCCTCTACCAACACCCCAACCTGCGAGCTCCTGGAAGCTGTGGGGGCACTTGGGTAGGCTAGCCTTACTTTCATTAAATACTCTCTTTCGGGAATATCAAGAGGATCCTCTTTTTCTTGTTCGTCTTGAATTTTCAGATACTCTTCAAGTTTTCTTCTGCTTGAGGTAGGTGCCAATGTGATCATTTCTTGTCTTACCACGGCAAGACTGTCGTAAATGAATGCCGTGGGGAGCTGGGGTTTTTTCATCCAAATTCTTTGGGTGGGGTGGTTTACCGCCCTAACAAAGTTTACTATCCACTCATCAAGTCCCCTCTCCTCAATAGGTACAAACGCCAAACCCAAAGCCAAAAGTGCAAGGAAAACAACAAACGGCCACTTAAAAATCCCTATTACTACAACACTAGCAAGATACGCAGCCAATCCAAAGGTAAAAAGATAAGCGAATTGCCGCATTGTTAGATCGCCAATTAGCTTAAATTGAACATCCATTACATTTTGCGGTACTGGGTGTTGTTTATTTGACTGAGGCATATCGGGCATGGGCATATTAACTTAGATTATATGGCCCAGTGGGTAATTCGGCAAGATAAGGTGAATTCAGACTACCTCAAAAGAACAAGGAAACTCAAATCCTTCTGGAAAATCCCCCTGCTTTCCAACAGCTTACCACTTTCGCTTAAGGAACTGCTTTTTGCCTCCACAATGGTACCAAAGGGTGGGCTAAAGGAAAAAACATAAGCGTCAGATCCGGTTCCTGCCTGTTTTTGCCATACGAGACTATATTGATTCTGATCCTTAGTAATTGAAAGGTTTACCGGAAGATCGTAACTTAAAATAAGCCTAACACTCTCCCCGGGATTTATCTTGAAACTCGTCTCAAAGGAGTTATAAGCTCCCTCCTTAGAAACTGTAATCCCCTTAAAAATATCGCTTTCTACACCACCGTTATAAGAAATCTTTGCTCCCGTAAGTTTAGAGCCGTTTTGGGTTATTGCCCTGACATAATCTGTGTAGGGGCCCCCCGGCCAAGCGTTATCATCGGCAGTGTGTTTATAATCAAGGTATAAATTAGCTCTAAGCAACCCGTCCCTGGTCAACGCACTTACTTCATAAGTCATTTTGTTCTCAACATAATAATTTGCTTTCGTACCGCCAAGATTGGCATTTACTATAAAAAGATAATCTCCGGGTGTATCTACCAAGCTTCCATCCCAGCGTTTTTCCTTCAAAAGTTTGTCCACAACGTTATTAGTGAAATAAATCATTAAGTGTCTTTCATCAAGGGACTTTCCTATCTGAGAAAGGAGTGGGGAGTAACTCTCACTTTTCAAAGCAAACAATCTCTCCATAAGTTTGCTTCCAAGTATAGTAAGGAATGATTTTTTGTCAGAAGACCCTTCTTTGTAGTCAAACCCGCTGTAGTACTGAGCTCTCTCATAAAAATTTTCTGCGCTAATGTCTTCGTTGTAAGATGCAAGATACAAAGGTCCTGTGACTTTTAAGAGACTTTTTACAAAATCCAAATCAACGGCAAGATAACCATTTATTGTTTCTCCGGTGATTTTGAAGTAGAGATCGTCAAAAGCTTTGGTAGATTTTGGAAAATCTGGATCCCAATTTGAATTCCTTAAATAAAGCACGTTCTCTTTTAGGAAGTTCTTAATCTGCTCTGGGGGCGTAACAGCTATTTTTCTCAAATCTATCTGTCCGTCGGGGTTGTAAATATCATCAATAACGAAATTTTTTATTTTTCCCTTATCCAATGTTAAAACACCATACGAACCTATAAAGCCACCCGTCGGTCTCATTTCACTTGAGTTTTGAAACCAAAAAACATATTTTTTCTCGCTGTCTATTCCCAATATCTGGGGTAATTCGGAAATTAGTGTATAGCCAGAGTCAAACAACTCTCTTGCAAGAGCGGTGGCTTTTTCGTATTCAGATAGCTTTGTTATTATTTTTTCCGGGAATAAGCTTTTGTCAACCCCTGAAAAATCCGCCTCGGCTAAACTCAGGTGATTTTTTGCTTCGGAAATCCCAAATTTTGCCTCAATAAAAGAATCAGCATTTAAAACCTCCTGGGTATCCGGCCTTAAAACGCCAAGCGTGTTTTCTAAAGGTTTAATTGCAACAGAGGCAGAATACAAAGATCGGGAAAAAGATTCCGTAGAGCCTAAAAGTTTATCGTAAGAAGAAAGATAGTTGGTTTTCTTCGTTATTGAAAACACCCACCCAACTCTTCTAAGTGATTTTCTAGCACTATTAAAACCGTCCGCTGCCAAAAGCGCCTCTTTTTTTAATGACAGCGAGTCCATTTTGGATACCGCAACTTTAGCTTTTTCAAGCGACAACACAGCCCTCTGAGAACTGAACAAAAAGCTTAGTACCGGAAAAGCTATAAACACAAGTGCCGCAGCAACAATAACGGCAAGTACACTGGGTACATATCCGAAATCTCCTTTTAATCTGTATTTAAAACTTCTTAACTTGTCTTCCAAACCACTGAAGATGTTTTTCTTGCCTATTTGGGTTACTTCATTTTTGACTTCCTTTCTCAACACCTTAATTGGCGACTCTTTGTACTTTCTAAAAAAATTCACAGGTTCTTTCAATTTCTTCTCTGATGCCTTCTCTTTTTCCCGAACTATTCCTTGAAGAGAAGTCACCTTTTCCTTGCTTTCTTTTGTACTTTCTTTGATTTTTTCCTCAACAAGTTTTATCGGTTTAAAAGCATGGGTATTTACTGAGTAACCAAAATCCTCAAGTGTTCTTATAACTCCCTCTTTTAGTCCAACTTTCGACTTCCAACCCAAATCTTTCAGGTTAAATGTATCCGGGGATTTCAACTGCTGTTTAAAATCTGTAATTCCCGGTTTAAACTGAACAGAAAGCTTTGCGTCAGCTAAACTTTTAATCATGTAGGCGATCTCTAAAGCTGAGACCGGGTCTTTTGGTATAAGAGAGTAGATATTTCCTTTTGTTTTCGAATTAAATTGAGCTTTCACTAACCCGGAAACTACATCTGAAACGTAAAGATAGTACTCTTTCTCCGTTCCCTCCCCATATATCTCAATCGAAGATCCATCCAATACATTTTTTATAAATCCACCCAAAAATCCGCTAGATGATAGATCCATTCTTGGACCATAGACTTCCGGGATTCTAACAATCCTCACATCAGCACCGTGAGTTTTAAAATATTCCCAAACAACCGCCTCTGCAAAACGTTTGGCTTCAATTAAACTAAATTTGTTTTCTTCGCTGGGTGTGATCCCAAAGTATTTATCAAGATAAAGTTGGGACATCCTTCCTTGATACACATCAATTGTTGAGACCAAAAGGAATTTTGCAGATGATCTTCTTGCCAAATCCAAAAGATTCTTGGTTCCCAAAGAGTTTGTAAAAAGAGATTCGAGATTTAAATAATCCTTGCTGTACAAATATTCCTCTACTCCGGCAAGGTGAAAAATATAATCCACACTTTCAATTTCTGGCGGGATTCCCTCATTAATATCTACATCGTACAAAGCAAATTTTTTATTGGATAAAAGATCCTTAACGTGTATTTTTTTGCCGGTTTGGAAGTTATCCAAAACGATAACTCTGGCGTTGTTATCAAGCAAAGCCTCTGCCAAATGGGATCCTATAAATCCAGCTCCACCAGAGATAAGTATGGTGGGAACCAGAGCAGATTTTGTTATTACTTGTTTTTTTGGCATTTTGGGCAGCTGAGATACAGCCTCTCAGATATGTTTTACTACTTGATTATATTAGATTTTGTAACGCTTTAACACAATAATTTGCTGGTATAATTCATTTTAAATATGGAAATAAAAGATGTATACAAAAAATTAATTAGGCATAGGACAAATTTAATGCTTTCTCTACTTGCCGGAGCACTTTTAGGAATTATTTTCTACTTGCTACCTTCCAAATATGTTGCTTCCGGATCATTTTTTGTTAACAGAAAAACCAGTGCTGAGAACAGTTTCTTCACATATGAGGGGTATTACGGCCAGCAAACGGCTCTTTCTTACACAAACTCAATTCTTTCTTTGATGGAAAGTGTTGATGTTAAAAAAATGGTTCTGGAATCAAACAAAATGCCGTTAAATAACAAAAATATAAACATGTTAAACAAAATTGTAAGCGTGAAAAAAACAGGACCTCAGATCATATACCTAACTGTTAAAGGCAAAACCTACGAAGAGGCAAAAAGGCTCTGGAACAGCGTCTCCAATGTGACGGTAGCTGCGGCATACGAAATAAACAGAAATGGGGATAAAAACCTGTCGATTGCTCCGATATCACCACAACCCTTGGTTGGTCTACCTTATAAATCAATTTATTTATATGGAGTTGTTGGAATACTAATATCTTTTACGTTAGCTTCGTTTTTTATCTGCTTGAAAGAGTATTTTAAAAACTAGTTAATATGAAACTGATTCTTTACACAGACGGCGGGGCCAGGGGAAACCCGGGACCCGGAGCAATAGGGGTAGTTATAAAAAACCTCAAGGGTGAGGTAGTAAAAGAAATTGGAAAAAATATTGGAAAATCTACAAATAATGAAGCTGAGTACAAAGCGATAATAGCAGGACTTGAATCGTGTCTTGAAAAAGGTGCTTCGGAGTTGGAATGCTACCTGGACAGTCAGCTCGTCGTCAGTCAATTGAAAGGAGAATTTAAAGTCAAAAATACAAAATTAAAGAATCTATGGGCGCAGACAAAAAATATCGAGAAAAATTTTAAAGAAGTTTTATACATCCACATTCCAAGAGAGAAAAATCATCTTGCGGACAAAATTGTAAACGAAGTACTGGATTCAAATAACTATTATGACCTTTGTAAAACTAACCCCCTGTAGAAACGCTGTACTAAAAACCCTTTCCTACAGCGGAGTTTTCAAGTACCCACTTAGTTACTATCAACTATGCAACTATCTCATTTCACCAAACTGGTTCAGCGGAAAACAGATAAGAAAAGAGGTGAGAGATTTAATAAGTGAAAAGGTTATTGGCGAGAAGAATGGTAGGTATTTTTTATCATCGATAGAAACAGTAGATGTCGAGAAAAGAATTAGGGAAACCGAACTTTCCTTAAAGAGAAACGGAAAAGTATTTGGAACGTTACAGAAGATACCGTGGATAAAAATGGTTTCTATTACCGGATCCGCGGCAAATTATAATAACGAAAGAAATTCTGATTTGGACCTTCTTTTCGTAACGGCAAAGAATAGAGTTTGGCTTACAAGGGGTTTTGTATTTTTAGTTTTAAAATTAATGAAAAAGCTTCCACAAAATCCCGCGACAAGAGAGATATGTCCAAATATTTTTATGGACGAAAGTAGTATGTCTTGGACGAAGAAAAAAAGAAATTTGTATGTGGCTCAAAATATAGTCTCGATGCAGCCATTAATAAATAAGGAGGGGATGTATTTTAGATTCGTAGACTCAAATAGATGGATAAAGGGCTATTACAACAACTTTAAAATTATCCCTACAAATAAATTAAACGCTTCCCCGCTCTCGGGAAGTCCGTTAGTAAATATAGTCGAAGAAATCGCTATGAAAATGCAGATATTTTATATGAAAAATAAAATGACAAATGAAGTGGCAAATAGAAATCTAATTCACTTCAAGAAAAACGACAACAGCAGTTGGATACTAGCAAAATACAAAAGTATATTTAGAAAATACAGATCAGCTCAGTAACCCAAATCTTCCTGGTGAGATGGGTGTTCGTCTTTTTTCGGAAGTTCAGTAACTAAACACTCCGTAGTCATAATCATTATTGCAGCCGATACTGCATTCTGAAGAGCACTTCTGATAACCTTGGCCGGATCAATTATTCCATCCTCTACCATATCAAAGTAATCCATTTTAATTACGTCAAAGCCGATGTTTTTGTTCTTCTCTTCCTGAGTTTTTTTCTCAATTTCTAGTAAAACTTTCTTCTCATCAAGTCCGGTATTTTTAATCAACAGTTTAATTGGCTGACTCAAAGCTTCAATCAATATTTTTACACCTTTTTCTTCGTCACCTTTAAGTTTTAATCCCTTCAAAGATTCTCTAAGTCTCAAAAACGCAATCTCTCCGCCCGGAACGACACCCTCCTCAACTGCAGCTTTTGTGGCATTAACTGCATCTTCAACTCTTAGTTTTAATTCTTTCAACTCGGCCTCGGTTGCAGCTCCAACTTTGATAATGGCAACCCCACCACTTAGTTTTGCCAACCTTTCTTTGAGTTTATCTTTTTCGTAATCAGAAGTTTCTTTATCTATCTGACTTGCTATCATTTTTGTTCTTTCTCTTATCTTTTTCTCATCCCCCTTACCACCAACTAACGTTGTGCTGTCCTTATCCGAAATTACTCTATCTGCTCTCCCCAAATCTTCGACAACAATTGAATCTAATTTCCTACCCATATCCTCACTAATAAAGGAAGCTCCGGTCAATACAGATATATCTTCAAGCAGTGCTTTTCTGTTATCGCCAAATCCAGGTGCTTTAACAGCTAAAACATTTAAAACTCCTCTTAGTTTGTTAACAACAATTGTCGCCAATGCTTCGCCGTCAACATCATCACAAATCAAAACTAAATCCTTAGAAACCTTCATTAAGCTTTCAAGGAGGGGAAGTAACGACTGCATATTTGAAACCTTGGTGTCGGTAACTAAAATGTATGGGTTTTCAATAACAGATTCCATTTTTTCCGAGTTGGTAACAAAATATGGAGATAAGTATCCCTTATCAAACTGCATGCCTTCCTTATACTCAAGTTCAATGCTATTTCCCTTTGATTCATCAACTGTAATAACTCCCTCGTCTCCAACTTTTTCCATGGCCTCAGAAATTAATTTTCCAATCTCAGAGTTCTGAGCCGAATTTGTGGCTATCTGAACTTTTTCTTCCGTACTGGAAATTTTCTTGGACATTTTGGAAATTTCTTCTACAACGTGCCGGGTGGCTTTTTCTAAACCTCTTTTTAAAATCATTGGGTTAGCCCCTGATGAAATGGCTTTAAAACCTTCTTCAACAATTGCCCAGGATAAAATTACTGCGGTGGTTGTTCCGTCTCCCGCAACATCACTTGTTTTGGAAGCAGCTTCCTTGACGATCTGCGCCCCCATATTTTCAAATTTGTCTTCAAGCTCAATTTCCTTTGCAACGGTAACACCGTCATGAACCACATTTGGGGAACCCCAACTTTTATCCAAAGCAACATTTCCTCCTTTTGGACCAAGTGTCGTTGAAACAGCTTTTGCTAGTTTCTCAACACCCCTTCTTAATTTTTCTCTTGCGTCTTCTCCGTAAATAATATTTTTAGCTGCCATATTTATTCCTCCAATTTAACTTTCAATTATTGCCAAAATATCTTCTTCCTTAACGAGAAGCAGTTCTTTTCCTTCAATTTTTATCTCTATCCCTCCCCATTTTTTAAACATAACTATATCTCCCGCCTTAACATTCATGGGCACAATATTCCCACCGTCATCCCTTTTTCCAGAACCTGTTGCCAAAACTTTTCCTTCCTGTGGTTTTTCTTTTGCAGTGTCGGGAATAACAATTCCTGACGGAAGTTTAGTCTCACCTTGCAAAGGTTCAACTAATAAATAATCGGCCAGTGGTTTTATTTTATTTATAGATGCAGTCATAAAAGCTCCTTTAAAATAGATAATTTAATATAAATTTCTTGATATATCAAGACCTGAAACGGGCGTAAACTCTCATTTTTCCCTCACCTATTTTTTCCTGTTTGTACACCTCAATTTCTTTCAGTTCTCCGGTATTTTTTGCATGCGGGCCCCCGCAAAACTCCTTACTCACTGCCAAATTTAAGTCATCCCCAACATAATATACTTTTACTTGATCCGGATATTGTTCTCCGGGAAGATAGTGAGCTCCTGATTTAATAGCATCGTCCTTTGACATTATACTGCAACTAACCGAAAGGTTTTGCTTAATAACATCATTCACAAGATTAACAACCTTTCCAAGTTCTTCTTCGGAGAGTTTGTCTGAGTGCGGAAAATCAAATCTCAAGCGCTCTGATGTAATATTAGACCCTATCTGTTTTACATGGTCACCCAAAACTTCTCTCAGAGCCATAACAAGAAGATGGGTTGCGGTGTGATATTTAACGACTAGCTCACTTTGATCGGCAAGACCTCCTTTAAACCTCTTTTCCGCCCCAGCTCTTGAGGTAGTCTGATGCGAAGTTACTAACTTTGACACATCTTCACAAATCTTATCTGAAAGTTCTTTTGAAATTCCTACTTTCTCATTTAAATCATCAAGAAACATTTCAAGGGGGTAACCATTTGATTGGTACAGATCAAACGCAATCTTTGCACTTTCTAAAACCTCCAACTCACCAACAATTATTTTTTTATCAACGCTTCCCATCCCTTTCTCAATCTTTTTTAAAGCAACTACCTGTCCGTCCACCAATGCTTTATCATATTTTTCCTCCTCAAGCCTGAGATATTTTTCAATAAAACCTTGGTTTTGAACCAACTCCGGGTAATCCGTTGAGCATTCCTTTACAATAATTTTGGATAGGTCAACAAGGAACGGTTTTTCTATATGCAGGAGTTTTCCGTATCTTATTGCTCTTCTTATTAATCTTCGTAAAACATAGCCCTGGTCTGAGTTTGAGGGAGCGATACATTTTTGGTCTCCCAAGATAAAGGTTGCTGCTCTTGCATGATCGACTACTATTCGTAATGATTTCTCATCCTTTTTCTTTGACAATTTTCTGATTTTGTCTGCCAGTACTTTAAGCTCCTTAATGTCAAAAACATTGCTTTTCTTGCTCAAAACTGCAGTAGTTCTTTCTACGCCCATTCCGGTATCAACATTTCTTTGTTTAAGTTGAATATATTTCCCATCCCTTGTTTTTTCGTACTGCATAAAAACGTTGTTCCAAACCTCGACCCAGCCTTCTTTGTTATCGGCCGTAACCAAATCGGGGGGATCCCCCTTTCCTGTCCACACAAATATTTCCGAATCTGGTCCACAAGGTCCTGTTTCACCAACCGGTCCCCACCAATTATCTTTCTTTCCAAGGAAATAAATTCTCTTTTCGTCTATTCCTAAAGATTTCCAGATCCCTGCTGTCTCATTGTCCCTTGGGGCATCACTATCTCCCGCAAAACAACTCACTGCTAGCTTTTTGACAGGAATTTTCAATTCCTTTGTTAAAAATTCAAAACTCCAAGAAATTGATTCTTTTTTCCAATAGTCTCCTAAAGACCAATTACCCAACATCTCAAAAAACGTCAAATGAACATCATCACCAACCTCATCTATGTCATCTGTCCTGATACATTTTTGAAAATTTACTAGTCTTTCTCCAGAAGAGTGCTTTTCTCCCAGTAAAAATGGAATAAGTGGATGCATACCCGCTGTTGTAAAAAGTACAGTTGGATCATTTTCCGGAACAAGAGAAGAGGAAGGAATCACAATGTGTCCCTTATCTTTAAAAAACTTTATGTATTTTTCTTTTAGTTCATGCGTTGTCATTTTATGGAGGCCCGGGCGGGAATCGAACCCGCGTATAAGGGTTTTGCAGACCCTCGCCTTACCACTTGGCTACCAGGCCACATCAACGTTTATCGACGCAGCGTGATATTGCTATTTTACCATTATCATGGTAATTTAGGTATTGAGAAATGGCAGTATCTACTATAAGAACAAACAAAAACTCATTTTCAACTGCTCTTATATACTTTTTAGGTATATTGGGTATCGCTTTGATTGTGTTTTTCGCAGGGGGTTTAATCACCGGGGGTTTTGGGGGGAGGGCTGCTTTGTCTGTTCAAGTTACAAATGACACCGCCCAGGTTCTCCTTAATGGGAAAGTTCTTGGGGACACCCCGCTTGAATCTAAAAATGTTAAGTCCGGAACAAACACAATAATTGTAAAAAGCGACACCCAGCAATATCAAACTTCAATAAAATTTCTTCCAGCTAAAAAAGATGTCAGTTTTGCAGTTGGTATAGTAAGGGACTTGGGGGTTTCAGATCTTTTCTCTTCCGGTCAAGAATTTTGGTTTGACAAAGGAAGTCCTCAGGACACTCTAAAAATTATCTCGGAACCATCTGGAGCTACAGTTTATATAGATGGGTCAGAAATTGGAAAAACCCCGTTTTCATCTTCGGCCATCACGACAGGAGACTATGAAATAAAAATCGCATTAGCTGGATATGAGACGCAAATTGCAAGAATAAGTATTCAAAAAGGATACACATTAAACGGATCGATAAAAATGTTTCCATATCCGATTTCCCCAACTGTAACAGCTTTTGAGGGATCTCCAAATCTTTATAATGGAACTCTTGATAATCTCAACGTAACTTCAGACACCCAATCTTGGGTTAAAGGACTTTTATACTGGAACCAGACGAGAGGAATAAACATCGACAATGTTGGTTTAAATAAAGAAAAGGTTTTTGATTATTACATTGATTACAAAGGAAACATTTTTGATGCTGATGGAACCATTCTTGCAACAGCCCAAACTTTAGAAAAACTAAAAGGAGCGAAAAGAGGTTTGTATCTTGGAAGAACTTCCGACGGAATCGGACTTACAAAAGAAGCAAAGGATGCATTAGAGACCCTCTCCCAAATAGGATTATCTTCCAAAACTGCGACTGTGAAAGATACCGGAACCGGTTGGTTAAGAGTAAGAAGTATTGGGGGTCTTAATGGAACTGAAATTGCAAGGGTAACCTCAGGTGCAACATATCAGGTACTGGAACTGGGCACGGGATGGGTAAAAATAAAAGTATCAGATACCATTGAGGGTTGGGTTTCAGCGGATTACGTTACCTTATCTGAATGATTCATACCAGTCTAAAAGATCTGGTCTTAATTCCATAATTCTTTGAACACTTTCACTGTATTCCCTCACTAGACCTAATTTTCTCTCATATTTTGCAACCGAAGCGATAACTCCGGCATCATTCCAAAATCTTTTCTTGTTGAACTCCAAAAATTCTTTTGTCACTTCAAGATATTTTGAATCTGTATTGTTCTGGAATGTTTCCAAGTTTATATCTTTTAATGCAAGAAGGTAATATAGAGGAAATATGTTTCTGATTGTAACCAAATTGTTCTCATTTAGAAAATAAGCTTTTTCAAGGTCGGCTAGTATCTTTTCTTTTATCTGTGATTTGATAGATAGATCCTTAACATACAAAAACTTTATTAAGTATACTTTTGCCCTTCCTTTATAATAATTTGGCTCGAGTGGGTTTTGACTCACTGCCTTTTCAGAAAGATTTACTGCAGATTCCAAATAATTCCCATTTAGCAGTGCTTGTGATCTTTTGTAATTTATATCTGCAAAAAAAATCCTAATAAAAATCACACACACCAATATATAAACGGACCATATAAAGATAAGTAAGACTTTTTTTGTCATACGTCGCAGTAGGCAACAAAAATCCAAAACAACAAAGCTGTTGCTACAACCGGCCAGCCGAAAATATTGGTCACTGCAAATGCAACAAGCGCCGGGCAAACAAAATAATGAGAGCTTAACGCAGACTTAAGAATTAATACGACATAAAGAAAAAGAGCAAAAATTCCACACTCTGACCATATCTCTAAGTAATAATTATGCGGCTTATTAAGAACGAAGTCCCATTCCGAAGAATAATTTAACTCCTTACCTCTAAAAGGTTGGTAAGCGTATGGAAAGGTCTCTGGGCCCGTACCTATGAGCATATTTTTAGCCGATGATTTAATAAGAAGGAAAGTACTTCTCCACAATTCTTTTCTTATATATCCAGGATCGGATATCTTGTAACTTTCCCCCGCTGCGTAAACCCTCTGCACAAAAGAAAACAACTTTTTAACATCAAAAATCGCATCGTTCACCCTGGGTTTGAATATCCCCATATTAGTAGAAATAACACCAATAGAAAAAATTCCTATTATCAAAATTCTCAAGAAAGCTTTTCTATCAAGTACTTCCTTTGCTGCGAAAAACAAAACAAAAGTGACTAGACCTACGGCCAAACCCAGAAAACCAGAAAGGGAATAGGTTAGCCAAAAACAAAAGAATCCTAAACAAAAAATGAAAACCCAAGTCAGGGATATTTTCGTCTTTTCGCAAAGTCCAAAATACAGAGAAACAGGAAGAAGAACAGCAAGATATTGCGCCAACCAGTTTGGCTGTCCTAAAGTCGAGAAAACTCTTTCAACGGGAATGTGGGGCCAAATAAAAGTAATTCCAAATTTTTGAGATATTCCAGCTATAGAAATCGGAATGATTGTCAAAAGAGAGACCTTTAATATCTTTATAAAATCTTCCTTTCTAATCTTGTTTACAGCCACAAAATAAAGACCGAAGTAAACTATATAAGAAATAAGTCCGTCGTTAAATCTGGTGTAGTAACCAAAGACAGATGTGTATATATCGGACGACAAAATTGTTGAAATTATTACTAACGCTAAAAATAAAGCTACTACCGAGGAGATTTTCTTCAGTTTAAAACGATGAATAACTAAGTCAGTAAAAAAGAAAGCAATGATGAAAAACCCAAGTATATAGACGAAAAACATTTTTGGAAATTCATATAGCTCATTTGCTTCGGAAATTGTTATCAGAGGAGTTAAAAACACAAGAATCGAAAACAGTACCAGGTAGATATTTTCCCCAAAAAATGACCAAAGAAAAGATTTTCTCGCAGCTTCCTTCATTGACTCTATTAACCCCATGGTAGTAATATTTTATCAGTCCTGCTCAATGTTTGCCTAACTAAAAGCTTATTCATGAAACAAAAAGCAGAGATGTCAAACTGATGTTATCTAAAGTACTAGTCAAACTCATAGATCGAGCAATCGTACCGGCCATTTTGCTTCTTGCCACAAGAGTAGTTTCTATTGTATTGATAAGTAGATATTTAGGTCTCCCCGTAAAAATCTCCAAGTCTGGTTTTGTATTTGAATCCTATGCAGATTTTGTTAAGGTGAACTCCTACTCAACACTGGCAATGATCGTTATTTTGATTCTGGGACTTATTTATATCTTACTAAAGTCCTTGGCATTCCACGATAGCCACATTAAGCCCTCCCTTTCAGCAAAAGTGTTTAGTCTTAAAATTCAACATTTAATTCAAGGCTCGTTTCACCTTTATTCCGAAGCAGCAATTTGGCTTTCCTATGCTTATCTTTTACTTCTCTTCTCGGGAATAATGCTTGTTTCGAAACTTCTTTATAATTGGGTTTTTTATATGGCTGCCGGTGTGACTTTAGTGTCCACAATTCTTTTCATACTTGATGTAGAAGAGGAGATAAAAATAAAAGGGTTGGATAAAGGCGAAAGTGAATACGAGTACGATGAGGATAAAGAGTTATTATGTAAGGAGGAACTTGAATGAAAAACCTTATAAAAATAACCTTCAACTCTTTGCTTCTTGTTATTCTTCTTAGTGTAATATTTTTACCGATTGGAATGATGTCTTTAATAAATTATGACGAAAAACAGGTTGTTCTCTCCACCAAAGATACGAGAACTCAGATCCAAGAACCGTTGGATGCACTTCCAGGATCTGTACCCAAAGAGGTAGAGGAGATAATAATGAAACTGGAAGGCGCTTATCAGCAAATCACATCTTCGACACAGCCAAAAGAGTAATTAACCTAGATCCGGTATTAAATACATCACACTAAACGCGATTATTCCCCACAAAACTACGGATAATAGAAGTGGGATATCGGTTAAAAGTGCTCTTTCCGGAGACTCTCCCTCATTTTTCTCGTAAATTACATACAGGTATCTGGCTATTCCATAAATTACAACCGGAATTGTTAACATCATTAACTTCGGACTTTTTAAAACCGAAGGTAAAAAGGAGGTCAACTTTCTGCTTACAAGTGAAGGAGAAATCATAAAAGAAAAAAGCGAATAACTCAAGATGGTGTAAGATGCTGACATTGAAATCATCGAATCCAACAACGCATCGGGATAATGTCTTAAAGTTTTTCTTGTTCCGGCATCCCCACCTCCAGAAAACGCTGCAAGGATAGTTTTTTCAGATCTTCTTTTTCCAAAGGCAAGCAACATTGAGATGCCGATAGTCGTTAAAGCTAGCCACGAAGAAACAGAGGTTCCCGAGGCAAAACCACCAGCAAATACTCTTAGTACAAAACCCGAAGCGACTATCAAAGAGTCCATTATTATCACATTTCTAAAATAGAAAGAGTATCCGAGCTGCAAGATGACGTAAACAACAAGCATTATAGAAAAATACGAATCTAAATATAGGAAAGAGAAAACTATAGAACCCAGTATCAAAACTATAGAAATCATTGAGGCTAAACCAATCGGCAACTTACCTGAAGCTATTGCCCTGTTTTTCTTTATTGGGTGAAATCGGTCACTAGGGGCGTCAACAATATCATTTAAAAAATAGGCGCCGGATGAGACTACACAAAAAACTAAGAAAGCTTTCGTTGTAACCGAAAATGTATCCCCTAAAAACAATCTTCCGGCAAAAATCGGGGCGGCAAAAAGACTAAGGTTTTTCAACCACTGTCTGGGTCTTGCTGTTCTGATAATGTGGTAAAGATTAGTAATCACTACCTCTGATGATATCTGTTTTTGCTTACTTTCTCAACAATCGATTCTATATCCAAATCCCCTAACTGTGCGAATAAGTTTCTTTCCGATAAGTTTTAAGAATCTCCCCCGCAAACTTTTAATATGAACCTCTACGGTGTTACTAAAAACATAAATCCCTTTTTCCCAAACATGCTCCAAAATTTCTTCTTTCGACACAACTCTTTTTCTATTAATTACTAGGTACTCCAAAAGATCAAACTCCTTTCTTCTTAAACGAAGAACTTTTCCCTTGACTAAAACCTGTTTTTGACGGCAATCAACTTCCAGCTTTCCAATTTTTAGTACACACCCATCGACCACCGAATTGTTTCGTCTAGTTAAAGCTCTTACTTGAGCTTTAATCTCCAATATATTAATTGGTTTTTGTAAATTTACATCAGCCCCCGCATCCAAACTCATAGCTTTACTACTTAGTTCGCAACTATCATGAAGGAAAATTATAGGAGTTTTAATATCCGCATCTCTGGTTAGTCTGCAAATCTCAACACCGTCCATATCAGGAAGGGTAGCGTCAACCACCATTACATCATAGTCGTTAATCTGAGATAAATATGTACCCTCAACCCCACTGTAAGCCACATCAACAATATAATCCTTCTCCACTTCAGTGAGTACATCCTCAAGCAACTCTTTATCATCTTCTACCAAAAGTATCCGCATCTTTATCTAAAAAATACTACATCTATTATCTAATTAAATATTAAATGAAAATTAAATTTTAGGAAAGTTACTGGGAGTATTAATTTTTAATGGGCGTGGTAAAACCAGTCTCTTCCTTCTTTTTTCTTACAATGCTCACGTTCAAAAGGATGATTAAAAACATAACTATCCCGGCAATAATGAACATAAGTTTAAAGACGTCTTTTTCAGGAGTCAAAAGACCAATCAAACCAAACACGGCTGTCGCGCTCCAATAAAAAAGAGCCACTTTACTGGTACTCCATCCCCTATTTAAAAGGATGTGATGCAAGTGACCCCTATCACCTTTAAATGGATTTTTCTTCTGAACCAATCTTCTTACAACTGTTACAAAGGCGTCCAAAAAAGGAATCAGAATGATAAGTACTGAAACTGCAATCTTAGCTTTAGCAAGAATTGCCAAACTTGCAATAACTAAACCCGCAGACACCGCACCAAACCCCCACATAATTTGGGAGGGGTGCCAATTAAACCTTACAGACCCAAAAGAAGCTCCAGCACTTATTGCAGCTAGTATAGCAATTTGCATGTGAAGTGGCTGCAGGTCGTTAAATCTAAGAGCTAAAATAGCAATTAAAATGGAGGCCACTCCCACAATTCCTGCATACTGGCCGTCAACTCCGTTTGACCAAGACAAAACGTTCATAAGCCAAACAACCCAAACTGCTGTGAGAATAACCGGAACTACCGCCAGTACTCCGGATCCAATCGAAATTTGGAGAACATTTAAATTAACCATTCCGCCAAAAGGATTACTCACTGTATTTATAGCCACACCTGAAAAAACAACCGGAAGAACGGATAAGAATAATAAAAATAATCTCAGAGCGGGATTTTCAAGTGCCCTATAACTTGATGAAGGATGTGTATTTTGATAATCGTCTATAATACCCAAAACCGCAACCATTAATACCGAAAGATAAAAACCCAAAAATTCTTTTGGAAATCCAATAAATAAAAATGCGGAGAGCAAAAATACAAGTGAATAAACAAACCCACCTCCTCTTGCTGAGGGTGCCTGCAAAATCATTCCCGGATGATCGTGAATCTGAGGATTGGTGATTAATTTCTTCCTTTGGGCGTAATCTATAAAATAGGGCATTATGAGAAACATCAAAAGGAAAGCGGTAACGGCATAAGGAACAAGTCCGATGTAAAGTGGATTTATGAAAGGCTTAAAAGGAAGTGAAGCCACCTGAATTATTCTGAAAGAAGACGCTGCCAAAACCAAATTACTGGAAAGCACGAACATCCAAACAATGTCTTCAAAAAATTGAATGTAGTACTTGTTTAACAACACAAATAAAAGCCCGACAAAGCTTATCGCCAGCATCATCAGAGGGATAAGAAAAATACTAAATTTAGGCGCAAGCTGATAATCTCCCCAGGTCTTTGTATACCAAAAAGGTATCTCGGAGTTTATATACCTATATCTAAATAAAATATACAAAAAAGAAAATATCGAAAGAAAAACAGCCAGTAGAAACCTAGATATAGTTTTATCTTTAAGTTTCACACTTATGTAATCGACAATTTTTTTAATTTTCTTATTTTGTCTCATCTTACTTTGGTCGTATGATACAGTCTCTTAAATTTTTTACCTAACAGCATCATTGTTTGCGCTTGTAACCACGGCAAAAAAGAAAAGGTTAACAGATTAAGCATTATAAGAGGGCTTTCCAAGTATGTGGCCATTCTTCTAAACAGGGACCATTCCTTCGGAGGAGGACTTGAAAACTTTTTCTTGAAAAAAGTACCGGGAATCATAAACACAAGGGTCAAAGTTAGAATTGTACTCATTATCTTCGGAAGACTGTATGCAAAACTTGATTGCTTAACCAAGGGGTTTACAAGTGTAACAATTCCAAAACCGAAGGTTATTAAAAAAACCGAGTTCACAAGAAAAACCCTTTCTTTCAAGTGTCTAATCATCCAGCTAAGTTTTTTAGACGATTTTATTTCTCTGTGCTTCAGAAATCCCTTAACGGAAAGTGGGAAATCCACAACTCCCCAACCCCATCTTAAAAGCTGTTTATACAAACTCCTATATGAATCTGAGTAGGACTTTCCTTCGACTGCATCGGCTGAGTATGGGATGTAATAAGGGACACCGTCAAATTCTCCTTTTCTTACAAAAAACGCTCTCCAGAAAAAAATCGTGTCGTCCGCTCCCAGAGCAACATCAAAATAATCGGCGTCGATCAAAGTTTTAAGGGAAACTGAAAAAGCGGAGAATGTTTTCCTGACGCTACCTTTTGAAACGGCCCAATCAGAAATAACTCCAACAGTTGTGGAGTTGGCCTCAATTCTCATCATGAAAGGAACTCTCCATAAGTTGTTATCAAAAAGAGGAACCGCAGAGGAATAGAAATGATTATCCCTTCTATCTGTAGTCAAATAAAGGTGGGTGAATCGTGCGATATACTGCTTGTCCAAAACGTGGTCTGAATCGAAGTTACTGAAAGTATAGTTTCTGATATTTTCTCCGAGTTTGTTTAGTTCTTCAACAGCATGTGAACATCCCCAGTGTCTATTTGCCCCACCATCCCCTATCGCCTCGCCTGGAATTCCTACCGGATGAATAAAAAACATTAACTTACAAAGTTGCTTTTCCCTCTCACCAATTATTTTTCTTATCCTATCTATAGTATCTACAGCCCACTTTTCTTCGGCCGTAAAAACCAAAATAATTTGAGAAGTTGGGAATGTTTGGTCGAAAATACTATCAATACAATCAGTTAAAACGGGGTCGGGTTCATTCACAACCGGAATAACAATTAAATGTCTAACCTCATTTAATGATGGGGGAAGGGTTTCTTTGTCTGGAAGTTCCTCAAAGTTAAGTTTCTGACACTGAAGATACCAGTTAGTCGCCATCTCTTCCTTGTACCTGCTATACCCAACAAAAAGACCAATGGAATGTCTAAATGCAAGATAAGACCAATAAACAGTAAGAAATGTTAAAAGATAAACCATTGCCTGAGGATAAAAAATGCCAAGCCACACCGGGGATGTTAGAAATGCCCAAGTCGTGATACCCAGCAGTATCTCCAAAAATCTGTGCACAAACCGATCGTTTTTTTCGATAAATGATTTCATCATATTTTAAAAAGTTTGCAGGTGTTCTGATATGAACATTCGCTTACCTCGTCTAAAGTTTTTTGCTTTACCTGTGCGACTTTTTCAGCCACAATTTTAACATATTTTGGGTAATTTATCTCACCTCGAAGGCTTTGTGGAGGTAAATACGGAGCGTCTGTTTCTAAAAGAAACTTATCCATTGGAATATTTTTTACTACTTCTAAAAGCTGTTCCTTTTTCGGATATGTAATTATGTTTGTGAAAGAAATACAAAAACCAAGATCCAAAATCATTTGAGCGTAGTCCCAATCAGATGTGAAACAGTGCATCACTCCACTAAGCCCCTTTTCTGAATACTTTTTAAGAAGTGCATATACCTCCTCGTTCCCATTTCTGTTATGAATAATCACGGGAAGTTTATTTTCTAATGCAAGATTAAGATGCATTTCGAGAAGTTCAACTTGTTTATCAAGCGTTCTCCCGTTTTCCCATAACGGCATCTCGATCCCAGTTTCACCAATAGCAACTACCCTTTTTGAACTTTTAAGATTTTCTTCAAGGGATTTTTTAAGATCTGAAAGGGAAATTTCTATATTTTCGTGGGGGTAAATACCAACAGAACAAAATATCTTTTCTGATTTTCCAGAAGCTTCAATGGCTTTTTTATTTTCTTCTATTGAAGTTCCTACGATAATAAACTTCTCAACTCCGAATTTTTTTGCATCTTTAATAATTTCTTCGATACTTTCCTTATATTTTTCGTGAACAAGATGACAATGGGAATCTATAAGCATGGTAACTTAAATGATATCACGCAAGGAATTAGTACTAAAAAAGGGCACTCCCAACAGTGTGTGGTGTAAAAAATAAAAAGCCAGGCTCTTTGCGAAAGTCTGGCTTTCTTCTTCTTACGAAGGTTTCTCATTAAGTTAACTGCTGTATTTTTTGACCAACTCGGCAGCAGCTTTTTCTAGCTCAGGCGTTACCGGTGTGCCAAGTGCGGATTGATGCCACGTTTTGCTACGGTGGTACTCACACATTTCCTCATGTTTTTGCATTCTTTCGCGAACAACCTCTGGAAGATCATTCGAACTGGGACCGGCTATTACCAGCAACGAGTACTCTTCGCAACTTACCCCAATGTCAATTTGTAGTTTGGGTAGATGTTGCAGGTCGCGGTTTCGAAGAGCAGTGGCTAATTTGAACTCGTCGCTAGATCGAAACGCCACTTGCTCATCTAGGGTCAAGTCTCGCATCATTTCCTCGTGCGTTTGACCACGTTCCTCGGGCGTGTGATCGCAAGACCACCTTCCACATACAGGACATAAAGACATCACTACCTCCTTTTCTGGTTTGATGGGTTGATTGTACAACAAGATTTGCGAGGGTGCAAACACTACAGGTTTATAAGTTATTTTATCAGATCTTTAAACTCATCCCCATCAATTGTCTCTTTTTCAAGTAATTTCTCAGAAATCTTATCCAAAGCGGCTCTTTTTTCATTTAAAATCCTCTTTGCTTCGGCAAAGCAACCACTCATTATTTTTTCTATCTGAGCATCAATTTTTGCGGACATATCATCGCTTAGTTGCGCACTTGCTCCAAACTCTTTGGCAAGCCAAGAAAACTCACTCTTTGATTCGTAATAAATAGGGCCAAGTGAGCTCATTCCATATTCTGCAACCATTTTTCTGGCAAGCTCTGTCGCTCTTCTGATGTCATCTGCTGCTCCGATAGTCATTTCGTTAAAAACAATTTCTTCAGCAGCCCTTCCCCCAAGCATTGTAGTTATAAACGAAATTATTCTTGTCTTAGTCTCCTGATATCTATCCCTCTCCGGAGGAAGATCGGTGTGGCCTAAAGTCTGACCTCTGGCCACAATGGAAACTCTTTGAACGGCATCCATATCTTTAACATTTGCGGCAACCAAAGCATGCCCAGCTTCGTGGTACGCGGTCATTCTTTTTTCCTCTTCAGATTGAAGTGTTTTTCTTTCCGAACCTATGGTGACTTTAAGTGCGGCCTCTTCGAGATCAGCCTCGGTCAAGCTGTCTCTGCCTTCCCTTGCCGTAAGAATCGCTGCTTCATTCAGCATGTTTTCTATATCAGCGCCGCTAAACCCAACAGTTTTTCTGGCAATCTTTTCAACTGAAACGTCCTTATCAATTGGTTTACCTTTCATATGTATCTTTACAATTTCCTCCCGGTCTTTGAGATCCGGAAGGGGAATACTAATTCTTCTATCAAACCTTCCCGGTCTTATCAAAGCTGAATCCAACATATCGGGTCTGTTGGTTGCAGCAAGAACAATAACGTTGGTTCTGATATCAAACCCGTCCATTTCAATAAGTATCTGATTTAAGGTTTGCTCTCTTTCATCATGCCCGCCGCCAATTCCCATTCCTCTTTCTCTTCCAATTGCGTCAATCTCATCGATAAAAATTATGCTTGGCTGGTGTTCTCTTGCCATATTAAACAAATCTCTTGCTCTTGAGGATCCAACCCCAACAAGCATTTCCATAAATTCACTTCCCGCAACACTGAAAAACGGGACTCCTGCCTCACCGGCTATTGCTCTTGCTAGCAAGGTCTTTCCCACACCAGAAGGTCCAACTAACAAAACGCCTTTAGGAATTCTTGCCCCAAGCTTTCGATATTTATCAGGAAACTTCAAGAAATCCACAACTTCCATCATTTCTCTTTTTGCCTCTACACATCCGGCAACATCGTTGAAAGTTACTTTCTGCTGACCTTTCATAAAAACCTTAGCACGCGATTTTCCAAAAGACATTATTTCCCCACCTTGGCCTCTCATTTGTTTGACCAGGAAAAACAATATTAATAGTGGAAACCCAAACATAAGTATAGGTGAAAGAACATCCATGAAAGCAACTTTGTGAACTATCTCAAGTTTCCCAGCAATCTTGCTTCTGTCCACGCTATTGTTGCTTAATATTTGATCAAAGCTGATGTCACTCTCTTTTTTGGCAAAGACTTTGGTTCCGTCCCTCATTAAAATGTCGATCCTGTCTCCGTTGACAGTGACATCCTGAACCTTACTCTCATTTATAAGGGTTACGAATTTGTTAATTGGAATTTCCTCACTGGTTAAATTTACATTTCCAAAAGAACTGGTAAGAAAATACATTGCTACTGCCAAAAAGACATAAAAGAAAATATTATTTAAAAGATTGGGTTTTTTAACTTGGATAACTATCTTTTTGGGCATTTTAAATCCCAGTTTATTAGAATTTTTCTTGCCGTTTTTTGTATTTTCTTTTTTATTATTTTCCTGTGCCATTAGTTTTATGAGTATACCCTAAAAAGGGGAAAACTTTCTGGTGCCAACGGGTGGAGTTGGACCACCGACCTAGCGCTTATGAAACGCCCGCTCTACCGCTGAGCTACGTTGGCATACCAAACACAAACATTACTACAAGGGGATTATACAATATAGAAACATTTAGGAAACAGTTATAATAATTACGGCAATTACTTAAGATAAAATTATGATTAACCCATCAGAAATACACACAGCACTGAACGAAAATATAGATAAGCTTAAAGATACAACAGAGGGTATTTTTATTTTAGGAGATGTGCAAACAAAAAGCTTAACACAGATCTTGAAAGAAAGCGTAGAGGATAAGCAGTTACACAGACGTGAAATCCTATCTTTTGGGCTAAGCCTTATATACAATGGATTACCAAACTCTACCAAGAAAATTTTGCAAGAACAGGCACTTGAGAAAACGCCGTTAGATATTCCAAAAATTAATGAATACCGAGTTATGGAAAGGTTGGGGTCCGGTGGAATGAATATAGTATATTTTTTCTCACCACACGAAGGAAAATCATTTTCTGTAGGACTGAAAAGAAGAGGTTTTGATACCGAAAAAGAAGCGGGAAAATTTGCTAAAGCTCAAAAAACTGAATATGAATATTTTAGAGACATGTACAAGGACGTCCCCAATCTGATACCAGAGGAAAACCAAGTCTTGTATAGAAATTACAAGAATGAAATATCTCTAATGTTTGTAAGAAAGTACGTTCCCGAACCGCTAAGGGATTTTTTTAAGATACCAAGAGAAGAACTTGAAAATATAATTATTAGCAATCGTGAGTTTAGAGACCAGCTACTAAAGTTTGCAACTATATCTCTGGAAAACAGTGACACTATTTTAAACGAGGAATTGGATATACTTGGGGATAAAAACCTAGCGGTAACGGGTGAGAAAGGTAAAGAAAAACTTATTCTGCTTGACCCGCATACTATACTTGCTAAGAAACCGGAAATTAGATCAAGAATAGAAAATAGGCTTAATCAATTAAAAGAAATGTTGATTGAAAGTAGCTTAAACATAACCGTACCAATCAGACTGGATCAACTAGAGAGAGTTTAGATTAAATAATTTTTGGTTGCGGGACCTGGACTCGAACCAGGACCCCCGGATTATGAGCCCGGTGAGGTGCCATTCCTCCATCCCGCGTTATTGCCTTCATATTCTACCAAATTAAGGGAATATTTCAAAATAGCCTATTAAACAAGGGTTAGAAAAAAAGCTTGTACCAAGCGTACCAGTTAGCATCTTTTAAACTGTTTTCTTTCTTCTCACTCCTATCCTGCGTACCCAAAACTCCGCTTGAAAATACATTTTTTCCACTATCTACAACAACATACACCTGCTCTCCCGGTTTTATCATATTCAGGTCGTTCCTGGCTTTTTCCTCAATATAAGCATCAGTTTTTTTGTACTCTATATCGGAATTTAAATCCTCAACCTGCTTTATCATCCCTGCCACCTCTTTTTGGACGTCATCAAGCCTCTCTTTGCTCTTCAGAATATTAAAGGTAGACCTGATAAATCCCACAGATAAAGCAAAAAATAAGGCTGTTAAGAGGATGTATTTAAACTGCTTCAGTTTGGACATTACCTTGATAATAGGCAATATATTGACACATTTCAACCTGTTTGATACTCTACCCCATAGAAATTTGCGTTTAACCTTATTTTTGGTATAATGGCGCATGAGCAGGGGTTCTCCCCACAAGGGAAAATACTATTATGAAACTAGAAATAACTCATAAAAAATTCGTAGATCAGCTTAAATCCGAAGGAAAATCGGAGGCAACTGTTGTTGCATACAACAAGGATATTGAACAAATTGTCACGTTTGTTGCAAAAGATGGTGTTTTAGATGTTGAAGATTTAAAAATCGAAAATCTTCAAGCATTCATGAACAGCCTTGTTGAGCAAAACTACACACCAAAATCAATTTCTAGAAAAACAAATGCTGCAAGAACTTTTATTAAATACCTAACAAAAGAAGGTTACATAAAAGTAGATATTTCAGATCAACTAAAACATCCAAAACTTGATATTAAAGCTCCAAGAATTTTATCCAAACTTGAATACAGAGCGTTGAGAGATTCTGCAAAAGATGACAGCAGAAGTTATGCCATGATTGAGGTTTTGCTTCAAACAGGCGCTACCATCTCAGAACTTGCCGGAATAAAACTTGAGAATTTAGATATTAAAGACGAGGCCAAGACATTATTTATTGGAAAGAAAAACAATAGAATTGAAAGAACAGTTCCTTTAAACAAAGCTGTTGTTGAGGCTATAAAAAAATACGTCGACGGTGCAAGACCAAAAGTTGAAAAAACAACTCACTTGTTCATTACAAAAACCGGAAGACCTCTTCTTGTTAGAAATATCAGATCAACAATCGACAGGTATTTCAAGATCGCAGGTGTTGAAGGTGCAAAAGTTAATGATTTAAGACATACATTTGTTGCTCATCATTTAAGAAATGGTTTCAACATAACACTTCTTTCAAAGATTGCGGGACACAAGAGGGTTTCAACAACCGAAAGATATCTTCAATACATCGAAAAACCTGAAAAGATGGATAAGACCGAGCTTTCCGTCCTGTAAACTTTAATTCGAACTTGAGATTGAAAAGGCAATCTATATTCCAGCGAGCATACTCTCTTTTGATTTCTGCGTACCTTCCTTTTGTTTCTCTATAAACTCATATTTCTTCTGTGCACTATTAAAAGCATCTTTGATTCTATCTAAAACGCCTATTTCGCCCATGCTCACCGTTGAGAGTTCACAGGATGGAGCTTGCAACATACCAACGCCCTGTCTTCTAGACTCCGCTACATCAATAAAAGTTTTGTTGTCAATGGACTGGTGTATTCTATGATGCACAAACCTAACGTTCTTCCTATCTTCCGGCGGACGACGCCAATCTTCTTTTGCATACGAAACTTCATTTTTTATCCCTTCAAGCAGGGCTTCGCCTTTTATGGCACTTGCCGGTACATTAGCCCCAAAGCTGACAACATATATTGCTTCCTTAGTAAGAACCCAATAAGCAGAATCCCCAACAACATCAGAACGTTTGTTTAAGCCGTCCGCGACAGGTACAATGAAACATGGCTTTTGCTCAAACTCAACTTGGGGGACTTTCGGATATTTCTCATGAAATTTATTAATCAGAGCAAGGTTAAATTTTTCCTCCTCAGTATCCAAACCTTCGGTTTGCTCCCTTTTGAACTTCTCTTCTACCTCTTTTCTAATCTTTCCTATGTCTGTGTCGGTCGAACCTTCCCTCTTTCGCTTTTCCAGCTCTTTTTCCGTTTCCATTCTAACCCAGTCCATGTTCGCAAACTGTCGCGCCTCGTCTTGGTTTGCTATTCTTCCTTCTTCATCGTAAATACTACCAGCATTTTCCATTTGATTTGTCATGTCTTAAATTCTAAGTGGAAAAAACGGCCATGTCAACAAGGTACCAATTAAGAAAAGACAAACAGGGTTTCGGTAGCTAAAAAATATCTTCAATACGTGGAAGGTCCTGAAAAAATGGATAAAACTGAACTATCTATTTTATAACTTTAAGCTAAAAATTTACATTGACAGCGGGTAATGTGTGATGTATCGTCTCATTAATATGGAATATGCTACATTAACTAATCAAAACCAAATAACTATCCCAATGAAGGTCAGAGACAAACTGCAGTTAAAACCCAGTGATAAGTTAGTTTTTTATGAATCGGGAGATAGTGTTAAAGTTGAGAAGCTAAAATCTATTAGGGACTTCGACGGATTATTAAAAGGCTATAAGCACAAACTAACTAAAAAGGATATTGAGGGCGTTTGGCTCGAAAGGGGCTCTAAATACTAAATATAAGTATGGAAACGAGAAAAATAAGTAGGTCTCGATTCGATGGTACAAATACTACGAGCTTTAAAAGCAGAGTCGCTATTGACACAAATATCCTAGTCAGAGCACTGATAGATAAGAATGACTTACTAGCTAAGATACTTGAAACCGCACAGGAAGCTCATATCCCCCTACCAATATTTTTTGAAACTATATTTGTACTTGAGAAAGTTTATAAACAACACAGAGATGTTATAACCAACTATGTTTCTACTTTAATCTCTTACCAAAATGTATTAACAGACTCCGAAATACTCAAAGACAGTGTAAGCATATACAGAAACAACAAAAATTTGAGCATTATAGACTGCTTCGCCCTTGCATATTCAAACAAAAATTCTTTAGAACTGATAACTTTTGACAGGAAACTTATAAAAGGTGTTAAGTAATTGGTGGGTGATCCAGGACTCGAACCTGGAACCGAGCGTGTATAAGACGCTTGCTCTGCCAATTGAGCTAATCACCCATTTTTAAATCAAATAACAGACTTTAAAACTACTCCGTTAAAACCTCTTCGATCTTCTCTTTCTCTTCAAGATGCTTTCTTTTCTGCACTATACTATCTTTTTCCATCATCTGAAGCAACTCTTCAACAGTCTTTATAAGCGCTGCTTCCAAAGAAAAATCCGTTTCATCGGAAAAATACTTTTTCCCATTAATTTCAAGTTCGGCCTTAACAGTAAACTGCTCCTCGGGAGCTGAATTTAAAACAATTCTGGCAAAACAAGCATCCCAGGGAAAGTGCTTAACCCTGCTTTGGACCCTTTCAAATTTATCCTTGGTGAGAGTTTCCAGGCTCGGAGAGAGATCAATATTATCGGAAGTAATTTGATATATCATAAACTCATTTTAACATCTAAACTTACTGAGCAGACACCCATCTGTTAGAATAAACCCATGAAAAAGTTAAGAACCTTTTTTCACTGTTTTTATAAGAGTATTGCTTCTCCGAAGTACTACTTGGATATTTTAAAGACTAAACCCCGCTTTACGGTTAAGTATTATGTTGTTCTTACTCTTTTGGCTGCACTAATTACTACACTTGCGATAAGCGTGAGGATATTTCCGATTGCCAAACAAGATGCATTAAGCTTTTCGCAGCAGATAAAAAATCTTTACCCAAGTGACTTAACAATAACTTTGAAAGACGGCCAGTGGACTGCCAACAAACCGGAACCGGTAATTATTCCGTTTCCTAAACCCAGTGGAAGCGAGCTGGGTGATTTTGAGAACTTAGCTGTATTTTATAAGAAGGGAACCGTAGACGATTTAAAAACATATAAAACTTTAGTGCTAGTGAACGAAACAAACGTTGTCGTTACCGACCCTTCTGGAACTATAACCTCAAGGCCAATTAAGAACTTCAAAGATATGGAGATTACTGCAGACTCAATAAACAAGTTTTCGGATATGATACTTAAATATACTCCGTATTTTTTGATCACTATCCTTGCACTTAGATCTGCGTTTTTTTATCTGATAGGAAATATCAGTTCGATTTTCTTTGTCGGTATCGCCGTATATGTGTTTGCTAAATCGAACAAGAAAAACCTTAAGTTTGTGGAGGCACTGAGAATTGGAGCTCATACAATAACTATTCCAATTGTTTTGCAGGTTATTATCGAATCTGCTGGGTTCGCACTCCCAAGTTCATATTGGTTTTTTGCCTTGAATCTTATTCTGGCACTTGTTGTTGCAATGAAACTTCCTGTAAGCAAGTTGGAAGCTAAAACACCGTCTCAATTGAACACTCAAAATTAGTGTGATAGTATGCTTTTTAGCCTTAAGTGAGGCATGAAGTTGTTACAGTCCCCTGTAGCTCAGCGGTAGAGCAGGTCCCTGTTAAGGACAATGTCGGCGGTTCGAATCCACCCGGGGGAGCCACACTATTTTACCTTGTAGTTACAATAAATAATAAATCTTGACTTCTAACGCTGGGTGCAAGTATTATTTAAAACCTAGTTGACGTTCAGGAACAGCTATTATAGAATACACGAAACACAACCTATAAAAGGAGAGTAGACAAATGGCAAAGAAGGAAGACACACCTTCACTGACGGCGACAAGAGTTTGGAAGGCAATTAAGGCAGGCTCGCTAGAAGTAAAAACGATTCCAGGAACGAGGATGCTTCTACTTGTCCGAGGGCGTATAAGGCTTACCTGGAGGGAAGGAGACAAAAAGAAGCATACAAGTAGGCGATTAAGGCGTATATACCTCAACCCAAGGTGGATTTCTCTTCCAAAGGACTATCCAATTCCCATCTCAGAACTGTACCGCTTTAACAAGGAAGAACTCGCCACATTGGGAATAGTATGCTTAAAAGGGAATGACTTTCGCCTCCTAATATATCAACAACTAGGTGACCTCTACGCCCTGCTGCGCCAACTTGCAGAGCACATTAGGCCACAGTATTCAAGAGAGGAAAGCAACCTTTGGAAGCTCCTTAATGAGGCAGGTTCACGGAAGTCTTTGATCAAACAGGTTGCGCTCACTGGAGCCGTTCTCGAAAGAATAGAACAGATCAATACGATCAGGACTCACTTGGCCGGGCGAGAAGAAGCCACCAAATCCAGGATGAGGCGACTAAGCAGAACCCAGAAACACGTGCGCGGCGCCTTACAAGCCCTTTTAGAGCTCGTGCCAACAGGTGAAGAAAAAAATATCGGGGGAACAGTTACGGGCTTGGGCGAGTCTCTGTTACGACATCATGATACTCTTGAAGCGTTGCTTGATGACAATTCCTTTGCTCATTGCGCTAGGTGGGCACGCTATCACCTAAGAAGAGCCCGGGAGTGCCTTGCAATGAACAACTTCAAGGGTACCAACCAGCATATTCAAAAGGCGATAAAGCATCTCTAACAATCAGGCGTCTTTTGTTTGCTTTATAGCAACACCGGACGCCTTTTATTTTATTTATTCACCTGTTTCACTAAAAACATTTACCAAACTTCGTATAAAGTTCTGTATGGGGAGCCAAGTATTCCTTGTTATCAAAACAAAACACGCTCTAACACCAATCATAATATATTGATATAATTGCACTATGAAAAGAACATTGCCTAAAAATTTTGATAAATACTTTTGGGATGTACATACTGATAAACTATCTGTGGATGAGAACTACCCTTTCATAATAGAAAGACTTTTGGAGCTTGGGGATCTCGAGGAACTGGCATGGGTGAATAACAATTATAGTAAAGAAAAGATAGCAAAAACGCTGTGTAAATCACGAAGAATTAGTCCAAAAACTGGTAACTTCTTTTCCCTTTATTACAAAATTCCTAAAAGTTCACTACTAGCATGCACGAAGAAACGCTTAGTATAGAAACTAAAAAAGTTTTGGAAAAGATCCAAACAGAGGAAACTTTAAAAGCATTTTATCTTGCGGGTGGGACAGCACTAGCGCTACAACTCGGCCACAGAAAGTCAGTGGATTTGGATTTCTTTTCACAAAACTATCCTGCTCAAGAAGCACTACTACAAAATCTAAATAAATATAAGCCTACTGTCGTACAGCAAGATAGGGGGACTTTAGACGTATTTATCGACAAAGTAAAAGTTAGTTTCTTTGAGTACAAGTATCCCCTTCTAGAAAAGACAATAAAATACAAAACGATTGAGCTTGCACAACTTTTGGACATTGCCTGTATGAAAATCGCCGCAATATCCCAAAGAGGAACAAAAAAGGATTTTGTTGATCTGTATATGCTACTGCAGAAATATTCTTTGGATGAGATCTTAAAAGCATTCGAGAAGAAATACTCAGGAATTAACTACCATAAACTTCATATTCTTAAATCACTTGTGTATTTTGACGATGCCGATAGTGACCCCGAACCAGATTATCTTTTAAATCTAAGCTGGAATGATGTTAAAACCTTTATAACATCCTCTGCTATGTAGTTCTTGTATAAAACACCCTTCTCTATCAAGTCAAACTATCTGCGTTAAATCAGGAATGTGGATATATTCACCTTTTTGCTCAAAAATGGTTCTAACATTGTTCACGGTGCGGAGCCAAGTATCCTGTAGTATTTGACTATTCTTCTATTTTAAGCTATAATTACCTTATAATCATTACTAAACTGCACACAAATATCGTGGCAGTATAAACACCCTATGAGGAGGCCGTAATGGCAAAAAAACTGCTCGTTTCGTTCACAGGGCTTTTGTATGCCCTCAAATCAGGCCGTGTTACTACAAGCGACCTTGATGACGCTCTTTTCTGCTTTGGTTGCACGAAAGACCACGCATTGTATCCCGGCCGGCACGGCGAGGGAAACGAAGTGGAAATGGCTTTCAGTGACAACCCCAAGAAAGGTGAGGAAACTCACAAGACTATCGTTTCCGCCCTCAAGAAAGCTCAAAAGGAAGGTCGTGTTGCTTTTCGTACTCTTGCACAGGGCAATGCGTCCTACGAGCTGTTGAACAAGCTGTTGAAGAAAAACGGCTTCCCTGTAATTGACCTCAGCAAAATGGATTGGGCAAACCGCACGAGCTACAACTACCCAACCGTTCAAGAACAGGTTGAAGCACAGGGCATCGGATTGGAAGTTATTTGGCGAGGCTAAACCTCATCATACGTTACTGAACCGTCTGAAAACCATACCAATGGCGATCTGACGGTTCTTTTTTTCCTCCAAATATATAGTGAGTAGCGTGGTGGGGTAAAAACTAGACTCTTAGTCTTAAATCTGGAATGTAAACAAACTCGTCTTTTTCTTCAAAAATGGTTCTAACATTGTTCACGATGCGGAGCCAAATTGTATGTTGCGAGTTTGTTGCCTCGGCGCTTCGCGCCTCGGCAGGCAGATTGTATAGTATTTGCCAAGATTTTTTAGGTTCAATCGCCACCTTTTGCGAAAGCAAAACGCGGTTCGAGCCAATCCTTTTTATTCCGCCGAAGGCGGAAAGCAAAGCGATAATTTTTAGCCCAAAAGTGATATGAAATATTTTTTATACATTAGAAAATCAACAGACGAGGACGACAGGCAAATTTTGTCGCTTGAAGCGTAAGAAACGGAATTGAAAGAATTTGCCTTGCGGGAAAATCTTTTGATCGCCGCGACTTTCCGCGAATCACAAACCGCCAAAGAGCCGGGCAGACCGATTTTCAACGATATGCTCGAACGAATGGAACGCGGCGAAGCCGAAGGGATTTTAGCGTGGCACCCTGACAGATTGGCTCGCAATTCAATAGACGGCGGACGGATTATTTTCTTAATTGATACTGGAAAAATCAAAGCGCTAAAATCCCCGACATTTTGGTTTGAGCCGACCCCACAAGGCAAATTCATGCTCAATATCGCTTTTGGGCAATCAAAATATTTTGTTGATAATCTTTCAGAGAATACCAAAAGAGGGTTGCGTCAAAAATTGCGCCGAGGCGAATTGCCCGGATACGCACCGCTCGGATATTTGAATGATTTACTAAAGCACACAATGTATAAAGACCCTGATAGATTTCGTCTCGTTCGCAAACTTTTTGAACTTTATGCAACTGGCAATTATTCTCTGAAAGATTTGCGGAAGTTAATAACTTCCGCTGGCTTGTTGAGCCGAAAGAAAAATATGCTTTCCGTTTCCAATATCCAAAGCATACTTAAAAATTCTTTTTATTATGGAGTGTTTAAATACAACGGCGAAATGTATGACGGAAAGCACGAGCTAATGATTCCAAAGAAACTTTTTGAAGCGTGCCAAAAAGTGATGGCGGATCGTTCGCGCCCGAAAAAGCCGAGCCAAAAGGAATATCCGTTTAGAAATATGCTTGTTTGCGGAGAGTGCGGTTGCGCCATCACTTCCGAAACGCAAAAAGGACATAACTATTATCGTTGCACCAAAAAGCGGGATAAAAAATGTTCGCAAAAATATATTCGCGAGGAAGTTTTGGCGCAAGAAGTTTCAAACGAGCTTCAAAAAGTTTCTTTGTCTTCCGCTTGGACGGAGTGGATGTTAGGCGAACTTAACAAGGAAGAAGGGGAAGCCGCCCAAAGCGGAGCCGTTTTCGCTCAAAATCTCAAAGATAAAATAAAAGAGCTTGAAGGAAAGCTCGATGTACTTTTAGACGTGCATTTGGACGGCACAATTTCGCGCGATGAATACACTGCTAAAAAAGAAAAAATCATCACTGAAAAAGCTGAGCTTTCCGAGAAATTGAAAGATTTTGAGCGAAACGGCAATCATTGGCTCGAACCGGCAAGACAATTCATTTTAGCGGCTCAACAAGCCGAAAATATCGCTTTGCAAGAAAATCCCGTTGCGGGACGGGATTTTCTCAAAAGGATTGGCTCGAACCGCGTTTTGCTTTCGCAAAAGGTGGCGATTGAACCCAAAAAATCTTGGCAAATACTATACAATCTGCCTGCCGAGGCGCGAAGCGCCGAGGCAA
>JAHJEV010000004.1 GCA_018825365.1 Patescibacteria group bacterium
ATTAATAATAAAAAATATTTTCCGAAGTTTATGATTCTACTTCTATTAATTTGCGTTTATATTTGCTTTCCCGCACAGGGACTTATCCACATTCCCTATCCCGGAGACATATGACAATCCTACAGAGGCAGATATGACAAACGTACAGGAGTCACGATGATAAACGTATATGACAAACGTACATTGCTATATTTTACCTACATACCCATCACCCTACAGTTAACTATAGGTTAGCACCATACCTTATAGTTTGCCAACCAAACCGAATAAAACCCAATGTCACTCCCCTGTTTCACTGCCCTGTCTCTTTAGATAAAGTGAAAATTGTTTTTGCTTTTGACTAATTAATGGAAATTATTCCTGGGGTTAAATCGTAAATAATAAAATTATTCCTAGAAATACAAGGACTATTATCAGGTACCCCAAAACCATCTTTCGGGAAATCTCATTTTTGAGGTATCCGGAGATATAAGACAGAAGAAACAGCAAAACTGAAGACACTAACAAGGATTTTAGGAAAGCCTTGGTGGCAAAAAAACTTATGGCAAAAGAGACAGTGTAAATAATGAAGGTCACAAACAGACTCAAATAGTACATCTCCCCTACTCCTGTATTTTTCGCGTCTGAGTCAAATTGATAAATCCAGAGTTGATAATAAGTAAATGCAAAAGAAAGTAACGCGACCAAGGAGCTTTGCGCGAAAGTAGAAATATCGATCTTAAAAATTCCTGCAAAAAGTGGAATGGCGACTACCACCTGAAGTATCTGACTCCAAGTAACCGCAACCCTGTAAAGAGGGATTACCTCCGCCCTATCATGAACAACTAAAAATATATTGTCCACAAGAAGAACAAGATAATACAAAAAGCCAAAGAGAGATATAACAAAGATCTTGAAAGGCAGCCCCAAATTAGGAAAGTAGTTAAGAGAAAGCAGCGCTCCGATCAAAACACTTAACGGCATTAAAATGCTCACCAGAAAGTTTTTTCTATTTATTGCCGGGTAGTTTGAAATCCAATCACCGGAGACCACCAAAACTATTAGAATCAGGGAAATCTGCCAAAAATTCAATCTGACTTGTTTTTGGGAAACGACATAAATAAACAAAACCGCAAGCGCGGACAAGATCAAGTACCTGCTCTTTTTTTCTACTTCAATTCTTTTAATCCAATCGAATAGTTTCATTCTTTCTTTCTTTCAGGTTTCTTTTCGCCTGTAATGTATTTTCTAATATAGCAGAGCGCCATTGCAACTGCGTCGTTGGCATCGTCAGATTTTATAACTTGTTTAAGACCCAATATTTTCATAACCGACTTTTGCATTTCTTTTTTATCGGCTCTTCCATAACCCGTAAGCTGAAGCTTCGCCTCCAAAGCGGTGTGGTTGTGAATCTTAACCTTGTGATTTGCTGCGGCAAGCATGCATATACCGCGCGCCTGACCTACAGCTATGGCAGTTTTTGCGTTAGTATTAAAAAACAGTTGCTCAATCACAATCACGTCCGGAGAGTGCTCCTTAATAAGTACGCTTAGTTTATTGTATAAAAATTTGAGACGGTTTTCCGGTTCTAAATCCGGATGAGTGACCAGCACATCGGAATTAATAAGTTTAACCTTCTTGCCTTTTCCCACCTCAACAAGACCAAGACCCATTCTTGCTGTACCGGGATCAATTCCAAGTATTATCATTGTTCTGGAAGCTCAAAATTTACAAACACGTCTTGAACATCGTCGTGGTCATCTAATTCCTCAAGAAGAGACTCAAGTTTCTCGACTAGCTTTAGATCATCAATTTTGGTAGTAAATAGAGGATTTTCCGGATCTGGTTGAAAAATATAAGCTGTACTCCCCTGCCCTCCCAATGAGCCATTATGTTTACTAAAAATATTTCTAATTTCAGAAACAGTTCTATTTACATTATCTGTTAATCCTCTAATATAAAATGCTTCACCATTTGGTCCAAAACCCTCGTAAGTCACCTCCAAAAACTCACTGGCTCCTCCGGCACCGGACCCTTTGGCAATTGCCCTTTCGATATTCTCCTTTGGCATTCTTGCTTCTTTTGCTTTTTCAATAATCATTCGAAGTTTTGGATTTGAATCGGGATCCCCGCCACCGTCTCTTGCGGACACACTCAGAAGTTTGCTCATCTTTGAGAAAACCTTGCTTTTTTTAGCATCTGTAACTTCCTTTTTTCTTTTTATATTCGCCCATTTAGAATGTCCTGACATGATGACTATATTAACATTTTTAAGTATGGATTTGAACTTATTTAAGTATTTTGGTAGTCTATATACGATTATAAAACAATAGACTGGAGGTGAAAGATGTACGGTACCCTTGAGGACGTAGTTATCGCTTTAAGAAATGCAAAAAGACAAGACCCGTCGGGCAGGAAAACCCTAGCTGTGGTCGAGGAAATTTTGAAGAGTCATCCATCACCTGAAGCCCTGAGAAAATTTGCGAATGATATTACAAACGCCATGAGCTCCAAGAATCTGTCAATGAGCGGAGTTGCCGATTCCATCGGAATTAGCAATATTCGTTTGTGGCAGATCAGAAACGGTTTATCTGTCTCCCCTGAGATGGCAGTAAAGATTTCCGGACTTCTCAGCATTAATAATCCTTACACTTGATAAGTCAACGAGATATGCATTCACAGACCTAACAGCTACCCATCCACCACCATAGACACGGCTCTTTACTCACACGAGCTGTGTCTTTTTTAATCCTCTCCTTGACAAACCCTCAGATTTTTATATGCTATCACTTATGCGTCTAAGCCTAGCAGTACTAACCAAACAGGCTATCGAAGCCGCGCTAAAGCAGGACTGGAAGCTTGCCATCCAATTAAACTCAGAAATTCTTAGCGAACATCCAAATAATATAGACGCCCAGATAAGGTTAGGACACTCTTATATACAATTGAGAGACTTCCCAAAAGCCAAAAAGATATTTAAAGAAGTTTTGAGTGAGGATCCTATAAACACTATTGCCCTGCGTAACCTCGAACTTGCCAAAAATGGAAAAACTGAATGCGTGGCTAATACTCTAAAAACCAAATCACTGCTGAAAGAGCCCGGGACTACACAAGATGTAAAAATCACAATTAAAGCACGGGGGATTGACGCCTCCGACTTTATGTCCGGAGAGGAATTATTGATAAAAGCCAAGAAAAAAGTTGTTGAGTTGTTTAAATGCAAAAAGGGAAAAAACACAATGGTGGGAACAATTGAGGATTTGTACACAGTTCAAAAGGTTAAGAGTCTTGTTGATAAGAAGGAACGGATCCAAGCTGTGTTTGCACATGGTAAAGATAATGAGATTTGGATACTTCTTAAGGCATCCTCTCCTGTTTTTAAGCCCGACAAAATAGATATTAGACCATACCTTAAAAAAGGAACGATAGATGAACCCGAAATAGACTCCGAATCTGAAACTGAGGAAGATATTGATTAAAGTTTTACCTCAAATCGTCTTTTTCTAGGATATTATCAACAAATTCTTTACTGGGTTTTTCCTTTACCTCTTCGCTTTTTTTAGTTTTCTCCAGCTTTTTCAGGGGGGCTTTAGCTCTTGGTTTATCTGAAACCTTTCTCTCTAGCGGCTTTAATAATACTTTCTTAACAGGTGTTTCAACTTTTTTCCCCCCAACGCTTGATTTAACCACCAAGTCTAAGGCAGCGTATGGCACATTCGAATTGTTTGCAGGGATATAAGCGTAAGCCTTGTCATTTAATTCGGCTTTGTTATATTCGGCCGCAACACCGGCGATTCTATATGTTCCTTCATTGGCAAGAAGATACCACCTTCCCTCCTTTTTACTCAATATCCCCTCCACCTTTTTTCTTTCCGCTTTAGTTATTTGTTTAAAAACCTGCTTTTCAGATTCAACAAAAACTTTTAGTCTATCTCCGTAGACTAATCGCGACTTGGCAGCGTAGTTTCCCGGTACTTCCGTTTTTCTCCCGTCATCCGACACCAAGTACTGACCATCAAAGTAACCCTCAACTCCTGGAATGTTTTGGTAGTAAGACTTTTTGTCCTCCTGCTCCATACTTTCAACTACGTTTTGAACTTTTTCCAACTGACTAAATGCTGATCTAATAAGCATTTTTATGTTATCGTACTTTTTTTGGAACGGGGGGTGTAGTACTGACTCTTCTTTCTCAATTTTTTCATTTTTTCTCTCTTCTGCCATTTATTTTTCCTCCTGTGAATTTTTTACACTACCCTCTTGCGGGATTTGGTCGGGGGTTGAATACTGTTGAGCAATCGCAAGCCCCTTATCAAATTTTGTGGTAACCCATTTATTAATTTTCTCTTCAACATGTTCTCTCGAAACTCCATATTTCTCCCTACTAAACTGAATAACTTTTTCTCTGTTGGGTGTTTTTGGAACCATAAAATCGTCGTCCCAAGGAAGAATTATTTTCGCTGAGAATGGGTGTGACGTCATTCCGTCGATCATAAGTTTTGTGTAAACCTGAAATCTTTCAAGCGAAATGATATCTTCTTCATCAAAATACGGGGCGAACTCCTTCGCAAGCTCCTTGGCGTCAGGAGCGCCTAAAGCAAATGTCATTATAGTGCCAACATTTCCAAAGACAGCTAACAAAAGATCCTCCGGAAGCTGCCCTGTAAATTGGTGCGTTAGATGAAGCCCTATTTTATACTTTCTGGACTCTGACAAGATCTCCTCAAAACTTCCGGTCGCAAAGTTTTGAAACTCATCCACATAAAGATAAAACGGTGTTCTTTGGTCATATGGAATCTTTACCCTTTGTAAAGCGTAGAACTGAATTCTAGACACTAATAGTGCTCCGAGCAGATTTGCATTGTCAGATCCTATTTTTCCTTTAGCAAGGTTCATTAATAGTATCTTGCCTGAGTTCATGGCACCCCAGAAATCCAGTGTAGATTTTCTCTGACCCAAAATATTTCGCATGGTCGTTGAGGCAAGAAACCTATTAACTTTATTCTGGATAGGAGAGATTGCCTCGGTAACCAGTTTTTGGTTTCCTTTCATTTGTCTAAACTCTTCTTCCCAAAATCTCGTGACAACGGGGTCTTTTACATTGTGGAGAATATACTTTCTGTAATTGTCATCCTCAAGCAATCGGGTAATGCCAAGCATTGTGGTTCCGGGAACCTCAAGGAGAGTCAAAATTGCGTAATTCAAAAGGTATTCAAGTCTGGGTCCCCATGAAAAATCGAAGTGCTGTTTTATTGCCGAAACCAACCCCGATGCCATAATATTTTTTTGTGATGGATCATCTATCTCCAAAAGATTAAGACCGATGGGTCTTTCTGTATCCGAAGGGTCAAAGTAAATTACATCCTCAATTCTGCTGTCCGGTATTCTTTCCAAAACCCTTTCTATTGTCTCACCGTGAGGATCAAAAACAGCCAGGCCTGCTCCGTTTGCGATATCCTGAGAAATCATATTTACAAACAAAGAAGACTTCCCGGTACCTGATTTTCCGATTACGTATAGGTGTCTTAACCTGTCTTCATCGTTTTTAATTCCAAATCTTATAGTTTCGTTTCTATACAGTGTTTCTCCCAGATAAACGCAATTTTCGGTAGGAAGATTTGCCGGTGGTTCAGATTTTCTTGAGTACACCCAAGAAATATTCGGCGTATCAATGTGTGAAAGAGGAAAATGGAAGAAAGTGGCAAGTTCCTCTGTATTCAGAATAAAACTTTTATTGTGTGCGAAAGATCTGGAAATATAGTCATTCAAAGACCTTTCTTTATTTACATCTACTTCCTGCGAGAAGCTATTTAAACTTGATGTAGAAAACTGCTCCAGTGCAGCTGTGATCGATCTTAAGTTGGTGGCTACCCTATCCTCTTTAGGGGCTGCCACTACTATTCTAATGACAGTTTCAAAACCCATCCTGGTAAGTTTGTTTTCTATCGCACGCAGCTCCGTCTCCTTAGCAGCACCAAGCCTTGGCGCCAAAGCTGGTTTGGGAATATCTTTTGAAGCTTCTTTGTAAGTGAAAAGTCCAGTGGCAACTCCGGAGAGTATTTCAAAAGACTCTTTCTTTAAGATTTCTCCTACACTTCCAAAAATTGATCTTTTCTTATTTGGGTCAATACCCTCCCTAATCTTGTTTACAAAATTAAATCCCTCTTGCTGCCAAACATCCGGTATAGGTCTGATCATTACCTGAAGCCAAATCTCTTCTCCTTTATATATAGAAGATATTGCAGAAGTTACTGAAGAAATGGGGTCCACCTCTAAATCTCTGAAACTTCTAATGGGATAATAATTTGGTTTCGTGAAAGAAAGAGAAGCCACCTTGTAATCCACGTGCTGTGGATTTAAAGATCTTGTATAGTCAGTAACTGCATTTATATGAGCGGATGGGTATTGAGCATATATCTGACTTTCTACAAATTTCTGAATATTTGAGGGGACAGCAACATAAAATCTGATTCCCCTATCTCCGGATGAAACCATCTCAAACGAGACATTTTCCTGAAGATCTGGGTCACTTTTTAAAAGCCCATGAAGTGCAGAAAACATATTTTCAGCACTTAAAGAGGAAGCCTGAATATCTTTAGAGGGTTCTTCGTTTTTACTTAATTGCACTTCTATCACCTCAATACTATCAGCTTTGGAGTTTGCCTTTTTTTTCAGTCTTTTAAAACGAAAAACAACACCTATGATTATTAGGGCTGACGATACTATTAATGTAATAACTTGAGTCAGATTCATTCTTTCCTTCTCCCTTTCGCTTTTTAAAGCAAATGATGTACCTTGTTTATTCCTTCCGAAAACCCAATTTACCCCCTACCTAAAAGGTAAAAGGATAAAATTACCCCCGCCCTAAATTTGGGACGGGGGATAGAAAGGAGAGAGTACTATGTGAATACTAATACAAATCCCCGGAAGTGTCAAATCCAAAGATCACCGTTACATCTGACCTATCTATCTCGTTTTCATTAAAACTACGGGCTTCTTCCTTTTGAATTATAGTTGGAATCTTAAAAACTCGGGATAAAAAGGCTACCGTTTTGGAGTTTGGATCCTGCGCAACTATGATACTTTTCTCATAAAACTTCTCGGAGTTATTAACCGCCACTACCCTACCCCCAATGTTTTTGACTACCCTTGAACCAAAGGTAGCCAGTCCGTTAAAGTTTGTGCCATTTAAAATGGCAATATTTTTCTTTTCCTGCGCAACGTAAGACTCGTAAGTCTCATCCTTTATATTTTCGTCAAAAGCAGATGTGTCATTGAAGTTTTTAGGCGTATTTGTACTATCTATTATTCTGTCCTGAGGAAGTGAGTTTATGAGTGAAAGGAGGTTATTAAATTCCCTAAGACTTAAATTTGTTTGAAGTGTGTTTTGAAAATTAGATACGCTTTTAAGGTTAAAGATGTTTATACTTCCCCCCTCTTTCCACAGCTTATCAAAAAAGGCTTCCTGTGAAGAGTCGGCCAACAAAAATCTATCTACTTTAAAACCAAAAAGCTTAAATATAGACCTATTGATTAAATCTGTTCCTGATACCAAAGCATTCTCTGAATTCATGGCCCCAAGCGCAAACATTTTAGAAAACTCCTCGTTTCCAAACCTTCCCGGAATTTCAAATTTTATATGAGTTGGAACGTTATAGATACTAACCTTTTGGTTCTGTTTATCAAATATCAGGAAGGATATTTTCTTAACGATAACAGGATTCGCTGAAATATTTTCAGTTACAATGTACGAAACGGTAGGAATATTATCGTCAGATATTGAGTAGCTTGTCGCTGACAAGGCGGACGCAAAGTTTTGGTTTAAATAATTGTGAAAACTATAAGAAAAAAGAAATACCAGTGATACCGTAAAAAATAAGCCGGCTACTAAGACACGAGCTATTTTTTTCTTTTGGGAACGGTTAACAATAGATCTAATTTTTTTACGAGCAGGTTTCCTTTTCATGATATTAACTAATATATCATATTATAAGAGAAACTCTTTTGGCAAGGGGGCTTCAAATCTCTGAAATTCATGTGTTTTCGGATGAGTAAAGCTTAAAAATCTGGCGTGTAGCATTAGCCTCTTAAAGAGGTTTTCGTCCACTTTGAGTAAATTGTTTGAACAATAAATAGTGTCCCCCGCTATCGGGTGTCCTATTGCAGCCAAATGTATTCTTATTTGATGTGTTCTTCCAGTTTTGGGCAAAACTTTCACTAAAGTGTATGTTATTTTGTTTGCCTCAAGTTCAATTTCTACCTCCTTTATTTTTTCTACCTTTGTGAAAGCTGGTTTTCCGTCTGAAACAACAGCTATTTTTAAGGGGGTGTTAGGGTTTCTCCCCAGCGGAGCATTAATCTCTATAATCTCGTCCTCTACCCTATTGTGCACAACAGCAATATATTCTTTTAGTATATTTCTTTCCTTAAATTCTTTTTGTAAAAACTGAAAGGCTTCCGGGGTTTTTGCTGCAACCAAAACCCCGGACGTATCCTTATCTAGTCTATGAACAATTCCCGATCTATTTACATACTCCTCGTCCAGATTAACACCACTCTCCAACGACTTCAGAAAGTAATCTTCCTCCAAAATGTCCTGCAAAGTCCTGCCAGAATTAGTATTAGATCGGTTTACGACAAGCCCAGAAGGTTTGTTTATAACCAATATTATTCCGTCTTCATATATTTTCTCTATTTCTTTTTGCATAGAATATAAACAGACACGAGTATACCAGTATTTATTATCAAATCGGCAATATTGAAATGAAAAAGATTGAAAAAGTTAAAGTAATCCTTAACACAACCGGTTGCCAATCTTTCAACACCGTTTAGAAGTCCCCCAGCTACAAGAAGAAACATAGCAATAATTCCAAGTCTATGTTTTAAAAGATACGGAAACAAAAAATACAAGGAGATAGTGAGTGCAAGTAGTCCGAGAAATAGAAACTGCTCCAAAGTTAAAAATTTCGAAAATGGATAGGTACAATTCAAAACAAAATCAAAGCCAAGTTTGGATAAAAAGGACATTATTCTTATTCTCTAACTTCTTCCATTTGTGAGATGTCGGTGGCACAGCTTATGCAGGTCATGGCCTCTGGATACGCAGTCAATCTTGCTCTGTCAATTGATTTTCCGCATACTTCACATATTCCATACTTACCAAGTTTTATTGCAGTCAAAGCTCTTTTCACCTGTATTCTAATTTTTTTAACGATCCCCATTCTGGCATCGGTAATGCTTTTTCCTGTGTCTTCTGTAACCTCATCCATAACTTCCGCGTTGTCAGTATCTCTTCCCTGCTGCAAGTAAGGATCCTCTCTAACAAGCTGCTGTTGAGTTTTCTCTAAAGATCTTTCCTTTTTTATTAGTTTTTGCTTAAGTCCTGCAACGAAATTATCCGGAATAAGAGTTCTTGCCATAGTTTTTTTACCTCTCAAATACAAATTGGACACACTCATTGTAACCAGAATCAGATAAAAGAGTAAATACCCATCTTTTCTGAATAAAACAGACCCAACGACAGCTAAAAAGGTGAGAAAAATAGAAAAAATCAGTCCAGACATCAAACGATAACCCCTATATCTAAACACAAAAAGGTATAAGGTAAGGAGCAAAATAAAAAGAATTAAATACTCTTTTTGACTATATATCAAAAATTTCCCAGCCGACAAAAACATCAAAATAATACTAAAACCCAATGAGTAAATATCTAATATTCTAAAGGCAGACCATTTCCATTTTCTAGTATAGAAAAAAATAGGAACAACGGACAAGACAAGAACAATAAAACCAAAAAGAAGTTCTCTGTCCAAGCGAAGAAGTGGGTTTGAGGGCTTAAAAATTACGTACCAACCGATTAATTTTGAGAGTAAATAAAAAGCAACGCCGGACAGAAGGGTCGATGTAAAAATAAGGTCAAAGAATTTTAGTGTATTAAAACCATCTTTTTTTGATTCACACCAAAGAACAAAACACCAACAAACCAAACCAAGAATGGTTATAACCAACATAGTGTTTACGGGTTTAAATCCAAAATTTATATTTTCAGCAAGCATGTTTTAGGCTTTTGACACATACTCACCAGTTCTTGTGTCTACCTTTATTCTATCCCCTATTTTAACAAACATGGGAACTTTTATTTTTATTCCGTTATCAAGCTCTGCTTCTTTATAAACATTTGAAACGGTGTTTCCTTTAAATCCCGGTTCGGTGTATTTTATTTCAAATACCATACTAACCGGAAGATCAACACTTATAGGTTTTTCTTCAAAGTATTTAACAACAACCTTCTCGCCTTCTTTTAAGAATTTTGCGGCATCTCCAAGAACATCTTCCGAAATTCCAAACTGGTCATAAGTTTTAGGATCCATGAAAATGTAATCCCTGTCTTTATACAAATACTGGGCATTTTTATTCTCAACCATAGCATCCCCTACCCTCGCTGAAGATTGATAAGACTTGTCCAGAACCTGCCCGGTAATTATATTTTTAGCTGTAACACGAACGTGTGCACTGCCACGACTTACCTTTATATGCTGGTATTTAACAACTATAAAAGGCTGGCCGTTTTCTTGAAATATTGTTCCGTTTTTTAAATCTGTGACTACCATATCTTCGTCATTTTAGCACTTTTGGTTAACAAAAAAAGCCGGGAATTTTTCGATTCTCGGCTTTAAACTACAAGTAAAACGACCAAATAGGAACTTAAAGACTTTTCATCCAAACGTTCTTATTTTGATCGCCTTGTAGCCGGAGTGCTCAGCAAAACCTTTCAGTCCATTTACTGCTTTGCGGGTAATATCACCACACAACGTGATGCCAAAGGTGCCTTTCGCGTCGTAGCAAGCAACGTAGTAGTCACCACTCTCGTCATCAATGAGATCGTTTTCTTGCCGGGGCAATTGTTTCCAAGACTCTGTATCAAAAGCCCTTATGAACTCTAGGTCTTTATCCTTATCCTTCTTTAGGAACTCAAATTCCACGCTAGTAGGAAAAAGCGGTGACAGGGCAGCAACAACCTCCAAACAGAGGATCGGAAGAACGATCGCCGCCACATAAACCACTACAACAAGAGGCGACAGCAAACTCATTAGAAAGTTGATGCACCCCCAGCGCACTTTTGTGGTAATCTCAATGTGAAACAAGTCTTTGACTATTAATCCGGCGGCTTCCGAAAGCAAGAAATAGACTATCGGCAGGAAGTACATTAGCAAAAACGAGCTTGCTGTGACTTTAATCGGGGCTATTTTAAGAATAACCAGGAATAAAAATGAGCATCCGATAGCCCAACCGAAAATAACGCCAAGAACTCCAACATTCTCCTTTTTCATTTCATCTCTCCTTTTCCTTTTTATGATTTTCCAACATTCTATCGACTTAATAAAACACTGTCAAATCAGCTATATAAACCCAGCGTTATTAATAAGGGAAATATATGGTGCCGTGGGAGGGAGTTGAACCCTCACGGGCGATGAAGCCCAGAGGTTTTTGAGACCTCCGCGTATGCCATTCCGCCACCACGGCTTAAATACATAACTATTTTAACACGGAGGCACAGAAATAGGCGTTACTCTCTTTTTTGTTCAACCTCGTAAAATCTTGTAAATTCTGTTCTGAAGAACAAATCAAGCTCCCCTGTCGGGCCATTTCTGTGTTTTGCAACGATAAGTTTGGCATTGGTCTTATCTTCCTCTTCGGGTCTATACAAAAATATAACTATATCTGCATCTTGTTCTATTGAGCCAGAGTCTCTTAAATCTGAAAGCTGTGGTTTTTTATCCCCACCTCTTTGTTCAACAGCCCTTGAAAGCTGAGATACTGCCAAAACCGGTACTTTTAACTCTCTAGCCAGGTTTTTCAGGCCTTGGGATATTTTTGAAACTTCCTGTACTCTACTTTCTGCCTGAGGGGCTTTAACAAGCTGCATGTAATCGACAATTATCAGATCAATTTTGTTTTCAAGCATCAACCTTCTTGCTTTTGTCCTCATTTCCATGACACTAATTCCAGCGGTATCATCAATAAAAATAGACGCCTCAGCAAGCTCTCCTGCGGCAACTCCATATTTCTCAAAATCTTCTTCGTCAAGGTTACCTGTTGAAATCTTCCAGTTATCAATACCAGCTTGGGATGAAATCATTCTATCAACAAGCATTTCCCTTCCCATTTCAAGTGAAAAAATCGCGATTCCAAAGCCTCCCTCAACAGCGGCGTGCTGGGCAATATTTAGTGCAAGAGATGTTTTACCTACAGATGGCCTTGCGGCAAGCACAGTCAGGTTTTCTTTCTGCAAACCGGATAACATTCTGTCCAGTCCTTTTATTCCCGTTGGAACTCCTCTTAAGGCACCTTTCTTTTTAGAAAGTTCGTCAAGTCTTTCAAATGTAATTTCAAGCGTATCTTTAATAGGTACAAAATCTTGGTAAGTTAAATCTTGGGAAATTGAGTATAAAAGCTGCTCGGACTTATCAAGAAGGTTTTCAACTTCATCGTTGTCAAAAGCCAATTCTCCAATAACTGAGGCTGTTGAAATCAAAAATCTCTTAATTGCATCACTTTTTATAAGGTGTGCGTATGCCTCAATGTTTGCTGCTGTGGGAACTGAGTTTACAACTTCAGTTAAATAAGTCACTCCCCCGATATTTTCCAGCTCCTTCATCTTTTTTAGCTGATTCGGAACGGTAACCAGATCCGCCGGCTCTCTTTTTTCATAAAGTGTCAGGATTGCTTCGTATATCTTCTCATGAGCTGTTTTATAAAAGTGTTTGGGTTTAAGAAATTCCACAACTTTAACAATAGAATCCTTATCAATAAGCAAAGACCCCAAAACTGACTTCTCTGCTTCAATATCGTGAGGAGGTACGCGCATCCCCGTATTTTCTTTTTTTGAATATATTTTTTTTACAGGCATTTACGATCAGTGGGTAGGTTTAAGCACTACTACCTCGGTTCCTTCAGAATCTTCTTTTACAGAACTTATTGTAAGCTTATCTAAACCCTTTTTAATCCCATTTTCAACCCCCATTTCATCCAAAAACTTATCAACTCCGTCAAGTTCAAACCCACCACTGAAATCCAGTGTTTTGTAATGCATCGGTAAAACATAAGCGGGCTCAAAAACCGAAATTAATTCTGAAGCTTTTTCCGCACCAATGGTAACTTTCCCACCAACAGGAACCATTAAAATATCAACGTTAGGTATCTTTTCAATATCTTCCTGAGAAAGTTCATGCCCCAAATCCCCAACATGCAAAATATCTATTCCGTCTATCGTTATCAGATACATGGTATTCTTTCCTCTTTCGGCTCCCTGCTTTTCATCGTGATAGACACTTCTTCCGTAAACAAAAGCGCCACCTATTTCATATTCTCCCGGACCGTCAATTACCAAACGGCTGTCAGAGACCGCAGATAAGTTATTGTGATCAAAATGATCGTGGGTAACCAGCACGACATCGGCACTGAGTTTTGGGAGTTTGTATCCGATTTTGGGATCGTAAGGATCAATTACAATACTCAAAGTTTTTCCTTTTATCTTAAAGCACGAGTGTCCGATATAGGTAATTTCCATGGGACTATATTAACAGGTCGATATGGTTTTTGGAAGATGAAAAGTCTATCAATCTCAAATGCAAATCTATTTGTTGACATCCAAACAAGGAGAGATGATAATTAGGTTGCTTATTCGGCCTAGAGAAAGGAGGACAATAGGAGAGATACTGACAAAGGTGAGTTTGGTCATTCGCGTGTAATGCGAAGAATCCTCTACTGTCTAGTTTCCCAATTTCAAGTTTTATCGTGCTAGACGCTAGTAGGAAGGGAATTTACCTGATCACAGAAGGAGACGGCTTATGAGGACCTTAAATTTTCAGCGTTCGTTTTCGTTCGGCGAAGGTCAGCTCAATCTGGTCGCTGATGTGACTGATCTGCACAACACCAGCTAACACATCGCCTATAGCTTAGCTTAGTGTCGTGCTTGTTGATTGTGGGCTCCTGGGACGGTGGCACATTGTACGCATCTAACCACCTCCCTCGAGCCCTATTTTTGTGCCCTAAAATAGCCATTTCTCATAAGTTTTCCCTTTTTTAATTACTTATAAATGCTATAATTCGCTCTGTTGAAAACTTAAAATAAAGTGTTAATGAAAGTTTTGTTTATGGTGGCCGTAGCTCAATGGTAGAGCGCTGCCCTGTGGAGGCAGATGTTGCGGGTTCGATCCCCGTCGGCCACCCCATATCCTATAGCTATTTGACTAAATCTCATATTCACGATATAATTGCCTCATAATCGTTATCTAACTGCCGCCAAATAAGCCGCAGCATAAACCCCCAATAAGGAGAACGCTATGTTCAAAAAGTTCATTCTACCCGTTCTTGTAGCATTCCTGATTGGTTTGATGGTCTCCCTTACGACAGGTGCAATTCTTACACCTGACAAGGCTGCACATCTCCCAGGAGGTTCACTTTCAGCCGGCTTTATCATCGGGACTACATGGATGAGAAGCAGCGGAAGAACCAAAATACTTTTCGTCATTGCCACCACCTGTGCAGGACTGCTGGGATGGGCCGCTTACTGTTACTTCATCTAAACAGAAGTTGCACAATCCCTCCTCCCCCAATCCAATCAAACGGAAAGGGGGCATTTTTTATCCCCTACTCTAAATATTTTCTTCAATGGCAGTTCTAAAGTTACTTAAAAAGCCACCCCAGTATCCCATAGTAGACAACGAACGTTATTTGTTGTATAATCATCCTATTCGTTATTAACCGCAACAAATCTTTGCGGACAAATCAATCAGTAAAAACAAAAGGAGATCAAAATGGCAATTTTTCTGTACGGTTTAGGTAGCATCGCTTTGATTGTTGTGCTTATCGGGATGCTTTGGGCTTTGCGGGTTCTGCCTATCGTGAAAATTTGCGGACGCTTTTTAAAGGAATACCGCGTTAAGGGGATGTTCGCAAATGACCAAGTGCGATATCGTATTGAAGACAAGATGCGCTATTTACACCTAGCGACCGACGATAAAAACAGGGAGGAACTGATCTACTCATCGGTGACAGGCAGTTTCCTTCAGCTCTCTAATCACATGAATGTTCCGGTAAGTATTCACTTCAGAGGCACAAAAGTTCTCAGTCTATACAAGGGCTGCCTGGGTGTGTGGTTACGCTCTTTCAAGCGAGAACCTCCGCTAACGGAGTACACGTACGCAACCATCTATCAGGGTAATGAAAGCGCCTTGCGTAAACTACCAGTTGACCACCCTCTGAGAACTGACCTTGAAAAAGAATTGCGCAGTTCGGTACGCAATAGCGTCGAACTCGCACGAGAAGGTGATGTCAGCGCAGCGTCCTTACTCTGGCGAGCACTTCTTGCCCGACCATCGCAAACGCACTGGAGTTTCGCTATGTTTCATGCGCGTCGCGGAATCCTCATCGGAACCAAAGAGTGCTACGTTATCGGAACTGCTATATGCAAGGAAATGGGTTTCACAGTCGATGAGGCTGAAAAACTTCTCTCAAAGTCTGCGGAACGCACTCCTGAACCCAAGCCCGCGCATTAGAACCTACGCTTCTTACCTGCTTTGATGTCGAACTGATCTTTTAGACCCTCGTTACACATTTCCTTGTGCAGCTTGGGTCTATTTTTTATCCAATAACACGAAATACACTATTCTTAACACCTATAATATTTATGTGTGGAAGTGATATTTTCCAAAACAGCAGTTCTAAAGTTGCTTAAAAAGCCACCCCAGAACCTATAGGTTGACTATTAACCCCTTTTGTACTATACTTCCAGCTAACCCGATAATACGAAGGAGATGAAAATGAAAAAGCTCATGCTAGTGCTACTCATCGGTTTTATGCTTTCAATGTTTCTTACGGCTTGTAGCGGTGGCGACGGGATAAACACTGTTTACCTGCCTTACCAAGAGGATGGCAGCACACAGAATCTTGGCGTGTTAGATAAATACGGCAACAACGGTATTTACATTGACGTGGTCAACAAACAGATTTACTGCACCAAAGGACCTGACACTATCATCAAGCTACCGGATTCAATGAAAGATTATCTCCCTGGGTCCAACTACGACCTGTCAATCGATGTGGAGTATGTCTGCAAGCTGGGGCAAAAAGCATTCGACAACGATATGATCACGCTTGGCATTAGTGCACCTTGATCTAATGCCACCCCCAATCCAATCAATCGGAAAGGGGGCATTTTTTATCGTGAAATTCAGATTAAATAGTATAACTAGGTTTAATACTGGTTGTATGTAAAATCTTCTTAAGTTGAATCAGTTCCCCTATTATTTGGTTCAATCTGGGACCCATCAGCCACCCCAAGAGCCTATAGGTTGACTAAACTCTGTATTTACGATACAATCCCCCCATAATCATTCTTTAACTACCATCAAATGAGTGGTGGTATAAATACCAAATAAGGAGAAGAAGAAATGTTTACTTTCGAATGGTATCACCTGGCATTGGTTGGAATCGTGTTGGTCGTAGTGGCTCTTCTTGGATGCACATACGCCCTCAACAAGCGCGCTGTTTCCGAAACCTCCATTATCGGCTCACCGCAAGAATATCCTGCACCGGTCGAAGAAGCGGCAGAGGACGAAGACGATGAGGAGGACGGGGGAACTATACACATCATCTTCAAGAATGGGAAAAGCCTGGTAATCCGCTGCGATTCCCTTGATGAATACAACTTCACAGGTGGTTCTCTATCATTGGAATGGGACGGCTGTGGCATTGTCGTCATCACCAATGGAGACTCGGCTGTGAAAGAGGAGTCCTACGACACCGACGAAGAAGCACTAATACTTCTATACACTGATGTGTCCCGGGCCACGATGCTCAACCTCTAGTATCATAATACGAAAAAAGAGAGCCAGAATCCTCAAAAGAAACTGGCTTTTTCATTCCAATTAACTAAGTTAATCACTTAACACTCCTATAGACCCTTTAGTTACAGACAAAAGCACCAAAATATTTTCAATAATCTGGTTCAAATTAGCGGTTGTTACCGACCCCAATATTCTATAGGTTGACTAACCTTTCTATTTATAATATAATCACCCCAATAGTTTGGAAACGATATTACACGATATTAAAAGGAGATAAGATATGAAGATCACTGATCTTGATGAGGTCCAACAGTTCCGCGTGAAACTCAGTGCATACTTAAAGAACTGGGTTGTTCCCTCCCTAAAAGCTGGAAAGGATGCTACCATAAGAATGGACGGTAACGTCTTCGACGCTCTTAGCACAGGTCCGCATCTTGCAGCAAACTGGGAAAATGTTATCATGGCCATCGGTGAGTATTCCCGTGCCATTCTCTTCTATGAGTTTAACATCCGAACATACCCAAGAAGGTTTCCACGAGATCTATATGTGGAGTTCCCAGCCGTAGAACCTGCAGATACCCCAGAAATGCCAAAATGGGACCCGATTCCACAAGTGGAAATGTTCTGAGGATTGATTTCCGCGCTAAACAGAACTCCCCAAAAATGCACTACGGGGAGTTTTTTATTTGTATATAATCACAGACAAGGTACAAACTTCCGAAACATCGCTAACATCTCAATTATCCGGTTCAAGTTAGCAGCTATTACCGACCCCAATAAAGGATTTACATTGTCACAACAATATAAAGAAGATTGGAAAAATACACTGTTATATTTCTTCCGTTAGATCAGAAGCAGAACACCAACAAATGCAAGAATAGTTCCTATAATCTTGTTGGGCATTCGGTCTCTTTCCTTAAGGAAAAGATACCCCATAATTACCGTGAAAATTATGCTTGTTTGTTGTATTGGTGAAATTACTGATGCCGGACCACCTAGTTTATAAGCGGAGAAAATTGTAAGAGCAGAAAGAAAGTAGAAAATGGCACAGAAAAATAATCTTGGAATTGCGTTCTTGGACACAAATTGAGGAATATTTTTTACCGATTGAGGTTTTAATAAGATAGATGTGAACGCAGGAAGTGCAAAAGCGAGCATCATATACGCCGATACACTGTTGTACCTACCAACAATATAAGCGTCATTTGTAAATGCAACACCGAATAACATTGCGCCCAGAAGGGCGTAGAGATGTCCTTTATTGATTTTCCAACAACTTTTCTTAATGTTGATAGCAATCAGTCCCAACACAACAATAATTATGCCTAAAATGTTTTTTGGTGTTAGTTTTTCGCCGAGCATAATAACAGCAGCAATTACAGACCAGACCGTACTAGAAGCAAACAGCACCGATACTTCGGAAACCTCGGCCAACTTAAACGCCTTAAATGTCAGAATGTTTCCTATACTATAAAACAGGCAAAGAATTAAAATGTTAATCGCAAGACCTGACAGATTAGGAAATTCAAGTTGTTTAGTGATTATTGTGTAAACTAAAAATATAATGGAAACTGCAATCTGAAACACGAAGCCGAAGGCGAAAGGGTCGCTATCTTTATCTTTAAGTAGAATCTTTTGCAAAATCCTCGTGAGAGAGTATGAGAAAGCACTGGCAAAAGTTAGCAACAACCAAAACATATATAAATTGTACCAAACTAATAGTTTGCGTTATAGCCAACGAACGATACTTCAGAGCATACACAGTTAAAAGGTATAGATGGGCGTGTCGTTCGTATTATGAAGCATTGCTTTGAGTTGTGTCAAAACCTCTATTATTTGGCTCAAGTTAACATCCATTACCGACCCCAGTATCCTATAGGTTGACACCTCTTTAAACAACTGATATAATCCAAACATCCAAAAATCTTTGTACTAAGGAGATGTGCTATGTGCATGATGGGAATGGGTGGTCCGCCTCATGGTATCCCAATCACTGATGATGTCCATGAGCAATACTCACCTGAAATGAAAGCTACCTGGGACACTTTCCACGATTGGTGGAAAAAGAACTTCAACGGAGACGCCCCGGTCAGCAAATCAACAATGCCCCCTGAAGTTGCAGAAGCTTTGAAAAAAATCACAGAAGCTCCAATCCCAGGTTATGAAGGAAGTACCGGTGTGGATTCTTGCTACGTGATCGGAGTCAATATGAACCTTGTTAACGTTAACTAAGTTCGCCTTTCAATCCTTTGCATCTACAGTTTTAGAAACCCTCTTCGGACAACCGCAGGGGGTTTATTTTTATATAAAACTACAAACACACAAACTTAGAGAGGCTTGTTAGTACCGCTATTATCTGGTTCAAATTGCAGTTATTACCGACCCCATTATCCTATAGCAGATGTGGGGCTCAAAAACTTCTGCCATGATATAATCTCATCACCAAAGTCTACATAAGAATAAAAGGAGATGAGACATGAACCAGTTAATTGTTTTCCTCTGTATTATAGTCGCTGCCTTCCTGTGGAGGTTTCTGTTTTGGATGTACACAACCCGAGAAAGAGCAAACAAAAGTTGGACGCTTCTTCCGAACAAGGATGTCAAAGACTTTCGAAATACCAGCACTTTCTGCGTCATAATGGTTTGGTCTTTAACCTACCTTATTTTTTGGGGAGTAAGTCTGCTGTCGCACCAAGACCCTTGGGTTCTATTTGTGGGAATGAAAGTATTCATGGTCGTAGCATCTTTGTTTTACCCAACGTTTGGTGCAACTCTCGACTTGAGATACCAGATAAAGCAGGAGATGGAAAGTTAACAACTTGAAAATGCAAAATTGGCCATTGTCTAACACCCATTATTTTGGAGAAATCTGAATCATGGGCTTTTTTATTCGTATAAGATTATGGATAAGATACAACCTTCTGAAACGTTACTAACGACTCTATTATTTGGTTCAATCTAGGACCCATCAGCCACCCCAGTAACCTATAGGTTGACCGAGATCTTTGTGAGTGGTATAATCCTGCTATCAATAACCATCAATGAATGGAGGAGCGTATGAGTACTACCTATGTAAGGGTCAAGTTACCCAGAACTGCAGATGAAACAGCAGGAGAAACTGCCAAACTCTGCGAAAGTAATCAGGGTTCGGTGAACTGGAATAACTCCGGAAAGGGCCACCGCTTCGGCACTCTCTTGTGCACATTCCCAAATGAAGAGGATGCTGCAACTTTCCTTCTCGCCCTGCTGAAAAAAGGGTTTGAGATCGAGGCAACCTAGAGAGCATACTTACGCCCATTGTTTATCTCCCAGACCCTCGTTGCACATTCCTTGTGTAGCTTGGGTCTTTTTTTATTCTGAAACCAGACTGATTAATGTAAGCGGGTTCGTTATTTTTTAAGTGTGAAATATCCTTTGATTACTCTTCACTATTAGCATACTTATGCAAAACATTAAGATCTCTATTAGAAAAGTTTTTCCCTTTAAGTAATTGGAAGTTTAAGATACTCCATCGGGATTTAATTACTTCTTTCGCAATAATTTCCAGTTCTTCGCGTGAAAAAGGTAGTTTTTGAATTACTACATTCGTGAATCCGTATGAGACAACCATTTCGCCGTATTGAGTTAATAGATTATCGGGAATGTCGTTTGGAAATCTTAAAAGAACAAGGTTGTCGGCGCCCATGTCAGTACCTTTACCCGTCAACCCACGTAAAATATCTACAAAAGCAACCTCCTTGTCAATATCAGCACCAATATTGTATTGTTCTTTATCCGCACCTGGATACTTTTTACCAAAGTCAGCGGCGGTACCTTTAAAATAGGTGGCTTCCTTACCACTTTTTCTTATTAGCAACATTGCTTTGTCAAGTTCTTCGGCCTTGTATGCCTTCACCTCAAATATGCCAACAGGCTCACCTTCTTTAATAACAATTCCATCTGATATTGCAGTTTGACCGAAAAATTCACCGGCTGGAGTAACGGAACCGTCTTTCTCTTTAACTTCTCCGTAGGCGTAACTTTTAATGGTTTCTTCTTCCATTTCTTCCTTCATTCGCACCATGTATTCTCTAAGCTGCCTTCCATATTCTTGAGAAGGCACTTGAGGAGCCCCGGATTTTCTTCTCTCCTCTTTAAACATTCCGATCACAGGATTATTTTTTAACCGAATGTTTGGATCAAACATTTTCAATGGTTTTTCTTCGAAAGATTTTCTCAACATGTGCGCGAGCACATCACCTTTTTTGTTGCTATCAGAACCGGCAAACTCTTGTGGAGAAACAACCTTTAGAGATTCTAAAGGGATCTTCCCGGGATTAAAAACCGTTTGGGCATCTAAAAGAGGTATTTTTTCACTTACAGTTTCGGCTATAAATCCTATTAAATTTCCAGATATCCTTTCCTTTATTGCTTCGGGACTCCATGGAATATCGTTCCCGATTCGTTTTTGGAAATCTAACGACCATTTAACTCTGGAGAGTATTCCTTCGCAAGTTTCTTTATTAGCTGTTAAATCTTTGTACACTCGATCGGCTAAATCCTTTTTGGAAATCTCTGACGAAGTATCGCCAACTACTTCTGAGGCTATAGTAAGGTTAATCATATAAAAATTATATATCAATGCCCATCCAATAAGAATAGGGTTAACGCATTGTCCGATACTGGGAAGCCCCATGCAAACTACCGCAGTTAACAATTTTCAGCAATGCTATAATATCTACTAGTCGGTTTAAACAATCAATAAAAAGGAATGAAAGAAAAACTACAAACACAACCATATAAAGGCGCAAGAGACTTTTACCCTGAGGATATGAAAATTAGAAACTTCATATTTGACACCTGGAAGAAAGTCTGTAAATCCTATGGTTACGAAGAATATGACGGTCCATTCATTGAGAGCTTTGACATTTTCGCCGCAAAATCCGGAGAAGAACTTGTAAATGAGCAGCTTTACAGCTTCGAAGACAAAGGAAAAAGAAAGGTTGCAATCCGTCCCGAAATGACTCCGACACTAGCAAGAATGGTGGCCGAAAAATTCAATGAACTCCTCCGCCCTATCAGATGGTTTTCAATCCCAAACCTTTGGAGATACGAAAAACCTCAAAGAGGAAGGTCCAGAGAATTCTATCAATTAAATGTGGATGTGTTTGGCATAGAGGGTGTTGAAGCTGATCTCGAAGTAATCTTAACCGCAATAGACATTTTCAAAGCATTCGGCGCAAAAGAAGGAATGTTTGAAATAAGAGTAAATAATAGAAGACTGGCCGATGATTTTTATAAAAAATTAGGCCTAGACAAGGATCAGAAGAAAGTTGTGAATAAAGCTTTGGATAAAAAGTCAAAAATTATCCAGGAAGAATTTGATAAATGGCTCATCGATGATGCAAAAATGTCGTCGGAACAGATTAAACTTCTAAATGATTTTCTAGCTGATCCGTTGCCTGTTGTAAAGGAACTTTCAAAGGACTCTCAAGGTGCAAGAGAACTTCTTTCATTGATTGACATGGTAAAAACTCAAAAATTAGAAGGATTTGTGAAGTACGATCCCTCAATAATTAGAGGTTTAGACTATTACACCGGGAATGTTTTTGAAATTTATGATTTAAATCCTAAAAATATCAGGGCTATGGCAGGAGGAGGAAGATACGACGACCTAGTAACTATATTTAAAGGAGAAAGACTAACTGGAACGGGGTACGCGATGGGAGATATTACTCTTAAAGATTTTCTTGAAAGCTGGGACCTTCTACCCAAAATAGAATCCGAATGTGAATATCTAATAACCTTGTGGCCGTCTCAAGATAATAGATATCTGGAAAAAACATTAGAGATTTCCAGTCTCATAAGAGAAAAAGGAAAGAATGCCCAAACATGGTTGGAGCCTAATACAAAACTGGAAAAGCAACTTAAATTTGCAGATAAGAAAGGGATCAAATACGCAATTATTGTAGGAGAAAATGAACTTTCTTCCGGAAATGTTACCCTTAAAAATTTGATTGACAAGAGTCAAGAGACAAAACCTTTAGAAAAACTCCTTTCCGATATAAAATAACGGTGATGCCCCGAACTTACAAAACGCTCAAAAACGATCTGTTTCTTCCTCACTTGGCTTTGGTGTGTGCAACCGTCTTATGGGGAGCCGCAAATCCCGTCATTAAGCTCACGCTGGGCTATGTTCCCCCACTTACATTTCTCTTCCTTAGATTTCTAACAGCTTGTTTTATTCTCCTGCCGTACATTATTTACCAAATTCAAAAAACAAAAATTGCCAAAAAAGATCTCATAAACTTCTTTTTATTCGGTTTACTTTCTCAAACCTCTCTGGCATTTATTTTTGTAGGACTTGAGTACACCACAGTTTTGGAAACTACAATAATCGGTGTTTTAGGGTCCATAATGGTCGTTGCCGCGGGGCATTATTTTTACAACGACAAGGTAAACAGGCAAGTGAAAATTGGTCTTTTAGTAGCCACACTTGGAACTTTGTTTGTGATACTTGAACCCTTAATAACTAAAAACTTCCACGACAGAAAAATTCTGGAAAGAGTTCTTGGAAACAGTCTAATTCTCATGTACAACATAACGTGGGTGCTATTTATCGTTTGGTCTAAATTTAGTTTAACAGGCGAAAAGTCAAAACTTATGAAAAAAAGTCTAAGCTTTTTGCACCTCAAACAAATGTCCAAAGAATACTCGTCTTCTTTATTAACTGCTACATCCCTCTACGTCGGACTTATTACCATAATGCCACTAGCTTTACTGGAAAATATGGGATTATTGGGTCAATTATCATCTTTTAACATACTTTCCATCGACAACAGGGGGATTTTAGGAATACTTTACATGGCAATCGGATCTTCGATTGTTGCCTATATGATTTACCAATGGTCTTTAAAATATGTAACTGTTTCGGATACTGCGTTCTTTGGGTATCTCTCACCTATCGTCACACTTCCCTTCGCTTATCTATTTTTAGGAGAAGTTCCTAATCGGTTTATGTTTATAGGAGGTTTAGCTATTGCTGCCGGAGTTGTTATAGCGGAAAAAAATCTTAGAACTTAGATTTTCTACTATCACTTGTTCTGGAAAAAAAATCCTGATATACTCCTTGCTGTCATGAAAAAGGACATACACCCAAAACTAAATAACAAGTGCGTTGTCACATGTGCGTGTGGTAATACCTTTGTTACTACATCTACCCTGCCTTCAATCAGTGTTGAGATTTGCAGCGCATGCCACCCCTTTTATACAGGGCAAAGTAAGTTTGTCGATACAGAAGGGAGAATAGAAAAATTCTCAAAGAGACTTAAACTTGCTTCAGAGAAAAAACTTAAGGCTGATGCAATCAAAAAATCCAAGAAGAAAAAAACTACAGGAGAAACAAAAGAAGTCTCATTAAAAGAAATGTTGCGTAAAGCAAAAGCGGAAGAGGAAAAAAACAAAAAGGCAAAGGTCTCCGAAGAAAAATAGATAAAAACTGACCGCAGTTTCAATTCAATTTCCCATCGTAACTATTTAAAGTAAAATATTTGTATGGATAAAAACAACTTTTTAGAAAACGAAATAAAAAAGATAGCACTCGAAATAGATGCCAATAAAAAACTTTTGAAGGAGGAGGATAATCCCGACATGATAAAAATGACTGAGGAGGAAATTTCAAATCTCCAAAAACAAAAAGAGGCTTTGGAAAAATCAATTGAAGCGACAAACTACTCCGAAGGCGACTCAGACTTAGCTGAGAAGAAAGTCGATGAGAGCTTTAGTCTCGATCCCAATATTGCAACTTTAGAAATTAGATCAGGAACCGGAGGAGATGAAGCGGGTCTTTTTGCCAAAGATCTTTATAGAATGTACATGAGGTTCGGGGAAGTTAAGAAATGGAAAGTTGAAGAAAACTACGTTGGGTATAATGAAGCCAGTGGAATCAAGACAGTAATAACTGACATTAAAGGACAAAATGTGTATAAGTTACTTAAAAATGAGTCGGGAGTTCACAGAGTTCAACGGGTTCCTACAACAGAGTCAGCAGGACGACTACATACCTCAACGGCAACGGTTGCCGTGCTTCCTAAACTTAAGAAAATAAATATTGAGATAAAACCGGATGACTTGTCCTGGGATTTTTTCAGATCCAGCGGAAAGGGAGGACAAAATGTAAACAAGGTTTCAACCGCGGTTCGCCTTACACACATACCAACAGGCACGATTGTTGAATGCCAGGAAGAAAGATTTCAGGGGAAAAATAGACAAAAAGCATTGGAAATACTGAAGTCAAAGCTTTACACACAAATGCGGGACCAACACGTAAAAAGCATTACGGAACTCAGATCCTCACAAGTAGGATCGGCTGAAAGAAGCGAAAAAATAAGAACCTATAACTACCCGCAAGACAGAATAACAGATCATAGAATTAACAAATCCTGGCACAGTATTTTAAGAGTAATGGACGGAGAAATAGAAGAAATACTTAGTGATTGTTCATCAATAGGATCGCAAGAAGAAGCAGAATAACCTCAAATGCCTTTTGCAAGTTCGATAGCTCTATCAAGCTGTGGATCCGTTCCTTTGGTAACATCATCCTGCGTTATCTCAACAGTAATATCCGGTTGCAAACCAATTTTGTGTACCCATTGCTTTTTCGGAGTCAACCATTTAGCAATTGTTATATGAATACCTGAACCATCCTCGAAATCTTTTGCATCCTGAATGGTCCCTTTTCCAAAGGATTTTGTACCGATAAGTTTTGCTCCAAAATTGTCCCTTAAGGCTGCGGCAAGTATTTCAGAGGCAGAGGCACTGCCACCATCTATTAATACAAAAACTGCAGGAACTTTATCAAACGCACCAATTTTCTTAGCATCCAATGACACCTGCTCTCCAGTGGCTGTTTCTTCAATAACTACGGGCTTTCCTTTAAAAAACTCCTCCCCAATGTGAACTGCTGATTCAAGGTATCCGCCGGGGTTTCCTCTTACATCAATAATTACAGCGTCAAGTTCCTTCATTTTGACGTTTATCTCGGAAACCGCGCTATCCCACTCTTGATCAGTCTCGTTTCCAAATCTGCTTATTCTTATATAAACGATTCCGTCACCCTTATCTTCCCAAGTTACACTGGCAATTGAAATTACGCTTCTGGTTATAGTCACGTCTCTTGACTGTTCCTCCCCCGTTAATAAAGTTAAAGTAACTTTTGTACCCGCTTTACCTTTTATCTTCGCAACAGCCTCACTCACAGTAAGACCATAAGAGCTTTCCCCATTAATTTTTAATATCTTATCTCCTGATCTAACTCCCGCTGCCTTGGCAGGAGACCCGTCTAAGGGAGCAACTATTATTAACTGCTCCTCTTTTAAACCAAGCTCTGCTCCAATACCCTCATACTTTCCACCTAACGCGTCACCAAAACTTTTGTTCAAATCTGGAGGAAGGAAAGAAGTATAAGGATCACCCAAAGACTCGACCATTCCGGAAATAGCCCCATAAAGCATTTTTTGAGGATCCACCGGTCTTTCAAGATATGTTTCGTTCACAAGATCCCAAACTTTCCAAAACAACGAAAAGTCAACCTTTTTATCCCCCGAATAACGATTTACTATCTCTATCTGAGGAGGGTTTTTCCTAACTTCAAATAAAAAACCACGTTTACCGAAGTAATATCCTCCGTAAAAGAATCCTACGGCAACTAATATTGTTACTAAAAAACGCTGAAATTTTTGAAATTTCATACTGCCCTATTCAATAATAAGAAAATTCGGAACCCTAACTTCAACTGAATTCTTATCTACACCAAACCTTACAAATATACTAGATTCGCAAATCCTGTCAACTGTGCCTACCCAACCAAAGTATGGGTCTTGAAGGACTTGAATGCCCATTCCCGCCTCAACTTGTTTTATTAAAGGCTTCAAACCTTCTCCTTTTAATATGTCCTCGGGCCTGACTGGAATTCTTAAGATATTCTGATCACCATCAAAAAACACATATCTGAAGGATATGGAACTTAAGAATTTATAGACAGACTCGGGAGTTTTTATTTTTCCAAATCCTGAAATCAATCCAAAGGCAAAATTGTTATCTTTTGCAAAATCAAACGCATCTTTGTGGGCACTCCCAGATAAAACCGCGCTGGCCTGCATATCGTATGCCTTTTGTAATACATCAAGCTCAACAAAATGACCGATATAAATAACCTTACCTTTAATTCCCTTAGCAAAATTTTCAAGATATGATCTTTTCAGAATATCCGTAGGATTTGGAAAAACAACTAGTTCACCTGAGGTATAAACATCTGAGCATGCCGCCAACAAGAGGTCTTTTACTTGAGTCTCTAGCAAAACGGATTTGTTTTGACGGATAGATTTAACTATCCCCCAAACACCGGCAAGAAGAGGATAGTTTTTTTCGTTTTCGGAGAAGATATATCTTTTTTGCGAATCCATCTCCATATTCCCATCAAACGGGGCTACTATCTTCTCCTTACCAATTTTTCCAAGAAGGCAACCGTAATAATAAAATCTAGTATTTGTCTTAAAATTGCTGGGTTTGAAACCTTTCGGTAACTCTAGTTTGTTTTGAGAAAACCTGCACTCCCCAAGGTGGTTGAACGGCTCAACTGCTGTTCCTGTTTCGACAGAAAAACCTCCCTCAATGGGCAAAACCCTTTCCACGAGACATCTTTCTTTTTGTGTAATTTTTCTAATGATCGGGGTTATCATTCTTTGTCCTTCACAAAACTTTTCCCAAACTGCCTCACACACACGTTGAATAATTTAACATCTGAGTAAATACCTTCTTTTGATACTCTGGTATCAAATACGAGTCCCACTTCCCCACCCACAGTGTGAATATCCAACGATCCAAGAGTAGAATTTTTTATATGAAGTTTAGCGGGTGAATCTAATTTAAGAGGCACAACATCTACCCGATCTTTTGCTATTTCAAAAAACCGATCTTCTCCAACGGATGTTTTTAATAGACATTCGACAGGACCCTCACAACAAATAAATGTTCCCACACTTTCAATGTACTTTTCCATATCTATATCCAAACTTTTATCATACATTTTCATTGATTGTACTAGTGGAAATGCGTTATTTCGGTCGATATAAACATCGTAAACAGCAGGTTTTTTAATCATGTCCAATATCATAATGTAGTCTAGCTCTCTATTAAAAGTTCTCTGAAAGAATCTTCCTCCGGAAAATAGTATCTTATTTTTGTTGTCAGTTTTCAAACCTGCGGGTATCCCAAGAATTATTTTTTTATCAATCTCACTTTGAATTGAAATATCATCTACTATAATGTGCGGGTAAATACAAAGATTTTCTAAAGTATCGCTTTGTTCATCGTAATTTTTTACTGCCAAGTCACCCTGATGGGAAGACATGAAAAACGAGTTAGGAGTAACATGAGACTCCCCACTTATTACAACAGGAAAGTAGTTATCACAATCCCTAACCAAATCTTGTATGCCAACCTCAAGCTTTGGTTTTACGGAAAATTCCGGTGGGTTATTGAAAGAGGAAACAACTAAATCGCATGCGGATGCTTTTGCTTGGTTGTTCGCAAGAACTGTATCCAATACACCTTGACAAAACTCCTTTTCTGAACATTGGTTTCCAAATAAACTCTCTGAGTAAACATAAGGAAAAGGAAAAATATTGATATGTTTCTTATCTTTTATAAAAAGAAAGCTCGCATTTGAGGTATCAAAGTAAGCAGCTAACGTGGGCATGAATATATAATAACAAGGGTTAGATAGCGTGTCTATCAGTATAAGGCAAAAGCCCCATGTATCTTGCCTTCTTTATTTCTTTTGCTAGAAGCCTCTGATTTTTGGCAGTAAGACCACTATATTTTTGAGGAAGAACCTTTCCTCTTTCGTTTATAAATCTTCGCAAAACCAACACTTCCTTATAATCAGGTTTAGTGCCTGTTTCTGTGAAGTAACAGACTTTTGGTCTAAATATTCTTTCTCTTTTTCTTACAGTTTTTTCTTTCTTCATATTTTAAAAAGGTCTCCCCCCGCACCTTTTAGGCACGGGGGCTAAATTCACTTAAGTTATTTCTTGGACTTTTTCTTGTCGTCCTTTTCGTCGCTGTCTAAATCTCCAAGATCCAAATCTCCAAGATCATCGAGATTTACACTTTCCTCCAGATTTGCTTCTTCTGACTCTGGGATTTCAACATCTATCATGTCTTCTTCAGTTCCTTCTTCTCCGGTTCTTTTTGGAGTCAAAATAATCATGTCGTCAATTACAACTTCTGTCTTGTATCTTTTCTTTCCGTCTTCCCCAACCCAATCTCTGGTTTGAAGTCTTCCTTCAACAAAAACCTTGATGCCTTTTCTCAAAAGCTGACCACAGATTTCTGCTAGTTTATTCCAGGCAACGACGTTGTGGAAATCAACAGATTGTTTCTTTTCTCCTTGCGTAACCCACTCTCTATTTGTGGCGATTACGAAACTTGCTACTCCGTTCCCCTGAGGGGTATATCTCATCTCAGGATCCCTTGTAAGGTTACCTATCAGCATTACTTTGTTTAGATTCCTAGATGCCATGGTGCCTCCTTGCCTCCTTCAGCTCATTTCTGGACAGTAACTAGATATCTCACTAAACCTGAAAGGAGGTTTAGCTTACCTTTAAATTTGGTTACTGCAGAGGGTTCGAGCTCGAAAACAATTACGTCGAAGTAACCCTCTGTATCGTGTTTAATCTCATATGAAAGTTTTCTTTTTCCCCAAAAGTTTTGGTCAAGAACTTTTCCACCACAGGAGGTGATTATCTCCTGCAACTTTGAGGAGAGATCTTTAGATCCCTGATCTCCAAGTGTTACTTTATAAATTGTCATTATCTCGTATTTCATAACTATCTTGCTACAACGAAGTAATTATATATTACAAACATTACCTGTAAACCCTCAAATTCTATCCTAGTTAGACTTTAGTAAATGTTTAAGTAAAGGAGTAGAAAGATGAAGCTTCCTGGGATAGTACATAAAATAAAGAAAAAAGGCAAATGCTTTATCAAATTGCCTAAACCGAGAAGTTAAAAAAAATCACATCACCATCTCTTACCACATACTGCTTTCCCTCAAGTCTTACTAAGCCCTTTTCCTTAGCTTTTTTATATGATTCAACAGTTTTTAAGACCTCAAAACTTATAACTTCGGCTGAAATAAAGCCCCTTTCGAAGTCTGTGTGTACCTTTCCAGCCGCCTGGGGAGCTCTCAAACCTTTTTTTATAGTCCAAGAATGAACTTCCTTAGGTTTCATAGTAAAATAACACTCAAGATCAAGCAGTTGGTAACACTTTTTGATTAATTTATCCAATCCAGCTTCCTTAATACCAAGCACAGAAAGGTAATCAACTCTCTCTTTTTCGTCAAAACTTGCAAGATCCGCCTCTATTTTTGCGCAAATTCTGATTGTGTTTTCATTGTTATTAGGTCCTAAAACAGCAGTCTGATTACTTTTTTCCTTCAATTTATCCTCAGACACATTTAAAACATAAATTACCGGTTTTGTAGAGAGTAAATTAAGGCTTTTTGATATTTCTTTTTCGTTTTCTGAAAAATCTGAGTCTGTTGGAAGAAGTCCTTTGTCCAGAAAGGCCTTTATCTTTTGTGCAACTTCTAGTTTTCTCGATGATTCTGGGGTCTTTGAAACCTTTACATCTTTTTCAAGGTTAGAAATCACCTTCTCTATTATTTGAAGGTCTGAAAGTATAAGTTCGGTACTTACAACTTGAGAGTCATTTATAGGATCGATAGAACCTGCTCTTATTACATTTGGATCTTCAAAGTCTCGAACAACGTGAGCTATCGCATCCACCTCTCTAATATGGCCTAAGAATTCATTTCCCAAACCCTCTCCTTGCGAGGCCCCTTTTACAAGACCGGCGATGTCATAGAATTTTATAACTGAGGGAACTACCTTTTCCGGAATTTGCTTATCAGTTCTTGGATTATCGTTTCTTACATACTGACATAAAAGTTCTATTCTCTCGTCCGGGACATCAACAATACCTACATTTGGTTCTATGGTTGCAAAAGGATAGTTAGCAACAAGTGCTGCCTGCCTTTTTAGTAAAGCATTAAAAAGCGTTGATTTTCCAACATTCGGGAGCCCAATTATTCCTATGGAAAGGTGAGAATTCATTTTACTTTCTCCATATCCTGTTCACATATATAAAGCCTATCTACACCGTGTTTTTCAAGTTCTTTCCTATATTTTTCATAATATTCATGCACCTTATCGGGCAACCAGAAACTTTTTGCCAAGGAATATTTTTCTGAGGAAGATAGCGACTTATAGTAGTCCCTTTGCCCCAGGCGTAACTCGAGGGTTTCCCAAAACTCAAAATCGCTAAATTCACGAACTATTTCCTCTTCCCTTAGACACAGAGAATTTTCCGGTAATCTGGATCCATGAAGATCTTCAATTAAGTCGTCAAATTCCAGCTCTACAGCTATATTCAACATATAACCCATGCCTTCTTCTAATTGTTTGAGTTTCTTTTTATTTTCTTCGGAAACCAATTCTCGCACAAAATCCCCAACCATGAATGTCAATAGAATTTCTGAAAATTTATTTTTTGTAATTTTATGTTTGTTAGTCATCATTAAAACCGAATACTACTCTATTCTAGAATATAAAACACATTCCTTCCTCCACCTCTTTTAGCAAGTACGTTATACTTACAAAGAGTTTCTAACACTTGATATGCTGTTTTGTTGCTTACATTCAACAATTCCCTAACTTTTTTATTAGTGACTGAAGCATTTTTTCTGACATATTCAACTATCTTCATATGCTTTTCACCTAAAGCTATTTGGTTGAACCCCATATCTCGTGATTTACCTCCTGTTAACAGCATTATTTTCTTTCTTACAGCCTCTAAGCTTACATCTACACCCTCACAAAAGTATTCTAGCCATTCGGTTAATTCTCTTTTTGTAGAATTAACTGTCTTGAGTGCGGCGTAATAACCTGGTCTGTCTGAGTTATAAAAATCGTCCAAAGCAAAGAAACGTTTAGTATCAAAGCCACTTTTCAAAAGTATGTAAGTGGCTAGAATACGAGCCGTTCTGCCGTTACCATCAATGAAAGGGTGTATTCTAACAAACTCGTAATGAACTATACCCGCAACTAATACCGGATTTAGTTTCTTAAAATCAATTTCGTTAATAAAATCGAGGAAGTCCTCCATAAGCTCGGGGACTTCCCTAGTAGCAGGAGGTTTGTATGTAATTTCACCTGTAAATCTATTCCCAACTATGACATATTGATTGCCATGTCTGTATTTGCCACTGTACTCAGGGTTATCCAATGTTTTTGTTGTAATCATTTTGTGAAGTTTCAAAATATCTTTATTCGTTATTTTCTCTACCATAATTAACTTATCCAAGTATTTAAGCGCATCAAAGTAGTTTAGAACTTCTTGTCTGTCTTTTCCAAAAGCAGTTACTTCTCTACCTATTTCAAGATTGCTTACTTCTTCGTAGGAAAGACTGTTTCCTTCAATACTAGTACTGGCGTGAGCACTTCTTATTAGGGCTTCACGTCTTAGGTCCAATTCCCATTTCGGAACCAATGGCGCGTTTATAATCACTTCCCTTGCAGCACTGATTTTTGTGAGATGGTCTAGTATTAAATGTGTTATTTGATAGCGAGGTTTGAGCATTAAGTAGATTGTATATTATTCATTACCTACATACAATAGTTTCTTTATGTTTCCATTACAACACATACATTACTATCATTACTCTATATTCTTCTCAATCGTTACCTACATTGCAACTTCTGAAGGTAGTGCCTTCACAATTCTTCCGTTCTCACCTCGTTCAACTATTACCCTACTCTTCAAAGGCTCGGGAAGTTCTATTTTTATTTTAAAAGGAATCCTTTTCTTGGAATTTCCGGGGAATAAATATTTCACTATGCTCAGTGATTCCCTATAGATAAGGACATGAGGTGATTATATCTTATATCGAATCGGAAATATGTACCTTACCAAAATAACCTAGTTTAAGAAGTTTCAAATCCTTTGTAATGAAAATGTCACAATTTGCCTCAGACGCAGAGTGTAATTGGACGTTGTCCTCAAAATCCGATGTGGGTCCCAAAACTGATTTTTTGGCTATAGAGGATGTGTAGTCTACAAAATTAAATGTGTTAAACATTTCTAATAAGCTGCTATTGGGAACAAAACGTTTATATATGTATATCCAAATTTCTATGGAAATAGTTGACACAAATAAATCTTCTCCGTCCAACGCTTTTGCCAAGAGTTTATCTCTGCTTTCCATGAAATCTATATAAATATTTGCGTCAAGAAACACTTTGGCCATATTTCTCTTTCAAATGTTTTGCATAAATCTTTTCCCTTTCCTCATATGTATACTGAACCTTTGAAGGTGGGACAGCTTTATGTAGTTTATTTAGTTGTTTAAGCGAGAATATTTTATTACTTTCTTCATAAGGCCCTACTACCCCTATAACCTTCGATCTATGTAGTAGGTATGTGTTTTCCCCTCTTTTCAAAGAATCCCTCAATGCCGAGGATTTCTTCCTTAATTCTGTAGTAGAAATGTAGTTCATAGTTGGATTTTATGTACATTTAAGTGTACTGTCAAGAGTACACTTAGATTAATTTCGTAGTATTCATTACCTAAATGACCGGCCCACCGGCTTAGTTTTTACTATTTCTCCCCTTTCGATCATCTCAACAATAATCCTTTCTTTCAAAGACTAGAGCAATTTAATCGAAAAATGGAACTGAACTTTTTTAATATTACTGTCTATACTTTGCCTTGTATTTTTCCGACGCATCTTCTCTCACTCTATCAGCCAGGTAAATCTTAATAAGAGATTGATATGGTATGTCTAGTGCGTTTGCTTTTTCTTTCACCCTGCGCAAAATATGCTCCGGGATCCTAATAGAAACAGGTTTGGAGGTGGACTTGAGATTTGGAAAACTCGCAGGTTCTAGATCCGAAGCATTAATGTATTCGGAAAGATTAATCTTTGACCAAAATTCTCTTTCTTGATCTTCATTTTCAAATTTAGGTACTTTTATCTGTTTTTTCATAAGTACAAACCTTCTTCCTTTTTGTTTAGATCACTCGCGGAAATAACTCTTACTTTGTTATTTCTCAAGGTAAAAACAATAAATAACACCCTATCAAATAATGTTTTTCCAATTAACAAATAGCGCTCTTCTTTTCCAGAATGAAACATATCTTTTACTACCTTTATCCTGTGACCAAAAAACACCTCCTCAATCTCTTCATTTGCGACGTCATGCCCTTTCAGGTTTTTATCTATATTTCCCTTATCCCATTGGAATTCTATTGGTGAAGATAGGATCACGGTTACAATTGTATATACTAGACACTACGTTGTCAATAGCAGGGGGTTCAATTTTAATTTGGAGTTTAGAGAAAATAGGTTTCCTAGAAACACAGGAAAATAATGCTAAACACCTAGCCCAGCTAATAAACTCCCTCTCGCAATTTATATTTACTTTAGATATAATCCCTGTGCAATGTGGATTTTTACTCTTTAACTCAATATTAAATAGAAACCGTTAGCTCGGTTTTCTTTCGTATCATTTTTCTTAAAAAGTTAATATATTTGAAAGGATTCTATGAAGGTCATTAGTCGTATAAAAACAATTGAAAATATCTTGAATAAGATGAACGCACCACCCTACCGCAAAAGGCAGGTCTATGAGGGTATTTACAGACAACATTTGGAAACATTCAGTGATCTTACATCTGTACCGAAAGATTTAAGGGCTGCTCTTGCACAAAAACTCGGCGAGAGAGTTTTGTGTCTCACAAGTATTTGTGAAACTCAAGATAATCAAGCAGACAAAGTACTATTTGAAACACAGGATAAAAACAAAATAGAGGCTGTACTGATGACGTTTAAACCAAACGAGGAACGTACAGAAGATCACCAGTCCCTTTGCGTATCATCCCAATCCGGGTGTGCTTTGGGCTGCAGGTTTTGTGCCACGGGGGCAGTAGGATTCAAAAAGAACCTTTCGGCAGATGAGATTACAGACCAAGTATTATATTTCTTACAACAAGGCAAAGTCGTTAACAACGTCTCTTTCATGGGTATGGGCGAGCCTTTTGCCAATCCAAATCTCTTTGACGCGCTAAAGATCTTAACAGATAAGGACAAGCTAGGGTACGGGCAGCGGCATATCAGTATTTCCACAGTCGGTATAGTCCCCGGAATTCAAAGGCTACAAAAAGAGTTTCCGGGAGTTAGTCTGGCTTTTTCTTTGCACTCACCTTTTCCAAAGCAAAGACTTCAACTCATGCCTGTAACAAAAATACACCCAATAGATGCTGTCATGAAAGCGTTAAAAGATTTTGTCAACGAGACAAACAAAAAGGTTTTTATCGCCTATGTTCTTCTTGAAAATGTGAACGATTCTATCGACCACGCAAAGGAGATTGCCCATTTAATTAAAAATCAAGGTGATAAGCATTATCTGTACCATGTCAACCTGATACGGTTTAATCCGGGTTCTACCTTCGGGTTGTTTAAAAAACCATCTACGGCAAGAGTGAGTACTTTTAGAAAGGCATTAGACCGCTACGGCATTAAAAACACCCTAAGGCAGGGTTTTGGTGTAAAGATTAATGCAGCCTGTGGACAACTTTACGCTAATTATGAAAGGGCAGTTAAATGAGAATTAACCAAATCCTCAATTTCCTCTTTCAACCCCTTGTTATGTGGAGTTTCCAAAACATAATTATAGTCGTTTTGTAACTCACTTTTTGATCTTATACTTTTCTTACCCACGACTTTCATCCCAAGTGTTTCACAAAAATGAACAACGTTGTTTGTACATCTATCTATGTACTTTGGCTCATCGGCACCGACGCACATAACTATAGCTTTCTTCTTACTAAACTCGTTCTGCTTGTTTGCAGTAAAAAAAACACTGCATCTATCCATAAAGTTTTTGAATATCCCCGGAGGCATGCCAAAGTAGTTTGGGGATACAAAAACAAATCCGTCCGCCGCCTCCATTTTCTCCATTATTTCCACCATGTCATCTTTTTGTTGGCATTCAAGGTTTTTATTACAATATTCAACACATCCCTTGCAGTGACCGACATTTCTTTTTCTCAAAAGAATCACCTCATTTTCTATTCCCTTTTCTTTAAGAAAAGATTGGATAAACAAGACTAGAGTTTCGGAATTACCTTTCCTTGGACTCCCACAGATGCTTAAAATTTTCACAGGAATATTTTACCACTACAGAAGGGGAAATGGGGAGAATTGTCTATACGCCGTGGTATTTTCTATTTTAAATAGATGCACTAAATAAGCTTTGGGATATTTGGTTTAGTTAGTACATGTACTCCATTTTACTGGTTCATGTACCAACAGGGTATGATCACCCAAACAATCGCACCTTTACAAAGCTCTAAAAATATATTACTATCGTACAGTTATGCAAAAAGTGCTTAGCAGATGGTTTCATAGATATTTTAAACCTACCGAATCGGCGGGAGTGTCGTCTGTAGTCTAATTAAGCACATTTATATCTGAGATCCAGGCAACCCGCTGAAAAAGGCGGGTTTTTTAGTTGTCTTAAGAAGGTTTACTGGGATTTGAGCGCTATGAAGCAAATACTTTTATAAAGCTCAAAACCGGGTAAATCTAAACAGAAACCGGACTGTACCCGAATTAATCCGGCAGCACTTTAAAAAAATGGAGAAAAAATGAACATCTCAATGTTGGAGTCCGATATCCATGCTCATCGCTTCGTTCTAGAACTACTAGGAAAACCAAGCGAGAAAGATTTAGGTCTGTGGATATATCAAGAAGGAGGTCCGAAAACCATAGCAGTTTTTAGTCTAGCTTCCAGCCAAATGTTTCTCAAAGTTGGGAAAAGTAAATTAGCAGACCCCCACTCTTTAAAGGCAAATATCACCATTTGGGAACAAAAAGACATGCTCCCAAAACGCGGTGAAACTGCAAAGTGGGGACAACCAACAAAAGATTGGAATAAGGCTACAAGGAAAACTGTCACCCCATCTATAATGATTAATGCGGACATATTTGTCGCTTTAAATCAAAACACAGAACTCAACGACCTAGACCTTAATAGTCTAAAGGCTCAGCTCATAAGCTTGTCGAAAGTTTCCCTACCTGCAAATACTGAGGGACGAGCCGGGCACATTGCGTATACTTGTTTACCCCAGAATCGCGTGGTATATCCATCCAAGCTCAATGCTGTCTCAAAAAACGTTGATTTTATCTGGTATGGAACTTCTGGATCGACGAACTTGGCCGAGTTATTACTCACCCTCGCACTTGGTTTTAAGTTAGAAAAGCCTGCAAAGTTTGATAACTACGGGGCCTCTAACGAAGAAAATCTTGCCGGGCAACTGGCCATGATTGGGTTTACCGATAGTCTATCCAGAAACACTGGAATAAACTTTGATCTCACAGTAACATCCACAGCCGAATGCATTCTTGAGAAGGTCAGCAAACCCATAAAAGATATTGCATGGGAGGTTGAAAAATCGCTGAGGCATTCGGTTGGATTGTGCCATCGCCTAGGAGAAAAATCAATAGCAACTGATTCATTCTCTTGGCTAAATCAAAATGGATGGAAAACCATAAAACAGCTGCACTCTGAGGGGTATAGTTTTGGCGGGGCAATAATTTACTGGGCGTTTTATGCTCAGTCCAAAACAGGCAACCCGCCATTCTGCGCCATATTATATGATGGCTCCAAAGGTGCGGTTCACAAGCTGGCTGCCCAGTGGATGAAACCACCACACGGCTTGTGGATTTGCCCTACCGGTAACTTCCAAATTCTCCGAAAAGGTTATAAAAACCCCTACGAAGAATTCCACATCCCAACCTTTCTCCAAACCCTTGAGCAAAAAGGTAATACAGCTCAAGTGCTTACCCAACTTTGGGAACTGGCTCTTGAAAGAGTACCTCTATCTCCCGAAAAAGTTGGAAGCGTTGTTATCGTTTTGGTCAATAACGACGGCAGTATTGAAGTGCAAAAAAGTTGACCACTCAAAGGGAAGTCTGTTAGAGCGCAAGATAAATGCAATAACAGGCTTCCCGATGAATATTACAAATCTCAAATTAACGATCTCTGCCATAGAGCAGGATAGATCACAGAAAAACGTATGAAACAGAAAAACTTAAAAAAATTATTAATATTCAGCGCCCACCCGGACGACAACTTATCATGTGCGGGTACTGCCCTATTTCTCAAAGACGCAGGCTTTGAAATATCGGAAGTCGTATTTACTGGCGGTGAAAAAAGTATCAATTTATCGCAAAATAAGAAAACATTACCAAAAATAAGGAAAAAGGAGCTGGCAGACGCATCTAAAATACTTGGAACAAAAAACATATACATGCTGGGGCAACCAGATAGTAACGTGGCAAGGACAACAAAACTGCTCGACAAAGTCATAAGTATTATCCGAAAAGAAAAACCAACGATTGTTATAAGCGAAAACCCAAATGACTATCACTACGATCATCAGCAAGTCGGGAAAATTGTAACAGAAGCCGTAGAGCGTGCGGGCTGGGGAATAAACCCAAAATTGGGTAAGAAGCATAAAACCCCAGTTGGTTTGTACATGGGAACACTCATAGAAAACGAAAGATCAGACATTCTCGTGGATATTACTAAGTACTGGAATCAGAAGATAAAGATGATGGAGACGTATGGATCACAGTTAGGGTCCGGTTCCTATGACTTTAATGAAGGACTCGCTAAGTATTTCGGATACTACATACGTGTTAAGTATGCAGAAAGTTTCGAAATAATGAAAAACTATGCCATAAGACTCAACCAGTTGATAGAAATACTGTCCCAATGAAGGAAACCATGGATAACAAAAACAAAATTAAAATCTTAATAACGCAGGACTGTAATCCCCTCAAAGGGACAGGTATTTCTGTGGCAACCTATGGTGTAGCGAAGGAACTAGCAAAACTAGATTTTGAAGTTACATTTGCAACATATGATGTACCAAACAAGCTTGTAAAAGATCCGGGCAGTGGTGTAAATATAGTCAAACTCAACACTATTCAAGATCTAACACAAAAAATTAAGGGTTCTGACGTAGTGATACCGGTAGTAAGTTTTTCTTCTGTCTTTAAGGCGTTCGGCACAACCGTATCCAAAATATGTGAGAATGAGCATAAGCCATACATGCCCTGGGTGCACACATCTCTTCAAAACAGTAAGTTCAACAATATATATAACATCAAGGATTACGTCCAAGAAACTTCGATATTTTTGATGGCTGAGATGTTTAAAAGCCCATTCTGCAAAAAAATATTGGCTGTGAGTGAAGCAGTTAGAGATTCGGTTGTATCCTTAAGCGTACCCCCAAACAAAGTAGAGGTTATACTTAACGGGCTTGATTTGGTTAAAATAGGGAAAGAGCTGGAAACCCCAATTCAGAAAACAAACGATGTGATTTGCATACAACGTCTACACCCAGAAAAAGGAAGTCCATTGACCATTGCAGTATTTGCAAATCTGAAGAAACTAATCCCTGATTTTAAAGCGATAGTAGTTGGAGATGGTGAGGATATCGATATGGTTCAGTCACTAATCAAAATGTTCGGGCTGACAAAAAATATTACTACTATCCCTACCGTCATAAACGGCGAGCTTATAAAGTTAATTCAAAAGTCAAAGGTGTTTTTAAGCACATCGCTAACCGAATCATTTGGATTAGCAATTGCTGAGAGCATGTATATAGGAACACCGGTGGTAGCACCAAATATCGAAGGTCCAAAAGAACTATTAGAAAATGGGCTAAATGGGTTTGTTTTCGACTCTGGGGACACCCTAACACCAGCTAAAATAATTGCCGGTATTCTAAATAATGAAATAGTTACTGTAGAAAAAACAAAAAATGCAGTACAAAAAATCGAGCATGACTGCGATATAACAATACAAAGTGAGAAGCTTGCGCGGTTAATTAAAAAAACCTTAACTTAAGTTAAATCTTCTTAGGTTTCTTAGCGCAACGTTGCATTAAGTTTTTCCATCAACAAAGAGTAAAACCTCAGATTGTGAATAGTCGCAAGCCGATACGCTGTCATATCTTCTATTCTAAATAGATGCGCTAAGTAGGCTCTAGAATATTTTTTACACAGTAAACAATCGCACGCTTTACTTATGGGATCCGTGTCAGTGTAATACTTTTGTTTATCCGGAACGAAATAACTATAAAACCTTTCCTTTCTAACATCTATCTCGTCCATAGAGTCGGCATTAAAAACATACAACCTTCTGTGTCTTGCATCTCTTGTTGGAAGCACACAATCGAATATGTAAAATCCTAAATCAAAACATTTAACAATCTCATCCGGTTTTCCCACTCCCAAACCATAAAGCATGTAATTCGCCGGAGAGTTTTCCGCAATTACCCTTGGAACATCAAAATTAAACTTTCCCGTATCCATAATCGGCCAACCTCCATAACCCAAACCGTCAAACCCTATTTCAACAAGCTTTTTTGTGCAGTATTCTCTTAAATCCAGAAAATCTCCTCCCTGAACAACCCCAAGCAGGTAAGGTCTTTCACTTTTCTGTAATTCCATCTCCTTGCAGATTTTTAAAAACTCATCTTTGGATCTTTTTGCCCACAAAAGTGTTCTTTCAACCGATACTTTGGCTTGCCCATAGTTTGCTTTTGGATCCGTAAAATCATCAAGAACCACACACATATCCGGCTTAAGAAGCATTTGAAATTTAATAGAAATCTCCGGGGTTAGTTTTAGCTTTTTGTCCCCCTGAGGTTTGAATGTGACACCCTCATTTGTAACCGAACCTTTATTTTTGGATGATTTTGCCAAAGTCATAACCTGAAACCCACCAGAATCTGATATAACTGCCCCGTTCCATGACATAAATTGTCTTATTCCATTATGCTTTTCCAGTATTTTTTGACCTAAATCTCTATACAAGTGGTATGTGTTAACCAAAATTCCCGGTGTTTTGGTGCTTTCTATATCAGTTGAATCAAGTGTCCTTAAAACTGCCTTTGTGGCATCCGGAAAAAACACAGGCAGCGGAACCATGTTTTGTCTGGAACGAAACTTCAGGGTGCTTCTTTTTTCTATCTTTTTTGACTCCACATGGGAAATATTACACATAAAGGTGAAAATGAAAAGTGAAAACTAGATCTAATCTATCAAAAAATTCTATCTTTCCTGGGATTTTAAAATGAATATCTTTATCGCCTCACCTTGTCTTTCTTTTTCTATTCCGTTAAGTACCATTTTCCAGTCTTTGATTAGATCTTGGAGCCTCTCATACAAAATCGCGGCTGCCTCGTTTCTGTTTTCAATTGTATTTCTACTCACTTTTGCATTGGCAAAAAGACCTGTAATTGTATGCTTGTATAAAACGGCGTTCGCTACCTTATTTACGTTTTGTCCGCCTGGGCCTCCCGCTTTGTACTGACTGTAGTCCAAATCTTCCGTTTTTATGTACGGCTCATTAAATTCAAGTGATTTTAACAACCAATCGGTATATCTATCAATATTTCTTTGATTAACTTCTGGATTGTCTGATTTTGGAAAGTGTTCCAGAGATTTTACTACTTTGTCTTCTGCCTCTTTTCTCCTTGAGATTTCCGCATCTTCAATGTTTGATTTTGCTATTGCGGCGTTTGTTTTGCTTCGGGATGGACCCCCACCACCTCTTTTTCCTCCCCCATCTCCTCTTAATTCTTCTTCTATCTTCTCTCCAAATTCCTCCAGATCGTCTGCGGGTAAGTTTATGCTTAAGTTTGAAATCGAAAGTACTTTTGCCATATAAAAATTATAGCAATAATAAGTACCAACAAGAAACAAAAAACCGGAATTTTGATTTATTCCGGTTCAATTGGTATCCCTAATGCACCCCAATCTGGGATCTGGGCTAAATCAGGATTAGATTCCACATGGACTTTAAATTCCTCCAAAGTAAGCGGCTTTTTAAACCCCACCCACAATATGCCAAAGCCTATTCTTTGAAGAATCGCACGCATTTTCTCTTCGGAGTGAAAAACCCCGGGATTGTGGTTTAAAACAAATACCCATTTGTACAAGCCTCCGCCCCAAACAACTTTTTCCAGGTAGTTAATGATGACCATGCTTCTCTCCTTCTTATATCTGATCTTGGAAACCGATTATATGTCTATAGTTACTCCAAATCAATAACAGCAGCTAAACATTGGGCAATATGTTTCAGATCTCTCTCTGACCCAAGTTTAGCTAAATGTAGTATCCTTCCAGGCATGGGAAATAGTCTCAACCCTCTTTTTCTTTCATTTTCCCTCTTGTAATCAAGGGTTTCTTGATTGGTAGCTGTGGTTAAATCTATATGAACCCACTCTTTTGTTTTGGGGTTATAAATAACACAATCTCCCCCTCCATTTAAGTCTTCCTCTTCAGCAGTCCTTCTAAAAACAATGCGGTCAAATTCCTTTTTCTGTAATTCGTCTTCCTTGGTTACCTCTTTTAACCCGAACTTATCTTTCAAAATAGTGTATAGGTCGTCTTCTGCCTCATGACCTTTATCTACAGCCTCCGTACTATAAACAATGCCAGCGTTATTGATCATACAAATAAATTAAATCATAAGCATCTTCTAATCTCAACAAAAATCCACTATTATTAACTTAATGCCCAGCAAAACAAACTTTGTTAAAAAACTACTAACCCTGTCTCTTTTTTCAATCATAGGTTTGTTCCTTAGTTTTAATACCTTTGCAGCCGATATCAGCGCTCCAATAACGTCAGCAACCAAAGATCCTTCTGAGCCAAACGGTAACAATAATTGGTATGTAACACCCGTAGAAATAACATTAGAATCAACGGATCTTGGTAGCGGAGTGAAGGAAATAAACTATAAAATAGACTCACTTGCTTGGCAGAAAGTTGATTTTTCAAACTCATTAAATCTCGCCCCAAACCCATCCTTTGAATTCTCCGACGAAAATCCACCGATAAACACCAAAGACTGGGTCGTCGGAACGATAGATGAATTCGTTAATTACACAAGAGACGCATCAGAATATAAACCGGGTTTTGAAACAACTTCTGTAAAAATAACATCGACAGGCTCATCCTGGCACTCAATAAACCATGCTGATACCTTTGCCGTTGCAACCCCATACAGCAACATGAACGCGTATGCGTGGATTAAGACCGGTGGTGTAGCCGGTAGCGCATACTTTAAAGTTTATGCAGTCTCCCAAGATCTTTTAGGAGTAAAAACTGTAACCCCACTTGCCACAAGTTCAACACTATCCGGAACCAACGACTGGACACAAGTATCGGTAAATTTTGTCGTCAGTGTCCCAAATGCAATAGGAGTTTACATAGAAATAGGGCTTGATGGCACAGGAACTATTTGGACAGATGCCGTAAATATAAGCAACTCTTTAAACCCTTCAACAACTTTTACTGTCTCTTCTGATTCCGAGCTTCACACAGTTTTGTACTATGCGGTTGATAGAGCAGGAAACATTGAGGCAACAAAAACTCTAACCTTCAAGTTAGATCAGACTCCCCCGGGTAACTGGAGAAATTCCGGAGCTGTAAGGGGACTTTTTGGATCGGATCACGAACTTTATGTATGGACCAATATAGATGATCTTACATCCGGTATATCCACTCTCACAGACAAGTTTCAATACACAACCGACGACACTTCGGGATTTGGCATTTATACTAATTTGTTGTACTGCAACACCCCGTGGTTATCGGGTCATTGGGCCGCATTAATAAGTCCTCCCTTTATACCCGGAGTTCATTCAGCGTATTTAATTACTCCGAAAGTTGACTTTTGCAATAGCAATTGGAAAATCTGCAAATATGTTAGGTTTTATGCGGAAGATATGGCTGGAAACACAGCTGAAAAGGACATGTGTATTAATGGCCCCTGGATCAAAGTACGTGGAAAAGGAATTGTCAGATCCGATAGCACCATAGATATGCTTTCAGAAGCTGAAGATTACAACACTGATGGATTAATAGAAACCTTCGGCATGTATTCCAGCTTTTTTGACTCCTCGACACATTACCACGCAGCGGAAGCTCCTACCCCGCCTGATTATGACTACGATAAATTCTCAGCAATAACAACATCCTCCAAAACAACTATATCCACATCCGGAAATTTAGTTTCTTCTTCCGGAGTTTATAAGATTGATGGAAACTACGTAGTAACGTCAGGAAAAATACCTGGCAACTATGGCAGTGCAACCTTCAATCAAATAGTTTTTGTGGACGGCGATTTGCGTATATCCAACAATATTAAGGTTGCCAGCGGTTCGACCGCACTTTTTATAGTTAAAGGAAATGTAGAAATATCTAAGAATGTTGATAAGATAAGTGTTGGAATTATATCCAACGGAACAATATCGACAGCCTACGATATAACAGAGGGAGGGTTTTGCTCCACATTAGTAATGAAAGGTATTTTCATCGCAAATAAGTTTTTATTTACAAGAACCCTGCAAGGAACAAAAAATGATAAATACCCATCTGAAGATATAACCTACGAACCAAAATACGCAATAAAGCTAGTTGACTATATGGGATTAAATGCCATTAAGTGGCTGTCTTCTGACTAAAACTTCTTCTTTATCTTGTAAGTTCCATCCGGTAAATCTTCGATAATATATCCCAAATCTACAGCCTCTCTTCTCAAAACATCGGCTTTATCCCAAATTCCATTTTTCCTATACTCTTTCCTCATCTTAGCTATATCAGAAATGTTATCCGGTATCTCATACCCAATGTGTTCATCAAGTTTTAATCCCATAAACTCATCCAGTTTCAAAATAGTATTAAGCTTAGAAGATTCGGGGATATTGCTCTTTAAAAGCTCCCAAACTACCGCCAAAGCCTCAGGCATATTCAAATCATCGTCCAGTGCATCTTTGAATTTCTTAACGTATTTTTCGGATATTTCAGCATTCGGGTCCTGTTCGTAACTTCCTATTATTTCATATATTTTTCTTAAAGAATTTTGGGCATTCTGCATTGATTCCCAAGTGAAATTAAGAGGTGCTCTATAACTTGCGGTCATAAATAAGTATCTTAAATCCATTGCGGTGTAACCTCTCAGTTTTATATCATTTAGAGTATAAACATTACCCAAACTCTTACTCATCTTCCCCCCATCAATACTTAGAAATGCTCCATGAACCCAGTAATTTACGAATTTTTTGCCTGTTGCACACTCACTTTGAGCAATTTCGTTCTGATGGTGAATCATTTTTAAGTCTTCTCCGCCCACATGAATATCTATGCTATCCCCAAGCTCAGCCAAAACCATAGCAGAACATTCAAGATGCCAGCCCGGGAAACCCACGCCCCAGGGAGACTGCCATTCTTGTTGTCTCTTTTTGTCTTTCGGGGAAAATTTCCATAATGCAAAGTCTGTAGAATTTTTCTTTTCCGGATTTACTTCTACCCTAGCACCTTCCTTGACATCTTCAACCGACAAGCCTGACAATTCTCCGTATTTTTTAAACTTGGAAGTATCAAAATATACCCCATCAGATGTTTCATATGTGTAGCCTTTCTCTTCAAGCGTGGCTATTAGATCTATCTGGTTGTCTATATACTCCGAAGCTTTTGTAAACTTTCTTGGTTGAGTGAGATTAAATTCTTTGTAATCACTTAAAAAGCTGTCTATATAAAATTTGGTGATTTCTTTGGCTGTTTTTCCTTCTTCCAGAGCCTGTTTTTCAACTTTATCCTCCCCGCCTTCCGGGTCATCCCCTACCTCAAAAAGATGCCCCACATCAGTCAAATTCATTATAAAATCAGTCTTTAATCCATTGAGATTTAAAACTCTATTTACTAAATCGGCAAGTAGGTAGGTTCTCCAATTACCGATATGAGAATGTACGTAAACTGTAGGTCCACAGCAATAAATTTTCACTTTTTCCAGGTCAATCGGTTTGAAATCTTCGACTTGTTTAGTAAGTGAGTTATAGATTCTCATATTGAGTAAAATTTTATCACAAAGACTCGAAAGATTCCTAAGTATCAATTACCACTAAATTATATTTCTAATCTGCCGTCCAAAGCGCGGCTCAAAGTAATATCATCTGCATATTCAATGTCCCCTCCAACCGGAAGGCCTCTTGCAATTCGTGTTATTTTTACCTTATCTGAACCTATACCTCTTTCTCTTATTAGCTTTGCGATGTACATCGCTGTCGACTCACCTTCCATGTTCGTATTCATTGCCAATATAACCTCAATAGTCTTCATCGCATCTACTGAGTCAAAAGAGTTCTCACTAATCAAACTTCCTAATCTGTCAAGAAGTTCTTTAATAAAAATTTCTTCCGGACCAATGTTGTTAAGAGGATCAATAATTCCATGAAGGACGTGGTAAACACCTTTGTAATTTGTTTTTTCTAAAGCAAAGGCATCTAACGGATGCGAAACAACCGCAATTAATCTTTTTTCTCTAGTAGGATCACCACAAACTGAACATATATCATATTCTGTTACATTTTTACATATGGAACAGAGCTTGGTTCCTTTTTTTAAACCCACCAAGGATTCACTGAATTTTTCTAATTCTTCTTGGGGAAAATGTAGCAGGAAAAATGTAAGCCTTTGAGCAGTCTTAGGACCAATACCCGGGAGTCTTTCAAAGTATTCTATTAAGCTGGATATTGGTTTAGGTAATTTCACGTTAGTATTTTATCATACAATAAATTCAAAGATTTATTATTCCCACGTTATAAACCCCTCTCCTCCACAAAAATCCTTGGCTAGCCATTAGGGAACAAGTTTGAACTACCGTTAAATAAGGTTGTTAAAGAAAGAATATTCCAACTTTGAGCCAAATACTTCCTTAAAAACTAATTTAAGTTTTCTCGTTTCTGTTATCCCACTTTGCTTTTTCAGAAATTCAAAAAGCTTATCTTTCCCATAATTATCGACAAGAAGCTTAATGGCATTCCCGGATTCCTGATATATTCTCTTTCCGTTCAAAAACCCACTGAACTTTTTAGGCATCGGAAATCTATCTAATTGGCCTGCCACATATATTGACACACCCTCGTTAAACCAAGTAAATTTGCTTTGTCCAAAAGCCATTTGGAAGAAGGAGTGGCCCAATTCGTGCTTGATAAGCTTTGCAATATCGTATTCCGAACCATTGTGACAGCTTTCTTTGGATATGTTTTTCGGGCTTAGAACAAAAATTGCCATTTTCCCCCAACTCCATCCTACGACCCAATTCTCAGTCCTCTCTTCTCTAAGCAAATCTATACTTTTTCTGTCATCTACTACAAACACTTTAGGAGTGTTATGAACCCACCTTTTATTGAAAAACTTATTAAGTTCCCTTATCGCTTTGTTTTTGTACCTTTGAAGTTTGGGATCAGCCAGGAGAGTAACTTTGAAGATGGAATTCATTTTTAGATATTACATTAACAATACTGTTATTACAATTAAAAGCTGCGGTTGCCCACAAGGAACGAGTTCTAACTATAAGTGATAAAGATTGAAATTATTGTGTGGCAGACTCTAACAATTCAATTTTTCTATTTGCTGGGTCAAACTGCACCTTTATTCCTAATGGCAGTATCCATTGTGGATCGGTATGCCCAAAGTCTAGATCTGTTACAACAAGCAAGTCGTTTCTTCCGAACTCTCCCTTAATTATCTTCAAAACTGATTCCCTAAGTTTCTGATTCAGTTCATCTGTATAATCTCTAGCTCTACCAAAAACAACACCATTTATTTGATCAAAGATTCCTTGTATACCGTAATTTCTCAGCATATATTCAATGTTAGATATAGTTGGAACATCTTCAGATGTTTCAAAAAACAAAATTTTTCCTGTCCAAAAGTCTTTGGTCGGCCAGTATTTTGTGCCCTTAAGAAACTCAAGAACTTCAATACACCCTCCAAATAAAACACCTTCGATAGCTTCTTTACCTTGTAACCAACTATAAGGAGGAGATTTTATTGATTCTTTTATCAATCCAGTGTTATTTTTATTACCCCAATCCGGATATCCATTTGAAAAGGTGTCAAACTTTGGGTAGATATAATTACTTGAGTCTCCCATTAGAAGTGTTCTAATACCTTCGTGCCAGCTTTTTGGAAAACAACTTGCCTGAGAAAAACCTGCCATGATAGAGGAACCGTTAAATGTTACTAAACCCCATGAATTCAACAATGTTGTTAATGTCGCGGTATCACTATATCCTAACAATATTTTTGGGTTATTAACTATCACTTCCTCTTTCAAATATTCAAGAATTCTTACGGAGTCGCTGCCACCAATAGAAGTAATAATTGCTTTTATATCTTTATTTGCAAACGCATCATTAATATCTTTGGCTCTTAATTCTGGGTGGTGATAAATTTTGTCTGCAGACATTCTTGCAGTTGGGTATTCAACTATCTCAAACTTTAGTTGTTCTGATAAATATTTTAGTCCATTTTCATATATATAGGGGTAAACTGATGGACCTCCCCAAGATGGGGACATGGTAGCAACTTTATCGCCTTTTTTTAACCTTTTTGGTTTTATAAACGTCACAATGGAATGATACCGCAACTCGAATTTAGTGTAAATAAAGGTAAAAATACCCGAGGGATTGGACTCTATACTATCTTCCTTTAAATCCCATTATTATCCCTAACTTTTTGCAACGATAGGAAGTCCCCCATCAAAAGCCTCAAGAATAGACTTCTTATCAACACTCACAGGAATAGAAATATTCATATCAGTCAAAATTCCCGACTCGCCTTTCTTCAATTTCTTTGGTTTGTCGGCACTTATTACACACTTCGCCCCAAGGCATATCCCAAAAACCGACTTACTCAAATCCTCAAGAATTTTTCGGGTTCTCATGCTTTCCAATCTTTCTTTGTGGAACGGGTAAAAAACCTCAAGAATCAATAAATTTCCCTCAACACCAACAGGCTTGCTTGAATTTAAAAGCGCGGTCAAGGAGTGATTCAAATCTCTACTCTTCTTAACAAACATGTCCCACTTTGTCATAACTTTTTTAAGAGAAATAACCGGTTTTGTGATTTTTTCCTTTTCGACATTCTTACTTTTTTCCACCCTTTTTTCTTTCAAAGCTTTTTCGATCTCAGGAGATTTTTTTGACTCTGAAATTTTTGTTTCCCCCATCTCTTTTGACTTTGGTCCATTTTTGTCTTCGGGCCCGTCACGACCCTCTCCGCCAGTCACATCTTCATCATCATTTTTTCCACAAATCTCAACCACGGCTAATTCAACCGGAAGCTGGGGAATAAAGGAACTTCTGATATTTTTATGAGCCTCAAGTAAAATTCCAACCGTCTTAATAAGCCACCCCATCTCAACTTTCTTTGCCTGCTGCCTTGTCGCTTCAACAATCTCATCCGTAACCTCTGCCGTACCCTCAGGAACACCTGATTTCACAAAAAGTAACGTTCTTAAATACTTTAAAAGCTCCCCTACCCAAACATAAAGATCTATCCCCTCTCCGTAAACATCACTAATGATATCCAAGGCTTTAGAAGCTTTACCGGCAATAAGTAAATCAACACATTCAATATATTTTTCTTTTGAACTGGTACTTAACAGGGAATCCACACTTATTTCTCCCTCAGCAACCTGCTGAAGTAGTGTTTCTGCGTCTCTAAAGCCCCCCAGCGACGCCTCAGCTATCTTTTTAAGCTCCACGTCGGATATCTTTATCTCCTCACTTTTTACTATTTGCTTTAACTTCTCTAGTATCTGTGGAACACTCGCCCTTTTGAATCTAAAAACCTGACATCTTGATTTTATAGTCGCTGGAACTTTATGATCCTCCGTGGTACACAAAATAAAATTGGTGTTTCTTGGTGGTTCCTCCAGGGTTTTTAACAAAGCATTGAAAGCCTCGGTAGTAAGCATATGAACTTCATCTATGATATAAACTTTTTTCTTTCCCATTGTTGGGGCTAGCTTTATCCTATCTTTTAGCTGCCTTATATCGTCAATCCCCCTGTTGCTTGCAGCGTCTATTTCAATAAGATCCACAAAAGATCCGATTTTGATGGATTCGCAATTGCTGCATTTATCACAGGGTTCTCCGCTTGCTTTTGGTTTTAGACAATTTAAGGATTTTGCAAGAATTCTGGCAAGTGTCGTTTTACCTGTTCCTCTTGGCCCGACAAAAAGATAAGCATGCACAGTTTTTCCTGACTGCAGCTGCTTAGAAAGCACATCTGCAGCTTCGTTAGGACGACAAACTTCACTGAATTTTTGCGGGCGATATTTTGTATAGAACATAACTGCCTAAAAAATAGTATAGAACCTACAGATTTCCAAACCACTAATGATGGTTGAAATAAATATTAAATGATGACGAGAAAACGGGACTTAAAAAACAATTTCTGAAACTTTGCTTTTAATTTTTTCCAACTGCTCGTCAGTAAAATTTTGCAATACCCAATCATCCGTGGGAATATTTTTATCTTCTGATTTTCCCACCCCTACCCTAATTCTCCAAAAATCCTGCGAGGAAAGTTTCTCGATAATACTTTCCACCCCCTTATGGCCTGCGGAGCTTACACCAAGTTGTTTTTTGATTTCCCCAAACTGTAAATCTACATCATCATGAATAACTACTAAATCACTAGTATCTACTTTGTAAAAATTTAAAATCTTAAAAACGGCTTCGCCTGATTTATTCATGTAAGTCTGAGGTTTAGCTAATATAAAATCTTTTGAAACGGCTATTTCTGCGTTAAATTTTGAGGAGTTTTCCCAGGACAGTGAGTTTTTTGATGCGATTTCGTCAACAATAATAAAACCCGTGTTATGTCTGTTTTTGAAGTATTTTTCTCCGGGATTACCCAGTCCTACAATTAGTTTCATTTTTCATCCTTTGAAACTTCAGGATCTTCATGGTCTATACCTAAAAGGTGTAAAACCCCATGTCCGACTAAATCTGATATTTCCTGCTCAACAGAATTGCCATATTCTTTGCACTGCCTCTGCGCCTGCTCTTTGTTCACGACAACATCTCCCAAATAATATGTTCCGTCCTCCTGCTCTTGGTTGATATCAAAGGATAAAACATCTGTGGGGAAATCTTTTTTTCTGTACTTATTGCTTAGTTTTTTTATTTCCTCATCACTAACAATACTCACAGAAACATACAGTTTTTTCTTCCCCAGGAAATCTTTTGCTTTTGAGTTCATAGATCTAAATTACTTTCCCCTATTTGCCATTGGGTTTGGGGTTTCAAGATCAAACGGGAACAATTTAGCAAACTCCAAATAAACCCCAAGCTCTGCTTTTTCTTTTTCCAAAAGGTCGGTTCTTCCAGCCTTTTCGCATGTTTCAATGCCTTCTTTTCTGTTTTTGACCTCTTTTCTAAGTACTTTAAACACATCTTCATCAGTCATTTCTTTTTTCTGACCGAAAAGCTCAATCTCTTTGTTTTTTACCTGGGAAAAGAAAAACCTCAACACACCCAACCTTAGGGTGTCACCAGCTTTTTGATATTCTACAAGTTTAGATCTTAAATCATCTATTACCATCTATTTATTTCTTTCCAAATAAAATCTTCTTTTTAGTTCTTTAGATTTTCTTCGTTTTACCTCACTTGGCTTAACATAATGTTCTCGATCTTTTAACTCCTGAAGTATTCCGGCTCGAAGTACCTCTTTGTTAAATCTTCTTAACGCTTGATCTAAACTCTCGCCGTGTCTTACTTTAACTTTTGTCATATTATTTCATCAAATATTATGCTCGAGCTTATCACTCAAAGCATCTGTTTGATATGGTCTGTAAAAACAGACCGGCAGAAAACACCTCCAAACCTTTATTTTAAATTGCTATTACAATAAACGTACAGCACATCTCGCCTAATATTCTGTCTTCCTCTATTAGCAGTCTTTAATATTAACTGCCGCTAGATGTGACGCTAGATATTAATTTCAGTCAAATGCGATTAGAAAATACAGTATAGAGAAATTAAATTTTCAATATACATATAAAGTATAATCACACACGTAAGACAAATGCAAAACTTATACCACGAAGATTAAATTGAAACAACAACTAATAGGTCTCCTGCTCATTTTGTTGAGATGAAAACATTTTGTGCGCAAAATATTATAAAGACAGGTCTTTAAGAGTTATTAAAAGCATGAGCCCGAGAAGTATATACATACCTACTTTATGGACATTCGCCTCAAAGGAAGGTTTTACTCTCTTTCTGGTAATCATTTCGTAAACTTTAAACGCGATTCTGCCGCCGTCTAGCGCCGGGATTGGCAAAATATTGCTAAAGGCAAAACCCAAAGATATGATGGCAAGCGTATCTATTACACTTAACGCTAGTTTCGATCCACCAGCTTTAAACACACTTACCATAATATTAAAAACCCCAACCGGCCCAACCATAGTTTCCGAAACAGGCCCTACACTTTTGTCTTGAACCGAAATTCCAATAATTTTTCCAAAGGATATCAATGAGTAGCTTAAAAGATTATATGCATGCAGGGGTCCTGAAAATATCTTCTCCAAGGTACTGTCATAAGAAATAGATTTAGCTTCCCCGGTATAAACGCCAATAATACTGTCGCCCTCACTTGCACTCTCCGGCTTTAAGTTAGGTTTTGGAGTTACAGTGTAACTTTCTATCTTGGTGTAACTCCTATCTCTCATATCCAAAGCTTCAATCTTAACCGATAAACCTGATTTCCCCATCAAAGCTTCTCTCTCATCCTGGATATTTTTAATTTCCTGGCCGTCAATTCTAATAATCGCCTCTCCTATCTGCATACCCGCTTCCTTAGCTGCAGAATCATCCGTCATGTCAAAAATTACTGTGTTGTATGAGTGTTCGGTTCCAAATCTGAACTCATGATCAAAAATCATAGGAATATAAAAGCTTTTAAAGCCATTGACAAAGAAGAATATGTAAAACAGGAAAACTGCCACTAGGGTATTCATTATTATTCCAGCTGTTAGTATCAAAGCTTGAATTCTTGGAGGTTTTGAGATAAAGCTTCCCGGATCTTTAACATACTCTTTTTCTTCTTTGTCACTTTCGACTTCCTCTCCTGCAATTCTTACAAACCCACCTAAAGGAAGTACATTTATAGAATACAAAGTCTCACCAATCTTTCTGCCCCATATTCTTGGAGGGTACCCGATCCCAAACTCCTCCACCCTCACACCATTTTTTCTTGCAGCAATAAAGTGACCAAACTCATGTATGAGAATTAATGAAGAAAGGACCAGAATGATTAAAATAAATGTGAGAAAGGTCATAACACCAAAGCTAGATTGTCATTAGCTCCTCTTTTTTGTCGTTTCCAAGTTTATCCGCCTGATCAATAAAATCTTTAACGGTCTTTTCGACCTCTTCTTTCTGCTTAAATTTTTCGTCTTCGCCGATTATCTTTTCCGTAAAATCTTTTTCTATATCTTTCATTGCATCCTGCCTAATATTTCTAATTGAGTTTTTGCAGATCTCAACTTTTTCGGACACATCTTTGGTGAATTCTTTTCTTCTTTCTTCGGTTAAGGCTGGTACTGTAACTCTTATTCTGTCGGCTTCTTTTGCCGCCCCAAGACCTAGATTACTGTTTCTCACTCCACTTATTACTGCGTCCATAGTACTTTTGTCCCACGGAATGACAGCAAGGTTGTGTGGATCCATAACGGTTATAGAACCAATCTCTTTTATGGTCATTATGCTTCCGCTGTAAACCTCAACTGAGATATCTGCAATAAGTGCCGGAGAGACTCTTCCTGTTCTTATTTGGGAAAGTTCTGATTTTAAAAATTCAACTGACTTACTAAGTTTCGATTTTAAATCGGAGGTGTTCATATATCTGAATAATAGCAAAAAAGGAGTTTATTCTCCAACAGAAAACTTCGTGAATTTCACTATTTCTATTTTCTCACCAGTTTTGGCTGAAGTTTCGTTCACAAGGTCCTGGATTTTTTTGGAGGGGTCTCTAATGTATTCAGACTCCAAAAGTTTCTCAACGCTGTCAAGGTCTTCTGTGCAAACCTGCATTGAAACCTCCTGGCAAAGCTTTTTAAAATCATCTGTTTTGGCAACAAAATCGGTCTCACAGCCAATTAAAACAAGACTTCCGACCTTCCCACCGTTGTGAATATATGAAAAAACCAAACCATCTTTTGCCACTCTGTCTGACTTTTTAGCTGCTTTTGAAGCTGCCCTTTTCATAAGTTCCTCCTTAGCTTTATCAAAATCTCCACTGGTTTCTTCCAGCATGCTTTTGATTTCCAAAATACCAGCGCCTGTTTCTTCTCTTAAGCGTTTAAGTTTTTCAACGTCAATTGCCATAAAATCTCCTTTTTAAATTTTACTCACTTTTTTCTTCTTCACCACTTTCTTTTCTTCTTCCGGTTTATCTTCAGCTACCTTTGCCTTTTCTGCTTTTTCCTCTTCCAGTTTTTCAGCTACTTCTTTTGCAATCTTTTCGGCTTCTTTAGCTATTCTTTCAACCTCTTTAGCTGCCTCTTCTGCCGCCTCTTTGGCTTCTTTTTCTCTTTGTTTTTCAAGTTTTTCAGCAGCTTTTCCAAACTCCTTATAACCTTCCTCTATCGCTTCCGATATGGCTTTAACGATAAGTGCCACTGATTTTATAGCATCATCATTTGCAGGTATCGGGTAACTTACTTCCGTTGGATTTGCGTTTGTATCGACAATGGAAACCACCGGAACATTTGATATCTTTGCCTCTCTGATTGCCGTTTTTTCCCTTTTAGGATCTATGACAAACAGGACTTGCGGGGCATCTTTAAGATCAACTATACCTCCGTATGCGATAGTTAATTTTTCAATATCTCTGTCGATCCAAAGCCTCTCCTTTTTTGTGTAAATATCAAACTTCCCCTCTTGCTTTCCTTTGATCATGTCCAAAAGTTTGCTTAAATTCTTTTTAATAGTTTCAAAATTTGTAATGGTTCCGCCCACCCATCTTTCATTTACATATTTCGCACCGCACCTTTTTGCCTCATTTTCTATAATATCTTTAGTCTGTCTTTTTGTTCCGACAAAAACTATTGATTTGCCTAATTTTGCCTGCTCAAATAGAAACTCACAGGCTTTTTTTAAGCATTCTTCTGTTTTTTCAAGATCAATTATGTGGGTGTTTTTGTTTACAGAATATATATAAGGCTCCATTTTTGGATGCCATCTTCTTACTTGATGACCAAAATGAGCTCCCGCGTCGAGCAGGTCTTGGATACTAGGTATTTTATATTTTGGCATTTTTTAATTTTATGAGGGAAAATGCGAAGGTGAGTGATTAGCCTTCTAATCAAATCGATCGGATTCCCCTCTTTTCCTTTTGAAACCAACTAAATGTTTGTTTCTCACCTAAGCCCGTAAAACGGGAGAGAGATTCAGGTCAGGTGTAAGTTATCATACGAGGGTTAGTTTGGCAATGACGTTAATAAACCCCTGCCCTCTTTCTTATATTAATGAGGTAACAGACTCCCTCTTCTTTCCTCTTTTTACCTTTTCACCATCCCCTTCTAGCTTTGGGTTTTTCCAGCTACTGTAATCACAATCCGGGTATCTGCTACACCCGAAAAAGTTCCTTCTTTTGGCTTTTTTGATAACTACATCGCCCTTTCCACACTTAGGACATTTCATGCCAATCTTATCCATAAAATTCTGGGTGGTTTTACACTTGGGATAGTTACTACACGCTATAAACTTTCCAAATCTTCCCTGTTTTAAAATCATTAGACCGTCCTCGCAGTTCGGACACTTGCCATAATCCTTCTTTTCATCTTCGCCACCTCCCGTTTCCCCGGCCAAAGGTTTTGCATATTTGCAATCCGGATACCCCGAGCAACTTAGGAATTTCCCATACTTCCCAAGTTTAAAGACTAATGTTTTACCACAATCCGGACATTTTTCATCACTATCTCCAAGATTTGTGACTTCTCTTTTGGAAAGAGACTTATCTTTTTCTTCTAATATTTTGATGAAAGGTTCATAAAATTCTCTGATAAGAGGAACCCACTTTTTCTTTCCTTCCGCTACTTGATCTAGATTTGCCTCCATATCGGCGGTAAAGCTAAAATCAACAATGTTGGGAAAATGTTCGACTAAAAGGTCTACCACAACATAAGCAACATCTTTTGGTAAAAATGCCTTGCCTTCTTTTTCAACATATCCTCTTGTCTGAATAGTCGTTAGTGTTGGAGCGTATGTAGAAGGTCTACCAACCCCAATCTCCTCCATCTTTTTTATAAGAGTTGCATCTGTGTACCTAGCCAGTGGTTGTGTGAAATGCTGTTCGGATGTTAGTGATTTTAATACCAACATGTCATTTCCTGACAAATTGGGTAATTGAATTTGAGCGTCGTCCCCATTAGACTCAATTCCCAAAAACTTCCCTACTACGTGCCACCCATCAAACTTAACTTGGGAGCCGATGGCCTTAAAAAGATACCCTTTACCTGAAATCACGCTCACTGAAGTCTGATCATAAACTACAGGCTCCATCTGACACTCAAGAGATCTTTTCCAAATAAGTGAGTAAACTTTTAACTCATCCGGCTTTAGTTTTTTGCCGCTTTTTCCCGGTATGAAAAGCACATTCGTTGGTCTTATCGCTTCATGGGCCTCTTGTGCGTTTTTGGACTTTGTTTTGTAAAAAACTCCTTTTTCAGGCAAATAACTCTTCCCAAATTGACTTCCTATAAAATCTCTCGCGCTATTTACGAAAGCTGGAGACAAACTAAGCGAGTCGGTTCTATGGTAAGTAATGTATCCCTCTTCAAACAAAGATTGTGCGGCTAACATGGTTCTTTTAGCGGTAAATCCAAAGACATTTGAGCCGGCCTGCTGCAGCGCTGATGTGCTCAAAGGAGCGTAAGGTCTTATCTCTCTTTTTGATTTTTGAATAGAAGAAACCAAAAACGTATCATCTCTTAGGTCATCCTCAAGTTTTTTTGCACTCTCTTTATTTGCTATTTCAAGTTTTTTATCCTGCTTTTCAGCTAACTGAGCTTCAAAATTCTCTTTCCCGTTGGTTTCAAAAAGACCTTTCATTGTCCAGTATTCTTCAGGCTTAAACACCTGTCTTTCTCTTTCTCTTTCAACAACCAAGCGTACAGCAACGCTTTGAACCCTTCCGGCAGATAATCCATACATTACTTTTTTCCATAAGAGGGGAGACAATTTGTAACCAACAAGACGATCCAGCACTCTTCTTGCCTGTTGGGCATCTACCAAATCCATATTTATTTCACCGAGTTTTGAAAAAGCTTCTTTTACTGCGGATTCTGTTAACTCATGAAAAACTACCCTTCCGAATTTTAAATTTCCCTTTTTGGGTTTCAAAAGCTCCTCTAAATGCCACGCAATAGCCTCGCCCTCCCGATCGGGGTCTGTTGCAAGAATTATTTCCTCAGCATCCTTGGCTTGCTTTTTAAGAAGGGTGATGGTTTTTTTGGCTTTAGCAGGGACGGCATATTCAGGTTCATAATTATGCTCAATATCAACACCTAATCCACTTTTAGGAAGATCCCTAATATGTCCCATTGACGCTTCTATTTTGTAATCCTTTGGCAGGATTGTTGATAGAGTCTTGGCCTTTGTGGGTGACTCGACAATTACCAATTTCATAATTTTAACTTTTAAATAATACCATGAAGTAAAAATATCAAAGCGAAGTGCTTTTTTCAGAACAATAAATATTATCAGAAAAATGCTAAAATAACGGCATGGCGGTGAGAAAAGTTATTACTACACCAAATCCAATCTTAAACAAAAAAGCTCAAAAAGTGAGTGACATTGATAATGATGTGAGAAGTATCGCCCAAGATCTTCTGGACACCATAAAGGTAGAAAAAGATCCTGAGGGCGCAGGACTTGCTGCAACACAACTTGGAGAGTCAAAAAGAATATGCGTTGTGAGGCATTTCTATGAAGATCCGATAAACCCGGAAAAAATTCAATCAGATGATTTGGTTCTTATTAACCCAAAAATTATCTCCCACTCCAAAGAAACGCAAACCGATTGGGAAGCGTGTTTAAGTGTTCCAGATAAGTATGGTTTGGTTGAAAGATTTGAAAAGATAAAGCTAACTGCTAAAGATTTAAATGGAGATACTCTTAAGATTAAGGCCGGGAGCTTCTTTGCAAGGACTATACAGCACGAGGTTAATCATTTAGACGGCATACTTTTCACATCAAAAGTGATTGGAAAAACCATATCTGAAAAAGAGTTTGACAAAATTATAGAAATGGAGAACAAATGAAAAAAAATTTAAATGTAGTATTTTTTGGAACATCGGACAGATCAATCTCAATCTTAAAATCGCTTAAGAAAAGCTTTAACTTACAGTTATGTGTGACAAAAACTGACACTAAAGTTGGTAGAAATCAAGAAAAAAGAGAAACTGCTGTTAAGAAATGGGCAATAAAAAATAGTATTAAGTTTGCAGAAGTCTCGTCACTAAAAGACAAGGATTTAGAGCAAGTTGCCAAACAAATTGAAAAACTAAAACCCGACTTTGGGGTAGTTACGGATTTCAGTTATATAATCCCGCCTGAAATAATAAAGATTTTTGACACTAAACTTATAAACATACATTTTTCACTTTTACCCAAATACAGGGGGGCCAGTCCGGTCCAATTTTCGATACTAAACGGCGACGAAATGACAGGAATTACATTTTATATTGTGGATGAGAGAATGGATACTGGCAACATAATCAGCCAGATTGGGTATAAAATGTGTAGTAAAGAAACATCGGGGGAGCTTTACGACATACTTTTTAAAATCGCAGCCGACAAATTACCAGAAATTTTAGAAAAATATTCTCTTTCTCAGATCACTCCCCTTCCCCAAGATAAAGAATCGGCAACTTACACTTTCTCAAAAACACATCCTAAAAGCACATTCATTTATAAAGAAGATGCACAAATAAATTGGGTCCAAAAACCGGAAGAAATTGAAAGAATGATACGAGCGTTCAACCCATGGCCCATCGCCTGGAGCTATTTGAAAGATTTGGAAAAAACAAAATGCCTATCAAACAGCAAAATAAATATGAAAGAAACTGTCAACAAAAACTTAAAAGTGAAAATATATAGCTCTGATGTTGTAGAGGAAAAACTAAGTATTAAAGAATTACAAATAGAAGGGAAAAACAAAATGACCTGGGAAGATTTCAAAAACGGTTACTTAGCTCCTGTTAAATGAGCCTTGATATCTTCTTGCTGTTTGTTTGCTGAAGCGGCCAATAACTCTCTTTCTTCCTTTACTATCCTCTTTAAGCACGAGGAACAAAGTCTAAATTTAACTTTCACACCATTTATTAAAAATCTTTTAATCCTAAGATTTGCAGATTTTCTGTTGATGGTTCTTCTGGAAACACGATTGCCAATCCCTCTATGAACTAAATTTCCTTTTTGATAAGTTTTTCCGCAGATTTCACACACTCTTGACATAACATTGTGAATTAAAGCACATAGGGAGTTTAAAAGTCAACCAATTTTGACGCTTATGGGCAAAAATAAAGGTCGGATTTAAAGAAATATCCGACCTTTTAGATCGCTAACCACTATTTATGGTAACGATCCCTCCTCGAATCTTATAAAAATTCCGCAGTAGTCAGGACCGGCACACGATCTGCTGGCAGAGCACGTATCTCGAAATTGACATGTTTGCATGGGATCCGTTTCTGCCTCGGGCTTCTCGCATTCAAAATGCACACCAGCAGCGGGGGTCCCAAATATTTGTTTCAGTTCCCTCCACAACCCCTCTGACTTGTAAGACTTTTTGCGATTTTCCTTCTTCCCCATTCTGAAAGAATCTCCACTGACACTTCCCTTTTTCCTACTACCTTTCTTTTTCATTTTTTCTCTCCTTTTCTAATCAGAATAGTTGGTCCAAACATAGTAACACCAAAACGTTGTCAAATCAACTTATTAAAACTTTTCCCTATCAAAAAATACAAAAATAAGTTAATATGCTAAAATCTTAAAGCAGGGGCTACCTTGATAATTAAGCGTAGATTGGCCGTCTTAGCTCAACGGTAGAGCAGACGCTTTGTAAGCGCCAGGTTGTGAGTTCGATTCTCACAGACGGCTCCAGTTTAAATTTCGAAAGAAGGTAGAAAAATGTGAAAGGTTTTATTGATTTTATTAGAAAACAAGGAGTAGTAGGCCTCGCAGTAGGTTTTATATTGGGCGGTGCTGTATCGGGTCTTGTCTCATCCATCGTTATGGATCTAATCAATCCATTAATAGGTTTAGTGCTTGGGAAAGCCGGTAATCTTCAAACTGCTTTCATCAGTGTTGGATCCGCAAAACTAATGGTAGGAAATTTCATAGCTACATTAATTGACTTTATAGTCATAGCTTTAGTCGTTTACTTTGGTGTTAAGTCTCTGGGTCTGGATAAACTAGACAAGAAAGACTAAATTGACAAAACACAGTGCCTGGGTAGTTCAGTGGTAGAACGCTTCCATGGTAAGGAAGAAGTCGAGAGTTCGACTCTCTCCCCAGGCTCCATTATTTGTATCTTTGTTTGCTTTTTTTAAATATCAAAAAATCCGAGTAGTTAATTGAGGTATTTAAATTACTTTAACCCAGCATCCAAATATCCCATAGCTTGACAATGAAAATTAGAAAAGATATAATCCTGGTACCTTGAATAGGTAGCTCGCTTCTGCATTACCAAGTTTGTAAGGGTTAAATGGGGTGATTGAACCAGGCTTTAGTAGCTTTAGTGGTGTATTTACTAGTAGTGATTTAGTGTCAACCTACCCCATCCCCACGGCAATGGCAATGTATGAGCTACCTTAAAAGAATTCGACCGTGTACATATCTGCTCTTTGTATACGGTCTTTTTTGTTTCTCCCCCGATAACAATCGCTTTTAAACCTTCCCCTACTCTAATTTTGTACAAAAAAATCCGGCCTTTGAAAAATTAATTCCAAAAAGCCGGATGGTGAGGTTAAGAAGATTCTCCGTTCTCCTCTTCCTCTTCATTCCCGTCTTTTTTCTTTTTTGTAAGCTTGATTTTCGAGCCCCCAAACATTTGACCGATTGATAGCCCAATGGGAATCATACGAACTATCAACTCGAATCTCAGATGCTGGAAGTCCTTCGTGTACAAACCAGCCAACCAAGAAGGGCTTACAGAAAAGCTACAAAAAAAGACAAACACCAAGATGAGGATGGCCCATCTTAGTCTGATATCGGGGTTTAATAATTTCCCGATAATAATGTACCCCAAAAGAAAGGATGCTACCAAAACCAGCAAACCCCCTAAGGATACCGCAAGAGCCCCTTTCCCAATAAGTAAGAATGCGTCCATCTTTTCTCTCCTTTATTTTATAGGATATAGCAATTGTAAGCCAAAACAGCCTTTTTGTCGAAACTATGGGACTATGCTAGTAATTGAAAAAAAGAAAAACCTCGCAATTGCGAGGTTATAATATCTCCCCGATGTGTCGATCCACCAAGATCGGATCTCCGTTTGAGTTTAGATGGGTTCCAAGAATCGAAACTTTCGTTTCGAGAACTTTAGATCCCGCTCGAAGATCTAACGATGGAAGATACTACACGACCTTCGGTTTACCCGAGCACACCAGGTTTGCTCGTTTGAGCATTAATAAAATCTTAGCAACATCAAGGACATTTGTCAATCTTGCCGTCTTTAGTATTTGCCTTTATAAAGGGAGATTATAACCCTAGTAATTTCATTGATAAATCAACCAAAGGTGACAGTATAAGAGAGGTCGTATTCGTGAAAACTAGAAACAACAAAATGAACATTCCATACCTTTGGATCTCTTGCCACTGTATAGCTAAATTCATGGGAAGAAATCCATACACAATTTTATTTCCATCTAAAGGACCAACTGGAATTAAGTTAAAAATTCCTAAAATAAGATTATAAAAAACTACTAAGTACAAAAAACCTCCGAGTAAACTACCTGCGCTGACAAGTCTTATTATTAGCGAAGCAGTAATTGCCAATATAAAATTAGAGGCTGGTCCGGCAAGAGAAATGAGTGCGGCATCCCTTCTTGGATTTTTTAAATTTAAAGGGTTAAAAGGAACAGGCTTTCCCCAACCAAACCTTGCAACAAGAAGAAATAGTGTACCCAAAGGATCTAAATGCGCGAGTGGGTTTAACGTTAATCTCCCCATGTTTTTCGCGGTCGGGTCACCAAGCTTATCAGCAACAAAAGCATGTGAAAACTCATGGAAAGTCAAAGACACTATTAAGGCTACCATTAATAGTATTCCCAACTGCGGATTTTGAGTAAAAATATCTAGCATATCCTTCCAGCATTATATCATTGAGCTTAAAAAAGAATCATGCTAAAATGTGCGGCGTGAGCAAGGTCATTAAATTCTTCAACCAGTCATTAGAAGAACTGAAAAAAATTCAGTGGCCCAGTAAGAAAGAAACCGTCCGACTTACAGGCCTCGTCATTGGAATCAGCGCATTCGCTGGTTTGGTGATAATGTTATTTGACTATATATTTAAAAGGTTGTTGACCTTGCTACTTACAAAATAAATATGGATCAAAACATGGACCAAACAAATCCAAATACAAATGATCAAAGTACCGATCAAAACGATCAGGTTAGCCCCGCTGTACCTGAAGAAACTACTGTTGAACAGCCTGAAAATAAAACGGAGGAAAAAGAGGCAGGTGAAGTAGAGGAAGAAAAGGAAGAAGAAGCTGATGAAGAAACTGTCATTGTTGTAAACAAAGATGTAGCAGAAAGTGCTCATTGGTACGTTGTCCACACATATTCTGGACACGAAAGCAAGGTTGCTGTGACACTAAAAGAAAGGGTTGTAGCGTCGGGTCATTCAGATAAAGTGTTTAAAATTTTTGTTCCCCACCAGCAAAAAATAGTTGTGTCAGAAGGCAAAAAAAGATCGGTTGATGAAAAACTTTTCCCCGGGTACTTAATGATACTGATGACCATGGATGACGAAAGCTGGTACATAGTAAGATCGACACCAGGGGTAACGGGATTTGTAGGCATGGGCTCAGAACCCACTCCCCTTCCTGAATCAGAAGTGCGAACCTTAATGAAATTTGCTAAGATGGAGGCTCCGAAATTTGAAGCCAAATTTAGAGTCGGAGATTCTGTAAAAGTAAACGACGGACCTTTTAAAGATTTCTTGGGTAAGGTGGATGAGGTTAACGAAGAACAAGGAAAAGTAAGAGTGTTGATTTCAGTTTTTGGAAGGGAAACTCCGCTGGAATTGGACTTCGCCCAAGTCTCCCAACTTTAATTTGATAGAGGAAATAAAATATGCCGACAGTTAAAAAAGGTAAAAAAATAAAAGCAATAGTAAAACTTGCAATTGAAGCCGCAAAAGCAACCCCGGCACCTCCGGTTGGCCCCGCACTTGGCCAACATGGAGTTCCTATTATGGAATTTTGCAAGGAATTTAACGCCAGAACAACAAAAATGGAAGGCAACGTTATACCAGTTTTGTTAACTGTTTTTGAAGACAGGACTTTCAAATTTATAACAAAAACTCCGGTTTCTACGCACTTAATCAAAAAGGCGTTACAAATTCAAAAAGGTTCCGCAACCCCCAACAAGGAAAAAGTTGGAAAACTTACAAAGTCACAGCTTGAAGAAATCGCAAAAGTAAAAATGCCGGATTTAAATACTAAAACATTGGAAGAAGCCGTAAAAATAATTGAAGGGACCGCAAAGTCCATGGGAATTGAGGTTGAAAAATGAAAAAAGAAAGAGAATCACAAGCATACCCAGTTGGCGAAGCTATCAAAAAAGTAAAAGCCGGATCAAAGGCTAAGTTTGATGCAACAGTTGAACTTCACATAAATCTTGATATTGATCCTGTTAAACAAAATGTCAGATTTCAAGCCAACCTTCCACATGGAACAGGAAAGACAAAGAAAGTTGCAGTTTTATCTTCTAAAAAAGTTCCCACCGCGGACATTTCTCTTAGCGAAACAGACCTTCCGAAAATTGAAAGCGGGGAAATCAAACCAAAAATCGATTTTGAAGTTCTTATAACAGAACCAAAGTACATGCCAATACTTGCAAAATATGCAAAAGTTCTTGGTCCCGCAGGTGTAATGCCAAATCCCAAAAACGGAACTGTCTCAGATGACGTTGAAAAAGCTATAGAGCAAATCAAAAAAGGGAAAGTGGACATTAAAACCGAAAAGGATGCCCCGATAATCCACACTATAGTAGGTAAAGTTAATTTCGAAGATAAAGCTTTAGAAGAAAACCTGATGGAAGTTATAAATATCCTGAAACAGAATAAGCCTCCAAAGACAAACCCGATCTGGATTAAAAGTATCTACATCGCCTCTTCGATGGGACCGTCAGTTAAAGTTGCTTTGGAACTATAAATTCAACCTCATCTAAATTCCGATATAGATATCAACTTTGTTAGCTATTACGTATAAAACGCCTTTTTCAAAATCAAATCTTTTTTCTGTAGGAAGCCCCTTATCGATAATGACGTAGTCCCTCACTAACGTAATAAAATTAGTATGCAGTAAGAGAATGTCAAAAACACCACTTTCATTCTTTGAGGTCAGTGTTAATACATTGCCGTCATAGAGTATCTTATTTTTTGATTTTATAGAAACATATAATTGCTTTGATTTGCCCAAAACATCTGTCATGGTGTTACTTTATGTCAGATACCTTTCCGATGAATAGAAACTTGTCGGCAGAGATAGAATCGTATTTGCCATCAATTATATCTTTGACATCATTTACGGTATCTTCAACTGATACATACACACCTTTCCTTCCTGTTTGTGCTTCTGTGACAAAGAAATTTTGAGTCATATAACTCCTAATCTTATTAGCCCTTTGATAAAGTGTTCTGTCCTCCTCTGACAGTTCTGACTCGCCAACTAATGACACTATCCTTTCAAGAAGTTCAGATTTCTTTAAAAGGCTCTTGGCGGAGGTTACAACGAAGTAATGTTTGGCGGAAACATTCTTAGGAGTTAAAGCATCTGAGTCGGAATTTAAAATATCAACAGCCGGTAATTTGCCGTCCCTATAAGCGTCTCTTGAAAGTACGATTGATGAATCCAAATACCCAAATACTGCCTGGGCCGCCTGATCGAACAAGTCATCGTCAGGTAAATATATAGCTTCTATAGTCGTAATTGAGTTGTTATTTTTCGTAACTAACCTCTCGTGTATATGAGCAACTTCAGATGTCAAAGTCGCCTGATAGCCGTCCTCAGAAGGAATATTGTTCATTAGCAGACTAAGCTCATTGCCTGCTTGAGCAAATCTGAATATGTTATCCATAAAGAAGAGAACATTCTTTCCCATGACATCCCGCAGGTACTCGGCTACCGTCGTCGCCGAATGCGCCGTAAGAAATCTCCTGGAAGCGTTTTCACCCATCTGCCCGAAAAGCAATGACACATAAGGAAGAACGCCCCCATTTTTTAACTCCTCGTATAGCTCCTGACCTTCTCTGGATCTTTCACCGACACCACAAAAAACCGAGACATTCTTACCCAAATCTTTATTTATAATATTATGAAGTATTTCAGTTAACAGAACAGTTTTTCCCACACCAGCACCGCCAAACAAACCGACTTTCCCACCCTTAAGTAATGGCGCAAAAAGATCTATTATTTTAATACCGGTTTCCATAAACGTGACATCCGTGGTTGTTTCTGAATAAGTAGGTGGGTCTACAAAAACATCGGCCGATGTGTCAGATTCAATTGGTCCTTTTCCATCTAAGGGATTTCCAAACAAATCCATCACCCTCCCAAGTACCTTTTCCCCAACCGGCACTCTCAGCTTTTCATTTGTATTTATAACCACAGCCCCTCTATACGTGGGGTTGGAATTATTAAGATTAATGCAATAAAATCTTGAGGGGGCAGCGGACTTGACAACCTGAAGCTTAACACTGCTGTCTTCCTTAAGAGTCAAAATATCATGTATCTCCGGCTTAGGATCTTCGTTAAATTCAACCTCAACAACAACATCTCTAACATTTACAATCTTCCCTTCTACTACTGACCTCACTTTGATTTCTTCCTTTTTTCTATTTTTTACCTCCATAATAGTCCTCCAAAAATACTAGATTGAAGATTTGAATTAATATCTGCATGTTTAGACTTTTTAAGACTAATATCCAAAAAGCCGATCTTTGAACCAATGCTGTCTGCAGCTTTGTCTAAACTCACCATTCTAGAAGCAAACTTGCTTAGACTGGATTCAAATACAGTTTGCTCAAATATTAACGAAGCTATTTGTTTTTCAAAATGTTCTGCTACCCTCTCAACCGAGGGCTCAAACAAAAATCTTGTATCGTAACTGTCCAAACTCTGCTCTATCTTCATAACTTCCCCTGTAACATGAGTTTTGGAAGCCTCTTGGTACAAGATGCTTCTAAACACACCGTGGTAAACAACCACCTCCGTGTAACTAACAACATATTTTAAAAGTTTTTTAATATTAGGCTCATCTATGCCATTATCCGACATATCGAAGTACTTGTACGTCTTTTTCAACCCGGAACTATCGTAGTATTTTTTACCCATCTTTCCCACAATAACCACATCTGTCTCTTCTTTTCTTATGTCATTTTCGAAAAGGTCAAACGTGCTTCCGATAACATCCCCGTATAAACCAGTGTTTGAAGAAAGATAAACTGACACCGTTTTACCGTTTGTGTTTAGTATCTCTTTTTTATCCTTACCCTTTAAAGAGTTTTTATATATCTTGTATGCCTGAACTATATAACCGAAAGCTTCATTTAAACCTTGCATAAACTCCCTTCTTTCTAAAATAGACTTCTTAACTTTTCTCATTCGGATCGCCGAAATTTCTTCATATGCTTCTATCATCGTTAAAAATTCTCTTATTGAAGCAAGCTCAAGTTTTAGAAATTTAATTCTTCTCATGGTCTAACTTTCTCCAAATAATCTATAATTTCCTTGTGTTGAGCACTAATCTTACCCAATAGCTGGTTAAAATCCTCGCAGGAATCTATTAGTTTTTTAACCTTCCCTTTGAAAACGGGATCTTTGTCATACAGTTTCTGCGCTTGTGACTTGTAAAACCCAATCTTACCCTGAGTTTCCTCTCTCAAAACGCCAGACCATATGAGAACAAAGAGAACTATCTGGACATCAGTCGAGTATATTTCCTCGGTTGTCTGGTCAAAAAATTGATTGAGCCTCTTTCCCATTTCTAAAGTCGACTTAATACCCTCATTAAGCTCCGCTCCGAAGTGAATAAACCTTTCAGTTTTACTATGCAAATAGAAAAAGCTTGAAAGCTCTCTATTAATACCCCATCTGACTTTGTTTTGAGTTTGCCTGCCAACTCTAGTGACGGAAAGGAAATAATTAATAGCGGGCCTTTTCCCCTCCCTGTAAACAGCCTGGTCGAAAAAAATATGCCCGTCTGTTATAGACATCAAATTGGTTTGAATGTAGCCGGTTATGTCACCTTCTATCGCCTCGGCAAGAGGGAGACATGTTATGGATGCAGCTTTGTTGTTCCCAATTTTGAAATTCCCCGCGCGTTCCAAAAGTCTTGAGTGTGCGTAAAATACATCTCCAGGATATGAGTCTCGTCCAGGAAACTTTTTTGAAATAAGTGACAATTCCCTATAATACTTAGCATGAGTAGACAAATCATCCAAAATTACTAGGACATCTTTACCTTTATCTCGAAAATATTCAGCTATTGTCATAGCAGTATAAGGTGTTAGGTATATGTATCCAATTGGATCCGATGAAGCAGAGCCTACAATTATTACCCTATCTCGTAAACCAAGATTCTTCAGCTGTTCTTCAATTTTTTTAATTGAGTGTTTCTTCTTCCCGATTGCAGCATAAATACAAATTGTTCCAAGTTTTGCCTGAGACATGAGAGTTTGCAAAACAAAGGTAGTTTTACCGGTATTTCGGTCTCCTATAATAAGCTCTCTCTGACCCTTACCCAGCGGTATTAGAAAATCAACCATCGAAACTCCGGTTTCCATGGAAACACTAATCCTTTGTCTCATATCAATTGTTGGCGGTACAGAATCAATGTTTCTGTGCTCTTCTATGCCAACAATAACTTTGTTTTCATAAAGAGACTCGCCCAAAGAGTTTAATACTCCCCCCAAAAGTCCCTCCCCCACCGGAATTTGAAGTATCTCGGCAGACCGTGATACCTGTGTCCCAACAGAAACCGCCTCGCTACTAAAAACCATAATCTCAACATAGTCATCCAAAAGAGAGGTTACAACACCCATACACCCAGATTCAAAATAAACTAGTTCCGAAAGTCTCGCATTAGGCAAACCATTAACATAGACAACGGGATGCTTGACTTCCTCAACAAACCCAGTTTCCTTTGTTTTATCTAAACACGCAGCATATTTTTCCTTATAAGTATTGGTTAATGACATCTTTTGTCCTAAGATAATTAGCGATAACTGAATTAAATGTTAAATTGACATACTTACCACCAATAAAAAACTTCGCCCCACCTTTAAGTTTGGGGTTTAATTCAATATCCAACACAAAGTTTCCAAAACCAGACTCCTTTATTGTTTCGTGGGCTTCGTTTATAAAATCCTGTGACGGTTCGAATGCAATTTCTATTTTTACAAGTTCAGCCCCAGACACCAGCTTTGTTAACTCCTCAAGCACTGCTCTAACGGACTTGGGACTCACATTTCCTGAGATCTGCCTGCAGATTTTTTCAAACCACAAAGGTTTAACTTTGTACTCTGCCTTTAACACAGCCTCACTAATGCATTTATCTACAATGTTTTTATCAAACTTCTCAGTCCCATACGTTTTTTCTATTACCATGCCAGCAAATTCATAAAATTCATTCGCCTCATCTTTTGTTTTTATCAGAGATATAAAATCTTCCTTCATAATCTTTAAACCTGTCTTCTGGTCCGCAATTTGTGAAATATTGTTACAAAATTACTTACCAGCACCAGGACGAACTGCTTCTCTCATCCCGGATTTCCTAAGTTCTTCCTTCAACATGCTTATTACTAACTTTTCTTGCTTAACTTGGTCCAAATCTTGCTTTATCACTTCGGCATATACGTTCGCCAGAATATCGAATATCCTGTTGTTAAGGTTTTTTAACTTCTCTGCCTTATATGCCTCTATTTCCTGCTCAATGGTTGCATATTCAGCCTGGACCTTGTCTTCAAGTTGACCCGTAGCCTCCAGGGTCTCTTTTTTGATAGCCTCTTTAAAATCTGTTACACCTTTCAAAGCCTCCTTTTTCATTGATTCCGTAGCCTCGTACAGTGTTCTGATATTATCTTCCTTGCCCTCTTCCACCGCATTTTTGTATGAATTAAGCAAATCTTTTGATAAATCCGCTAGAGATTTTTCCTGTTTTTCATATATGTTGTAAAGGTTATTATCGAGTTTTTCTTTACTTTCTTTGGATATCGTATATGTGCTATTCAAAATACTCTGCGCCTTTGATTGGGCCCTTCCTAAGATCTTTAGAGAGTCTGCTTTAGCCCTATCTAATATCTTCAAGGCATCTTGATAAGCACCTGCGCTTAAATTCTCACCCTCACATGATCCCCTGTTAAGTTTTCTCCTGCCCATTTTCTTACCTTTAGCAACAAGCAAGGAATAAGCTAAAAGAAGAAATCCTGTAAACAATAAGGCTAGCGCCAAAGTATCAAAATCAGCTCGACCGGAAACTATTATTTTGTCAGAAAATATAAAGGGCAGTGATTTCATAAGAATATTATATCTATGACTTTAGTTAATGCAAAGGTTAAATAAAAATCAATACTAAAGCGTAAGTATGAGATAGGCAATTGCAAGCCCTATTCCCATAATTACAAAGGTGAGTATGAAATTAAAAAAAATAACTTTTCTTATAGCCCCACCTGCCAAAGGATTCCTACCCAAAGCCTCAACACTAGTACCTGTTATTTTTCCAAATGAAGAGAAGCCTATGACAAAAGATGCAAATACAACTCCTATCGCTAGTAAGTATCTCAATGCCTCTATTGGTGTCATAAAGGGTGAAGTAAGACTATTTTTTAGCGTATCTAACAAGTTCTTGCTGATTGTTTTGTCTACGAAACTTGTTCTTATGCCAAGTTGAACATAAATCTGTCCTACATCTTCAGGGTTATTTGGCGTATATTCTTCGAGGGCAACTCCAAGTATCTGACCACTTTCCAAAGCCTTAACCCCCACACCCGGTGTGGCGGAAGATGTAATAAAATCTCCCTCTTTTATTGCCCCCCTGTTACCGGAAACATTTACTAACACATCGCCATCTGGTGTGATGAACTTGTATTGGGTCATATTGGTATCTTCAAAAGATGTAGCAGGACTATCTACAATTACCCCTACCATCGCCGGATCATTCAGTTTTGAGGAAAGAACGAACTTATTATCTACAAAGCTCACAATGTCACCAGTTTTGCCAACATCCCCATCTATAGGAAAGGATACCGCGGACTCATAAGTTGCCGCAAAAGAGCATTTAGAGGTCAAAAACAAGGCGAAAAAAGCCCCACCGATTAACGTAGACGCTAGTATACTATGCTTGCAAACTGCTTTTTTTATTCGTGAGAATCTGGGCATTACATTACTCATGTATATTAAGGTTAATTTAAAAGCCGCTGCCAGTCAATATCATTAGTGAACTGCAATTAAAATGTTCGAATAAACAACAGACACACAACTACGATGCACAAACAGGAAATAAACAGAAATATAAAAATTAATACAACAATGCCCTCAGTAAAAACTTTACCAAATATTGTCACTACGATATTTGGTAGGGTTGAAAATAACCCACAAAATACTGAAACAACTATAAAATTATAAAATCCGAACAAAAAATACACCGAAAACTAAAAATACTCCAGCAACAAGAAAAAATCGAGTCAAAAGTATCTTATAGCCACTAAAATCTCTCTACTTATGCTATAAGCCTACAAATTTTGACCGCATAAATTTACTATGAACCCCTACATTATTGATGGGCTTGAAAAATAAATACTCATTACTCACTAACTCAACATTGATATAAAAAACATCTCGTAAATTATTGCAACCACAACCAACACACAAGTTAACGTTCCGGTTTCAAAATTAAGGCCGCAGAATGCCCTATTTTGAATTTATTTGCAATTCTGGACCCAATATACCTTCAAACATAAAACACGGGATTTTAGAGGGCAAAAATCACCGCGATTTTTCAGAAAACTAAAAAAGTACCGGTGTTTCTACCGAGGCTAACAATGGGTCAATTATCTAAACAAAATAAGGAACTACTAAGATCTGAGCAATGTAAATATATATAAACAAAATTGCATATAAACTAATTTTTAATATTTTTGCCAAGTGCATTAAAAACAACCCCAACAAACGAATATTTGAATTTGAGTATTTAAATTATCCGATAAAATGCATCAGAAAATAAAAAATTAAACCTTGTTATTTATTAACATAATAGCAACATACCCCACTCTACCAAGGTTGTTTTATGCTCCCAAGCAACGTATTTAGAATAACCATTCGAACCTTGCTTTTTATTGTAACAAAAGCAAAATGCCCCACTCTAACAAAGTAGTGTGTATACTTCTAAACCAAGGTTTTTGATACAAAACACATTTTAGAAATTATCTATAACGAACTAATAGAAAACATAGCAAAAGTGGTATGAGTAAAATCGTATCCCAAAACCTTATCAAATGTTATCACATAAAGAAAAGTACTTGACATTGACACTGAATATTACTAAAATATTTATAACATTACTAAACATCATTGTAGCAATATTTAGTAAGGTTTTTTTCAATGAGCCTGCCTGCCCAAGAAAACGCACAAAGAAATAATGACACAAAGTATGACTTCCAAAGATTTGGAAGTTTAAAAGTTTCTCAAGCCGCAAAAATTTTAGGTATATCCCCTTCCTCACTTAGACGCTTCGAAAAAGAAGAAAGAATTACCTCGGAAAGAGCCCCCGGAAATAACTATAGAACCTACAGATTGGATCTAGTAAACAGGCTAAAAGCCGAGCTACAAAACGATGGTACCAACAAACAGCTTCTGGTCAAGAGGAAAAAACTTAGAAAAACTCAGAAATACTCCCCAGAAAAAATAAATACAGGTCTAATAAAAACCAAACCAGGGATAATACCTTCCCCAGCCCCAGTATTTAACATGGATATACCTTCGGCGCCATACCATGTCAAACCTTATGTACCAGTATCCCCCTCGCTAGAAAAACTAGACGAATCGATTAAGACAAAGGGTGACAAAGAGGAAAACTTGAACTTACCGGAGGTAGTTCCTTCATATGAAAAAATAGTCACATACAAACCAGCAGTAGCCAAATTAAGTTTAGGCAGAGTTTTCGCCTTGATATCTACTCTCGTACTAGTATCCACAATCCTTATTTTCCCCGTGAACTTTTCAAAAGTTCTTTCAGATTTTAGATCTAAAGTTCAAAACGGACTTGTCAACGCTAAGAATCTGTCAAATGTTCTTAGTACTTTAAACTTTGGATCAAAAAAGCTAGCTGAAAAGAAATCAACTGCCCCAAGTGAACTTTTGGCAAATGTACTTGCCGCAAGTGCCCGAGTTTCAAATTACGTTTACAACATCAATATTCCAGTATTTTTCAAAAAACCAGCAACATTTGAAGACACCCTAACGGCAGAGCAGCTGGCAACTTTCAACGCCGCTATTACCACAACCAATGTAACTTTCAAAGGCACCGGTTTAATAAATAACCTTTTAGGTATTGATGTAGTAACAAAAACCACACTCGAAAGAGACTTGGATATTGACGGACAGATAACAAGCACAGGAATGGGAGACACGGTAATAAGCAAGGGAATTATAACAGGACCGATGCTCAATTCAAACATAACATATTCCGGTAAATTTAATTTTTCAGGAACAATTGCACTAAAAGGAACAACAATTACATCAACAGCAGCCGAGCTTAATCAACTGGCAGGACTTTCATATGAAAGCGGCGGCATATTTTACGGAGACGGGACCGGATTTTATCAGGATACTTCTTATCTGTTTTGGGACAGCACAAACAAAAATCTAGGTATAGGAACTAGTTCTCCCACTGCAACTCTAGAAATAATAAGCTCGGGAACAGGTACCTCTACGTCAACTTTATGGACTAAGAATTCTACTGGAACAACAGGTTTATTTGTACAAAATAGTGGGAATGTGGGTGTCGGAACTACAGCCCCGGCCACAGCTTTGGAAATCGGTGGAAGCGGAAATCTAAGAATAGGAGGATTAACTGCTTTATCCGGTGTATATACAGATGCTGACAAAACCCTGGTCTCTACCCCACCTACTTCAGGAACTTTAGGCTATTGGCAAAGAAACGGAACTTATGTTTCTCCAGCGACAATCACTGACAATGTAGGTATTGGTACCACCGCTCCTTCAGCACTTCTTGAAGTAAACGGTACCTCATGGCTTCGAGGTGGAACAGCACCTACTTCAGGTTTGTTCGTAAATTCAAGTGGCAACGTCGGCATCGGAACAACAAACCCGGGAGCTAAACTGGACGTACGGGGAGGATTGAATACTGGAACCAATGGAACAGAATTTACAGTTTCTGACACTGGTATAGTTACTGCAGCCACCTCATTTCTAGCTCCAACTTTTGATACTGCTACCGGAGTGGCTATGAATATCGGAACTGCCACTCAAACTGCCCTCACCCTTGGTAGGGCGGGAGCAACCACAACCATTAACGGTTCCGGCTTAACGGTTGGGCCAACCGCTTGGACCGCAACTCCAACTATCTCCGGACTGATTACCGCTACCTCCGGCTTAACTGCCAATGGAGCTTTAACCGCTAACAGCACTTTCACGCTTGGAGATGATGGAGACCTCGGATCGATTGATACTTCTGACTGGAATATCACAACAACTGGAGCAATGACCGGAATTTCAGGAATTGCTAATGATGGTGCCTACACTCAATCAGGAACATCGGCTAACACTTTTACTGGAACCTCAACTTTTTCCAATGCCACCTACTCCGCCTTTTTTACCGGTGGTAACGTAGGTATCGGCACGACAGAGCCAGGCAGCAAGTTGGAAGTTGCGGGAACCTTTACCGTTTCCGGCAGCAACCTAACCACTCTCGGAGGCAATCTGACAGTTACCGGTACTACTTGGACAGCCACCCCGACAATTTCCGGTTTAGTAACCATGACCTCAGGTTTTGACAGCAACGCCGCCTCAACCGTCTCTTCCTTAACCATAGATGCCAACACTGGAAATGCTCTAACTATTTCCGGAACCGGTTTTACCACTGACATTACCCTCCAAAACGGGGAAACAATTGACAATGACACTGACGGCACAATCTTACTCACCGCTCCCACCACTAAAACTTCAGGCAATCTGTATGCGGGAACATCAGGGACAGGAACAATCACCTCAGGTTTAATTAACGGTCAAACTATATCCTCCGCCGCTAATTTCACCGGCACCGGAATTTTTGCTTCAACTCTAACTGCTTCCAATGGCTTAACTTTAACTACCGGAGCTTTGAATTTGACATCAACTTCCGGCACAGTTAACCTAGCAACGACTTTTAACCAAGTGGGCGCTACAACCATCAACACTTCAGGCACTGCCAACACTACTATCGGCAATACCGCAGGCGGGACAATCACAATCGGTGCCGCCTCCGGAAGCGATCTTGCCTTAAATGACGCCCAATGGTCAATTACCGGGGCCGGAGCGGCCAACTTTACTGGTTTAACTTCATCAGGAACAATTACCTTTTCCGGCTTGACCGCTTCAAGAGGAGTATTTACCGCTACCGGAGGGCAATTAGCTACTTCGGCTACTTCCCAATACCTAATTGACTCTCTTTCCGACGAAACAGGGTCGGGAGCTTTGGTCTTTAGTAACAGCCCGGCAATTACCACCCCGACCATCACCACTTCAGCTACCGTGCCTTTATTAATTGGTGGTACAGCTGCCAACAGCACTTTGACTTTGAGATCCACTTCGGGTACGGGCATAACCGGAGCTGACATTCTTTTCCAGACCGGTAACAACGGGGCTACTGAAGCCATGAGAATTTTGAACTCGGGCAATGTGGGTATTGGGACGACCAATCCACAGTATGCTCTTGAAGTAGGAGGAAGCGGGAATGTGAGAATCGGAGGACTTAGTGCCTCAATGGGAGTATATACCGATGCAAATAAGCAGCTAACTTCCACTCCTCCTACCTCCGGGGGTTTAGGATACTGGACAAGAAGTGGTACTACTCTTTGGCCTACCGCAAATACGGATAATCTAACCACTCTTGGCAACATTGGCATAGGCACCACCTCCCCCACCTCTTCTCTTCATCTTAATGCGTCTGCCCCCAGTGGCATTATATTTAATCTTGCCTATGGTGCATCCACAGTAATTGACAACGATCTTACCGGCGCCAAGTTTAACCTTGATGACGGCACAGTCGTTGCAACCAACCAGAATATCACAGGCTTGGAGGTAAAGTTGCCAACCGTCACCAACACCCATACAACAGGCACCAAAACGCTCAAAGGATTTTATGTAAACTTCGGAACCGGATCAGGCTTAAACCAAACCGGCGTCGGCGGCACCACCACCTACAATGCCCTTCACGTGGATCTTCCCGCCCTTACCCAAACGGCCGGAACGTTAAACATTAATGGTTTGTATGTGAACTCTCCGTCCAGTATCACAACCGGCGGTACGGCAAGCGGTCTTTATATAAACTCCACAGGAGTTAATGCAGGCGCGCTGTACGGGGTGAATGTAAGTAATATAACGGCAGGCGCGGGAACCGAACGGGCGATTAACATAGGGAGTGGCTGGGACAGCGTTTTAGCAGTAAACGGTACCGTGATAATAAGCGGCTCGGGAGTAACCCAAACAGCCGGCGGCGGCACCGGTTTTTCCACGTATACCAAAGGAGATGTCCTATACTCGGACGCGGCCAACTCGCTTGCTAAACTTGGCATTGGCACTGTCAATCAAGTTCTCTCCGTTACCGCAGGAGGAGTGCCGGGTTGGGGAACTATGGACGGTACAAGCTGTGTCAACTGTCTTATTAGCAACCCCACCGGAGATCAAATCATTGCTCCTACCGGACAGGGTACGACAGGACTAGTTGTTCGCCAGACCTCAACCTCCTCTCCTACCGATGATATTTTTGCTGTTACCAATAGCGCCGGTGATAATAAATATTTTTATGTTGACTACGCGGGCGTTGTCAATATCCCAAGTATCGGCTCCTCCAGCGGAGACCAGCTAACTATTGAACCAGGAACAGACAAATACGCCCTTAAACTTCTGGGCACCAATGTGGCGGCAAACAGCCTTCAGCTTATTGACAGCTACAACACTTCGGGCACCATTTTTGATCTTGACTACCCAGCGGCAAGAACGCTTTCAGGCGCACTTGTTGGTATGGATATTGACCTTTCCACCAATCTAACAGTAACAAACCAAAGCGTAACCGCTCAAAAAATTACTTTACCCACTTTTACCAATACAAATACCACAGGTACCAAGTCGTATTTGGGTATGCAAATTGCTCCCCCGGGAGCTGGCGGTGTTAACCAAAATGGTATTGGTGGAACAAGCGAGTACATTTTGGCGGATCTTACCATGCCTGCTCTTACCCAAACAGCAGGAACGCTTAATGCCTACGGGGTCAAAATCATAACACCTTCGTCCATCACCACCGGCGGTACTGCTTATGGGGTTAATATAAACGCAAGCGGAGTCGGAGCAGGCACGCTTTACGGGATGAATGTAAGTAATATAGCGGCAGGCGCGGGAACCGAACGGGCGATAAACATCGGCACAGGCTGGGATTATGGTATCTACTCGGAAACCACAGGCAACTCCTACTTTGCAGGCAGTGTTGGCATCGGAACAACAAATCCCACCGCAGCTCTTGATGTTGCTGGAGGAATAAAAGCAACTACATTTAATGGCAATATTATCTCCACAGGTACTGGAACTTTAACACTGGGGGCTTCAAAAACTTTAACTGTTAATGATTCCACTGTTTTGAATACTAATACCGTTACCTTCGGAGGAACAGAAATATTAACTTTAACCGCAGGAAAGAATGTAACCTTTGCTGATTCCTTTACCACCTCGGGATCAAATTCTCTCACACTAACAACTACCGGGTCAACCAATACAACCCTGCCAACCACAGGAACTCTTGCTACCTTAGCCGGAATAGAAACATTCAGCAGCAAAACATTTAGCGGAAATACATACTTTCCTGGATCTGGTATCTGGGATGCAGGAGGCAACATCGGCATCGGGACGACAGCTCCGAAGAACAAGCTAGATGTATTTGGTGCTATGGCTATAGGGTCATACGCAGGTGTGAATACGGCACCGAGCAACGGGATGATAATATCTGGCAACGTCGGCATCGGGACGACGGGACCGGGGGCGACCCTGCACGTTCAAAAAGGTGCTGGTGTAACGGCGGTATCAGACAGCAACGCAGTGTTTCAACTCACATCTGATGGTAATGCATCAAATATGTGGTTTAACATTAAGACAGGAGCCAATGGTGGAACCAATGGGACATTTGGATTTGCTGAAGCTGGGACTATTAAGGGCGGAATATTATGGGACGTGGCAAACGCCTCATTTAATTTATCTAGTGACGTAAACACTACAGCGACTTCAAGGCAAGTGATTATTAAAGCAGGCAACGTCGGCATCGGGACGACGGGTCCCGTGGCCAATTTACACATTGTTGGCTCAACCTTGTTTGGCTCCTTAGCCGTGGCCGACAAGGTCACTGGCGGAAACATCGGTACCGCCGCTGCCACCGTTGATATATATACCAGCTTCAATCTGTCCCAGGCCACCGCGGGCCAAACCATTACCCTGCCCGATCCAACTAATACCACGGCCGGCAGATTAGTCTATCTTTCCAATACCGGTTCGGCCACCTTTACTTTTTACAACTCCACGGTTAAAGTCGGCGATACCACCGCGGCCATTTGGGACAGTGACTCCTGGAACCTGGCCGGCGGCGGCGGTTTGGCTCAAGGCACGGTTGATAATGCTACTTTAAGATGGAACAACTCAACCACTCAGTGGGTGGAAAATACCAGTATTCTTACCGCGTTAAATCCAACAGCCGTAGGTTCTTATGGGTTGTCAGTTGGCAATTCTGGCGCTGTTGCCGGAACCGGATATGGCATTTACACCACAAAGACCGGGGGCTCAACTACTAATGTAGCTTTGTATGCATCGGCATCCGGTGGCGCTGCAAATTATGCTGCCATTTTTGATTCAGGAAATGTCGGCATCGGGACAACTGCTCCCACATATAAACTGGATACCCAACTGGCAAGTAATGGAATAATTGCAAGATTTTCAGCAACAGATGCAAGTTTACTTATAGGAGCAGATGCTAGTGGTGGATATATACAACCAGGAACAGTAGATAAAACTACAATATATCAATCAAACGGCACATCAGCAGTAGTAACTGTAGACGCTAACAAAGTAGGTATAGGAACGACTGCTCCATCAACAAAATTAGATGTGAATGGCACGATTACCAGCCAGACCGGAGCTGTAAACTCCAATGTGGCTGACTCTTCAACCGCCATCGCCTTTTTACTGGCATCCAATAATACTTTATCCACCCAGGGCGCCAAACTCCTTTCTTTGAAAAACGCCTCAACGGAAAAGTTTTACATTGACAAAGACGGCAATCTCTATACGGCCGGCACCATTCTGGCCGGCAATGGCACCGGCATACTGATGATTAACAAATCCGGCGGCACGGTCGCTAAGCGCAGTTTAGTCGTCATTGACATCACCACCAACTCCGCCTTTGCCACTACCACCACCGCCTACGCCAAATCCAGTTTTGGCGTGATTACCGGCGTCGGGCTTGGAGTAGCCTATGACGCCGATGGCGACGGCGCGTGCGACGCCGAAGATGTCTGCATGGTGGCGGTTGGCGGCGAAGTGGAAGTTCTTCTGACCAACGCGTCTACCGCCGTTAAAGGCGACTATATTTATACCTCGGCCACGGCCGGTTCGGGCGTGTCCAGCGCCAAGCAGTTTGACGGCCTTATCGGCATCGTCAGCAACACGGCCGGCTCTGCTTCCGGCTATGGCAAAATGATTTTTAAAGTCCAGCCCCAGGTCTCCGGCTCGCAGTTTTTAACTAAAGAAGACACAGCTTTGGCTAATGGCGGTTATGTGGAGATAGTCCACAATCAGAGCACTAATGATGTGGTGACCAATGGGTGGGTGTACAACACAACCACCAGTAAATGGGAAATAGTTGGTGATAGTGGGGATGCAATTGGTGGAACAGTAACATATAAAGATGGATATACCATCCATACATTTACCAGTAGCGGAACCTTCACGCCAGTTAGTGCTGGAAATGTTGAAGTTTATGCTTGGGGTGGTGGCGCAGGTGGTGGGTATAACGCCGGTGCCGGAGGTGGTGGAGGAGCAGCTAATGGTACAGTAACAGTTGCGGCATCTTCTTATGTTGTTACTGTTGGTGGCGGTGGATTATCTAGGGCACCGGATGCTGGTCCTGGACCAGCAGTTGTTGGTGGAGGTGGTTTAGCAGGTAATCTTGGTTATGGTGGTCAAGGCGGAGGTTTATCTGGAATTTTTATAGGATCTTCTTCTCAAGTCAATGCTCGCTTAATGGCTGGTGGGGGCGGTGGTGGTGCTTACGAAGGTGCTAATGGCGGTGCTGGAGGCGGCACTAATGGCGTTGCTGGTGGCAACGGTTTAGATGCTGGTGGTGGTGGAGGAACACAATCTGCTGGTGGCACATCTGTTTCCTCTACCGGTTCTGCGCTACAGGGAGGTTCTTCTGGTGCTCAAGGTGATGGTGGCGGTAGCGGTGGTGGAGGTGGTGGTTATTGGGGTGGAGGAGCTGGTAGTAATACCAATCCTGGTTCTGCTGGTGGTGGCGGTGCAGGATTTTATAACCCAACTTATGCTTCCTCTGTAACATTAACTGCAGGTTCTGGAACAACACCTGGTGATTCAGGTAATTCTTTAAGAGGTTCTGCTGGTAATGGAGGTGCGGCTGGTAATAATGCAGGTACAGCCGGCATTGTCATTGTTAGATATCTGACGAATTCGTTGAGCGCTTTCAAAATCACCCAGCAGGATACCAATACGGTTCGGCTTTATAATTATTCCGGCGCGACGCAATATGTCAGGTTAAATGTTATTCCTTCCGGCGGCGGCGGTTCGCCGGGCGGCGGCGCCGGGCTCTACACCAATAACAACGCCTCCGTTGCCAACGGCTCCTACATCGACGTGGCGCACAACCAGAACACCGCCGACCTGGTAAGCAACGGGTGGATTTACAATACAGCTACTAGCAAATGGGAACAGATTGACAAAGATAGTAGTGATGCCACTGGCGGAACAATAACATATAGCGGTGGATATACCATTCATACTTTTACAAGTAGCGGAACATTCACACCACCAAATAATGGAAATGTTGAATATCTTGTGGTTGGAGGAGGAGGAGGAGGTCATACGGGAGGTGGTGGGGCGGGTGGATATTTGACTGGAACAGATTCATTATCCGCAACCTCTTACAATGTTATAGTTGGAGCAACAGTGGGCGCATATACAACTGGAAACAATAGTTCATTCAATGGCAAAATAGCTTCTGGCGGAGGTCTTGGAGGAAATGTAGGTGAAGCAGGGGGAGATGGAGGTTCGGGTGGTGGTGCGGGTGCGGGTGGTGGTGTGTATGCACATGGTCACGCAACTGGTACTCCGAGTAGCCAAGGTCATGATGGGGGCATAAACTATAATAGCTCTCCTTATCCTGCTGGTGGTGGCGGTGGCGCAGATACAGTAGGTTCAGATGGAACGTCTAATGGAGGTGGAAATGGGGGCGCAGGACTAACATCAAGTATTAGTGGAAGTTCAGTAGGTTATGCAGGTGGGGGTGGGGGTTATAGTCAAGATACAAAACCTCCAGGAACTGCGTCCCATGGAGGAGGAGCAGGAGTAGGGCAAACGGGCACTCCCAATGCTGGCACACCTAATACTGGCGGAGGCGGCGGCGGCGGACAGAATGGTGGTGCAGGTGGTTCCGGCATTGTCATTGTCAGATATTTAACCAATTCTTTAAGTGCTTTCAAAATCACCCAGCTCGATACCAACACGGTACGGCTCTACAACTACTCCGGTACTACTCAAAACTTACGGCTTGATGTCATTACCGGAGGATTGGGCCGAAACGCCGGCACCGTGTCTTTGGCGCCGGCTGCCGCCGACGTTGACAGCCAGGATAACTCCAACAGCATCTGGATCAACAAAACCGGAGCCGGGGGCTTGCTGCTCAAGCTCCAATCTGCGGCTGCGGATGTTCTCACTTTGGCCAAGAGCGGCCTGATGACCTTGGCCGGCAGTTTCGTTCCCGCTACCAACGATACCTATGATTTGGGTTCGGACGCCTTGAGATGGCAGTCTGCCTACATCGGGCCCGGGACAGTGCACATTGGCACCTCCACCGCTGATGAGTACACTATGTCATATGACACAACTAACAACCGCTTGGGTTTCAATGTCAACGGTTCGGGCGATGCGGAAATCGTCTTTGATTCCTCCGGCAACGTCGGCATCGGGACGACGGGACCAGAATCTAAACTACATGTTATGTTTAATAGCGCAGGTACAATCACAGGTTTTTCCGACGCATTAATTGTTGAAAACAACGCGAATGCTTATTTGAACCTCATTGGTTCAACTTCTGGAATAAAGGCGATTACTTTTGGAGACCCAACTGCCGGTGTGGTAGATGGTCAAATCACCTACAATGCCCTCGCTACTGACATGCTTGACTTTCGTGTTGCTGGTAATTCTGTAAAGATGGTGATTGACTCTTCCGGCAACGTCGGCATCGGGACGACGACGCCTGCAGCTAGAACACACATAGTCAATACTACAGCTACCGCACTAAGGTTGGATGTAAATGATGCATTTTCTTATGCGGAGTTTTATACTGGTGCAACATATCGTGGAAATATAACATATCAGGCGGCAAGTACTGCTTTGCGATTGACTGCTGGAACAGCACAGAACTTACTCTTAACTGCTGCGGATAGTAATGATAAAGGGATATTTATAAAAACAGACGGCAATGTCGGCATCGGTACAACAGCTCCGAAGAACAAGCTAGATGTATTTGGTGCTATGGCTATAGGGTCATACGCAGGTGTGAATACGGCACCGAGCAACGGGATGATAATATCTGGCAACGTCGGCATCGGGACGACGGGGCCGGGGGGCAAGTTAAGCATTTATGATACGTCAGCCGGTGCTAACGATAGGGTACAGATAGTCAGCGATCTAAGTTCGAGCGTGGACCAGTTGGTACTCCATCATTATGGGACGGCAGGAACTCAGCTTGCGTCATTTTGGAGAGGCAGGGGCACTTTCTCTTCACCAACAGCTTTATCGAATGGTGATGCAATCGGTCAATTTAATTTCGTAGGATATGACACAAGTAACACGGCTCAGACAGGGGCAGGATTCGGGGCAGTAGTAGATGCGGCTCCAGGAGCTGGAAGCGTTCCTATTGCAATAAGATTTTTAACAGGTACCACAGGAGGTGGGACGGAACGGGTCAGAATTGATAGTACCGGCAACGTCGGCATCGGGACGACGGGGCCAGTGAGCTCGCTAGAAATAAAAGGTCCGAACACTGTAAATACTCCGCGCTTAACGCTCAACCAACTTTATAACGCAGGAGCGTCGGCGTGGGGTATTGATTTCACTCGCACCTACGACACCGGTGGTGACGGACAAAACGCGGGGTACATTCGTATTGGCCGTGCCGGGGGAACCTCAAATTCGGGTATGTTTTTTGGGCTTGGTGACCAAGGTACAGTCGCAGATAGAATGACTATTCTTCCAAGCGGCAACGTCGGCATCGGGACGACAGGTCCAGGGTATACATTAACAGTTGCAGGTACTGCCTGGGTTACAAGCGGCGCCTGGTCTGGTTCGGATGTTAGATGGAAAGAAAATATTCAGCCTATAGCAGGAGCCTTGGACAAAGTACTGCAACTCTCCGGAGTTTTCTATAACTGGAGAAAAGACGAGTTTCCAGAAAATAAATTTGATGACAAAACTCACTTGGGGTTAATTGCTCAGGATGTAGAAAAAATTGTTCCCGAACTGGTAACCACAGGACCAGACGGCTATAAAGGTCTTGATTATAATGGATTAGCGCCTCTTTTAATTGGGGCCGTACAGGAACAGCAGGGGCAAATCTCGCTGCTGTCAGGACAGCTGGTAAGCTTATCAAATATCGTCCGTGTTGAAGGCTCGTGCGTTACCGGTGACACATTGCTTCCCATCCGCCGCCGACGCAAAAGTCTAAGTGGTCTGGAATCCGAGGACGACAATGGGTTATTTGATTACCTGTTGATCCGTATCGATGAAATACTACCTGGCGATGAAGTCTCGTCCTTAAATGAGTTTACAGGCTCTCTAGAATGGCATAAAATAAATGCCTCGATGGATATGGATATTAAGGAAGTTTTTGAGCTTACAACCAAATCAGGAAAAGTAATCAGGACAACAGCCAAGCATCCTTACTTAACTTTGTTGGAAGATAAATTGGAAGGTAACCCTGTAGTTAGTAAAGAAGGAATAAAATAAATGAGTAAATTTTTAAACAGTTTTTTAACTAAATATCTCACGATTACAAGAGGAAGTGCCAAAATTTCCCAAACTAGTGAGATTGGGACCTCGCCAATCCGTGAGATGGGGGAGACTAAAAATCTATGAAAATTAACCAAAATATGAAAAAATTCCAAAAAACTCTGGAATTAAAAGGCAAAACGGCTGTCCTCATTGATTGGGCTAACGTTCACGGATGGGCAGAATTGGGTCACTCTGAAGTTAATCTAAAAAAGTTGTTTAAATACTTAAGAGGGTACAAAAAGATTAAAGCAATAAATCTATATTTCGGTAAGGATACTCATCCAAAATCAAAAAAGTTTTTAGGTGAAGCGAAGAAAATAGGTTTTAAGGTAATCACAAAACCAGTTAAATATATCAAGGTGGCTGTATTCCAAAATAAACCAATTTTCCGACGAAAGTGCGACTTTGATATGGAAATTTGTATTGATATTCACAAACATTTAAGCCAAAATTATGATAGTTTCATTTTCTTTTCTGGCGATGGGGACTTTGAGCCTCTTTATAGACTATTAATCGAAAGACATAAACAGGTTATTGTAATATATGGACAAGGCCATCTGGGAAGGGAGATTTACTCAATAAAACAGGGGTTATATAAACTCGATATTAATAAGTTGGGGTCAGTAAAAAATGACCCCCCGGTTTCCCGGAGGGCGTGATTAAAAGTATGTTAACAAAACTAGCCAGAAAAGTCAAATTAGGAAAGATCGGCAAAGACCGCTTAACTCAGGAATTTATACCTGGCGATCAGCGATTCGAGCCGATTAGTAGGTAAAGGATAACGTATGTCTAAATTTTTATCAAATATTTTTAATTTAATGAAGGCCCATAAACCTGGGGTCCCCGACCTCGCTAAATCGCCTATAGGTGGTGATGTACCAACTACACCGAACAAGCAAGACGGACATCTCACCTCCGCTCAGGGCAAGCCCATAATGGACTCTTTTGCCTGCCCTTACTGCGCAAGCAAACACTTTGTCAGAAGAGGTTTTAGACAGAAAAAAATGGAAAAAGTCCAGCTTTATCTTTGCCTGGAGTGCAACAAAACCTTTACCCAGCATATAACCCGCGGCAAACACTATCCTTTACCGGTTGTTTTCGATGCTATCAGCACTTATAATCTTGGGTATTCTCTGGAAGAAACCTGCAGGATAATTAATAGCCGCACCGCCGGCGTTACGTCAGCAGTTTCCGAGGCAGGTCCCGCACTTTCGGCATCGACTTTATCAAATTGGCTTAATGAAACATCAGAGCTCTGCCGATTTGAGCGCATGCGCGAATATGCCCTGAAAAAATACTCGCCAGAAAATATGGTTGTTACCGCAACTCTCGCCCACCGACAGCTTTACCGCTACCGCTTCCATAGAGCCAAATGCGAACTTATCATCACTGAAGATTTTAAACACCACCGCTTCGGGCCTTTGCAGGAATTTCTAGAAATGGTGCCCAGTGAGTGTCCGCACCAATATTTCCAAGAAGGCTTAAGGGCCAGTGAAGTGCCTTTGACCTTTTCCAAAACCCAAATGATCGTCAGAAGCAAGCAAAACTACGCCACTGCGCTTGCCACCTTTATCCTGCAGTCGGTCAAGGATAGAAAACTGCGCCATGACGCTATACAAAAATTTATGCTGGCCAACGACACGGTAACTGTCGCCACTGAAGTACCGGTTTACTTAACCCACGATGATTTGGAGCATTTGCAGACACAGCTAGGGTTTGAAATATATGACTCCCCCATTAAAGGAGCCCGTTCGGCCGCCTTGGAAGTGTGTACCGACCTGCCAAAATTAATCACTGGCCACATTGACATACTGCAAATAAGAAACGGCCAGATTCATATTTTGGATTTTAAACCTGACGCCGCAAAAGAACAGCCGATTGAACAGCTGACTTTGTATGCTATGGCGCTGTCCAGACTTACCGGTTTAAGATTATTCGAGTTTAAATGCGCTTGGTTTGATGAAAAAGACTATTTTGAATTTTATCCATTACATGTTTTACTTAAAACAAAGAAAAGTCAGAGACGCCGAAAAGTCTATACCATGGAAGGAGTTTATAAAATTAATCAGGATGAAAGAAAGGTAACAGAAATTAAACCTATACACCTATGACCTATCAAAAATCATACAGCCCTAAAAGACCGGTGAAAAGCTTCCAGGATTTGGAAGTGTACCAAAAGTTATTGGCTCTCTCAGTTGCTGTAGCCAAAAGAGTCAAATCCGAAAAAGTGACTGCCATTGCCTTAGATTTGCCGGTTAAGATAGCCACAGCTCACTCATCGAGATTTGGTGATCAGACAAAGGCAATTTACGCTCTGGATGAAGTAATGCTTAATTGCAATCTGCTTGTTGTTTATTTGGAACAATACCGGGATATTGAAAATCCGTCTGCTAAAGAGGCAGAGAAGATTGAATCTGAATTTTTTGAGGAGCAGATTAAAAGTCTTTTGTCAGTCAGAATGAAAATTTTACATTTACAAAATTCGTGGAAGAAATTCGCCAAAGAATATGCCAAACAAAAATAACAAGAAAAATTTAATAGACACCCACCCTGTAGGCAGGATCTTTAATATTGGCAAGGAAAAGGCCGTCTGGAAAAGAGTAACCGAGCTAAAACCCGGGGTAAAAATTGCTGTCGAAAAAGATGGAAACCTCGCTTGGGATGAAATTGTTGAAATAAAATCCGTCGGCCTCGAAAGAGTCTGGGACATTGAAGTTGAAGGCACGCATAACTTTGTCGGCAACGGTATCATCGCCCACAATACTTTTCTCAACGATCTTGTTGGGATAGGAACTACAAATCCAGCAGATACAACCTTAAACTTATCAAGTACAAGCCCGTCTAGTATAAATATGCTGGATGTTGACGGAGTAATAAGAATCAACCAATCAGTAGTCACCGACACAGTTTCAAACACCTTATACAACAACTCGGATGTATTAATGTGGAATGATAAACAAATATCAGCCGGACCTAACCTGTACTCGATAAACGGATCCGTTTCCAACGATGAGTATTTATCGCTACAACACAAACAGGGTACAACTGACATACTGGTCACAGCATGGGTAAACGACGGAACAAAATGGGTAAAGATTGCAAATCTAGGAGACCCGTCAGATACAACCGGGGATTACTACTTCACTACACCGGACAGCGATACGGTCCGTTTACACAATAAATCCGGAAACTCACAGTCATTAAAACTAGACATATTCGTATCCGGAGCTAATGTTGCAGAGTGGTACACACTCGATAACACATTTGCTGACACTAGCACAGCTTCAGATGTTTCAGATATCTCAGACACTTCGGATACTTCAGATGTTATAACTACCGGTACATCCCCAAGCACTGAAATTACCCTACCAGGTTCATCACCTGATACCTCAATCACCGAGTCTACGTCCGTACCTAATACTGAAATTACTAAAATTGAATCCGGTGATGTTGTTGCACTATCTACAAATATTGACGATTACGGAATGCCGATGATTAGAAAAACAAGCACCTATTACGACTCGAGTTTATTTGGAGTAGTTACTACAAGTGCCAGCCACGAAATGGGAATACAAAGAGATGGAAGAAAACTTGTTGCCCTGTCAGGTAGAGTCCCTGTAAAGATAGATCCCGCTTCTTCAGATATTAAACCCGGAGACTTCATTACAGCATCATCTCTTGAGGGACATGCAACCAAAGCTGAAATGCCGGGAAGAGTCATTGGTACAGCGCTGCAGTCGTGGAATAAAAATTCCGGTGACAAAAAGGTACTGGTTTTAGTCAATCCAACATACAACTCACCTACCGCCCAAGCACTCACATCAGCTTTATCATCTGACAGCTCTACATCTGGAGATATTTCAAATGAAATGCTAACTCTAAGAGATCAGATAGTTGCCCTATCTAACAATCTTAAGGACACACTATCTTCCCTTGGGATGACATTAACTAAGGATGAGGTTTCAGAAAAAGACACGCTGGCTATTAACTCAGACATGCACATACTTGGGGATGTGACACTTACTAACCTGACCGTAACTGGCGATATTCAGGCAGGAATGGTCACAATTGACACACTTTCTAACTCAGTAGACGTGCTTGGATCTTCCTGCTATAACTCAGAAACTAATACAATCAATGACACATTATGTAATGATCAGGCTTTACATCTTCAAAAATCTGGCTCCGGTATGATTGACATGTTCGACGGAAAGATAGTTGCCAAACCAAACGGAACATTGGTTATAGAAAACTCCATAGAAACCAAGAAACTTGTCATCAACACATCTGATGTAGAATCCGCAGCTGCAGGAAAAACAACCATCAAAGCCGGTGACACCAGTATCACAATAGATACGAGCGCTGTAAATGACAAATCCATAATCATGATAACTCCGGAAAGACCGGCTACTGTCGGAAGCAAATACAAGCAGGAAGGAAAGTTTGAAATAGTCTTGAAGGAGGCTCAGGCGGAGGATCTTGATATAAGCTGGATAATTGTGGATAGAAAAGATTAAACTACTCAAAAAGCCACTGAATAGAAAACTTGGTTTTTGGTCTACTTTACTACTCATCACTTATATTTAAGGTTGAGATAGTAAAATCTCCCGCAGACTTACGTTGGATTATTTTCCGAGAGTATGCCAAATCTTCCCAAAATTAGCGGTAATTTTTCCATGTTGATAACTTCAACCGGAAGATGATATAGGGAAGTGAAAGCCTTAGATTTAGACGAACTCTTTGACCATTTTATCTCAAAAGCTTGTATTTCCCCTTTTGAATTTTTTACCACCAAGTCAACCTCGCTATTGTTTCTCGAACGCCAATAATAAAGCACACTTTGTTTGCCTAACAAAAGATTCCTCTTAGCAAATTCCGCAATAACCCAGTTTTCCCAAAGTTTACCGATATCTCCTCTATTGTTATTTTCCTGCATCTCACCAATCAGGGCATTCCTTACTCCTGTATCCCAAAAATAGATTTTATTGCTTTTGGAAATTTCCTTTCGGGGATTGGTACTATACGCAGGTAGTTGAAAAATAACAAAAGTTTCTTCCAACAGATCTAGATATTTTACGACTGTTTGTCTGGAAATACCCAAACTTCCAGCAATTTCATTAATCGAAACAACTGACCCAACTTGATAAGCTAAAAGAAGCAGAAGCTTTCTTAAGGTCCCCGGGCTTTTTACTAAACCAACTTGCAGGATATCTTTTAGAAGATAGTCAGAAATTAAATTATTAAGATACTCCCGTTTATCTAAAGTTTTAACTGCCTCAGGATAACTACCATAAATAAGACTGGTAAATAAAATTGAATCTGTTTGATCCCGAAAATTCCCTTTATCCAATCTCAATTCCGGCTGGTACCAGCTTTGGGAGGAAATTATCTCCGAAAAAGTTAATGGCGGCAAAAATAATTTAATATTTCTGCCGGTCAAAGTTTCTGCAGATTGATCAAGTAAATTCAAGCTAGACGATCCTGACAGAATTATTTTGGTTGTAACCCCGAAATCGTACCATCCTTTCACTACTCTACTAATTTCGGGTACCCTCTGCGCCTCATCTACAATTAGAATTTCGGGGGAACCCAAAAGAGATAGGGAGGATTTCGGATCCAAGGGCACGGACGACAACAGCCTTTGTCTGTCAACCTCAATATCTAAATTAAGATAAGTAGTTCTTTCCAGCTTGAAGGCATTTTTCAAAAGCGTGGTTTTTCCAACCTGCCTAGCACCCAACAGCAACAGAACTTTTCCCGAGTCAAACCACTTCTTTAAATTATCTTCTGCTAAGCGACTTATGTACATATTTTGATAACTGCAGTTTACAATATATGTATCTATTTTGTCAAGTGTATGTAATCATAATCAGGATCTATAAATGACACGTCCATAATCATGATAACTCCGGAAAGACCGGCTACTGTCGGAAGCAAATACAAGCAGGAAGGAAAGTTTGAAATAATCTTAAAAGAGGCTCAAACGGAGGATCTTGATATAAGCTGGATAATTGTGGATAGAAAAGATTAGAAAACTTAAGAGAAAATATATTAAAAGCCAAACCAGCGTTCCCCCGATTAGTCTAACTTAGAACTGCAGGTTATTCCCACTCACCAAACTATAAAATGGAAGAAAGTAAACACGAGTGCCACCTATTGTGGTTTCTTTGCTTTCACCAAGGTGAATAATATAACCCGCTTTTGGCTTATATTTCGCCAGAAAATTTCTAAACGAACGCGGAATTTCTATTTTTGAAATCTTCGCGTACTTAGCCTCCATTGGTAACACATCCAGCCCTTTTTCTAAAACAAAATCCACTTCAGCCTGATCCCGTGTTCGCCAGAAGTGTATCTGAGTTGGTGAAAGCCCTAAACGCTCTCTCAGTAAATTAAAAACAACGTTTTCAAACAAGTGTCCGCCCAAATGGGCGGGAATCTCAGATAAGCCAAAAAGGCCCAGGAGCCAGTTTCGAAGCCCTGTATCATAAAAATAATAGGTGGGAGTCTTAGTAATTTCTTTTCGGGTGTTACGATAATATGGGGTAACTTTCTTGATGATGAAAGTCTGCTCTAAGTAGTATAGGTAATGCTTAATGGTTCTTTCGTTAAGATCAACGGTTGAGGAAAGTTCAGCTATATTGACAAGACTTCCGATTTGGGAAGCAACTATTTTAAGAAGCTTGGTAAATGCATCTGTTTTCTCCAAGTTCAAAAGATCACGAATGTCTCGTTCGACATAGCTTCTGTAAATCTCCTGCATTTCTTCTTGTTTTGAAGTAACTGAATCAGCAAGAACTACCCGCGGGTATCCTCCAAAAACCATGTATTCGGAAAAAAGACGCTCCGTCTTACCCTTTTCCAGCTCAAAAAAGTCTTGTAATTTACCCTCATATAAATAATCGGTTCTAAAATTGACAAACTCCTCAAAGCTTATGGGCTCAATGCTAAACAGCCGCTTTCTGCCGGCCATCGACTCCAGAATCTTTGCTTTAAGCTCTAAACTGCCAGAGCCAGAAATAATGAACTTAAGAGGTAAGTTCATATCAAAAATACCTTTTAAAAAAAGCCCGACATTTTCCTTGCGTTGTATTTCATCAATGAAAACAAACGCCTTTTCTTTCCCTACTGCAAGCTCAATATGAGATAGCAATGTCGCCTGAGAGGTGAACTTAACCTTGTCCTCATCGTTATCCAAGCTCAACCAAACTGTTTTTTTGCCTTCTTCTTCTAGCTTCTTCTTCAAAATACGCATGAGGTATGTCTTACCAACCTGCCTCGGACCAATAAGAATAGTCATTTGATCTGACCCCAGATGTTCTTCCAACCTAGTAAGTATTTTCCTCTTTATCATATATTACTATTTTAGTACCTTATTTATGGTAGTCAAGTACTAGAAAGGTCGCCCACTTTGGGATCTGGCAAAGTCTTTCCTGAGAATCTTGGCATAAACTGAGTAATTGCGGATAGAAAAGATTAAGAAACTCAAAGTGCTGTTTATTCCCCTGCCTCATAGACACACTCCCCCAAATTGTCAGGTTATAGGGATTAACAGTCCCTGTAATTGGAACATTACGGGGACTTTAAATAACATTGGAAGTCGTAAATATTCCGACCTGCGATTATGTTTTTGCATTATGAAAGACAGTCTATTACCTAGAAACGGTTATATAAAAAAACTAGAATCATATCCTCAACCAAATAATCGTTTCATCTATCGACTCATTATGATGCGGTAATGCATATTGGTTAAAATCCTAAAGCGAGGAAACGATCTTCTTAAATAACTTCATCTTTTGTGTATCCTCCGGAGAAAATAAAAAGGGCTCCAATTTATGATAAAAACTTTCCGGAACTCCCTCAACTTTTAATTTCTCGGAAGCCTTCCCTATCAGATTATCTAAATTGTTGGCGTGTGCAAATTCTAAATCCGGTTTAGCCCCCTGTGAAAACAACCAAACAACATCATAGATATCCCTAGGCTGTGTTTGCTTTCTTTGTAAATAGGCTGCCAGTTTTTGGACGATTAGCTGATTTATTGGATTTGTCATCACATTGGCTACAAATCCATACTTATTAAAAAGAATCACTTCGTTTTTCTGACCCTTCCAAAACTCCGCGTAATCTATCTTGATCATAAGTTTTTCTCTTGGGTTTGAGGTTATCTCCAATTCTTTAAGCAAATCTGGAAACCTTAGATCAAAGTATTTCTTGTACTCCTTAACACTGCTATGCACCTCAACATTAATACCTTCTACTCCAAATCTCCTAACTACCTCTTCAACTAGGGCCGAAACTTCACCATCAGTAAGCCCTAAATTATCAAAATCTAAATCCTCCGAAAACCTGTTTATACCTCTAAGTAAACGAAGACTAGTCCCACCAATAAAAGACATCTTCTCTGATTTGGATAATGAATACAATGTCGTAATGAATTTTGACTGCAGAAACTCCCGAATAATACCTCTCCTCTTTTCCATTGGTATGTTGTACTGACGGGAAAATTCAAGTATTTGGTTGTAGTTACTTACGATATTATTCATGATTTTAAAACTTCCCCAACCCACTTTGGAAATTGGGCTGAAAACTTAGTTAAAACTTTATTACTTAAACCGGATAAGTCAACCCGGCTTTCTCTAATGTTTCTTACCTTTCTAATATAGATGTAGTCCAGAAGAGCCTTTTCAGGGAGACCGATTTGGTAATACAAGCCACTGCTTTGATCTAACACATTTTGAAAACCAAAAAATAGATCTTTGTTAATCTTACTATATAGAAATGCCCCTTTTGATGTAACTACTCTTTTTGATGTTACCGGGGATACGCTGGTTACATTTGCGGTGATGTCAGGAATAACACCATAAGTGTTTAGTGCTGATTCCAGGCTGACGTAAGACGGACTATAAAGCTTGTTTGCCAGTACAAACTCATCTATTTTTACACCTGGAAAAAGGTAGATGTCTCTTTTTAGACCTATTAAATCCCCGCGCGCGGACATCCGCCTAAGCTGTGTGTTAATCTGGGATTTTGGTTCTTTAGGAAACATTTTAATTAGGTCGTTACCGTTAAAAACAGGAATATTCAAGGTGTGTTTTAAATCTGATAATCTCATTAATAGATAATATACATCTGTGTACATTTTCTGTCAACGTTAATTAAACCTAACTATGATTTGAAGATGAAATGATGCTAAATATAACGCCTTTAAGAAACAAGGTAAGAAGGGAGTTTTTTGGTGTTGACACTCTCCACTAAACCTGTAAAATACCATTTGTACCAAAGACAGCGGGGTCTCGACTTAAAACGAGCTTAAATATCCTGCCGAGGGCAAAACGTTTCCAACCCAAGCGTTTCTTTTAAGCTCACCGTCTTTGGTGGGTATTTTTTATTTAATAATTATTTAGTAACAATTTAATAAACTAATAAACAAAATAAACACATGCCAAACGAAAAAAACAAAAATACAGTAAAAGATATAAAAGAGAGGCTTGAAAAAGCTAGGTCGATTACGTTTGCCGATTATGTTGGCTTAAGTTCTGAACAAGCAAATCAGCTCAGACGACAGGTAAAAGACGCCGGCGGTGAGGTTATGATTTCCAAAAACACGTTGATGAAAGTGGCTCTAAAAGAGGCTGAAAACAAGAATTTAAGCGATGCCGAGAAGGATTTAGAAGGCCCCATAATGGCTATATTTGCCTTTTCTGACCCAATAGCACCTATTAAAGCCTTGTTTGAGTTTGCTAAAAACTTTAAACTTCCAAGAATTAAATCAGCAATCATAGAAGGGATATACAACAACACAGAAAAAGTTGAAATGATTAAAGATATACCTTCAAAAGAGGTTTTACTTGCAAAATTTATTGGCGGTTTAAACGTCCCAATTTCTGGATTTGTTTCTGTGATTGGCGGAGTCCAGAAAAAATTCGCATATGCAATAAATGCGATCGCCAAGAAAAAATCGGAAGGGGGTGCTAACTAATATGCCAGAAAAAAAGAAAACGAAAGATACTATATTAAGTAAAGACGCAGAAAAAGTCATGGAAATGGTCGAAAAGATGACCGTACTTGAGCTAAACGATTTAGTTAAGACTTTGGAAGAGAAATTTGGAGTTAGCGCTTCCGCACCTATGATGGTTGTCGAACCAGCAGCAGCTACAAACGGAAACGGAGCTGAGCCAGCAGAAGAAAAGACAGAGTTTGACGTTGTTTTACAGGATGCGGGTGCAAATAAGATCGGGGTTATCAAGGCTGTAAGAGAAATAAACCAAACTCTAGGACTTGTTGAGGCTAAAAACCTTGTAGAATCAGCACCCAAGGCTGTTTTAGAAGGTGCAAAGAAAGAGGATGCACAAAACGCCAAGAAAAAGCTTGAAGAAGCAGGTGCAAAAGTTGAACTTAAATAATATTCAATAAAAAATATTATTTGTTATTAATAACAGACCCCGCAAAAAGCGGGGTTTTTGTTTATCAAACACTCGCTTCAACTGATAACTGGCCCCATATATTGGCTTTACAACAAATAAAAGGACGTTATTTTAGACGTCTTATAGAAATATTCAATAATTATCTGTGAGAAGGGGTTCATGTAATTTTTAAACCCAATGTCGAGTATAAATAAATGAGTAAAAAATGACTACAATATTGAAACTAAAAACTCATAATTTTAAGCTAGGTCACTTTTTGTTGGTATAACAAGATTTATGGGTAGTAGCAACTAAAGAACTCCTTGTACCTGCAATCTAAAGTCAAGGTTGAAGCAAGGATAAAAAGTACCCAATTTTAGAACGTAGTTTACTTGCTTCAGGATACTCCGGAATAATATTCAGACTTCTAGTAACCAAATGTGTAAAACTATGCAATTGTTTAAAGTATGTTTCCTTCCTGTCTGGGTCAATTAAGCAATGATTGAGATACAGATACTTATTAAAAGACATAAATTTACTTAATAAAATAAAATAACATACATAACGCTGCAAGGTGCTGTCAGGAATTTGATTCCAAGACTCTTCCTTCCATATCGGTAGTGTAGAAATGTCATGTAAATCTTCTTTTTCCTCGATTGTCTTCTTAATTTTTGAGAACTCTTTGTCTATACTCTTAAGAGTGGCGAGTTTTTCATCATTTCTCATAAAGTAGAAAGAAAGTATGTCATCTTCTTTTTCCGAACTACTTTTTTGGTACTCCAGATCCTCTTCCTCGCCTGTTTCCGTTAAGTTAGTCCTTTTAATAAGATCAGGAACGTTCACAACCTCTATTTTTGACGCTTCCAATGTCTCAATTAAAACATCTATTAGTTCAAACTCCTTTTTGTAACTGTCTGCATCTAAATCATCTTCAAAACCTTTAATGTAAAAAAGATTTGTTTTCCACTCACCGTTTATTTTGTTGTTAATCTTCTTTTTTAATTCAGAGATACTCCCCTCTTTATAGGAACTTGCTATATCTATTATTTCCTTATCCAGCTTAACAACTACAACCTCACTCCCAGGTATTTTATAAACACAAAACTCGGGTTTTTGATATTTTTCAGGAAGGCAACAGTTGCTCGTAAGCACCCATTTATATCCCAAACCCTCAATCGATTTTAATATTTGGCTACTAATATAAAAATGGGCGGGAACAAAACCTTGAAGATCTTTTATCATTATTGAAGGCTCTCCCTCAAACCCCTGTCTGGCACCAAGGTAGTAACCCAATGCATACTCATTAAGTATGATTTGATTTTCTATAACATCGTAAGGAAGGTCGTCCAGAAGGGCCCCATAGGCGGAGGAACCTACCAGATCTACCCTTTCGGCCATGCAAAGGTCTTTGATCTCTCCAATTTGACTTTCGAAACCATATTTATCCAATAACTCCAGTGTGCTAAGAGGAATAGAAAGAGTTATTTTCATGTCTCTTTTTGATTTTATTAATCTGATTAGGGGTATATAAAGGTCGCTTGCGGCCTGCTTAAAAATGCTCTCTTCCTGGATCGGAGACTGATGTAAGTCGATTATTAATCCTACTTCCTTCACGAAAGACATTATCTATTAATTGAACGGGTGTGTCAAAGGTTTGGGAAAAATTAATAACTAAAAACCCAAAGAACCCTACCCGGAAGAGACGGTTTCTTATACTCCTGCCCACAGCATAAGAAACTTTAGTGTCTCTCCCAGATAGGGTTCTCTGGTTAATGTGCCGATTATAACAAAATGCTATAAACCTGTCAAATCACGCTTTAAGTAGCCAATTACTTCAAAATGCTTTCGGCGTCTTTCAAAAGATTTTCATCCATTTTGCCTATATCTTCAACAAGCCTTTTCTTATCGACAACCCTTAAACCATGAAGCTCTTCGGACCCGGAGTAAACCGCCTCGTCGTCTGAGATTATCATGCAAAGCTGCGCGCTACTCTCATCTGAAGATGTCAAAGCAAGTATTCTTTCAAAAAAATCTTTGTCTTTTGATCTGATATAAACATGAAGTGTTGAGAACGGATTTATTGGTCTATACAATGACAAACCTGCATTAAGTGTGAAAGCGTAATCAAGCCCAGAGTTCTTTGAAGTTTTATCTATGTTCTGAGCAATATCTTTAAGTCCCCCAAGTCTGCTTCTGTAGTATAAGATCTTGCTTTCTTCTTTCTCCTCCACTTCCGGTTCAGAAGCTCCCAGACCTGTTACTTCCTCTGATGCTTTTTCCTCAAATTTCTTAGCGGCCTCTCTGAATTTTGCTAACCAGTCCACGGGCTCCTCTTCTTTTACTTCCTCTTTCTCAACTGGTTTAACTTTCTCTTCTATCTTAGGTGCTACCTCTTCTTCCTTCGGCTTTATAACTTCCTCCTCCGCAATTGCTACGGCCTCTTCAACTGGTCTAGCAACTTTCTTTGGAGTTGATACAAGAGTCGGTTCAGTTGCCGGCCCCTCTATAATTTTTTCATCTTCCGGAAGTCCTGTGGGATACAAAAAATCTAGTATATTTTGTCTAGTAAACCTATGTCTACCGGTGGCAGTTTTAACTTCGGCGTCCAGTTTGCCTTCCTCTAAATATCTGTAAACGGATCTTAGGCTTACGCCTAGTACTTCTGCTACTTCGGTGGAACTATATAATTTATTTTCAAGTTTTATCATACTTAGATGAAACCACTTAACTATATGTATGTCAATAGATGGTTTGATGCTAATCAATGATATTAGAGATTTTTCAGTGAGGACAAAAAAACTTTGACTGGAAACCTCGGAAACGCATTCAAAATTCTTTTTATACGCCAAGGTTGTTTAAATAATCTATATAACCAACCCAAGTTCCTTTTTACGTATTTTTCAGGCGCTGGGTTGCTATATCCTACTATGTAGTCAAAAGTTCCTCCAACGCCTATTGATACTTTGGCAGGAATTTTGCTACTGTTTCTTGTTATCCACGCTTCTTGATAGGGGTGGCCGTATGCAACAAACAATATATCCAAACCTCCGATACCCTTTCTATTCATACACTCCTTAACATATTTAATCGTAATATCATCATCTTCTTCCGTTCTATTAAATTGAGACGCCCCGCCAACTACATTCAAATTAGGATATAACTTGCTAAGGTAATCTGATACGTCTGACATATTATTTTTATCAGACGATGTTGCTTCTTTGATAGTACCTTTTCCTGGCCTTGAACCCAGGAAAAACACGGAGTACCCTTTTTTCGATGCTAAATCGCAGAGTTTATATGTTAAATCTACTCCAGTAATTCTCTCTCTATGCTGACCTCCTTTGGCACCTAACATCAAACCGGCTAAAAAAGATTTGATTGGAAATAGAAAATCCCTTTTATATGTTAAAACTTTTTCTAAATAGTCTTTTGCGTAAATAACCCCGACACCATCGGGTACTGACAGATCCGACTCATTTATAATTTTTTTGAAATGTTCATTTTTTTGAGCTTCAATAATAAATTCAGGGTTTGTCGTACAAATATAGTGGGTTCCTTCTTCCTTTAGGAGTTTGTTCTCCACAACATCCAAAACCTGCTCCATGTCCATCCCAAAATCAACCCTGACGCCCAATATTTCCTTTGAAAACATATTTGTATTATACCTTTTTGTTAAGTCTTTAGGCTCTTTGGACTCATAACAAGCCTTGTTGGATATGGTAAAATCTACTCACCATGACCTCAGTTACGAAACTGCGCGAGTCTGCCGATGCCAGGCTTAAGCCCGAAACAAAAACTGTTGAGACTCCTGCAGACAAAGCTTCTGAGGTTTTAGTAAGTGAGTCACAAAAGACTCCCTCTTTTCCGAAAAAGCTAATACATATGAAGTTCAAAAAACTAGGATACTTAGAAACATTTTTAACCATAATAATCATCGGGGGTATATCTACCATCTTGTACCTTTATACGTCCGGTTACAGACTAAATAAGGATGATAAAGGGATTATCGATATAAATAAAACCGGGATGCTAAGCGTTAAATCCCTTCCTGACGGTGCGGGCGTGTATCTGGACGGTACGTTAAGAACAGCTACTAATGACACAATCTCGGGGGTAAGACCGGGAGAACATCAACTTAGAATCGTTAAAAAGGGGTTTGTTGAATGGAACAAAAATCTGGAGGTTTTTGAACAGCTTGTTACAGACATCACAGCTATCCTGGTCTCCCAAAGCCCAAGACTTGAGCCTTTAACAAACTCTGGGGCCAAATACCCAAGTATCTCGCCTACCCTAAGTAAACTTGCCTACTTTTCATTTGACTCAGAAAAACCTGGCATTTGGATTGTCCCCCTGTCCGGTGGAGGTATAGGACTATTTAGATCCAACCCAACTGTAGCGATTCAGGATACGATATATACAAAATACTCATTAGGTGAACAAATCATTTGGGCACCTGATGAGAAAAGCCTTCTTATAAAAACACCGGGAAATGCGTACCACCTGGTAAACATAGAGACCAGCACTGCTCAGACAACCACAAAAGCCGATACCATAATCAAACAGTGGGCGGACGATGTAGCCTTAAAAAGAGCTACTTTTGTAAACACTCAAAGTATCAGCCAAGAAGTTAAGGACATTGCCCTATCCTCAGATGCAGTTTGGTCGCCGGATGAAAAGAAATTTCTTTTCATTAAAACAGTTGGCAGTGAACTTGAGTACTGGGTTTACAATTTGGAAAATCCGATCCCAATCGGAGAAAAGGCAGAATCTTTGGTTTTTAAAACAGACGCTTCAGCAACCCAGCCTAAAATTAGCTGGTATTCAGACAGTTTCCACCTAATTCTTGTTGAGGGAGATATAGCAAAAGATCAAAAGGGAAGCGTCAGTACTATTAGAATAGACGGTTCAAACAAAACCGAGATTTACAACAACACTCTTTACTCCGACTCGGTATTTAGCGCTCCGGGAGGAGATAAACTAATAATCTTGACTTCATTCAAATCAGGTGCTCAAACAGATCTTTACACCGTAAGTATTAGATAAGCTAAAGATCGCCCCCCTTAACCTCAATGAGCTTTGCCGTAAGTACAAACCTATTTATTGTTGTTCCGGGAGGGTCGCAAGTCTGCAGTGTAAGTAAAGGTTCAATGACTGATCTGTTAAGAGGTCTCATGTCCCAACCTTTTACAACCTCTTTGTTTACGACTTCGTATACAAAATCTTTCTGCTCATAAAATATGTGGATCCTATCTTTATAATTTAATTTTCTTAAAAGATTAAATGTCGTGGCATATTTTCCAAGATCCCAAAAATTCAAAGATGAGTGTGCGAATAAATAAACGTTGCTTGGGGATGCAGTTGGAAAGTCCGATGATATAGCGGAGGCTACGCCACTTTTTAAGGCTTCTTCGTAGGCGTTTTCGTCTGTTACGGAGACGTTTGGTACTATCGGTGCATTAACATCAATCTTCTCTATTACAATGGAAAAATCTTTATTTACCGGCACTATTCTTATAGGACTGGTGGACAGAAACTTTGCAAAAACACTGTCTTTTTCATTACTTTTTGCGGTTAATGAATATTCCTGATTTTTTACCTGCTTAATAAAATACCAAACCTCGCTGAAAATTATTGGTCCAAATGAAAGAAGAAGGAAGGTAACTCCAGTGAAAATCAAAATATTTGAAAGAGAAAGTATTTTTCTTTTGTGGTGGGGCTTCACAAGTTCATTATACATCTTGGGAAGTTTCCAAATAACCTATTGACAGATTTAATTATTTTGATACAATGCTTTTTACCAATGGGAGCAATCTCGTTAGTACTAAGAAGCCTTTGAGCAATCGAGGGCTTCTTTGTGTTTACCTACTCTTTTAGATTCTCCTTTAGATTATTTTTCAAGATCTTTAAAAACTTCTTCTATACTCGACACCCTTTTTACTGATGGGTGAAAGAAAAAGGCAGATCTATTAATATAATCGCCTATTACGTATATCTTTGGTTTTCCGCTGTTCACATTTGATAACAACGCAACACCCAGCTCTGTGTACATCCCAGAACCACTGTCGTCTGAAATTAAAACGAAAACATCGCACCCGCTGCTGTCTCTTACACACTGTTCTGCTCTTTCTGATGACGCAGAGACGTTATTCTCATAAGGTATGATCTCTCCTTCGTCTACCCAGGTGGATATGAATTCGTAACCCTTACGAACTACCTGCTTATGAATTTCCTCAATAAGTTTCCTATGTTTTGTTCTTGATGCTATATAAAATTTCATACTGTTTCCAGGTTAAAACCTTCTCCACTCCGTTTTAATACCCTTAAGATGATTATCTGCCATTACTAGCTCGTCGTAGATTCCGTCAATAAGTTTGTAGCTCTTAGCTTCTTGAATATCAACCCATTTGTGATCATCTGCCTCTCCAAACTGAAGTGTTACTTCCCCGGAAACATATTTTGCTATGCAGGAAATTACCAAAGAGGGCTGACCATCTTGATGTATGGTAGCAAGACTTGTAATGTATTCAATATCTTTTATTTCAAGCCCAACTTCCTCTTTTACTTCCCTTTTAAGAACTTTTTCTAGAACGTTGTACCAATACTCTTTTGTATCTTTGGGAAGTTCCAAATAGTCTTTAGTTTCAAGTTTTCCTCCAGGAACGGTCCACATACCAGGGAACCTTTTTTTGTTTGAAGATCTTCGAGTTAATAAAAATTTTCCACCTCTTACTATTATTGCTGTTATTACTACTTCGTGAAGGAGTTTATTATCCATATTTTTATTTTATCACTGGTTTAGGTGAAAAACGTTACACCAATAGAGCAACCCCCCAGCAACCTCAAAGTAAAGGTACAAATACGAAACCCGGAAATTCTTGCATGCTGACAACTCCCTCTAGGCTTTTCGTTATCTTAAAAATAGAATTTCCAACAGGCATGACCAGCGTCCCATTGGGTTTCAATTGCAGAATCAATTCTTCCGGCAGTTTCCTTGCCGAAGCGGAAACCAAAATTCTATCAAATTTCTGTCCCGGCTTTCCTAAAACACCCCTTTCTGCCTCTTCTATCTTTACATGGTCTAGTTTGTATTTTTGAATGTTGGATAGACCAAAATCCACAAGCTCAGGAATTATTTCTAAACCAGCTACCTTTCCATTCTCACCAACAATATAGGCTAAAAGTGCAGCTGTCCAACCAGATCCCGAACCTATATCTAAGACACTATCGCCCTTGTTTGGTTCCAATTCTTCAAGCATAAAAGCAACCGTTAGTGGCTGAGAGATAGTTTGGTCATATCCAATATCTAGTGGGATATCTTCATAAGCAATTGATTTATCCCTTAATTTAATAAAATCAACACGGTCAGCTTTCTCGAAGGCCGAGATGATCTCTGGAGTTTTTAGGATTCCAACACTCTTAAGATGTTCTATAAGTTCCTGATTAGTTTTCATTTTCTACCTACTATAGTACGTCCTTTTTAAAACACTTAAACAATCTTATATACCAGAGTCAGCTTAAATATACTATGCCTTTGCTACCGTCAACTGTGATTTTTTGCCCATCCTTAATTGTTTTAGTTGCTTTTTTTGTGCCTACAACTGCTGGAATACCAAACTCTCTTGAAACTATGGCTGCATGAGACAGCGAACCCCCAATATCAGTTACTATTGCAGACGCTAATCTCATAATGGGCGTCCATTGCGGGCTTGTAGAAACAGTTACTAATATATTTCCTGCTTCGAACTTACCTATTTCATTTATATCTAGTAATACCCTAGCTATATCTGTTACAGAACCTTGACTTCCTGCAAAACCTTTAATTTGCTGCATCTTTTATTTCCTTCCACGATTTACTAAATAATTCCTCTTCTGAAATCCCTAGGCGGTTTCCAAGTTCAATTAGCATAATTCGCAATTTATAGTCCATGCTAAACTCGTAAAACCTCCTATCTTCCCTAAGGGCCACATTTGACCTTACCTTGTCCAGTAGTTTATCAAAAATTGGTCTCGGAATTCTAACTTTGCTAACAAAGGTATCTTTAGCTTCTTTATAGCGTTTTATCATTTTATCATGTTCGCTATTTGGTGAGGGTACACCTTTGTTCAGCTCTAACAGCCTATCTAAAGCTTTCGCCTTTTCTCTCAATGTTTTAAAAGATAAATCCATATCATCTACTTGGCTCCCATATTTATTCAAGAATTCTTGATACATTACTTGTTTTTTATTTGGATCATCTTCGTTTGCTACTTCCCACAATGCTTGGTCTGCTTCCAGTACAATATTAGATATTCCAATTAATAAATCTGTGTAATGGTAGTTATTATTTTTTGCAATTAAAGGAAAGGTCTCTTTGAACAGTATCTCCCATCCCCACGAGGCTAGTCCAACATACCCAATTTTCACCATTCCTTTCGCAGATAACACCGTGGCCTTCTCAATGTTGCTTATTAGTTCTTTGTTGTCATCTTGCACTCTCATGTTGTTAACTAACTCAATACTCTCTTTTTGCTTTGGCAGTAATTTTTTTCGATACCAGTGCTCTAAGGCATAAAGTTCATACAATAGGAAAAGTAACAAACCAACGATAAACGATAACACAGGAATACCTAGCAACAGTTTTACTAGCAGAGCAAAAACTAATACCACTGGTATTATCCGTAAAAACGCAAGTGTAAACATTTCTTTTATAACTAAAGGGGTTCTAAGGGTTAATTCCAGCTCTGATTGCGGTTTTCTAAACCATTCCGGATTCAGAAATCTGAAATGCCTGAGTTTTAGCATATTTAGATTATAACCCAGTTTAATAGTGTTATTCTTGGGTTTTGGTACTTTTGGCTATGGACCTAAACTTGGTCGCCTATATTAATTGGACAATGTCTATAACTATTTTAAAGGCGGCATCTAATTGTCATAACATCTTCGGTCCACCTAAGTCTGGAAAGAGGATCCCTAATTTGAGACAACCGATCTAATAAATTTTGGAGCTCTTGTTTTAACCCCTTTTCTCTGTCAGTGAGTTCTACTTTTTCAAAATCTTTGTTCGCATGCTCCATAAATTCGATTATAGATTGCTTGGGTAATTCTTTGTTTGTATCACCCGCAGCGGTTACTACCCTGTACAGATCCATTTTTATTGAGTTGATTAGGAATTGTTTATCTCTCATATTATTAGATATTTTTCTGTTAATTCTTTTAGCTTATTTCTAGCATTTTCGTCCATTATTTCATATGTTGTCTTACCTAGCGCCGGTTTATAGTTGCTCATAGCCATATATTCTACTTCCCTTGTACTGACTCTGAATCCCCCTCCAAACAAGTTTTCCGGTTTACTACCACTTCGTATTAAGACTTCTTCACAATCTATATGATACTCACCACCTACAACCATTATATTCTTTTCTATATCTATTACAGTTTTTATGTAATCGCTATATACCTCTTGGGCTTGTTTAAATTCTTCCGGGGTGATTTTTCGATCTAATGTTAGTATCATGAATCAATTTTATCATGGTTGACTATAGTACAGGATGTTTGCAGCTATTATTTCTCTAAACCCGCATCTTTTTAAGATGTTATAATAAAAACATGAGTAACAGAGGTTTAAATAAAATACTTCAGGAAGACTCTTCTTTAGTTTGGTACACAAAAAACACATCTAATTTAAGCGACGAGAGCGTTTTAGAACATATTTTGAACTATGGAACCTGGAAGCAGGTCCAAGAAGCTTTGGGGATATTAGGACTAAAAGGCACAGTTGATTTGTACCATTCAATAGTAAACAAACCTAGATGTAACCTAAAACCGCGTGTTAAGTATTATTTTGATCTCTATTTTTCATATGCATTTGGAAATATTAACTGATAAACAAGAGAAATTACTTCCCTTAATTAAATCTTTCTCGGGCGAATTTGGTTTAGTTGGTGAAACAGCAATTGCTTTGCAAATTGGTCACCGCGAATCTCTCGATTTCGACCTTTTTAAATTTGGAAGTCTAGATATAATCAACATAAAGAGGGAGATAAATAAGCTGTTTCCCATTGAGCAAGTAAGAGTTGAGAATCTTGACGAATATACAGTAAAAGTAAATGGAATTCAGATCACATTTTACAACTATCCTTATAAACTTGAGTATGTAGAGAAATTTAACAATATAATATCCTTTCCTGATTTGTTGACGTTAGGAGCTATGAAAGCTTTTACGCTTGGTAAGCGTGCAAAATGGAAAGACTATGTGGATTTGTACTTTATATTTCAAAAATATTCTCTTCAAGAGGTTGTCGGAAGAGCAGAACAAATTTTCAAAGGGGAGATTAGTGAAAAACTCTTTAGGGAGCAGCTTAGTTACCATAAAGACATAGATAATACAGAGGAAGTTGTGTATAAACCAAATTTTCAGGTCGATGAAGCGGATGTTAAAAGAAAGCTTATCGAAATAAGTGTG